>CAYWMD010000056.1:0-41858 GCA_964458575.1 uncultured Bifidobacteriaceae bacterium | reverse complement strand
CGGCAAGCTGGCTCGGTGTCACCGGGAGCGCGGTCGCGACGAATAATCCCCCAACCGGTCTTCGATGGACGGAGGCGGATGCAAGTCACGTTTTGTTCACGGCGGATGACATCGTGCGCTTCGATTGGGAAAGGCAGGTATTCGAACTCAAGCGTGAACGGGCAATGGATTTGATGGCTTACACGGCGCAGCATCTGTATCGCCCGTTCGTGGTGCGCGACGCCCAAAGCACGATCTATGAAGGGCGGTTTTTCAGCCCCTTGTCATCGCAAAGCTACGACGGACCAACGATTCAAACCGGCCTGACCGAAATCGCGCCGCCGTTATATGCGATTCAAGGCGGGTATCCCGGAGGCGGTGGTCGGCGAGATGGAGGGCGGTTCGACCCGCGCTTGCATGATGCGCTTGAACGGGCCGGATTGCTCAAAGACATTTCGCGCACAGAGAAACCGCCCCCGATTGAAAAAATCTCCACCGATTGGTTCGGCGACCGGGACAAAATCCGGATGCGCGCCGAGATTTTCACTGAGACCTTTCGCCTCAGCCAGACCGCGCGCGTCCATCTGTTCTTCACGCCGGGCTTGACCCCGCCTCCGGCATTCGACACGGTGGAGATTCGAACTATCTTCTCGCAGACCAACGGCTTCTTTTGCAACACGGAGCACTCGATTCCAAACAAGTTGACCCCGGAAACACTCAAAGCCCGCATCTATGTGCTCCGCTGGAAACCGTGGGGACCGGTTCTTGCGGCAGCCCCGTCGAAAGCCGAGCCCGGTCCGGCCACACTTTCCCTGAGCCTGGTCTTGCGGCAAAAGACGCCGAAAGGGCACGAAGTCGTTTGCTCCGCGGAAATACCGGCGCAGAAACTGACAATCCTTCCAGCCGTTGAGGCAAACGCCTCTGCTGCGGGCAAACAGCCCGACTGACATTACGGCCTGTTAATTGTCAATTCGGGACAGCCGCCGCCCGCGCAAAATCGTGCTTGCGCTAGCGATGACCACCGCGTCTCATGCGGTCCCATGATTCGCCGCCTTCTGATGCTGCCTGTTGTCGCGCTCGTGAGTTTGGCCGGGATTAAAGCCCCGCTGCGCGCGGCAGAACCCTCCGCGACAAAAGTGACCATCGGTTCGGACGGCTTTCTCCGCGTGAACGGCAAGCCGCATTTTCCCATCGGCCTTTACAGCGCCACCCGCTTCGAGGAACTCGGCAAAGCCGGCTTCACCGCCACCCATAGCTACGGCATCGTCACCGGCGAAGCGGACGTGGAAATCAATCCTAACGACACACGGCTCAAGCAACTCCTCGACAATTCCTGGAGCAATGGCATGCGCATGATGGTCGAACTGCCCCGCAAAGCCATCGAGCAAGCGAAATGGACGCAGATCCGCCGGCGCATCGAAACCTTCCGGAATCATCCGGGTCTCCTTTGCTGGGGATCGGAGGAGCGCGTGGCTCGCGGCGTCGCACCACTCAAAAACGTCTGCGACCTTTACCAGTTGGTGCGCGAACTGGACCCCAACCACCCGCTCGTGCTCGGCGATACCCGCGACAAGATCAAGAATCTCCAGGTGGACCGGCGCAATTTCTTCCCGGACGATTGCATGGATGCCGGCATCTGGTGGTGGTATCCAATTCCGTTTCGCAAGCGCGACGGCAACGGCCTCGAAGGCAACGAGAAATTCGGCGACGTGTTGCAACCGCCCTCGTGGCTCACGACGACGCTTTCGAGAAGGCCACTGTGGATCGCCATTCAATCCTATCAAAAGCCGTTCAAGGAAGCGCGTTTTCCCACGCCGGACGAATACCGTTGCATGGCCTATCTCAGCATCATCAATGGCGTGAAAGCCCTGTGGTTTTACACCGGGTCAGGGCAGAGGGATTGGCAGAAGAAACCGGCGGGCCTGCTGAACAAGCCGCAGGAAGCGCACTGGGATTATGTGCAGAAGCTGGTGCATGAACTGCGCGAAATGGAGCCGGTCATCACCGCCAAATCCTCCGCGGCCAAAATCACCATGATGCCGACCAACGCGCCCATCGAATTCGCCACGCGCGAATTGAACGGCGCGCTGTATCTGTTCGCGGCGAACAAGTCAGGCCAGGGACAAACGATCAAATTCAGCAGCCCCGCGCTCGCAGGCAAAATAGTCGCTGTGCTTCACGAACAACACACCGTGACGTTGAAGGGCGACACGTTGACGGACGAGGTCAAGCCCTATGGCGTGCATGTTTACCGGATGGAGTAACCGGGGCAGCCATCGGCGGCTGCCAAATTCATCGAAAGTGAAGTGACCGGCGGCGCATCGCCTCGTCCAATTCATCCACCGACGCCCGGACCAACGCCAGGTTGACGCTTTGCGCCTGATGGCTCGGACGCAGCTTTTTCGGCCCTGTATTGGCGCCCTCCAGAATTTCAATCGTGAGCAACAACATGAGCTCGGGCTGGGCGCAATTCATGGGAAACTTCTGCAACCGGTCGGGTGAGCCCGACTTCACCGCCGCATTCATCTCGTCGAGCGCGTCGTGGAACTTCTCGGCCAGGGCCTTGAAATTCAACGCCGGAGCGCGATGACCGGGCGGCACAAACGCCAACGCCACTTGCAGGAGAAACGCGACCACGAAGGAGAACTCGTCATCCGAAAGAAGCTTTTCGGTTAATTCACTGGCATCATCAATCAGCGTCAGACCGCCGGCGTAAAGCGCTTCCTCGGCCTCGGCCGCGGTCGCGAAGGCTGCCATCGCTGCATCCAGTCGTTTGCCGGCCTCCTTGGCCGTGAAAGGCAGCGCCGGCAGCGGTGGGGCAGGCGGCAAACCTGGATCAGGCGCGGAAATAGTCTCTGCATCGTCCCCGGGCAAATCCTCCGCCGCCGTGTGTGCCGGAGGCGGCGGACGCCAGGGCGGCGGATCGAAAATGATTTCGTCCGCGCCCAACTCGCGCAACAACCAGTTGATGTCATCAGTCCGGCCTGCGCGCAGGTTGCGTTCGTCGTGGGAGCGGACACGTTCTTTGAGCAGGCGGATCAGACGCGGACGTAACGCCGGGTCGCGCGCGGCTTCGCGCGGCGTGCGGTTGTTCAGCGCCGGGATGGCGTCATCCAGAAACACGCGGTCGGCAGCGCGCAACAACTCGAGTTCCGCCTCCGCGTTGGACAGGCCGGGCGGCGGCGCGGGGATGCGGGAGGAGGCAAGGACGATTTGTTGCGGGTTTTCCAGCAGCCGTGGCGGACACAGCGCTTCGTTGACGGCTGGTTCCCTGGCCGACATGGCCGCGCCCAAATCGTCCAGCCGTTCGCCGGCAAACCGAACCTGGGGACCAAGGCGCGCCTCAAACTGTCGCCGCAACTGGGCAAAGCGTTCGCCGCCCATACCCTCGACGCGCCAGTGCGACTGGCCCAGCAACACGCGCCCCAGAACGGCGCGCGCGCCCGCCGGTACGGCAGCCTTCACCGACACCGATTCCGTGAACCACACCCGCGACTCGGCAAAGCCTTCCTGGCGTTCCGCGTCGGAAAGGTCCTCCGGCTCGACCTCCGGCACTTCGTCCAAAAGCTTCCGACATTCGGCGAAGGGCGTTCGGAGTTCATACACGGCCTTCCCGTAGCGCGCGTCCATGCCCGCGAACATTTTCATCCGACGCAACCGGCAGGTGGCTTGGAGCGCGTCGTCGAAACGCACGAGATGTTCCGCAAGCCAGCGGCGCATCGGCTCGGCCTCCGTGGGCCCGCCCAGATGCCGGACGATTTCCGACACGATTTCCTCGGGCGCAAGCTCCGCCATGTCCGGAATCAACACCGCCGTCCCGCTCAAACGCCAGAAATGCGGCAGCGGATAAATCCACGTTAACGCACTCGCAAAACGCACCGCCATCGCCGTGAGGTTGCGGTCCTGAAACACCATCGGCGGCGTGCCGGGAGACAGCAGATCCACCGCCTCGACCTGGTCGTTGTCGAACACGCGATGGATTTCCAGCAGTGCGATGCGCGTTTGCATTTTGGCGCGGATCAGCAATTGCCCGTCGCTTTTCAAGCCGGAAAACCCGGCTTTCTCCCAGCGTTCGCAGGGCGTCTGGCCGCCGGCGTCCAGCGCGAAAAACAAATTCCATTCGTACCAGGCGTGCATGGCGTGAATGCTCGGGTGGCTGCGCGCTTGTTGCAGCGCCTTTTGCATGGCGGCGAGGTCGGGCGCGTGCTCCATGAGAAAATCCATGCTTTTCCGATCCACGTTGCCTTCGAGTTCGAGGAAGCGCAAATAATTGGCGGGCGTGAACGGGTCGTGCGGGCAATGCGCCGGGCAGGCGTACCGGCGATGGCGCTCGGCCACACATTCAGAAGTGGGAATGGCATGCCCCACCGCCGGACAATCGCGCTGTTTGGACGCTTTGCTCATCGAGTGTGGGGATTATGACGGGACGACGGAACAAATGCAGGTTGTTTCTTCGATCAAGTCCATCCTCATGCCCACTCAATACGCGGTGATGTGATCGAAGTTGTCGAGGTAGATGCGGTTCACGGCGAGGGTGCGCAACGAGTCAAGGTAGGGCGGGCAGTCCTCTGCCCGCCGCATCGGGAAGCGGCACTACCGCCGGTGCGCACGGCGTGACGCGCCCCGCCTGTTCTCCGGCTGATAACGCATCGGCACGAAGCAGCGATGCTATCTGGAACATGCGTGTTGCTTCGGCAAATCCTGTGCCGGGTTGTACCAGCTCGTTGCGCCGAATTGCGATGAAGGCGAAAGCGGTTGGGATTTTCTCGACTCGCGGACTTCCGGATCTGGATTGGATGTCTTAAGTTCGTCGGCATGTTTAAGCAAGTCTTTGAGCCGGTTGCCATCGGGATTTTGGTTTCAACCTCGGCAGGCCTCGCGGCACCGGCGCCGCCGCGGTTTCTTCTGGAGGTGCACCCAGCCTCAATCCAAACCACCGGCAGTGTGCGGAGGGTCGCGGCAGGAGAAGACCTGCAAGCGGCACTGAACACCGCAAAACCAGGGGATGAACTCATGCTCGTAGCGGGAGAACGCTACGTTGGCAATTTCGTTCTTCCGAGAAAAGAGGGCGCCGGCTGGATCACGATCCGGTCGGCGGCGATGGACCGGTTGCCCGCCGAAGGAAGGCGTGTGCAGCCCGCCCACGCCTCGGCCATGCCGAAGATCATTTCGCCGAACAGCGCTCCTGCACTCGCCACCGCTCCGGGCGCCGCGTTCTATCGGGTCGTCGGCGTCGAATTCGCGCCGGCGGATGATGTCGCCAACAACTTTGACCTGGTTGCCCTCGGCAGCGGTGCGTTTACCAACCTGAGCCAGGTGCCGCACGACTTGATCTTCGACCGCGTCTATGTCCACGGCCGTTCGTCCGCTGCTCTCAAGCGCGGGATTGCGCTGAACAGTGCGGCGACCGTCATCGCGAATTCCTACATCGCCGATTGCCACGTGGAAGGGCAGGACGCCCAGGCCATCGGCGGATGGAACGGTCCTGGTCCGTACAAACTCGTCAACAACTATCTCGAAGGCTCGGGTGAAAACGTGATGTTCGGCGGCGCCGACCCGCGCGTGCCCGGTTTGGTCCCGGCCGACATCGAGATTCGCGGCAACCACCTCTACAAGCCGCCCCTCTGGCGCGGGCGCGAGGCGGGACGCCGCTGGACGGTGAAGAATCTTTTCGAGCTGAAGAACGCGCGGCGGGTCTGGGTGGAAGGCAACGTCCTTGAATACTCCTGGGTGCATGGCCAGGTCGGCTTCGCCGTGCTGCTCACGCCCCGCAACCAGGGGGGCAAAGCCCCGTGGTGCACCGTCGAGGACGTGACCTTCGTCAACAATGTCGTGCGCCATTGCAGCTCGGGGATTTCCGTCCTCGGGGAAGACGACGGACATCGCAGCGACACCGCCAAGCGACTGCTCTTCCGCAACAATCTCTTCGAGGATATCAATCCAACGCGGTTTGGTGGCGACGGTCGCCTGCTCCAAGTCCTGACACCGGGCCGGCCTGTGGTCGAACTCACACTCGAACGCAACACGATGCTTCACGAAGGCCGCGGCAACACCTTCATTTGCGTGGACGCAAAATGGAAAGTCCTCCAGCAATTCACCTTTCGCGGAAATCTCGTGACGCGCGGTCAATACGGGATTCACGGCAGCCGCGGGATGGGCCGGGCCGGGCTGGCAACCTACTGCGACGGATTTGAGTTCACGGACAACCTTATCATCGGAGCGGGCAACGCGAAGGAATGGCCCGACGGCAACCGCGTGGCGGGCACAGTGGCGGAGGTCGGATTCGAGAACGCCGCCGCGGGCAATTATCGCTTGAAGGCAGACAGCGCGTATCGTAATGCCGACGGCCCGGGAGTGGACATGAACGCGCTCCTCAAAGCCACTGCTGGGGCAATCTCAGGCGCGTGGAAGTGAAGGTCAGCCAATCAACGCGCTGGGATGAGGCGGGGCTCGGTAGGCCCACCCAATACGCGGTGATGTGAAATGACGGCGATTCAGGGTCAGCAAAGCGCGGTTTTCAGCGGTGGCAAACTCCAGCACCTTGTCATCAGGCAGGGCTTGATCGGCTTTGCCGGTTGCCTGAATGGTCAGCACGTCATGGCCGAGCGCGCGGAGTCTATCGACGACGGGAAGGGGAAAGTTCTCGTTGGAATAAAGCCGCGCCATTACTCGGCCTCGTTCGCCTCGATCTGACGGCTGATTTCATCGCGATGAGAACGGGCGTAAGCCCAAGCGTTCGCCAAATCTTCCGCCCGCAAGGTCGGGTAGGAGCGCAGGAGATCGGCCTCGGAAACCCCGAGCCGACGCGCTTGCTCCAATGCCCACACGGGAATGCGCGTTCGCACAATGCACGGCTCGCCACCGCAAACGCCGGGGCGGCTTTCAATGCCAGGAAAAGCATCGTTCAAATCGCTCGCGGCCCAGCGCAACAACTGCGCTTTCTCCGCACGCGTGAGTTTGGCAAGGATTTCTTCGACTGCTTCCAATGCGCTCATAGGACGGTTGAATTGTAAGAGCGAAGCAGCGATTGTGCAAGGGTGCTGCCAACGCGATTTCACGCCGGCGCCAGATTATCTTCCAACACTTTGGATTTGCCCGACGGCGGTTCGGCTTCGTTCGCTGATGGCGCGCCATCGGCCAGAACCTTGATCGGCTCGTAAAATGTATTCCTTTGCACCGGCGTGCGGCCGGCTTCGCGGATGGCTTTGATCATGTCCGCTTCGGTCTGCAATTACGGCGAGGTTGCGCCGGCCATGTGGAAGATGTGTTCCTCGATGATCGTCCCGTGCAGGTCGTCCGCGCCGTAGCTCAACGCCACCTGCGCCAGCGTGAGAGCCTGATTGCAAACTGGGAGGGGCGCTGCGGCGAGGGATTTTGGGTGTGGGTAAGGCGGCGAAGGAGGAGCATCCCCGCAGCGGGCTGTAACGACTGAGCCAACGCAGCCCACAACCAAAAGACCCGCCGCCCGAAGGGTTGTTGCGCCAAAGGCCGCCTGGCTTCGGGCATCCTGCCTGACGTAGAGGGCGCGCATCCTGCCGCCCGGAAAGAACGCCCGCATGTTCAACGACCCACGAAAGTTCCGAACGGCTCGGTTCTGCGTGAGGTTTCTTCCGCCGGGCGGGAAGCCCCGGCTCTGCGGCAGGCAGAATGCCCGCCGCTACGTTCGTTGTCCTCCGGCTGATACGGCAGCGGCACGAAGTTGTCAGCGTACTTTCGGGAAAAATGCTTGAAGCTTCGGCAAATCATCTCAGTGCGAACCGTCTTGATGGCTCGATGAAATAAAACGCGTGTTTTGCCAACCGATTTTCTTCAACCGCGAAATACTCAAACCACTCGAAACAAAGCGCCGTCAGGCGCGACATCTTTGTAGAACGTCACCAACCGAAAGCAGCAAGCTCCGTCAGGAGCGGAATATGCCGCTCCTGACGAGCTTGCGGATTTGTCGTGGGCGGTTCTACAAAGATGTCGCCCCTGACGGGACTGGAGTTGGCGCGCGGGAAACCGCCCTGTAGCGGCGGTCTATGACCGCCGACAGAGCGCACGCATTTCCTCGGCGCTCATAGAGCGCCGCTACAACCGTTGCGCCGAAATACGATGAAGGCGAAAGCGCAGCGAAGGCGGAAGCGGTTGGGATTTTCTCTCGACGCCGGACACCCGGCTGAAGCCGGGTGCTAATGAGAACTCACAATGATTTAAGTGCGCCAATCAATGCGAGAATGTAACGTGCCTGTGGTGCATTCATGGAGAACAAATCCGGCTTCCCCGTGCTTTTCTCCACTTTCAGTGAATCCGAGTACACATGGCAATCCACAATCTTGTTTAACGCAACAGTCGTATTCTTTGCATCACCGCTGAACAGCAGCCGCGTGGAAGTGATGTAAAGAACTCCGTTGGCTAAGGGTGTCATCTCTTCGCTACGTATTGGCGTATATCCTCCGAAACGAAATCGGACTCCCTTGATGCCGCTAGGAATGCTGACAGATGTGCCCGAATAGCCACGATTCTTCACGCGTGTTTGATGCCATGTTGTGTGTATAGAGTGGTAGGCAGACTCTTTTGACCCCAGCATCAAGTCCGTCTGGATTGGTGGGGGTAACTGCCCTTTCGCTTCGATCAAGTAGATGGAGCGGTAAATTTCGTTGAAGCCACCAAGAGTCAGTTGAATGTCGTATTTCTTTTGAAGCCGTTGAATTGCATCGAAATCCTCGTCGGTCAACATCAGCGTTGATTCAACGCGCCGCTTTAACGGTTCAAACTCTTTCAGAAATTTCTCCTTTTGCAACTTGGACAACTCTGACGAATCCAACCCGAGTTGTGCCGCCAAATAGGTAAGGTCTCTCTCGTCGTTCTTGTCCAATTCCCCGTCGGCAATGAGTTCCGAGAGTCGGGCTTCGAGAATCTTCCTTCGACCGGACTTGAAGTATGGCAATTTTTCAGGGAGTGCGGAATGTTTCCGGGTTTCCTCCATCGGCAGTCCGGCAGCGGACGTTTGTTCCGGTGGAGTGGCGAAAAATTCCTGACCACAATGGGGGCAAATAAGATTCTGGCCTGTCATGGACTCTGGTACTGAACATTCTTTGGAACAGTTTGGGCAGGTGTAGCTGTATTCTGTTTCCATAACGCGACAGGTTTAGCATTTATTTCACGCCGTTGCCAGATTGTCTTCTAGTACCTTTGATTTGCCCGACGGCGGCTCAGCTTCGTTTGCGGCAGCGGCGTTCTCCAACACGCGGATCGGCTCGTAAAACGTATTCCGTTGCACCGGCGTGCGGCCGGCTTCGCGGATGGCTTTGATCATGTCGGCTTCGGTCTGGAGTTGCGGCGAGGTCGCGCCGGCCATGTGGAAGATGTGTTCCTCGATGATCGTCCCGTGCAGATCGTCCGCGCCGTAGCTCAACGCCACTTGCGCCAGCTTCAGCCCCAAGCCCACCCAATACGCGGTGATGTGATCGAAGTTGTCGAGGTAGATGCGGCTCACGGCGATGGTGCGCAACGCGTCGAAGCCCGTGGGCGGCGTCTTCACCGGGATGTCGTTGTTCTCCGGCTGATACGCCAGCGGCACGAAGCCGACGAAGCCCTTGGTCTCGTCCTGCAACGCGCGCAATAGTCGGAGATGATCCACGCGGTCGGTGAGCGATTCGACGTGGCCGAACAACATGGTGCAGGTGCTGCGGCCGCCGAGTTTGTGCCAGGTGCGGTGAACGTCCAGGTATTCTTCGGAGGATTCCTTGCCCTTGGCGATGGCACTGCGGACTTCCTTGCGGAAAATCTCCGCGCCGCCGCCCGTGAGCGATTCGAGCCCGGCCTCCTTCAATTCAATCAACGTCTGCTCGACAGATTTCTTCGCGAGCCAGGCGAGGTGCAGAATTTCAATCGCGGTGAAGCATTTGAGTTGAAGGCGGTGGGGCGAGGCTACTGATGAGCCGCCTTCCGTTGTCCCATCGGCTCGCGAGGACGCTCGCCCCACCGATTCATCATTCAGCGCGCTCAATGCCTTCAGCATGTCCGTGTAGTAACTGAACGGCAGCGAGGGATGCAGCCCGCCGACGATGTGCAATTCCGTGATGCCGAGCTTCAACGCTTCGCGCGCCTTCTCGACCATCTGCGGAATGGTCAGCTCAAAGCCGTCCGCGTCACGCTTCTTGCGGGCGAACGAGCAGAATTGGCAGCTCAGGATGCAGTAATTCGAGTAGTTGAGGTAGCGATTGACAATGTAGCTGGCGCGGTTGCCGACTTTCTTCTGCCGCGCAAGATCGGCGATGGCGCCGAGGGCGTTGAGGTCCTTGGATTCAAACAACCGCAGCGCGTCGGCTTCGGAAATGCGTTCGCCGGCGGCGACCTTGTCGTAGAGATCGCGCAGTTCGCTGCGTTGGACGAAGAAATGCACCCGCGGAGTAAATCAGCTTTTGCGGCTCATGGCAAACGCCCGAAGAGCCGTCGGCGCTTGGAACAGGCAAGCCGACGCCGCGTTTGATATCTCAATTCAGACGTAGCACCCGATAGAAGCGCGCCGTGTTTCCAAGGGAATCCGCCTTGGTGACGACTCCACCCGTGCCGGCAACGTCGCCCGCCAGATCGTTCCAAGTCGCCGCGTTCAGGTTTGTGTGGTACTGCACTCGATAATTTTTGCCCGGGTAACCGAACCAATGGAGCATCACGGTTGACCCGCTCACGCGGCAACCCACATTCGCCGTGGCAGGGGGGAGGATTTCCACGCCGCTCGACTTCGGTTCATTGGCGGCGCCGCGAGCAAAGCTGATGTTGATGACGCCACCACCGTCCGCCGGCACATTGAAGGAACGCGTGTGCGCGCGAAACTTTGCGCCGGCGTTCGCAAGGATGTCAAAGTTCGTGAGAACTTGCGTGCCATTGATGAACACGTGGAATCGCCGATCATTGATGGTGGCCACCGAGGGTGAGATTTCGGCAAAATGCAACCGCACGGTATAAGGACTGCCCGGCACGAGGTTCGGCAAAACGTAACTGAAGTTGCTCCACCGCTCGGTTTGGTAAATCAGTTGCGGCGCCGCGAAGGCGATGCCGTTGGTATCAATCGCCGTGGCCACGGAAAACAAATTCGTGCTGCCGCTCCAGAAAGCGTCAGCGGAAAAACCGCCGGCCGCGTTGCCGCCGGTATTGATGGCGTAGCCCGGCACATAAACCACCAGGTTGGATTGCAGCACATTGTTCGCTTCGTTGCCTTCGGGGAAGCGATTGATGTCGTCCACATTCGCCGTGACCGTGTGGGCGCCGGCGGTGGCCGTCCAGTAGTTTGCCACCGGGCCGCCATCCGCCGCGAGTGTAACCGACGACCCTGCGGGCAAGGCCGCACTGTAGCTTCCCGACCAGGAATACTGAACACCATCCACCAGAAAACCGACCCCCAGCGTTACTCCCGCCGGCGTGGCTGCCGCGCCCTGATTTTTTACCGTGGCCCGGAAAACCACGTTCGTCCCGGGCCCAATTTGAGCTGCCGTCCAGGCGATGCCCGTGACGATTACGTCGGGCAAACCGTTCGTGGGCGTGGCGCTGGCCGTGGCCGAGTCCGGTCCCTCACCGTTCGCGTTCACCCCGCTGACCCGGTAGAAGCCGGCGGTGTTGGGAGTAAAGGAAGTGTCCACGAAGCTTGTGCTGATCAGATTACTTGCAATGACAGGGTAAGGACCACCTGTCGCCGTCGCGCGTTTAACCCTGAACGTTTCGGCAAAACCTCCGGACTGCCAGGCCAGCGTCACGCTGCCATTGCCCACCGCCGCGGTGAGTCCGGTTGGCGCGGGTGGTGGATTCGGGGAGAGGACATTGGTCGGCCAGCGGTAAAGCTGCGCGACCGACGAGTCCAGATCGGCCAGAATTTGCGCCTTGTTCGTGTTGCTGTCGCCGTCAATGTTCCAGCCGTCGCAAAAACTGCACCAGCGATAGAAATTCACGCAGCGGAAAATGGGCCGACCGTTCGTGACCGCCGATTGGTTGTAGCGATTGAACTCGGCGAAAATTTCCTGCATCCAGCCGGCTTCGTAATGTTGGGTCAAATCTTCGCCCGGCGGCCCGCCGCCCTTCCAGTAGTAGAGTCCGTTGCACTCCGTCACGTAGAGCGGCAGGTGGTAGAGCGAAGATGGAATGCCGTAATCAATCCAGTCCTTGTAAACGTAAAAGCTGAAGTAAAGGTTCTGGCCGCTGGCGTTGATCTGCGCGGTGCTGTGAATGTCGGCGTAACGGTAGCCGCGCGAGCCGATGTGCAACGGGATGCCGTCCAGGGGACCGCTGCTCTGAATGCTGGCGAGCATTTGCGCGGAGTATTGCACCCAGTTGAGCGGCATGCCGTCGGCCGGGTAACCGCTGCCGTTCAGATTCGCCGTGCCACCGTACGGTCCGCCCCATGGCGCGAGGGCTTGGGGCATGACCTGGTCATTCGGCCGAACGGATTTGATGGCGTTGTAGCATTTTCGGAAACAGGCAGCGTAGCTCGCCGGGGAAACGTAGTTGAACCGATTGTTGCCGGAGTCGAAAGGCCATTCCGCGTTTAGATTACTTTCGTTGCCGATCAGCCAGAGCGAACATCCGGTGGAATTCGCCACGAAGTTTTTGCAGCGCGTGGCGAAGTCGTCGTATTTCGAAGTGACGGGAATCGTGCCGGCCGGGAAGTAACCGTAGTTGATGCGACAGATCACCGTGTGTCCGGCATTGGCGAGGGCGGAAAAGTCCGCCCCGCTGAAATTGTTCGGGTCCGCGCCAACCGCCACGGTTGCGGTTACCCAACCACCAGCGCCACCGGTGCCCGACTTGATGCGGTTCAAAAACTCACCGGGGTCGGGGTCGTGATCGTGAATTCCGTAGAGGTAAGGCGACCCGGACGCCGCGAGAAATCCGCACCCAAAGATCCATCCAACCAGACATGCGGCGCGGAGGTTCATTCCACAGCAAAGGGCTTGAAGCCGAACCCCGACAGGTTTACCTGGTCGTCGTGATCGCGCAGTTCACTGCGTTGGACAACGAATTTCATTCCACGCATTGTAGGACAGGCGTCGCGCCGGTCTCAAATCGAAATCATCCGCCCTTCACCGAAACTGAAAGGGCGGCGACAAGCGGGACGCACTGCTCGACGTCAAAACCCACGCAAATCTGTGCTGGTTCGCGCTGCCAAACCCGGCGCCGGGGTGCGTTTGAGCACAAGGTACTCGATGCCGTGCTTCGCGCAAAATTCCCGCTTGCCGCCCCGGTCGCCGTCTTCGTTGACGGCGTAGATGTCCGGCTTGAGGCGCGCGATTTCCGGTTCCGCATCGAGCCAGCCCTGGCCGCTGGTGACGAGCGCTTGTTTCACAAAGCGCACCGCGCCGACCGTGTAACGCCGCTCGTCCTGCGAATGCATCGGATGATGCGCGCCTTTGAGATGGCGGACGTTGGCGTCGTTTCCCACGCACGCGTAGAGGTCGCCATACGCGCTGATCTCCTCGAAGAACCGCACGTGGCCCGAGTGAAACCAATCGTAACAGCCAGTGACAATGACTTTCTTGCGCCCGGGGACGGACGGTGCAGGCGGGATTTCGGGGAAACCGCGCAAGGCCGCATCGTCCAACGCCCGCAATTCGATCCCCTTCGTCTGGCAGAAAGATTCCCTGGTCGTGTGGGCCGGGGAAGATTCGACAACCCAGACGTCCGGCTTCAATCCGGGGATTATCAGGAGCGCGCCGGCGTCCGCCCGAGCATTCGTGAGTTCCACCCGGGTGACAAAGCGGATGGCTTGGAGCAGATAACACCGTTCCGCCTCGGGAAATTTTGGCGGCGCACCTGTTTGCCGCCGGACCGCAGCGTCATCCCACAACAACACCGTCAGTTCACCCAACTTCGCCGCCTCCTGCAAAAACCGGATGTGCCGGGAGCGGAGGTCATCGAAGCTGCCGGAAACTACAACTTGTTTTTGCGTCGGGTTCATCGGTGAGCCAGGCGGATTTGCACGTGAAAGGCGCCGGGCACGGCCGTATCTGAAACAACCAACAAATACCCGCCGCCGCAGCCTGAATACATCGCGCCGGAATGTCGGGCCTGATAAAATTTCAGCAACCCAACCAGGTCGGTCCTCAACGTGTGATGGCGCACCGTGCCGGGCAGGATGGCTTCCCAGCATTGCATGCATTCGTTGAAGGATTTTCCCAACGCGACGGTGTTCCTCCCTTGAATGGCGGCGAAACAATCCGCGCCGGTCTGGCCGAGGCGGGAAATCCATTTGGGATCCAGGTTCTTTTTGCCAAGCGGCGTGTAGCCGTCGGGCCGCGGAGCGACCGGCAAAATGTGCAGGACGCTTTCCAGCCAACGGGCGACACGCTCGCTGTTCAATGTTGCTATGTGCGCCGGAAAAACACCGCCCTGCACTGCGAAATCGTAATCCAGGCGGTTAATTCCCGGATAGATCAGGCCGATCATGTCTTGTGAACCGGAAGGGTTGTGCTTGCCGCGATTCTCTGCCTCGTAAAGTTCTCGAACCAAATCACCCGCGTCGCGCAGGGGCAGCTTGTCCCTCCAAATCCGCCGCGCCACCTCGCGTGTGCTGCCGCAAATACCCGAGCGATCCATGAAGCGGAAGGTCGGTTCGACATTGACGACGACCATCGAGCCGGGCGGGGTTGGGTTGTGCCGCGACACGAACGGTTGATCAATCCAGCCGCCGGCCAGCGCGAGGCGATAGGGAATTTTGCCGACGATGTCTGTGATGGAACGGGTCATAGGTGCAAGCCGCAACGTTCGAAGCTGGAAATCATTTGGCCAAAAGTCCAACTCCGCCCGGGGCGCTAATCAATGCTCGCCCGTTTGGCCTTCTCCTGCGCGTCAGCCTCGGCCTGCCGCGCCTGGCGCTGCTTCTCGGCTTTTTTCCACTCGCGAAACTCGGCGGCGATTTCCGCCTGGCTGGCAAGCAGATGGGCCGGCAACTCCGCGCCGCAGTACTGGCAGTGAGTATGCCGGCGGCTCATCAAGGGCCGTTGACAGGCGGGACATCGGAAGATCGTTGCCATGACCGCGGCCACGATGAACCGAACCCGCGCGTTTGGCAAATGCAGTTTCCGCTCACGGCGGGCCAGCCGGCCGATGAACCCAACTTGCGAGATCGAAGGGATTCAGGCGCGCTTGGCTGTCGTGAAAGCCGCCCCATTCCGTCAGCGCCGGGCAATCAGGGACAAGAAGTAGCGCCGGAAGGCGAGCTTCAAATCTTCCTCCGGCTCTCTTGGATTCGGCACTTGCCTATGGGCGGTGGAGAACAGGTTCATTGAAGCGTTGGCTTCGTAGAAAACCACCGCGCCATCACCATCCACGTCGAAATCAATCCCGAACACCTCGAGGGGAATCCGGTTGCGAATCGCCCGGAGCGTCTCCACGGCGAACCGTCCCAGCCTTCCTGCCGGGTCCTGGCAGATCTTTTTTTCTTCGTCGAGCAAATGCCGGTTCTCCAGGTAAAACGGCACGCGCTTTTCCGACTTGCGACCGCGCACGTTCCAATTCGCGCTGTAATCCACGCGGGTGATGAGGAGGTCGTCCTGCACAACCGCCGCCCGGATTTTGCGGTAGAACTCGTTACCCGCCCGGCTGTCAATGAACTGGGTTACAAGAAACTTTTCGGGCAGACCGGACGCCAGCACCGCGACCAGCGCATCCCGCGAGTCCACCTTGTTCATCCCCTTCCCCTCCTGCGCGAAGACGGTTCGCGTGATCAGCGGATAATCGAACCGCGCCTCGATTTCACGCACCAAATCAGCCGGCGACTTGCCCGCCGAGGAGAAGCGCTCGGTTTTCGGGATCGAGAGGCCCGGGACCCCTTCCAGCAGTTTCACCGAGGCGTCCCGCGTGGTCTGGACGGCTTTGGCCGGATGGTTGACGACCGGGACGCCGAGGCGGTCCAGCCACTCCACCAACACCGGCAGACGGCCGGTGGCCAGGAGATGCTCGCCATTGGCGCAGTTGTTCAGCACAATATCCGGCGGCGGGATCCGTTCCCGGTTGCCGGGCCGGATGGCGTCGCCATCAAAGACGAAGGTGAAAAGAAAATCCTCCCGAAAGAGTCGCGCAAGCTGGCCGGGGAAATTGTCGCAATGAAGATGCAACAACTCAAACGGCCTCAGGGACGCGTCGAACCGCGGGTAAAAGTTGACGACGAGGATTTCAGCCTGTTGGGTTGGCCGCCGTTCCGCGACGAACACCGGCATTGCGGCCGTCCGCATCTGGATGGAAGTCAGGTAGTCCTGCTTCGCCTCCGCCGGACGGTCGAGTCCTTTCAATGCCAGACTGCGGACGTACAAGACCTCGGGACCGGGATTCAACTTTTGCGCCTCGTCGCAAGCAATTAACGCATCGTCGTAATGTTTCAGCGCGAGCAGACTCCTGGCCTTGCTCAGCCAGACCCGGTCGCCGGCGGCATTGCCGTCGAGCGCGCGGTCATACGCCTGCAAAGCTTCGTCGTGCCGCTGGGTCGCCGCCAGCACGCTTCCCAGATTCGACCACGCCGCCGGCGATTGGTCTTCGAGGGCGACGGCCTTCCTCGCCAGATCCTCGGCTTCGGCAAATTTTCTGAGCCGGAGTTTAACGGCGGAGAGATTGTTGAGCGTGGATACCCGATCCGGAACGAGTTTCAATGAACGCTCGAACTGTGCCTCGGCGGCTTGAAAACTGTTTGCTGCGATCAGGCGTAGTCCTTCCAGGAAGGACGCTTTGGCTTGGTCAAGATCATTCATCACTCATCACGCTTATCCGGAGTGTATTGCCGTGCATGGTTTCGCTGCGCATCCTTATTAACCGGTTTCGGGGATGTTGCCTAGCTTACGATGCGGGAAGCGACCATGCCGGGGATTGGCGGTGTTATATTTTGCCAGTCCGGTGGGGCGAGCGTCCTCGCGAGCCGGCTCGTCAGCAGCCTCGCCTTGTCACCCGCCAAACGCGCCGAACAACGCGCGCATTTCCTCCTCCACCTGTGCCGGATCGGCGAGCGTCTGGGCAATCTGGTCGCGCAGCAACTGCCGGTAGCGCTTCCGCAACCGATGCACCGCCACGCGCACGGCGGTTTCATCCATGCCCAGCGACCTTGCGGCGTCGGCATGGGACACAGCGCCCTTACCGGCGGTGAGAAATAGTTTGAGCTGGTCGAAGTGTTCGCCCTTGCCACCGGCCACACATTCTGCGCGCAGCCGGACGATGACCCGTTCCAGCAACGCCAGCGCCCATTCGCAATCATATACCTTGTCCGGACTTGGTTCGTTCGTGGCGGCGATTTGGAATTGCGTGTCCGCCGTCTGCCAGTCGAGCGACAACGGCGTTACGCCGCCGCCGCGCTTCTGGCGTTGCGATTTGTCCCATTCATTCGCGAGAAAATGTTTCAACGAAGCGAGCAGGAACGCGCGAAACCGTCCGCGCTCGGCGCTCAAGCCTTCGAGATAATTCTTGGCGAGGAAGCGGGCGAAGAACGCCTGCACCAAATCCTCCGCGTCCTCTTTCGTGTGACCGCGCCGGCGAACGTAGGCGTAGAGCGGAAACCAGTAAGTGCGGCAAAGTTCTTCCAACGCATGATCGGATTGCGGTGTGTGCCGCCGGCCCGCCGCGAGCACGACCGTCCAGTGCGTCGTGGCAAACACATCGCGCGGACTGCTGGTCGAAGCACTTTCAGAAGTCATTTCAAAACGCCGGGCCAGTTCGTCGGCACTCCGAGACCGACAAGAAACTCCATCGGCAGATTGGTAAACGGAATCGTGCCCGGACGCCCGCCAATTTTGTGGTAGGACAGGCCACGCCCATCCGCGATGGTCAACACCACGTCGTTGTATTGATTGCCCTGCAAGTCTGTGAACGTGGCGTGTTTTGAACGGAGGAGGACCGGCGGTCCAATGAAGCGGGGCGCATTTGTGATTGTCGCTCCACCCCGTGGTGCTGAGGGCGGCGGAAATTGGCTGGTCGGGAAACGTGGCGCTGTCTGACGGCGCGGTGAATAGCGCCAAAAAAGCAGTGCGATGCCGAGCACAAGCAAAAGAACTATCCCGCCAACGGCGATGCCGGCGCCCAATAGAACCTTTGTGGCCTTCCCGCCGGATTTTGTCGGTGTGGCCGAGGCAGCCTGCGTCAAAACCGGCGCCGCACCAGCTTGATTCGTGGATTCGATGACGAGTGTTCCGCCGGGGCCGTCCAGCCAGTCGGAGAATTCATAGACCTCGCGAAAACGAACTTGCTGGCTTCCACCAAGGTCCGCCGTGTCGCCGGCCTGCGGGCGGGTGCCGCTGTCGCGAAAGTGGAGAAATAATTTTCCGAACGCATCGTAAACCGGCTGCGCCTCGTTCAATGTCGCGAGCCACGCAAAATCCGGCAGACCGAAGCGATGCTGCCCCTTCGTGCAAAACCACACGCCGTCGTCCTTGAAGAATTTCACGAAGCCGAGGGAAAGCATGTGCGGCTCGCCCTTGATCGTGCCGCGCAGCAGCTTGAGGTTGAATTTTTCCATCAGCATTCGGGGGCGGCAGTTCCAAGCGCCGGAATCCAACAGCCCCAGCACTCCCATCGGCAGGAACGCGAGCGCGATTTTCTCCAGCGCCATCAATTGCTCCACCGGATCAGTGGACTGGCCTTTGTAGTAACAGACGATGTGTGCGCGCTGGCCGGCCATTTCCTTCGTCAGCTTGGGATAGAATTTCGAGCTGTTCACTGCCTGCTCAAACACACTCTTTGGCAGCGGCGCACTCAGCCCGACGAGATGAACATGATGATCATCGAACATCACCTGCGCGGAGAAGCCCGGCTCGCCCTCGGCTTCGAGTTCGTAGGTCACGTCCTGCTTGAGCGGCTCGCAGGCGCGGATGCCGTCGGCAATCAGCCCGATGTCGAACTTGGGCAGCGTGTCGAATAATAGCACGAATACAGGATCGGGAGCAGCAGCAGATTCGGGCGATGGATTCATTGTTGACGGCTCAAAGAGTCCTAAGTTGTGGCGAATCCGGCAAGCCAGGAATTTGCCCGCGCAATTGTCCCGCTGCGACCACGAGGGTCCAATGCGTCGTGGCGAACACGTCGCCCGGCGTGGTGCTGGTCATTTCCAGGATTGCAGGAGACGACGTGAGGAGGCTCTAACTTTCTTTTCAAAGGGGGACTCGTTACGTCGTCTCCGACCAGGATGAGTATACACGACCCACGGGAATGTTCGGAGGCCAATTCACTGGTTCACTTTGGCGAAACTGCCTGCAAGGGAACTTCGCCGAAGTCTGTCCAATCATAGTCTTCGTCTAAGAAATGGCCTTTAAGCTCGATGGTGCGAATGTAATCCGGCAACACGTCCACATTCCAAACCGTGCCACCAGTCCAGTCACCCGCCGCGTTTGTAACCGGACTATACAGCCGCAGGATTTGTTTGCGGCCACGCTGGTCGGTCACCTCCAGAATCCACACGCCGTTGGATCGCTTGCTCGCTGGAAGGTTGATCTGAATTGTACTTCCGGTATTGGTCTTGGTTGTGAAGTTGGTGAGGCGACCATACGGGTCGAAGCCACGTATTTCCCGTGGTTCAAATTCCTCGATATAGATCTCATCAATCGAATCTGCGCCCGGCCAGTTGTTCTGGACCAATTTCAAGGGCTTGCCCTCCCAGACCAGCAATGTCCGCCACGGGCGCACGGCGAAACCAAAACGAACATTGGTTGATGTCTTCCGGCTAAAACCCGAGCCAGGAAAACGAACCAGCGTGCCGCCGAGCGCGGATGACTTTTCCATCCGCCCGCTGAAACGACCACTTTCGTTGCGTGCTATCTTCGCGCTCCAGGACTCAATCAGGGATTGGTCGGGCGCGTTGCTGACCAGCATCGAAAACCAAAAAACGCCCGGCGAAGAACCGCCCCAGCGATTCGTTAAAACCGAGCGGAATGTATCAGGAACGGCTGAACCATCCGGTTGCCACATCATGAAGCCGGGTTTGGAACGGTCTTCGATAGCGAGCAGTTTCACGGTCGGATTGACACTTTTTCTGCCAACCGTCGCTTCCTGCCCAGCATTGTGCACCAGCTTGTAACGAATCTTCACGCCGCGTGGATGGGCCGTGACGGTGAGGTCATCTGTGAGCCCAACGATTTGCAGCAGTCCAGCAGTTTGCGTTCGTGTTCGAAAGGCAAAGGTGGTGGGAAGTTTCCCAGGAACAAGAGTGGAAACCCGTTCCGGGTCCGCTGACCAGGTCTGTAAAAATCTCAACGCTTCATCGTCCAACCGAGCGGGCTGATCCCACGCTGCATCAGAAACTCCTCGCAACGCAACGTGACACAGCCCTAAACGCGGAAAATCCCGGTCAACCGCGGCCATCACGTCAACTTGCTTCACCTCCTCAAGCCAATTTCCCAACGTTTCGGTTTGACGAGCGATATCGGCTTCCCACGGGAGGTCTTTCGGAACAGGCACATACTCGCCGGTTGCGAGGTTCAGCAATGCCTTCTTCGCATCCGATAACAACAATTCCCGCTCAATCACCGGGCCGAAAGCGAGTGAATCGCCACTCTGGTGTTCCGTCCGCTTCTGGAGAATCAAAGCCGCAATGCGTTCAAACTCGTCGCGGCTCAACATCTTCTTCTCTTCAACGATCTGATAGCCGTTCTCGAATCGGCCCATTGATGCCAGACCGTCTTCGGCCAACGGTCGCCGGTGACTGTTCTGTTCTTCGAGCATTACCCGATATTCAGCGTCGTTCTCCTTGCGGTAGCTCACGGTGAGCGCGACGGAGTTCTCATCGAACACAATCTTATACCGAAACTGGTCGTCACCGGCTGAAGCGCTGCCGGACGCGCCCAAGCCAATCGCCTGGTTTAGACGGAGATGGTCGGTCCATGTTTCCACTCGCCCGCCGGCAGTAGCAGTCCCAATCGGTGGCGACATACGTTGATCCGTGCGGATGATTTGCAGGCCAGCAATGATGGCGTAGCCATCAGCGTTGCGCAGAACGCTGATGACGACATCCTGTCCGGCGGCCGCGGCTACGCTCCGGAACTGCACGTACTGCCGCCCTTCCTGCCAGGTGGGAGCGCCGCTTGCGGACGGATCAATGCAAGTCTTCTCTCCGTAATCCACAGCTCCGGCAGTGAGTCGAAAGTGGCCGTTCGGTGAGTAAATCAGAACGTCGTAATAGCCGGCGGGCAGATTTGTCAGTGTGACCGTTGCAGTCTCGCCCACCAACGGATAGATGTAAGTGCGGTACATGGCGTCCGCCGATTCAGTGGACCAGCAACCCGACGCGTTCTGAACCACCAACCCGGCGCTGGTGACCGATCTGTCCGCACGCATCAACGGGCTGAGTGCGCCATTGGGCTTCCACTCCGTGGCCGTGATGTCCCGGCTGTAGTGATTCCAGAAGTCGCTCGTGGTTTGTCCCACTGCGGCGATCCCCGTTTTGGTCAGGCCCAGTGACGGGTTGGCATGCGCGTGGAAATTGATGTTGATGGGGCTGGGCGGCGTTGGCGGACTTGCGAAGATGATGCCGGTTTGCCAGTTGCGTTGCACAGGGACTTGCACGCGAGTCAATGTGAGCAACACGATGACGAGCAACAGCCCCCATTCCACCCAAGACCGCCCTCGACGCGGCGCGGCGAACTGCGCCCGGACATCACTGCGAACCAGTGTCAGGTAGAACCACGGGTAGGCGATGAGTTGCACGACCAACAGCACGAACAGGGCGATGGCACCGAACCGGTTGTCCACCGGCCGACCCAAAAACATCGCCACCAGGTTGAAGTGCGCGAACAGGCCGAAGGCTTTGCCCACGACCCAACCGAACATGATCAAGGTAAAAATGAAGGAAAACGCCAGCGCCCAGGTCGCGAACCGGCGGCACCATTCGCGCCGGTTCAACAAGCCGATGCCGATTGGCAAAGCGAGGGCACTGGGGAAAATGCTGATGTTGGTTGCGTCCTTCCGGAACAGCATGGAGGCGAGACTCCAAAGCCCGATCAAGATGAACAAGCCTGCCACAATCCGTAGTCCTGTGGGTCGAGGCGTGTTGGGTTTGCCGAACGACTGAGCGGATTCGGCCTCCCGATTTTTCAGACGAAGCAGCAGCGCCGTGATTCCGCCCGCGAGCAGACCCAGCAGACCCCCAAGCGTGAGCCCGACCGCAAGGTTGAAAAATGGATTCGGCCGAACGGGTTTGCGCGATTCGACCGCCGCATCCACCAACTGCGCGCCGGTTTGATGGCAGTAGAGTTTCGCGATGGCGTTTGCGATGTCCGCCGCTTCGCCGGCAGAAGTTGAGTAATAGCGGATTTCGAAGAGGGCCGTGTTGCGGATCGGGCGCAACTCCATCGCACCGCGCAACCGTGCGGCGATGATTCCTTCCTGAAATTGTTCGTTGCCATACAGCTGGTCCCGCCAGCGCAATTGCAAATTCGCCTGCCCGCCGACCTCCCGCAAAAAGTCCGGTGATTGCAGCCGCCAGAATTCGTTTTGCAGGCGGTAGGGATCGTATTGTTTGCTATCGGCAAGTTTGACACGCGCCACCGCGGCAAAACTTGGCGGCATCAGGCTTGTGACTGTTGCCGCGAGTGTGAGTACGATCAATCCAACCAAAACAGCGACGACGGTGGAGCGAACCAAGACCGGCCTCCAGCCGAGTTTGATTTTTCGCGTAGCTGCCGACGTGAGTTGGCCCTGATCCTCCGATTCCCCCTGTAATTCAGATTGAGCGGACGCACGTCCGCTGCTACTTGGCGGGGTGGTTGCAATCGTCTCCACCTGCGTCCTGAGCACGCTGGCTTGCTGATAGCGCAGTTCGGGTTTCTTTTCCAACGCGCGCAACACCACTTCATCGAGGCGAACGTCTATGTGAACTTTCTTGGATGGCGGCTCGAGTTTCTTGCCGGGCAGTTCGCCGGTGAGCATCTGGTAGAACACCACGCCCAGCGCATAAATGTCCGCACGATGGTCCACCTCGGTGGGATGCTCGCGTTGTTCGGGCGCCATGTATTGCGGCGTGCCCATGACCTTGCCGGCGTCGGTGAGTTCCCGGAGCGCGGCCGTCCCGGCCGCAGCACTTCCGCTGGCGGTTGACGTTTGGGATTCTCGAGCCGTCTCCGCACTTTCGTTCCCGCTGCCACCGGGACGGTCGCGCTCCGGCCCCACAATTTTCGCCAAACCAAAATCCGCCACCTTCACGCGACCGCGGCGGTCGAGGAGAATATTCTCCGGCTTGATGTCGCGATGGACGATGCCCTGGTCGTGCGCGAATTGCAGCGCGTCGCAAATCTGCGGCACGATGGCCAGCGCCTCGCGCGGCGAAACGCGACCGGCGTGCAGCAATTGCTTCAAGTTCACGCCGTCCACGAATTCCATGAGGAAGTAGTAAAGCCGAGAGCTTGCTTCTTTCCGGGTGGATTGCGGCGGGCTGGCCGCAGGGGGGAAAGGGGGCGGAGGAGAAAGGGAGCCTACGCGTTCGGGGCTCCCCCCTGCCCCCTTTCCCCCTTGCTCCCCTTCGGTTTGGGTGGGCTCACCTCCGCTGCTACCGAACTCGTAAAGTGTCACGATGCCCGGATGATTCAACTTTGCCAGCGCCTTGGCCTCGCGAGTGAAGCGTTCGGCGAACGCGGGGTCATCGCCAATGCCCGGCGGGAGAATTTTCAGCGCCACGACGCGGTCTAGTTGCCTCTGTCGCGCCTTGTAAACCACGCCCATGCCGCCTTTGCCAACCAGTTCGAGAATTTCCAGTTGCGGAAAGAGCGGCGCAAGTTCGGCGATGGATGGCGGATTGAACGGCGGCTGTTTTCCGTCAGTAACTGTGTCGGCAGCCGCGCCCAGTTTGAGCAGGCAGGCGGGGCAAAGGCCGGTCAGCGCGCCCGTGGGCAGCGGCGTGCCGCATTCGGGGCATTTCGGGCTGTTGGCCGGCGCATCCATCGCTTGCGTGTCACTCATACACCCACCTCAGCAGCAAAGCACGGCGGATGTTACAGGAAATTATTGGGAAACACTCAACATTCAACATTCAACGCCCAACATCGAACCTGCCCGCTCAGTAATTTCATTGGATGTTCGATGTTGAATGTTGAGCGCTGAATGTTCCCCATTCCTCACCGCAGCTTGAACCCGCCCTGAAATATCACTTCCGCCACCACCACGACGAGGAATACGCTGCTCACGACGGCATTGAGCCGGAAGAAGGCGACATTGATCCAATCCAAACTCCGCCGCCGGGCGATCCAATGTTCCAGCACGAGACAACCGACAATGAGCAACCAGCCGATGGTGTAGGCGACGCGAAAACGGCAGAGCAACCCGAAGCCGAGCAGCAGACCGCACATCACCATGTGGGCGAGGAACGCGGCCTGCAACGCATTCTTCGGCCCCCACGCCACGACGAGCGAATGCAGTCCAGCTTTCCGGTCGAACTCGTAATCTTGGAGCGCGTAGATGATGTCGAAGCCAACCAGCCACAGCACGACGGCCATGGCCAGCAGCAGCATTTGGATGATTTCCAGCGGGGAAACGTTCGTGCCCTGCACCGCCAGCCACGCGCCCACGGGGGCCAGCGCCAGCGCGAGGCCGAGAAAGACGTGCGTGTAATCGGTGAACCGTTTCGTGAGCGAATAAAAGCAAATCACCACGAGCGCGACCGGCGAGAGCCAGAAACAGAGCGGGTTCAAGAAGTAACTCGCAACGACCAAACCCGCCGCCGATAGCACGCACAGCAGCATGGCGCTGGCGAGACTGATTTGCCCGGTCGGTAAATGCCGGTTGGCGGTGCGCGGATTGAGCGCGTCGAATCTGCGGTCCACGATGCGATTGAACGCCATGGCGCAGGTTCGGGCGCAGACCATCGCGGCGACGATCAAGCCGAACGTGCGCCATCCGGGCCAGCCGCGATTGTCGCGCGCCGCCACGCACATCGCCGCCAGCGCGAACGGCAGCGCGAAGACCGTGTGCGAGAAGCGCACGAAGGAAAGCCATTTGGTTACTGTGGAAAGCATTTGGGAACATCCAACATCCGACATCATTCCCTTTCCTCCGCCCAACGTGGCGCGAGTTGGTTCGCGATGCCCAGATGATCCAAGACGCGCGCGACGACAGTGTCGGCCAGTTCGACGGCGGTTTTCGCACCGGTGTAGAAGCTGGGATTGGCCGGTAGAATCGTCGCGCCCGCGAGGAGGAGCAGTTCAAAGTTCTTCACGTGAACCAGACTCAACGGCGTTTCGCGCGGGACGAGGATCAGCTTTCGTTTCTCCTTCAACACGACGTCAGCCGCCCGCAACAGAACATCCTCGCTGTAGCCGTGAGCGATGCGCCCCAGCGTGCCCATGGTGCACGGAATCACCACCATCGCATCCGGCGGATTCGAACCGCTGGCGAACGGAGCGTTCATGCTCTTGAGATTATGCGTTTTCACGCCGGCGGGTAAGCGCAGGCCATCCGGCAATTCCTCGGCGATGACCTGTTGCGCGTAGTTGCTCTGCACGACGTGGATTTCGTGTGTACGCGGGTCAAGGTTGTCGAGCAGGCGCTGGGCGTAGAGCGCGCCGCTGGCGCCGGTGATGGCGACGAGAATTTTCACACCCGGGATTAAACACCAAACACCAAACGCCAAACACCAAAAAATCCAATGAGACGAAAGGCAGTCGCGCGGCAGCTCCGACCTGTTTCAACACATGGCGGCATCAGCGACCAACGGACCGTCGCCCCTGCCGCCGCTGCGACACGCAGAGCCGCGCGTCGTTTGAATCCGCTTGAGTCGCTCGTTTTCATTCGCACAATGTCGCCGTGATCAAGCCAGCGGCCATTCTTGCGTGCGGGCTGGCCGTGCTGGCCGGCTGCTCCACCACGCCGCGCAAGGTTGGCAAGCCCGGGCATACCGTCGCCGGTCATCCACCGGATTGGGAGATGACGCCGAAGGAACAGCCCGCGCCGCCGCCCCCGGTCGTTCCACCCCAGCCGGAAACGGTCACGTCACCGCCCCCGACGCTCGCACCGCACGCAACCTGGATTTCACTGAACCGCTGGCGCGAACAACAGGGCATCAGAGAGATGCGGCGGCTGCCCGTGAAGACCCAGACCAGTTTCGCCCTGCCCTCCACCAACGGCGTATTGATCGTCAGCATCGGCAGCCGCACGGCGTATTGGGACGGAATGGAAATCCGGCTTGGCTTCGCGCCCCAGGTGATGGATGGGCAGGTGTATGTTCACGCGCTGGATGCGCAAAAGAATTTTGAGCCGCTGCTGCAAGGCGCCGCGGTACAGGCCAAATCCAACCGCGTGGTGGTGATTGACCCCGGCCACGGCGGATCGAACCTGGGCGCGCGCAGTGTCGTGGACGGACGGCTGGAAAAGGACCTCACGCTGGATTTGGCGAAACGGCTGGCCCCGTTGCTGGAGGCGGCCGGCTGGCAGGTTTTTTTAACACGCGTCAACGACGTGGAGATTTCGTTGCCGGACCGGGTGGCATTCGCCGAACGGGTGCATGCGGATTTGTTTTTGAGCCTGCATTTCAACTCGCTGGACGGCGGCAGTCACGAGCAGGGCGGGTTGGAAACGTATTGCCTCACCCCGGCGGGCCTGCCGTCCAATCTGGTGCGCGGTTATCCCGACGATCCCGCGCAGGTTTTCCCGAACAACGCGTATGACGACCAGAATTTTCTGTACGCGGTGCGGCTGCATCGCGCGTTGCTGGGCGTCAACGGTGACCTTGACCGCGGCGTCCGGCGCGCGCGCTTTCCCGGGGTGTTGCGCGGGCAAAAGTGCCCGGCGGTCCTGATCGAGGCCGGGTATCTGACCAACTCGCGGGAAGCCCGGCGGATTGCCGACCCGGCACATCGGCAAAAACTGGCCGGGGCCATCGCGAAGGCACTTGAATGAAACGTATCTTGGTAACCGGTGGCGCGGGATTTATCGGCTCGCATCTGGTGGAGCGATTGCTCGCGGATGGCAAGCAGGTTGTGGTCGTGGACGACCTTTCCACCGGCTCGCGCGCGAACCTGCAAACCGTCGCGGCGAATCCAGGACTGCGCGTGATTCAGTCGAAAATCTCCACGTGCGGCGGACTGGCCGAAATCGTGGCCGGCGCGGAAAGCATCTATCACCTCGCGGCAGCCGTCGGGGTGGAGTTGGTGGTGAAGTCACCGATTCACGTGCTCAAAACCAATCTGCATGAAACCGAGGTGTTGCTGGACGCGGCCGCGTCGCACGGCGTGCCGGTGCTGGTTGCCTCGACCTCCGAAGTTTATGGCAAGAGCCAGAAAGCTGCCTTCGGCGAGGAGGACGATCTGCTCATCGGCCCCCCGCACCAATCCCGCTGGAGCTACGCCTGTTCGAAATTGATGGACGAATTCCTCGCGCTGGCGTTCGCCCGGGAGCATGGCCTGCCGGTCGTCATCACCCGGTTGTTCAACACCGTCGGCCCCCGCCAGACCGGACGTTACGGCATGGTGCTGCCGCGGTTCATCGCGGCGGCCCAAAGCGGCCAGCCGCTCAAGGTTTTTGGTGATGGCCGGCAGACGCGCTGTTTTTGTTACGTCCTGGACACGGTGGCCGCGCTGTCGCGATTGCAGAACACTCCCACCGCGCGGGGCGAGGTGTTCAACGTGGGCGGCACCGAGGAAATCAGCATCCTCGACCTGGCCCAGCTCGTCATCGAAACGCTTGGATCGAAGTCCAAAATCGAACTTGTGCCCTATGCCGAGGCGTACGCGCCGGGTTTCGACGACATGCGCCGGCGCAAACCGGTGGTGCAGAAGCTGGCGCAAGCAACGGGATTCCGGCCCGCGACTTCCTTGCGGACGATCATCGAGAAAACGGCGGCGGCAATGCCGTAAGGCCGCGGAAGGAGTTCACCGCTCGCTGGATGTCTCAAGCGGAAGCTGGTCCTGCTCGACTTGAGATGCCGCCGGCGGTGCTGGCGGCGCAGTTTCAACCGGCGAAGCCGGTTTCAGCCGCACCAGCGTGGGCCGGATCAAGCGGCCCTGCAACGTGTAACCCGGGGCGAGGATTTCACCCACGACGCTGCCTTCGGCCGGCGCCTCGGCCTCGGACGACCGATGACGTTCGGCATCGAACGGATCGCCGACATTGGCCGTGAACGGCAACAAACCCACACGCCGGGCGTCGTGCCGGCAGGCATTTTGAAACCGGGTCAGTTGCTCGATCAATTGCGGCTGGCCCGAGCGCATGGCGCTGGAGTGCAACGCATAAATATGATCGAGCAGGTGCACCAGAACCTGCAGCCAGTCACCCTCGGCCCGGCGCAGTTTTTCCACCTCGAGCCGGAGCGTGGACTTCTCGCCCTCGTTGATCTGCTTCAGGAACTGGGTGAACTCGCGCGATTCGGTGGACATCCGTTCCGCAATTTCGCCCGCCGTTCCAGAGATTTTCTCAGCCTGAAGCTGCACGTTTTCCCAGTGGTTGGTCGCGCTGGAGATTTGCGTCGCGAGCCGCTCCAGGTTCTGGATTTTTTCAGTCGCTGTGCCAAGGGCGGTGACTTCCAGGGCCTTGCTCAACGCCCGGTAATCCAGAACGAAGGGCAATACGCCGAGCAACGCGCCCAGTGCCGCGCAAACGCCACAGGCGATGATCTCCCAATGCCCGAGCGGCCGCGCACTCTCATGATAAATGAAAGCGCCGATGCCGAGCAAAACGGCATCACCGAGAAAGAACGGCCACTTGGGCACGGAGAATGAGTGCTTGTCGCTCATCACGTGAAGCTTTAGGGAAAATGGGCGGGAGCGCAAGTCTCCGCGCCTTTCTGCTCGACGAACCTGTCGGTGGCAGGCCAAATCATGGCCGTGCGCGCGTGCGTCATATTCAATCCGGCCGCCCGGGGCGAGAAGGCCCGGCGTTTTCGCCGCCAGCTTGATGCCATTGGCGCGACCTGCGCGTTGAAAAGGACCACCGGCCCGAATGACGCGCGCCGGCTCGCCGCGGAAGCGGTTCGCGAAGGCCATGAACTCGTCGTTGCCGCCGGCGGGGACGGCACGCTGAACGAAGTGCTGAACGGCATCGGCGACACGCCCGACGGATTTGCACGGGTCGCCCTCGGCTTGCTGCCGCTCGGCACGGTGAATGTGTTTGCACGGGAGCTGGCGATTCCGTTGTCGGTTGAAAAAGCCTGGAACGTCATCCAGGCGGGCCGGGAAACGCGCATTGATCTTCCGAGCGTTGAGTTTCAGGCCAATGGCGTGAAGCAGCGGCGATACTTTGCCCAGCTCGCCGGCGCCGGTCTGGATGCCCGGGCCATCGAGCTGGTTTCGTGGCCGCTCAAGAAAAGAGTCGGGCCGCTGGCGTACGTCTGGGCCGGACTCAAGGCACTGGCTGAGACCCTGCCACCCATCAAGGCCGCCAGCACCAACCGGCAGGCCGCGGGCGAATTGATTTTGATCGGCAACGGCCGGCTTTATGGCGGCAACTACCGGCTACTGCCGCACGCGGATCTGCGGGATGGATTGCTCGACGTGTGCGTCTTTCCCCGGGCCGGCTGGTGGACGCTGATGCGTTGCGCCCTGCCGCTGCTGGCCCGCGGAAAAGTCCCCAACGGCGTGGTCCAACGATTCCAGGCCGAATCTTTCACCCTGATGAGCGAGTCGCCCGTGCCCTTCGAACTGGATGGCGAACTGGTCGGACACTTGCCGGCCACGTTTTCCATCCGGCGGGAGTGCCTGCGGGTGCGGGTGGGGTAGTGCAAAAAATGTTTTGACGCGTCAAGGTCTTGCGAGTGCAATAGGCGCGCCGGACGGCTGAAACGCCCGGCGCATGAAACATTCAACCGAGCTTCTGATTATGACACGAACGATACTTCTGACCGCACTTTTCTTGTTCATCGTTGCGCTGGCCGCGCCGTTGCGCGCACCCGCCGCATCCATTCCGGACGACTGCAAAATCGGCGGCTTCGCCGTCGGCTGCCAGGCATGGACGTTCAACCGTTTCAGCGCCATGGAAGCCATCGAAAAAACGGCGTTGACCGGCGCCAAGGTCATTGAATTTTATCCGGGCCAGAAGTTCAACGCCGACCAGCCGAAGGAGAAGTTCGATCACAATTCCTCCGATGAAATGGTGGCGCAGATCCAGGCCCAACTCGCCAAGCACGGCGTGCGCGCCGTCAATTACGGGGTGGTCAACGGCAAGGACGCGGCCGATTGGCGGAAGATTTTTGAGTTCGCGAAGAAGCTCCAGCTTTACGCCATCACGACGGAAGGCGTGGACCAGTTGGATGTGATTGAGAAGCTGGTGAAGGAATTCGACATCCGCGTGGCCATTCATAATCACCCCAAACGCCCGGACAATCCGAATTACAAGGTCTGGGATCCGGCCTATGTCCTTTCCATGGTCAAGGACCGCGACCCGCGCATCGGCGCGTGTGCCGACGTCGGACACTGGGCCACCTCCGGAATCAAGCCGATTGATGGCATCCGGACGCTCAAGGGGCGCATCGTCAGTGCGCACATGAAGGACCGCACCGCCATCGGCAAGCAAACCGAGGATGTTCCCTTCGGCGCCGGCATCAGCGACATCAAAGGCATTCTAGACGAACTCAAGGCCCAGGGCTTTGCCGGAAACGTTGCGGTTGAATACGAAACCAAGTGGGAGAACTCCGTCCCCGACGTGGCCCAGTGCATTGGCTACTTCCGCGGCTACGAAACCTGCCGCTGAGCCCGGTTCGCGACGACAATACTCGAGTGCAGAAAACCGCCTCGACTCAATCCCAGAGGCGGAACGGCGTCGCGGCCGGTTCGAGAAAACACCCGCATTTCGGGCATTTGTCCGGCGACTGCCATTCCCGGATACGGTGACGTGGGGAAACCGGACAGGCCGCTTTGAAATAAACCCACCGCAACCGTTTCGATCCGCCTGGGGGCAGGCGGTTGAGCGCGGCAAGGAATGTCGGCGCCGATGCGGCTGGTTTGCGCCCGGTCTTCAATTGCAGTCCGCCGGACGTCGCTGCCAAACCGGTGGCCGCCATTTTCAACGCCGTGACGGCATCGTGCAATTCCTTGCAATCGTGACAAAGGATGGTTTGAACCGCGAAATGAAACCCGCGGGCGCCGCCGCCGGCCACTTTGGCGCGGTAACCACATTTCGGGCATTCAAAGAGATACGTGCGGCCCATGCAGGAAGTTTCTCCGGTCGGCGGGAATCCGCAAGTCCCGGGCGGAGGACGGCGGGAAAATCAAGGGAAAACGCTTGCCCGTGTGGGGCGAGTGGACTAGCCTGCCCGCGCTTTGATCGAAGGTCTCCGCGTCGGCCTGGACTCCAAACAGAATAAAAGTCGGCCCGTTGATTTGTGGGTTGGTAGCTCAGTCGGTAGAGCAGCGGCCTTTTAAGCCGTTGGTCCTGGGTTCGAGTCCCAGCCAACCCACCACTCTCTCCCGCGCCGCGATCCGGCGCACCGGGCTGGGCGCGAAGTTCAGTTGGCCGGACGATATTCAGCTTTCGCGCGCGGCATCCAGGCTTTCAACTGTTGGATGCGCTTTTCGTCGGTGGGATGCGTGCGCAGAAACGGCAGGGTGCCGCCGCCGCCTTGCTGCTGGTTGTAAGCCGCGAACCGTTCCCAGAATCCGACTGCCGCCTCGGGGTCGTAACCGGCGCGCGCCATGTAGATTAACCCGATTTCGTCCGCCTCGGATTCCTGCTTCCGGCTGTGCGGCAACTGCACGCCGACCTGGGTCGTCAGACCGTATGCAATGGTCGCCGCCGCCTGCGTGCGCGGGTCGGCGGTGGACAGCGTCGTTCCCAAAATCTGCCCGCCCGTCTCCATCAACATCGCCTCGCTCATGCGCTCGCCGCCGTGCCGCGCCACCGCGTGCGCGATTTCATGCCCCAGCACCGTGGCCATGCCCGCTTCGTCCTTTGTAATCGGCAGGATGCCCGTGTAAACGCCGACTTTTCCCCCCGGCAGACAAAACGCGTTGGCTTCCTTGCTCTCGAAGACGACAAACTCCCACTGCGCATTCGGCATGTCCGGTTGGGCGACGGCAGCGATGCGCTTGCCGACCTTCTGCACGAGGGCATTGGCCGCAGGGTCCTTGCTGATGGGAGTTTCCTTTTTCAACTGATCGAAGCTGGTAAGGCCCAGTTGCATTTCCTGGCCGGGGGACATCAGGTTCAGTTGCGAGCGCCCGGTGACGGGCACGGTGCTGCAACCGCTCCAAAACACGAGCCCGGCGACGAGAAGTCTGGGAATCAGAAGTTGTCGGATCAATTTGTTTATCATAGCCGTTCAGGATCAGGAAACCACAATTCGCTTCGTTTGCAACCGGTGAACCGCCCATCATCCGGGGCTTGATCGCCAGTTGCCCATTTACCTCACTGCCGCCCAGACGCGGTGGACATCATCGTGATCGTCAAGCGCCTGGAGAAACTCCCCGGCCTCGGCCTTTTGTGGTTCGGTTAGCTCTGGAAATTGCTTCGGCACGTAGCCCAGCTCACTCGTCACGACGGTCCAGCCGTTGCCCGAAAGCCATTTCGCCACGGCATGCACCGCGGTGCGGTCACAAATGAAGCGTGCGCCCGACGCGCCTTCGGGCACATCGTCATTCTGCGCGCTGGCAAGTTGCTCGACCTCGTTCGCGCCGGCTTCGATGGCGGCGGCCTCACGGTCAGCATTCGCATCGGGATGATGCGCTTCCACCAGGCCGACGTGATCGAAGAGAAACTTGTTGCTGCCGGCGTTGCCAAGCTGGCCTTTCTTGAACAGCACCCGGATTTCCGGTGCGGTACGGTTCACGTTGTCGGTGTAAACCTCCACGATCACGGGCACGTTGTGCGGCGTGCGGCCCTCGAAGACCACGTGCTCCATGACGAGCTTCTCGTCGCCCGTGCCCGCGCCCTTCTTGATGGCGCGTTCGATCACGTCCTTGCTGACGCTTTCCTTCTTGGCCTTCTCCACCGCGGTGGCCAGGCGTGCGTTCATGGCCGGGTCCGCCCCGCCCATCTTGGCGGCGACCGAAATTTCCCGAACCAGTTTGCTGGTGGCACGGCCTTTCTTCAGACCGGCAACCAGACGCTTTGCATGTAACCATTGACGACCCATGTGTCCAGATTACCGAATACATCCGTGAGCGACAAGCTGAGGTTGTGACCCGCACCCGTTCTGCGGACACCCTCCCCCACCCGATGGCGGAGGGACGGGGGCCGCGGGTTCATGGAAAGCCTGGACCTCCAAAATTGGGCGCAGCGGGGCTGTGAACCCCGCCCAAACTTTGTTTCGTACGGGTCAAAGCTTGGGATCGTCGCCAAGCACGGTTCATGGGTCGGGCGGACCGCCATCCATTCAGGCTGACGCCGGCTCTGGCCGGCTCTGGCGCATGGCTTGACCCTGCCCCACCGCTCCGTTACCTTGCGCCACCAGAAAGAACCGAGACATGAACGAAAAAAATTTTCTAGTGCCAATCGTGGTCGAGCAAACCGGGCGGGGTGAACGAACATGGGACATTTATTCGCGCCTGCTGGTGGACCGCATCATCTTCCTCGGCACGCCGGTGGACGACACGGTTTCCAACATCATCATCGCGCAACTGCTGTTCCTGCAGATGTCCGATGCCAAGAAGGACGTGCATCTTTACATCAATTCGCCCGGCGGCAGCGTCACGGCGGGTTTGGCGATTTACGACACGATGCAATACCTCACGTGCGACGTGAACACGTATTGCGTCGGTCAGGCCGCGAGCATGGGCGCGGTGCTGTTGGCGGCGGGCACGAAGGGCAAACGGTACGCCCTGCCCAATGCGCGCATCATGATTCATCAGCCGTGGGGCGGTGTGCAGGGCCAGGCCACGGACATCAGCATCCAGGCGAAGGAAATCTTGCGGCTCAAGGACCGGCTCAATGAGATCCTCGGCAAACATTGCGGTCGCTCGGTCGAAGAACTGGCCAAAGACACCGATCGCGACCGGTTCATGTCGTCCGAGGAAGCGAAAGCCTACGGCTTGGTGGACCAAGTCGTGCAGTCGCGGAAGGAAATCCCCGGCGTGGAGAAAACGTCCGTGCCGGTGTGAACAGAATCGAGGCCAGAATATGACCGAAGCCGAAGCAAATAGATTCGATAGATTCGGAGCCCGCTGGAAAACATGGCTGATGGATAGAAGTCCGCGGGTCGCCGCCGCCGAGCTTTGTATGCTGGAACAGTCTAACGTCTGTACCATGGTTTTGAATGTGTTGTGTTTTTGCCTTGCCCTGACAGGCCTCTATTTCTTGCCAGATTATTGGCCGATTGTCGCCCTATTTGCGGCTTTGAACCTCGTTCAGATCAGCTTGGGGCTGTCCACGGTTAAGCGCATGCGTCAGATTCGCCATGCCCTCGGTCCACAATCGTAAATCATCAATCGTAAATTTCCGTGGCGCGTCCCACCACCATCACAATGTGCAGTTTCTGCGGCAAGTCGCACGCGGAAGTGCGCCGGCTCATTGAAGGCCCGGGCGTTTATATCTGCGACAACTGCGTCATTCTCTGCAAGAACGTCCTGGATCGCGAACTTCAGCTTCAACAGCAAAAGCGCCAGCCGAAGTTTACCGTGCCCAGGCCCGCGGAAATCCGACGGCAGCTGGATCAATATTGCGTCGGCCAGGACCAAGCCAAGAAAACCCTGGCCGTGGCGGTGCACAATCACTACAAGCGCATTCGACCCCTGGCCCCGCCCGACCCAACCAATCCGGGCGAAGCGGCGATGCCGCCCGATTCCGGCCCGCACGCGGACGTGGAGATCGAGAAGAGCAACATTCTGATGATCGGCCCGACCGGTTCGGGCAAGACGTTGCTCGCCCGGACGCTCGCGCGGATTCTCGATGTGCCCTTCGCCATCGCCGACGCCACCACGCTTACCGAAGCCGGTTACGTGGGTGAGGATGTGGAGAACATCATCCTCCGTCTGTTGCAAAGCGCCGATTACGACGTGAAGCGCGCCCAACGCGGCATTGTTTACATTGATGAGATTGACAAGATCACGCGCAAGGCCGAAGGACCGTCCATCACGCGCGACGTTTCCGGCGAGGGCGTGCAACAGGCGTTGTTGAAAATTCTCGAAGGCACGATCTGCAACGTGCCGCCGCAGGGTGGACGCAAGCATCCGCAGCAGGAATACATCAAGGTGGACACGACGAACATATTGTTCATTTGCGGCGGGGCGTTCATCGGCCTGGAAAAGGTCATCCAACGGCGGATGGGCCGGCACACGATGGGTTTTGGTGCAATTGGTGAAGCGCAGAAAGCCGCCTCGACGGCCCGGGATGAGATTTTGCAGCACGTCGAGCCCGAGGACGTCTTGAACTTTGGTTTCATCCCCGAATTTGTAGGCCGGTTGCCGGTGGTCACGACGTTGGCGGAACTGACGGAGGATCAATTGGTATCAATCCTCACCGAGCCAAAGAACGCCCTGACCAAACAATTCGCCAAGTTGATGGCCATGGAAGGCGTGGAACTGGAATTTTCCCCCGACGCGTTGCGCGAACTTGCAGCGCAGGCACATAAAAAGGGCACGGGCGCGCGCGCGTTGCGCGGATTGATTGAGAAGTTGATGCTCGATCTGATGTATGAGGTGCCCGAAAGCGGCGACATTCTGCACGTCAAAATCACAAAACCCGTGGTGCTGGGCGAAAGCCAGCCGATTGTGCGCCGGAAGCAGGATCAGGAAGCGGCGTAGTCTTTGTCTGTAGCCGCCGACGTGAGGAAAACTCCACCAACCGGAAAGTTGGAGCATCGGGCCATGAAGCCAAAGGTAGCAGCGCCGGTCTGTGACCGGCTTTTGGACTGGCGAATGACCAAAGCCGGCCGCAAGCCGGCGCTCCGTTTCATGGATAGGCTCACGTCGCTTAACAATTCAGTTGGAAACACGCGGTGAAGTCGCCGCGTAATGTGACACCCGTATCAGCAGTGAGTCGTCCATGATTCGTCATTTCGCCCTGATCCTGGCCCTGGGGAGCACGGCGTTCGCCGGTTCCTCGCCCTGTCGGATTGAAATCGTTGAAGCGACGAGCGGCTGGCCGGTGCCGCTGGTGGAACTCCGCACCACGCACCAGTCCCGTTTCATCTCTGACAATGCCGGTGTCATCGCGTTGGACTCGCCTGAACTCATGGGCCGCGAAACATGGTTCGACGTCATCGGGCACGGCTACGAAGTTCCCAAGGACGGTTTTGGTTATCGTGGCGTTCGGTTGAAACCTGAACCGGGTAAGACGCTGCGCGTCGAAGTCCGCCGCACGATCATCGCGAAACGGCTTGGCCGGATCACCGGGGCTGGATTGTTTGCCGAAAGCCAGAAGCTCAGAAGCGAACTGGACTGGCGGGAGTCCGGCGTGTTCGGTTGCGACAGCGTCCAGAACGCCGTCCATCGCGGAAAACTTTTCTGGCTTTGGGGCGATACGACCATGCCGACTTATCCGCTCGGCATCTTCGACGCGACCAGTGCCACGAGTGCCATCCAGCCGCTCGCCTCATTTGAACCGCCCGTCCGATTGAACTTGGATTACTTCACGAACGACAAAGGAATTCCCCGAGCCGTCGCCAAAATGCCCGGCGACGGCCCGACCTGGCTCACGGGATACGTGAGCTTGCCTGACAAAAGCGGCACAGCGCACTTGGTCGCTTCCTACATGAAAATCAAACCACCGATGGAATCCTACGAGTGGGGATTGTGCGTTTGGAATGACACCCAATCGGTCTTTGAACGACTCCGTGTAGTTTGGACGAAATCGGAATCAACTCCGCAACGACCGCCGATGCCGGACGGTCATCCGGTTTTCTGGCGCGACGACGTGAAGCGCGAGTGGGTCTTGTTCGGCAACCCGCTGCCGGCCTTGCGTTGTCCCGCGACCTTCGAGGGCTGGAAGGACACCAACGCCTGGGAAGTGCTGCCGACGCAGTCAGCACTCGCTTCTCCCGATGGCCGCGCCGTAAAACCGCACAGCGGCAGCATCGCGTGGAATCCATGGCGCAAACGGTGGGTTACGGTTTTCATGGAAGCGCTGGGCAAACCTTCGGCGTTCGGTGAACTCTGGTACGCTGAGGCGGACGCGCCGACCGGCCCCTGGGGCAAGGCCGTCAAAATCCTGAGCCATGACAACTACACGTTCTACAATCCGCGGTTGCATCCCGAATTCACGCCCACCAACTCGCCGGTGCTGATCTTTGAAGGGACTTACACGCACACTTTCGCCGACCGGCCGCAACCCACGCCACGCTTTGATTACAACCAGGTGCTTTATCGGCTCGACCTTGATGACCCGGCGTTGAAACCGGCGCAGCAATAACTTTCAGAACGTACGGAACGAATCCCCTCGCCCGACCGTTGGCCACCCTCTCCTCATTCGATGGGGAGAGGGACGGGGTGAGGGGCGGCTCGGAGATCACTTTTGGTTCCCAGTAGATGAATCAAACTCCGATATCCTCATTCCACAACTCGGGCCTTGCCTTGATGAAATCGCGCATGAGTTGGATGCAGGTCGGGTCGTTAAGGATTTCCACCTTCACGCCCTGCGAACGCACGTATGCCTCCGGACCTTGGAATGTGACGTTTTCGCCGACGACGATGTGCGGAATCTTGTAAAGCAACGCGGCGCCACTGCACATCGGGCAGGGCGAGAGGGTGGAATAAAGCACGCAGCGTTGATAAACCGCCGCCTTTTGCCGCCCGGCGTTTTCGAGGCAATTCATCTCCGCGTGATGAATCACGCTGCCGTGCTGCACGCGCTGGTTGTGTCCGCGCCCGATGATCTTGCCGTCGAGCACGAGTACCGAACCAATGGGGATGCCGCCGGCGGCCACGCCTTTCTTCGCTTCGTCAATCGCGGCTTGTAAGAATGGGTCCATGTGTTCATTCGTAGCAGCCGACGTGAGAAGGCTCAAATCAAAAAGAACGTCCGAACCTCCTCACGTCGGCTGCTACCAAATTGGGGTGGTCGCAGGCCGCGGGTTTTTTCTTGTGCGCCATCGGCATTGTGCGCGAGGTTTACCGCAATGACATGAACCAACCGACAGCAAAGCTCACCCAAGCGGGAACGCTCGTGACCGAGAGTCCCCTGCACGACCTGGAAGCCATCATCCGGTCGCGCACGCCGTTGATTGCCGTGGAGAGCAACGAAGAACCGCAGATCGTCGGGCTGGTGCGGCAAATCGGTCAACGCCTCCAACTCAAGGCTTACCGCTGGACCGTCACCGACGGCTTGCAGGCCTTCGAGCCCTGCGACCAGCCCCAGCAATCCGTGCTCAAATCGCAGGAGGTGCTTCATTTCATCAGATCCTCGGCTTCCTACGGCCTGTTCGTGTTGCTGGACTTCCATCCGTATCTCCAGGACGCCGTACACGTGCGGCATTTGAAGGACATCGCGTTGAGCTACGCCAGGCATTACTCGACCGTCGTGCTCGTGAGCCACACGATCCAGTTGCCTGAGGAGTTGCGTCCGTTTGCCGGCCATTTCCGCCTGCCGTTGCCGTCGCTCGGCGAGTTGCGCGGCATTGTGCTCGACACGGCGGCGGACTGGGGCGCCACGCACGGTCGCCGCGACGTGCAAACCACCAACAAGGCACTCGACCTGCTCGTTCGCAATCTCGCCGGCCTCACGGCCACCGACGCCCGCCGCCTCGCGCTCAAGGCCATCAACGACGACGGCGTGATTGCGGAATCCGACATCCCGGAGGTCATGCGTGCGAAGTATGAGTTGCTGGGGCACGACTCACCGCTGTCGTTTGAATACGAAACGGCGCAGTTTTCCGAAATCGGCGGCATGACACGGCTGCGTCAGTGGCTTGAAGTGCGCAAAAGCTTTTTCATTGACGGGCCGCAGGCAAATCTCGATTCGCCGCGCGGTGTGCTGCTACTGGGCGTGCAGGGTTGTGGCAAAAGCCTCGCGGCCAAGGCGGCCGCCGGCATCTTCGGCGTGCCGCTGCTGCGACTGGATTTCGGCGTGCTCTACAACAAGTATTACGGCGAGACCGAGCGCAACCTGCGCAAAGCCCTCGAAACCTCCGAGGTCATGTCGCCGTGCGTGCTGTGGATGGACGAAATCGAAAAGGGCCTGGCGGTGGGCGATGACGATGACGGTTTGTCCCGCCGCATCCTCGGCGCGTTGCTTACGTGGATGTCCGAACGGCGCAAGCCGGTCTTTCTCGTCGCAACGGCGAACGACATCACGCGTCTGCCGCCGGAAATGGTGCGCAAGGGCCGGTTTGATGAAATCTTTTTTGTGGACCTGCCGGCACCGGGGACGCGGCGGGACGTCCTGGCTATTCATCTCAGCAAACGTTGTCTTAAACCGGCTCAGTTCGACCTGGATGCGCTGGCGGAGGCGACTAGCGGCTTTTCCGGATCGGAAATCGAGCAAGCCATCGTGTCGGCGATGTACACCGCGCACGCGCAAGGCCGGTCGCTGACGCAAGCCGACTTGCTCGCTGAAATTCAGCAGACCAAGCCGCTCTCCGTCGTCATGGCCGAGAAGGTGGCCGAGATTCGCGAATGGGCGGCAGGTCGCACCGTGCCGTGTGATTAGATGGCTGCGGCAACCAAGTCGCCAACCTCCCGCGTGCCGTAACCCATCTTGCCGGCGGCGAGGGATTTGATCTTGGAGTTGATGATCTTTACCACCGCGCTCTCGATGGCGGCGGCGGCTTTGGATTCGCCAAGGAAGTCCAGCATCATCCCGGCGGCGTTGATGGCAGCGATGGGGTTGATGACATTCTGGCCGGTGTATTTCGGCGCGCTGCCGCCCATCGGCTCGAACATGCTCGTGCCTTCGGGATTGATGTTGCCGCCCGCGGCCACGCCCAGTCCGCCCTGAATCATCGCCGCGAGATCGGTGATGATGTCGCCGAACATGTTGTCGGTGACGATGACATCGAACCACTCGGGGTTCTTCACGAACCACATGCAAATCGCATCTACGTGCGCGTAATCGGTCTTCACGGTGGGATACGCGGGCGCCATTTCCTGGAAACCGCGCCACCACAAGTCGAACGCGTAGGTAAGCACGTTGGTTTTGCCGCAGAGCGTGAGTTGCGTGGTCTTGCCGGCTTTCACGTCTTCCGGCTTGAGGTTCTTCCACGGCTTGCCACCGCGTTGTCGTTTCGCCAGTTCGAAGGCGTATTTGAGGCAACGATCCACGCCGCGTCGCGTGTTGATGGATTCCTGCACGGCGACTTCGCTCGGCGTGCCTTTGAAAAGATTGCCGCCGGCGCCGGCGTAAAGGCCCTCGTTGTTTTCGCGCACCACGATGAAATCAATGTGCTCCGGTCCTTTGTCCTTCAGCGGGCAATCTTCCGCGCGATAGAGTTTCACGGGGCGGAGATTGATGTATTGCTCCAATTCAAAACGCAACCGGAGCAAGATTCCTTTCTCAAGAATGCCGGGCTTGACCTGTGGGTGGCCAACCGCGCCGAGATAAATCGCCTTGAACTTGCGCAATTCGCCGACGGCGCTGTCGGGCAGGATTTCGCCGGTCTTGAGATAACGCTCCCCGCCGAAATCGAATTTGTGCCAGTTGATTTTGAAGCCGAATTTCTTGGCGGCCACTTCGGCAACTTTAACTCCCTCGGCGGCCACTTCGGGACCTGTGCCGTCGCCACCAATCAATGCAATGTCGTATGTTTTCATGTGTGCTTTGGTTCCACCAACGAAACGATGAAGGCAGCCTAAGGAATTCGGGTTGGAGGGCAAACGAATTCCAGCCGGCGGATCGCTGCGAACGTCGCACGCCGTGTCGACTTGGAAATCGGCGATACAGCAGGTTTGGAAACCTGCGCTACACAACGGGCGTAGTGTCCGCCGCCTCGAAGAACGCGACGATGTTTTCCCACGGCGTCTCCGGGCCCAGCACATGCGCGGGTGCAAGGATCAAACCGCCGCCGTGGCCCACGTTGCGGATGCGGTCGCGGACTTCCGCGCGCACGTCGTCCGGCGTGCCGAGGGGCATGGTTCGTTGCACACTGACCGTGCCCCAAAACGAGAGGCGGTTGCCATACTGCCGTTTGATCGCCGCCGGGTCCATGGCTTCAGGCTGAATGGGATTCAAAATGTCTATCCCGATTTCGATCAGGTCGGGAATGAACACTTCGACGTTTCCGTCCGAATGATAGAAAACTTTGGTGGCCGGATTGGCGTCCTTCACGACGTGCACCGTTGCCGCCAACAGAGGCTTCAGAAAGCGCCGCCACATTCCCAGGCTGATCAATGGACCGGTTTGGCCCGCGATGTCATCGCCGGTGATAAGAATGTCCACACCGGCACGGGCGAATTCGCGTGCGGCATGTTGTTGCAACGTGGCGGTGCGCAGGAAGAGTTGACGTGCTATCTCCGGTTTCGCCGCCAGGTCGGTCATCAGATTTTCCAGTCCGCGCAAATACCAGGATTGTTCAAAGACCGACCCGCCAAACGCCGCCACCGCCAGGCCTTGCGCCTGAAGCTTTGCCACGCGCTCGCGCAAACCCTCGAACCGATAAGGCTGATCCAAGTCCGGCCACGGATACCGCTCAAGTTGGCCGTGGGTTTCGACGCCGTGGAGTGGCGATTCGATTTGGGCGAAATGGTGGAAGTCACCAGCCCGCCATCGCACGCCCCATTCATCCACCTCCCTGCTGGCGAGCGCTGCCGACGATTCATCGCCAAGCCACAAGGCAAATCGCTCGCGGGGCAGCGTGGTCGGATTGAGCGAGACGCTGGTGATGTCCATGCCGAAGTAATCGCGCGGCGTCTGAGACGCACATTTCCCCGCGAGCAGTCGCGCAATGGGCGGCGTGTAGCCGATGGCTTCCTCGTAGAGCAACCGCGGCACCCGATCCGTTGGTTGATGCGCTAGCGCCGTGAGGACTCGTTCCCGCGAAGTCATAGTTTCAAGTCTCAATGTTGCCGCTGGCTTTGAAAGCAAGAAATACACTCTCAACGCAGCAGGGGCGCAACTTCGCACCACCACCATCAATTGACCCAAAGTTCGTCCCAGTGACC
>CAYWMD010000055.1:0-43143 GCA_964458575.1 uncultured Bifidobacteriaceae bacterium | reverse complement strand
TTCGCGATGTTGTTGATGAGTTCCATGATGACGACGGTCTTGCCGACGCCGGCACCGCCGAACGCGCCGACTTTGCCGCCTTTGAGGAACGGGCAGATCAGGTCAATGACCTTGATGCCAGTGACGAGCACTTCCGGGCTGGTGGATTGCTCGACGAGCGTGGGTGCCGGCCGGTGGATTGGCAGATACTTGTCCGGTTTGATCGGCCCTTGCTCGTCCACGGCCTGACCGGTCACATCGAACACGCGGCCCATGACGGTTTCACCAACGGGCATGGAGATCGGCGCCCCGGTGTCGGTGATTTCCATGCCGCGCTTGAGCCCCTCGGTGCTGCTCATGGCGACGGCGCGAATCCAGTTGTCGCCGAGGTGTTGCTGCACTTCGAGCGTGAGCTTGACCTTGGCGGGCGCACCGGGCGGGGTGAACTCGACCGTGAGCGCGCTGTAAATGGCCGGCAGTTTGTCCGCGAACTCGATGTCCACGACCGGGCCGATGATTTGAACGATTTTGCCTTTGTTCATACGTGCGATTTCAAAATACAAATTTGAGACTCCAAATCATCCGAGCGCCATCTGGGCGGTGGTGATTTCCAAAAGTTCCTTCGTGATGTTGGCCTGACGCAGTTTGTTGTATTCGAGCGTGAGGTCCTTGATGAGTTGCTTGGCGTTGTCGGTGGCGTTCTTCATCGCAACCATGCGCGCGCTGTGTTCGGACGCCTTGGCTTCGAGCAGCACCTGATAAACGATGAAATTCACGAAGTGCGGTAGGATCGCGCTTAAGACCTGCTCCGCGCTGGGCTCGAACAGGTGTTGAATTTCCGGGTTTGCCGCCGCTGGCTTATGCTCTCCTTCCATGGCGCCGTCGGTCAGAAGCACCTGCAACTCGCCCACCGGAAGAATTCGCCGCACCTCCACTTTTTGCGTGAGCGTGTTCACAAACCGCGTGAAAATCACGTCCACGCAATCCACTTCGCCGTTGAGAAACATCTCCTGCAACTTTTTCGAAATGGCCCGCGCCTCGGCGAACATCGGCGCGTCCTTGTAGGTAAATTCTGCGGCGAGATTGCGCTTCGTCCGGGCGATGAACTGCGCGGCCTTCCGGCCGGCAGCCACAAAAATGGTGTTCGTCCGGTCGAACTTCATGGCTTCACGGCCCATGTTCGAATTGAGCGCGCCGCACAAACCCTTGTCCGTGCTGACCGCCAGGACACCGCGCTTGTGGATCTCGCGCTTGTGCATCAACGGATGCTCGAAATCCGGCGTGTCGCTGCACGCACTAAGAATCACCTGGTTCATCAGGATGGCGTACGGCCGGCCCGCCAGCGCCGCCAACTGCGCCTTGCGCATCTTCGACGAGGCGACCATTTGCATGGCCTTCGTGATTTGCGCCGTGTTCTTGACGGAGCGGATGCGCCGCCGGATGTCGCGTGTGCTGGGCATTGACTTAGCGGTACGTCTGTTTGAACTCCGTGATCGTGGTCTTCAATTCCGCCGCCAGCGCATCGCTGACGGCCTTCTCGGCGCGAAGTTTCGCCAGCAACTCACCTTTGCGGGTCGTGAGAAACTCCGTGAGCTTGGCCTGATAATCCTTGACCTTGTCCACCGGCACATCGTCCACAAAATTGTTCTGCACCGACCACAACACCGCCACCTGGATTTCGACCGGAATGGGATCGTATTGCGGCTGCTTGAAGATTTCCACGATGCGCTTGCCGCGCTCCAACATGCCCTGCGTCTTGGCGTCGAGGTCGGAACCGAATTGCGCAAAGGCCGCCAGTTCGCGGAATTGCGCCAGGTCGCCCTTGATGCGGCCAGCGACTTGTTTCATCGCCTTGATCTGCGCGGCCGAACCGACGCGCGAGACGGAGAGACCGACGGAAATGGCCGGGCGCACGCCCTGGTAGAACAAATCCGTTTCCAGATAAATCTGGCCGTCGGTGATCGAAATCACGTTCGTCGGAATGTACGCCGAAACGTCGCCCGCCTGAGTCTCAATGATAGGCAATGCGGTCAGCGAACCATTGCCGAACTTCTCCCCGACGCGCGCACTGCGTTCGAGCAAGCGGCTGTGCAGGTAGAACACGTCGCCGGGATAGGCTTCGCGGCCCGACGGGCGCTTCAGAACCAGCGACACTTGCCGATACGCCACGGCTTGCTTGGAGAGATCGTCGTAAATGATCAGCGCGTCCATGCCGTTGTCCATGAACCATTCGCCCATCGCCGCGCCGGCGAACGGTGCGAGGTATTGATTCGCCGCCGAATCGGAAGCCGCCGCCACGACGACAATGGTGTAAGGCATCGCGCCTTCCTTTTCCAACGTCGCGATCACCCGCGCGATGCTGGATTGCTTCTGACCGACTGCGACGTAAATGTTGTAAAGGGGGCGATAGTCCTTGTCGCCGGCCTGTTCGGCGGCCTTGTTCATGCGCGCCTGATTGATCATCGCGTCCACGCCGATCGTGGTCTTGCCGGTCGAGCGGTCGCCGATGATCAATTCCCGCTGGCCGCGGCCAATCGGAATCATCGCGTCAATCGCCATGATGCCCGTCTGCACCGGCTGGCTGACGGATTTGCGCTTGATGATGCCGGGCGCAATCTTTTCCACCGGATAGAACGCGCTTTCCTTGATTGGTCCTTTGCCATCCACCGGGCGGCCGAGACAATCCACCACGCGGCCCAACATGCCCTTGCCCACCGGCACGGAAAGCAGCTTGCCCGTGGTCTTGACCTCGGAACCTTCCGCGACGCCGAGATAGTCGCCGAGAATGATCGCGCCGACTTCGGTTTCTTCGAGGTTGAGGGCGAGGCCGATCGTGCCGTTTCCAAAATCCAACATCTCATTCAACATCGCGTCGGCGAGGCCTTCGATCTTCGCCACGCCGTCGGAGATTTCGCGGACGATGCCGACGTTCTGCTTGGTCACCGAAGTCTTCACTCCGGCAATCTGCGCTTCAATTTCCTGCAATAGGTTGCTCATAAATTCCGTTACACCGTTGAATCGTTAAATCGTAAACCCGTCAAAAGCCCGCTTCCAATTCGTTCAACCGCCCCCGCACGCTGCCGTCAAACACATCGCTGCCGACCTTCACGCGCAGGCCGCCGATCAAATTCTTGTTCACGGCGAATGACAGGCTGAGGCCCTGACCGTAGCGTGTCGCGAGGTTCGCCCTGACCGAGGCGGCGAGCGCCTCGCTCAACGGCGCCGCGCTTTCGATGAGCGCGGTGCGCCGGTCAACGTCCAGCTTCACCAACCGGCGGAAGTGCGACAAAATCGCCACGTAGCCGCGCGGTTTTTGCGCGATGACCTGGCTGACGGTCTGGCGGACGCGATTTTCGTCGAGCACGCCATTGACCAGGCAGGCCGTGAAGAGCGCCTTGCCATCGCGCCGATTCTGTTTTGAAAGCTTCATCAGTTCTTCGCCAGTTCCTTCGAAGTTTCCTCCGCCAGCCGGTTCTGCTGCTCGGCGGTCAAAATATTACCGGTGACCTTCGCGCTGGTGGCGACCACGAGGCGTCCCACTTCCTTCCGCAATTCGGCCTTCATGCGGATCAATTCCGCTTCCCCGGCCTGCTTTGCCTTGGCGATGATATCATTGGCGCTGGCAATGGCCTTCTGCGTTTCCTGTTCCAAGACTTTCGCGGCGGACAGCCGGGCCTCCTCGATGAACTTGCTGCTTTGCGTGCTGGCCTCGGTGAGGATTTGCTGCGCCTTGGCTTGGGCGTTGGCCAGTTCGGCTTTGATTTTGTCGGCGTTCTCCAGGCCTTCCGCGATGCGCTGGCGGCGCTGGTCAAGGACCGAGAGAATTGGCTTGTAGGCAAATTTGTAGAGCGCAAAGCAAACGATGCTGAAGCTGACGCACTGCGCGATGAATTGAGGCCAGTTCAAGCCAAACGTCTCGGCAATCTTGCCAGCCGTGCTGGCCAGGTCGCTTCCAATACTCGCAAATAAAACTGGTGATTGCATAAATCTATCGGGTTACGAAAGTGGGCGCGGAGTTTTCACTCCGCGCCCGCTGGCTTCATCACTTCGTGAGGAACAAGGCGTAGAAGACGACGGCTTCCGCCAACGCCATGCCGAGCACGGCGAGGGTGATGACCTTGCCGAACGCGCCGGGATTGCGCCCGACGGCTTCGGAGGCCTTCATGCCGACAAGTCCTACACCAATCGCGGAGCCCAAGCCGGCCAAACCGACATGGATGCTGCCGCCCATTCCTTCCGCCAACATTGGCATTATTGTCATTTGCTTACCTTTCGTTTTTTCAGCGGCTCCCGCGGTGGACCACGGTCAAGCCGCCGAAATCTTTCAAATCAATGAGGTTCTTCTTTCCCGTGTTCCTCTTCGTGCGTGCACATCAAAGCGGTGAAGACCGTCGTCAACAGCATGAACACGAAGGCCTGGACCAGACCGACGAGCAGTTCCAGAAAGTAAAACGGCACCGGCAACAACGCGCTGAACACGGCCTTGGCCCACGCCGGATGCTGGATCGTGTTGGCGAGGGCTTCGAGCAGGTTTTCTCCGGCAAAAATGTTCCCGTAGAGACGGAAGCTCAACGACACGGGCCGGAACGCGATGGAGATGACTTCAAGAAATCCGACGAGAAAAAACACCACGATCATCATGTACTTGATGAAGCCGGTGTTGTCACCCTTGGGACCGAAGATGTGGAGGAAAAACCCTTTCACCCCAGCCTCCCGCAGCGACCAGACCAGCCAAAGACACATGAAAATCGCCGACATCGCGGCGGTCATGTTCAAATCGGCATTGCCTCCGCGGAAAAGCGGCGTCTTGAGTTGAAAACCATGGGACGTTTCCACCCCCCAACCAATGGTGCCGACACCGGGCAGCAACCCAAACCAGTTCGTGAATAGGATGAAAATAAAAATCGTGGTGAAAAACCAAAACGTCTTCCGGGCCAGGGCGTGACCGATGATGCTTTCCAAAAACTCGTAAAGCGATTCCACCAGCCATTCCCAGAAATTCTGCAGGCCGCTCGGGATGGCCTGAACGTTCCGCATCGCCACCTGGGCGAAGATGATGATCCCAATGGCCACGATCCAGGTCACCACCATTGAGTTGGTCACCGGGAACGCGCCGATACGAAATACCGTCACCGCGGCCGACGGCAACCCGTGATGGTCGTGATCCACGTCGGCTATTTCCTCCGCAACGGTTTCCGTATTCGGGTTGACGCCACCAGCCGCTGCGGGCGGTGGGTGGAGCGGGTCGGCCGCGTTTGCAAACGCCGCCAGACCGAACAAAACCGCCAAAATCAATAAAATCTGCTTTAAAAGCTTCACACTTCAGGATTCCGTCCGGGGGACACCGATTTCCGCAGTTTGTCTAAACCGTCGGGTCTGCCGGAGGCGGCGAGACAATGCCGATACAGGCGAAGAATCTCAAGGGAATTTTTTGGAAATCTTCGCTCCTGGCGCGCCTTGCAGTCTCCGTAATGGTGACATTAAGTTTTGCCGAATCCACCGCTGGCCGAACGCAGCATGGCTCGTCTAAGCCCTTAACTTGGAGGGAAGCACGGCATTTTGCCGGCTGGAATGGCAATGCTCGCAAAGCCCGTGAACTTCATGATCCTGCCCGGCGAGGGAAAAATGTTTCGTGCGGGTCAAACGCTGAATTTCCTCCGTCACCGCGTGCGGCAGGGATAGTTCCGTAATGCGGCCGCATTTGCGGCAGATGAGATAATGGCCGCTTTCGCCCGGCACATTCAGCCGGAAGTATTTGATTTTTTGCGTCGTCCCCACTTGTCGCACCAGATCGGCGTCATGAAACATCATCAGCGTTCGATACACCGTCGTTGCGTCGCAATGGCCAGCAACGCCTGCGGCGCGCGCGATGGTGTCCAGGCCGACCGGCACGCGCTGACCGGCGAGAAAAGCCAGAATCCCTTGCCGCACGGGCGTCATCCGCACTTGCGCGCGCCGGCAAACCTCCAGCGCCCAGGCGAGCCGTTGTTCGGCGGTATTCATCGCGGCGCGTTCGCAGCCGACACCTTTTTCTGGAGTTCTGCGATCCGCTGCCCGATGCCGCCGCGCTCGGGGGCAACGAAAGCCGCCTGCTTCCAATACTCAAGTGCCGCACGGTCGTTGCCCGCCGCTTCCTCGAGTCGCGCGAGATGGGTTAGGATCTGTTCGAGGATGAACTTGTCCGCGTCCGGTTTGGCGGCTTCTTGTAGTTGCCAGGCCTGGACCGCACGCTGCCAAAGGTTGCGGGCGCGGGCATAATCCCTCTGCTGCTCAAAGTAAATCCGCCCCAGCTCGAACAACAACGCCGGGTGATCGGGCAACGCCTTCAAGCCTTCGCGCAACAACAACTCCGCTTCGCGTACCTTGTTCATCCTGCTCCGCAACCAATACGCCGTGACCGTGTAGGTGAGCGGCTCTTCGGGATCGAGTTCCTGCGCGAGCTTGAGCCACGGCAAAATCTCGCGCACTTCTCCACCCTCGCTTTCGGCCAACTCTTTGCTGTCAGCCTTGTGACCCGAAGCTCCGCCTTCATCCAAGTGCGTGTGTCGCGATGGAAAAAAATTCCGACTGAAACGATCAATGATGTCCAGCGGTTTCCCGAGGAAGTTGTCCTCGTCCCCAGAGTTCTTGCTGCCCGTCGCGCCCGCGTCCTCGCCAATGTGCGCCGTCTTGAACGATTCGTTGTTGTCAAAGATGCTCGGATACATGCCGCTGTGGAAATACACGTCGGCTTTACGATAAAAATGACCAGCGAGAATGCGTTGCCCATCCCCGATGGCGAAACGCAAGGGATTGAAATCCCCGCTCCGGTTGCCGGCCCAGCCCAGAAACCAACGGTCGAGCGCCGCGGCCAGACCCGCACACATCACGAGCAGGAGCACCGCGAGCAGCCCAAAGGCGCGATTCGTTTTCACTGGAACGATTTCCTCCGGAAGACCAGCCAGGCGCCCAGAAACAACAGCGCGGCGTAGAGCAACGCATAACCCACCGCCATGCCCCAGATGTGCCAGCCGATCAATGGCCAGTTGTGGACGATAAGATCGCGCACATCGAACAACTCGAGATGCGGAATGGCATAGTAAAGCCCGCTCACGCACGCGCCGGTGAGTTCGTTCATTTGTGCAGCGACCTTGTTCAGATGCCGGCCGACGAACAGAATCCCCACCGAGACCACGAGGCTCAACGTGATGTTCGCCGCCACCGAACTCAGCACCAGCGAACCCACCAGCGTCATGCCGACCACCACGCCGAGCATCGCGCAATGCAGCGACCACGCCTGAAAATAATTTCCCAGCGGCCACGCGTGCTCCTTCGACGCCACGACCAGCCCGAAGAAAAAGTAGAACGCCAGGAGCGACAGGCACGTTGCGCCCCAGCAGCCGAGGAATTTTCCGAACAACACCTGGCCGCGCGTGATGGGCTTGGCCATGAGCGGAAAAATGGTGCGGCTTTCGCGTTCGGCGGGAATCTGCCGCGCCGTCGTCGCGATGGCGATGAACAGGCCGCACACCCAGATGAGCGCGAGGCAGATTTCCTTGAGGTAACGCACGATCTTCGGGTCGTTGAAGAAATTCACCGAGCCCATCAAGGCGGTAATCAGCACCGTGAGGAAGAACAGCACGTAAAAGTCCTTGCGCCGATACATTTCGAGCAGGACGACATTGGCGACCGCGAGGGAGTTTTTCATGATTCTTGTGTAGCAGCGGACGTGAGTCCGCTCTGACCCATTGGAAGTTTGAGCCGACTCACGTCGGCTGCTACAGGTTTTTGGGTCTTCGTCACGGCTTAGACAGATTCTTCGGGTTGAAAGCCCACGATTTTGAGGAACAACTGTTCAAGGTTGCATTGATGTTCGCGCGCGAGGTCATCCACCCGGCCCAGGACGCGCAGTTCACCCTGATGCATGATGGCGACGCGGTCGCATACGGTTTCCACCTCGCCCAGTTCGTGCGAGGAGAAGAACACCGTTTTGCCCTCGTTCTTGAGGCGCTGGATGATGCTGCGCACCTTCATGCGGCCCAGCGGATCGAGCCCGCTGGTGGGTTCGTCGAGAATGAGCAGGTCGGGATTGTTGATCAGCGCCTGGGCGAGGCCGGCGCGCTGCTGCATGCCTTTCGAGTAGGTCTTGATGAGCCGTTGGCGGGCGTGTTCGAGTTCCACGAGTTTCAACACAGCATCAATGCGCCGCTCGCGTTCGGCTTTCTCGAGGCCGAAGATGCGCGCGTAGAAGCGCAACAATTCCTCCGCCGTGAGGAATTTGTAGTAATACGTCAGTTCCGGCAGATAACCAAGCCGCTGCCGCGCGATGGTTTGCTGCACGTTCACCCCAAAAATGCTCGCCGTCCCGCTCGTGGGCGGAACGAAACCGAGCAGCACGTTCATGGTCGAGGTTTTACCCGCGCCGTTCGGTCCGAGGAAGCCGAAGACTTCGCCGGCGTGCACCGAGAGCGAGAGGTTGTTGACCGCCACCTTGGTCTGGTTGCCGAGTTCACGCGAGCGATACTCGATGCGCAGATTTTTGATGGCGATGACCTCGGACTTGAGCTGACCGGCAGGGTTGGGGAGATGCCCTCGGCCCGTCGGGAGGGGAATCGTCCAAGGCGTAGCCGCGGTCGTCCTGGGAATTTCGAGGGTGGTGTTCATGGGTAATTGAGTTTCACGCGGAGCTGGTAAAAACGATTCGTCGCGATGCCGACGGGGACTTCATCACGCATCGTCACGATCTCGGTTGGCCCGTTGGTAACGATGCTGAACGTGTTCGTGAGGTTCGTCCACGGCGCGCCGGCCGGGGCATCCGCGGCCAGGACGGAGAGTTCCAAGTCGGTCGCGTTCGTGGCACGGACGTAGCGAAGCGCACCGTAGTTCAAGCCGTTGGTGGAAACGATCACGCACGACGGCAGATTTGTCCGCAGCGCTTGATTGGGATCGTTGCCAAACGCGTATTCGAACACGTTCAGGATACCGTCGCCGTCGGGGTCCGCTTGCGGGCCGGCAAGGTTCGTAGCGGTGGCGGGCAGCCAGTTGGTGGAAACCCATGTTTCCCACGGACGAAGCGGCAGGATTTGAAACGCCCATGCGACTTCCCGGCCGAGAATGTTGGTGGGACCGTCGTCCAGATTAGTAACGGTGCCGGAGCAACGAAATGTGACGCGATACAGACCGCTGGTGCCAAACCCCCAGGCGTAGTGCGCGTGGTTGCCGATTGATACTAGAGCGTGGTTATACTGGGTGTTGACCACTCCGTTCGTGGCAATCATGTAGATGAGCGGTGTTGGACCGGGGGCCTGCCATAAAAAGAAATTTCCCGGTCCCTCCACTGACTTCAGTTCGAATTTCACCTGACCCGACGGGGAAGCGCCATTCAAGCTGTCGAAAACCTGGCCGGGCAGGTCTTCCCCACTCGTGCCCAAGAAGGGTAGATTGGTATTCTGGGTTTGTGGGAGGATCCAAACCGGCCCACCTGCCGGTCCTAAAAAGGCGAAATTCGGATTCGAAGAGATTGTCTTCTTCGCGTTGGTATTGCCCACGATGTACACTTCCTGATTGGTGGCGTAGAAGTAATTCGGGCCTTCCTGGGAGGTGGCGTTGTAACGGAGTTGTATGTCCAGACGGTTGGTGTCTTCGGCGTCCGGATGGTACAGAAACCGGAAATCCATGTGTTGATGGTCCAGGTAAACCACCTGGGCACACGCGTGGCTGGTCGCGAGCGCAAGCAACACGGCAAAGCCGGCCTCCAGGGGAAAATTTCGGGTCAGGCGCATGATGGATTGTGATTCGGAAAGATTGGCGCGGCGGCGAAAATCCGAAATGCCGCCGCGCCGCTCTCCATTTTGCGTTATCGGCGTCGCCGCAAGAGCAGGCCGAGCACGCCGACACCCATCAGCGCCGCCGTCGCCGGCTCCGGTACCGCTTCCACGCGAAAGTAGTAGCCGACATTGCCACTCGTGGTGAATTGCGAGTCGGACTGGCGTATCCCCGAGGCGTTGAAGGTGACGACGTAATCGCCGGGGGCGGAAAACGCCCAGTTCACGTGACGATGTTCGCCCGCGGGCACCAGCAGCGAGTCCGCGCCGCTGATACCATCCAGGCTGCTCAACAGCATCGTGGGAACACTGAAATCGTCCGTCTCATACATGACGAATGAACCTGGGCCGCTGACGCCGGTGAGGGACATCGTGAACTGGTCACCCTGAAACACGCCGCTGCTGATTTCCTCCGCACCGAAACCGAGGAAGAGAAGGTTCAAATCCTGGAATTGCGGCAGCGTCCATACATCGCTGCCGGGAGTGCCCAAGAAACTGTACGCCGGGTCGGACGACACCGTCCCGTGCGCGCCGTTCTTCACGAACAACAGCGCGTCCGAGGGCGGGGAGTACTCCGTGTCAGTTACTTCGTAGTGAACGTGGAGATTCCACGCATCAAAGTCGTTGTCGTAATCTATGCCGACGTCCGTGTGGCCGTCATAGAGTGTGGTTTGCGCCTGGGACGCCAGACCCGTGGCCAGCAGCGCCGCCAGCCCGAGCTGCCGGATGCGACCGATGAATTGATTGTGTTTGATTTGCATAATGTGTTTATTTTTTGGGTTTTGGTTTTTGGGAGGGAGGAATCATTGCGGTGGCTTGGCGAAGTTGTCGCCGGCCTCGATTCGTTTTTTTAGCATGCTGTCTTTGAGCGCCTGCACGTGGCCGTCGGCGAACAGGTAATTGGCCGTGCTGCCGTGGCGGTTCGGCTGGATGTCATTAAGCACCATGGGCCAGCCCAGGGTCCAGCCGCGCGAATGGGTGTGGTCCTGTCCCGTGCCTGCGCCCTGCTGATCCGAAATTTCAAACGCCAGAATCGTGTCAGAGGGATGCGGAATCGTGTCGAGCTTGAGGAAACTCGGCTCGCCGGGAATGGGCTCGCCAAAATCATCGAGCGCCTGAAGCGAAGTGTATTCGTTCAGGGTGTAGCTGGTGCCGCGGCTGGCCAGGCGATCCGGGCCTTTCTTGTCGCTGGGACAAATCCGGATTTTGTCCACGTTCCCAATATACGGCCCAAGGCTGTAGATCCACGTGTTGCTGATTGAATAGTGCGCCGTACCCGGCAGATAACCTCGCGGGTCATCATCGGCGTACATGCGTATGGCAATGCCAATCTGCCGCAGGTTCGACGCGCAGACCGCCTGTTTGCCACGCTCCTTGGCTCTTACCAGGGCTGGCAGGAGCAGCGCCGCCAGAATTGCGATGATGGCGATCACCACCAGCAATTCGATCAGCGTGAACCCACCGCGGCGAATGAACGCCCGGCTCGTTTTCATAATTTTTGTGCTTCCGCCGTTTTGATTCACCCGCAGGTAAACCCGGGTGGCGGAAAAGCCCGTACGACGTTGGGGAAGTTGTCCTCTCCAAAATATTGCGCACGCACCTCGAGCGCGCACGCAGCACGCGGAAAGGCCGATTACGAACTATGTGAGGAAGGCCGGGGGCGCCCGGCTAGAGGGAAGGGAATGGTCTGCAACTGCGAAATTCGGAGCATCCGGCAGAACGACGGCAACGGCGACGACCGAAGCAATCGTCACGGCGACCACATTCGGCGCGGCGTCAACTTGACCGCTGGCCAGCATCGTGGCGGCACATTGATGCCCCGGGGTGCCGGCCTCGGCACATACGGCGTGGTGCCATGCCCATGAATGAGCCATGACCATGACAAAGGCGAACAGGCCAAGCAGCAATGCCGCTTTCAGCGGTTTGCCTTTCAGCGCGTTACGCAATTGTCTAAAGGTCATCATTACGGTCTCATCGTTAATTCAGCAAATACCATGCACGCGGGCAATGGTGATTTCTGCAAGTTACTTGCAGATACCGCGCTTGTTTCGCGCGGCCAGGCTGTGCATGTATCACTCCGACCCGTAACAACCACAAATGCACAACCAACATCACCCATGAAAAAACACATTCTACTCGTTCTACCGCTGGCCCTGATCGTCGCCTCGTGCGCCTCGCACCAGCAACATTCCGGAACCCACTCCCATGTTCACGGCGCCAACTGCGGCCATGTCGCTGTTGCTCACGACAGTCACACGGACTATCTCGACGCGGGCCATCTGCATCACCAGCATGCCGGGCATGTTGACGATCATGTCGTCGCCGTCAGCGCCACGAACCCCAACCAATGCACCCCGGGTCATGGAGCGGGCGAGCAGCCGGCCGGTCACGTTCACACCACCAACTGCGGCCACGCCGCCGTGCCGCACGGCGATCACACCGATTATCTGGTCGCCGGTCACCTGCATCATCCGCACGGAGACCATTGCGACAATCACGGCGCGCTGGCACTGATCGGGAATTGATCAGGCCCGCCGGCATTTCGCCCCCACGCCGGCAACCAGCAGAAACGCACCCAGCACGCAAACAATCGCCGCGCCGGTAGGCACGTCCAGTTTGAACGAGGCATAAAGCCCGCCCATGCTGGCGAGCGTTGCCACCACCCAGCCAACTGCAAGGCGCGCCGGGAGTGAACTCACGAGATACGTCCCGCATGCCGCCGGCACAATGAGGTAGGAAAACACCATCAACACGCCGCCCACCTGCACGAAACTGGTGACGATCAGGCCAAACAGCGCGTAGAACAGGAAATCCCAAAAATGCACGGAAAGCCCGCCCCCCGCCGCGTGTTCGTGATCGAACGATAGTTTGATGAATTGCTTGCGGAACAGGACGTGCGTCAACGCGATGGCGGCGTAGAGGACGGTGGTTTTCCAAATTTGACCGGGCGTCACCGTGAGCAGATCGCCGACGAGCGTGCGTTGCAATTCCTCCTTGCCGTGCGGACTTTTGCTCAACAACAGAATCCCCGCCGCCGCCGCCACGACGTAGATGATGCCGATCAGCGCCTCCTGCGGCACGCGAGTGTGTTTGTGTGGGCGGGTAAAGGTAAACAAGAGCGCGCCCGCCAGGGTAAAGCCCAGCGACCAGAAATAATTATGCGGGTCGTCGGCTTCGTGACCGAGGTAGAGGCAAACACACGTTCCAAGCGTGGCCACCTGCGCCAGTGCCAGGTCCACGAAAATGACCTCGCGCTTGATGATGTGGAGACCGTAGTAAACCAGAATCCCCGGCAACAACAGGCACGCCACCAGCGGCCATTTCATTACCGACATGATCTGCGCCCAAGTCAGTGCGTCAGGAACCTCAACATTCATCGTTCAATTTTCGTTTTGGAAAACATCGAACATCGAACCTCCAATGGGCCGACTTCGGGCGTGTCGTTGGAGGTTGGGCGTTGGCTGTTGGTTCTTGGATGTTCATTTCTTTTCGCCGAGGGCCCTTGCGATCGAGTTCACGAGATAATCCATCAGCGCGATGTATCCGCCTTCCGTTCCCTTTACACCTCCCGGAAATTGCGCCACGTCCACGACCGTCGCCCCGGTGCTGCGCGCCACGGTTTCGGCGGTCCGGCGATTTAGATACGGGTCAACGATGACCACGTGCACATTGTGCTCCTTCATTTTCACGATCACGTCCGCCAGGTGTGCCGGCGACGGCGGAATGCCCGGCTTGGGTTCCAGAAACAAATCAATCTTCAGGCCGAACCGCGCGGCGAAGTAGGGCCAGGAATTATGATAGGCGGCCAGTTCCTGGCCTTTGAAGGGCGCGAGGGTCGTTTCCCACTGGACCAGCTTTGCGTCGAGCGCGTCGCTGAATTTCTTCGCGTTGGCCTGGAACACGTCCGCCGACTTCGGGTCCAGTTTGGCGAACGCGTCCGCCAGGTGCTGCGCCACGATCCGGGCGTTGACCGGGTCGGTGAGAAAGTGCGGGTTGCCCGCAGGGTGAATGTCGCCCATGGAACGATCCAGGGTCGTGGGAACTTCGCGCATGGCAACGCCGACATTGGCAAGAATTCGGCCCGGCTGACCGGCCAAGATTTTCTCATTGCGAGCGCCCTGGAGGAGCGGCGGCAGCCAGCCGATTTCCAGTTCCGCACCGCCCTCGACCAGCACATCGGCCCGGTTGAGCTTCACCATGAAACTCGGTTTGGCATCCACGAAATGCGGGTCTTCCGTGGGACGGGTGATCGTCGTAATTTCGGTTTTATCACCGCCCACCTCCCGGGCAATGGCGGCGAGGTCGGGCGTGGTGCAAACGACGTTTAGTTTGGCGTGGGCCGCAGGCGCAAAGAACGCGAACGCTGCGAGGAGAAATACAGTCAAGGTTTTCATATACGTGTTATTCCGTGAAATCCGGGGCTTAAAACTTGTGCGCCGCATGCGCCCCCAGCAGGAATTCGAACTGCAACCAGACCGAGTGATCGCAGCCGACGTCGCGCCGGTCATCGTAGTTATATTGCAGGCGAATCTTGGAGAACTCGCTCGGATACCACGTCAAATTTGGCGACAAACGCCAGCGCTCGTTGCGCAACTCGTCGCGTCCCAGCGGCACGCCGTCCAGGGTCAGGCCCATTTTCTCGTAATCGGCCGTGTCGCCGCTGACATAATCCACCCGGAAACCGGCCACCCAGCCCTTGCGAAAACCGTACAGCACCTGCGAATAGAACCCCCAGTCGGTGACGGTTTCCGAGTTCAACACGGCCGGCATGCCCGTCGCCGGATCTTCAATTTCATCCGGGTCGGACAAGCCGTCGCCGTTCAAATCCCAGTCGAACGCGCCCAGTTGATACCGGCGCACCATGGCTTCGCTCTGCCAGGAGACGAACGGAAAACCGCCGTGCGCGTTGGCCGGCTTCCATTTCCAGTACGCGTCCACGCCGTAAATCTGCGTGAACTTGTCGCCGCTTTGCCCGCTGCTGTTCGGACCAAACGCGGCGGACGTGCCCAGCACCAGGGTTTGTGAATCGGTCAGATCAAAGGACGTGGATAAGTGGGGCGTCAGCAACATGTCGTTAACGCTGTTCACGCCGCGATCGTTTTCATTGTAACGGAAGCCAAACGGCACGTTCTGCGGCGATTCGGCCGCGCCATCGCGAAAGTTGGCGGCGGTTTCGCCCTGGCTGTTCTGCACGCTGAACGACAGCTCGGAAAAGAAGGGCAACGGCATCAACCAGGAAACGCGCGCACCGGGATTGCGCAGCCCATCCGGCCCGAGGAAACGCCCGTTCACCAGCGGCACGTCCACAAACGACCAGGCGTGCGGATGCTGGGTGTTGACGCGGCCGAAGTCCGTGAAAAATTGTCCCCCCCGCACCTGCAGGTTCCAAGGCAGCGAGATTGTTTCCATCCACGCTTCCTCCAGTTCCGTAAAGGACTCCCCCTCGGAATCAATTGAGAACAAAATGTTCGCGTTGCCGCGGAAATAGGGGTCAATCGCGCCTTGCAGGTTCATTTCCACGCCCTGCACCGTGAAGCCGTTCTGGTTGGGATCGTGGCCACCCAGTTCCGTGCCGCCCTCAATGTCGCTCGCGGTGGAGCCACCCACGGCAAAAGTTCCCACCAATCCCAGGTCCGCATACACGCCGCCCTTGCCGATACGGATCGGTTCGCCCGGGGACCACGGTTTGGTCAGCGCTTCGGTGGGTGCCGTGCTGGCGGACGCCGGCAGGCGGGTCGCCGGCTCCGTGGCCAGCGGTTCCTCCGGCTTCGGTTTCTCCGCCGCTGCGGTTTGCTGTTTGGTCATCTCGTCCAACCGTTTCGTGAGCGCCTCAATCTGCTCGCGCTGCTCGCGTTGAATCTTCTCGAAGTTCTGTTGCATCAACTCAAGCTGCTGTTTGAGCTGCTTGATTTGATCCGCGTCCTGCGCCCGGGTCGCCCATGCGCCCAGTCCCAACACGGACACCATCACGATTGTTCCGACCAGTTTATCCAGTTTCATAATTATCTCCGCAGAAAGGCGGCTCCCAAAGCTTTCTGAGCCCGCCAACAGGTTTACAGCAAAACCACAAAACCCAACCGGTCGAACGCTCGACCGGTTAGGTCAAGAAACCACAGCGAGAACGGGCGGTGCGCGCCCTGAAGGAAGCAGAAAAGGTAAGTCCTGCGGGAAAAAACCGTTGATCGAAAGCGGGGCGAGAGCAAATGACGCCGCAGGCGGGACGGAGATGCACGGGCCCTCGGCGGTTTCCACCTGCCCGTTGGCGAACGAACAAATCGCGCAGGAAGCGGAGTGGGAGGAAGCATTGTGATGCAGCGCGTGCTCGACCGCCGCCACGGATGCGAGGGCGCCAAAGACAAGGACAAAAAAGCCCAGCATCACGCCCAAAACCGGGCGGGCCATGACTCTCGTCAACTTGAACTTCCGGTACACGGCGGCTTTCTAAGCCAGAGCCGTGCCAGTAGCAAGAGGTTTTTCGACCGCGGGCGGCCCACGCCATTTACCGCCCGCAGCAATGCTTGAATTTCTTGCCGCTGTTGCACGGGCACGGATCGTTGCGGCCGACCTTTGGCCCGGTGCGGACAGGCTTGGCCTTCTCCACGGCAGCGGCGGCTTCACTGACAACGTCACTGGGCTTTTGCTGCGGTTGGGAAGTGCCCGTGCTGGTGCCGCCACTGCCAAAGGCGCTGGCGGATTGATGCAGCGTTTGCTGGGGCACGTTGCGAAGGAAGTTCTCGAACGCCATCAAGCTGGAGGCGCTGCGGAAAATGTTGTGGCAAATCTCGGTTTTGATGTTGACCATCAACTCGTCGAAAATCTTGTAGGCTTCGGCCTTGTATTCGATGAGCGGGTCGCGCTGACCGTAACCGCGCAAGCCGATGCTGTAACGCAAGCTGTCCATCTCGTAAAGATGCTCCTGCCATAACTTGTCAATCGCGCTCAGGATCGTGTAGCGCTCCACCACGGCCAGCTTGTCCGGCTCTTCATACCCGATCTTCACGTCATACGCCTTGCGGATGGCGTCGGTGATGAAATTGCAGACGGCAAATTGCGCGGGGCTTAAGTCTTCATAAACCGAACCCTCAATCGGTTCTTCCGTCCCGGATTGCGCCGCCTTGACAATTTCCGCTTCGGGCACGCCGAGCGGGAAATTTAGGTTCACCCAGTCGGCCAATTGCCGCACCTGCCATTCCTTCTCGTCGAATTCCTCTTTTGTGAACTCGGTGACTTTCTGAATGACGACTTCCTCCAGGATATCCATGAGCCGGTCGCGCACGTCGTCGGAGTTGATGATCTCGTTGCGAAAGCCATAAATGACCTCGCGCTGTTTGTTCATCACGTCGTCGTATTCGAGCGTGCGTTTGCGAATCTGGAAATTGTGCTGCTCCACGCGTTTCTGCGCCTGGCCGATGGACTTGTTGAGCATGAAATGCTCAAGCTCCTGCCCTTCTTCGAGGCCCATCTTCTCCATGTACTTCACGATGCGGTCGGAACCGAACAACCGCATCAAATCGTCCTCAAGCGAAATATAAAAATGCGAGGAACCGGGGTCGCCCTGCCGCGCGCAGCGGCCGCGTAACTGCCGGTCAATGCGCCGCGCCTCATGCCGCTCGGTGGCGAGCACGTGCAGGCCGCCCAATTCCGCAATGCCGGGGCCGAGTTTGATGTCGGTGCCACGACCGGCCATGTTCGTGGCGATGGTGATCGAACCGCGCTGGCCGGCCCGCGCGACGATTTCCGCCTCCTGCTGGTGATATTTCGCGTTGAGGACGGAGTGAATGAGTTTCTCGCGCTGCAACATGCGCGAGAGCTGTTCGCTGACCTCGACCGAAATTGTCCCGACGAGAATCGGCCGGCCCAGGGCGTGGACGGTTTTGATTTCGTTGAGGACGGCGTTGAATTTCTCGCGCTTGGTTTTATAGACCGAATCGTTCGCGTCCTTGCGGGCGATGGGGCGGTTGGTGGGAATCACCAGCACGCCCAGTTTGTAGATGTCGAAAAATTCGGACGCCTCGGTTTCCGCCGTGCCGGTCATGCCCGCGAGCTTTTGATAGAGGCGGAAGTAATTTTGGATCGTGATGGTGGCGAGCGTCTGGGTTTCGCGCTCGATCTCCACGCCTTCTTTCGCCTCGACGGCCTGGTGCAGGCCATCGCTCCAACGCCGGCCGGTCATTTTGCGTCCGGTGTGTTCGTCCACGATGACGACTTTCCCGTTCTCGACGATGTACTGCACATCCAGGATGTAGATGCAGTAGGCCTTCAGTAATTGCGAGATGGCGTGGATCTTTTGCGCCTTGGTCTGATAATCAGCCTGCACCTTGGCCTTGGCCTCGGCACGCTTCGCGGCGTCGGCGTCCCCGGTCGAATCAATTTCGTTCAGCAAGGTGGGCAGGTCCGGCAGCACGAATGCGTCCGGATCCTTCGGGCTCATGAAGTTCCGCCCCTTCTCCGTGAGGTCGGCTTCGTGGCTCTTCTCGTCAATCGCAAAGAACAACTGCTCTTTCTCCGCGTAAAGCTCGACCTTCTTTTGGTCCGCGTGCAGCCGAAGCTCGGCCTGGTTCATGAGCTTCAGGTTTTCCGGCTCCTCCAGCAACTTCATCAAGCCCTCGGACTTCGGCTGACCCGATTTCACCCGGAAAAGCAACAGGCCGATTTCGTTTTCGAGCGCCTGCGGGTCCTTCGGATTGGAGCCGTCGGCGGGACGGAGCTTTTTGATCAGTGCTTCGGCTTCGGAGAGAAACCGGGCGCACAACCGTTCCTGCGCGCGGACGATGGATTCGACGAGCGGTTTCCACTGGCCGTATTGCTCGTCGTAAGTGTGAACGGACGGACCGCTGATGATGAGCGGTGTGCGGGCTTCATCAATCAGGATCGAGTCCACTTCGTCCACGATGGCAAAGTAATGCCCGCGCTGGACCTGTTCCTCCTTGCGGGTGGCCATGCCGTTGTCGCGCAGGTAATCGAAACCAAACTCCGCGTTCGTGCCGTAGGTGATGTCGCAGTTGTATTGCTCGCGGCGGACATTCGGCGGCTGGTCGTGCAGGATGCAACCCACCGTGAGGCCGAGGAATTTATACACCGCGCCCATCCACTCGCCGTCGCGCGCGGCCAGGTAATCATTCACCGTCACGACGTGCACCCCGCGACCCGTGAGCGCATTGAGATAAACCGGCATCGTGGCGACGAGCGTCTTGCCTTCGCCGGTCGCCATTTCGGCGATTTTGTTCTGATGCAACGCCATGCCGCCGATGAGTTGCACGTCAAAGGGAATCATTTCCCACAGGAGCGGATGTTCACGCACCATGACCTCGGTCTTGCGTTCGGTGAGCCGGCGGCAGGTGTTTTTAACGACGGCGAACGCTTCCGGGAGAATTTCATTCAACTTGGCGGCCAGTTCGGCCTTGTCCTGGATTTGCGAGAGTTCCGCCTTCCAGTCCGCGGTCTTCTTGCGCAGGTCATCGTCGGAAAGCCCGCCCAAGCCAGCCTCGATCTCGTTGATTTTCCCAACGAGCGGGCGGAGCTTGCGGACTTCGCGATCGTTCCTGGTCCCGAATATTCGTTTAAAGAATCCTGCCATGTTGCCTCAAATGAGCGTGCGGAAGCTAAGGGAATGCAGGCAAAGCGTCAAATTGATACGGGCGATCAAACATCTCGGTCACGGCGCTTCCGCGCATTCCCTAGCCGTTGAGTTGCCGCGCGGTTGCCTCGCACAAAAAAGGCGAGGCCGCAGCCCCGCCTTGCCGAAGTGGTTTCTGCTTACTTCGCCGGCGCTTCCGTGGCGGCTTTCTCTTCCTTCTCCTTCACCAGCGTGGCGCCCTTGCCCAGACGCTTGCGGAGGTAGGTAAGTTTGGCACGGCGCACGTGACCCACGCGCTCGACCTCGATTTTGTCCACGCGCGGCGAGTGCAAGGGGAACACGCGTTCGACGCCCTCGCCATAGCTGATGCGGCGCACCGTGAACGTCTCGTTCAGTCCGTGTCCGCGCTTGCCGATGACGACGCCCGAGAAAATCTGGATGCGCTCCTTGTCGCCTTCGACGACCTTGGTGTGCACCCGCACGGAGTCACCCACGCCAAATTTGGCGTTGTCCTTCCGATACTGTTCCGATTCAATTTTTTCCAACAATGCCTGGTTCATAAATTCATTCTTTCTGCGTAGCGCAGACTTCCAAGTCTGCTGTATCGCGGGTTTCAAAACCCGCAAACCATTCGTCGCGCCGGCCGACTTGGTAGTCGGCGATACAGCCGATTCGGAAACCGGCGCTACAACAAATCCGGTCTTCGCTCTTTCGTCCGCAAATGCGCGTGTTCCGCCCGCCATTTGGCGATTTCCGCGTGGTTGCCGGAAACCAGCACGTCCGGGACTTTCATCCCGCGGAAATCCGCGGGCCGCGTATACTGCGGATATTCCAACAGCCCCTGGCTGAACGACTCATCCGTCGCGCTCTCGTCGTCCCCCAGCACGCCGGGCAACAGCCGCGCCACCGTATCAATCACCACCATCGCCGGCAGCGCACCGTTCGTCAGCACGTAATCGCCGATGGACAATTCATCGTCTGCCAGCGCCGCCCGAATCCGTTCGTCAAAACCTTCGTAGTGCCCGGTGACCAGCAGCAAATGCTCAACCTGCGCCAGTTCGCGGGCGATGCCCTGGTGGAACGGCCGCCCCGAGGGCGACATCAGCACCACGCGCGTGTTCTCGCGCTTCAAACTTTCCACTGCTTCAAAGATCGGTTCCGGCTTCAACAACATTCCCGGCCCGCCGCCAAACGGACGGTCGTCCACGGTCTTGTGCCGGTCGTGCGTCCAGTCCCGCAACTGGTGCAACCGCAAATCCAACAGACCCGCCTCGCGCGCGCGCTTGATAATGCTCTCATCCAGCGGCCCCACGAACATCGCGGGAAACAATGTGAGCACGTCAATTTTCATGCTCGGTTGGAGTTCAAGCTTCAGCTTGCTTCCCGTCGAACCGTCGTTCGCCAGACAAGCTAAAGCTTGAACTCCAGCTTTAACCCGCCGCCCGCGCCGGCTTGTCCTCAACAATCTCCAGCGAACAGCGCAAACCCTTCTTGGCGCTCCCCGCGAGCAGCAACGACCGGATCGCGTTGATCGTCATGCCCTGCCGGCCAATGATCTTCCCCACGTCCTGCGGATCGAGGCGCAGTTCGTACACCGTGGCGCCCTGGCGTTCCACCGGCGTAATCGTCACCGCGTCGGGATGCGCGACCAAACCTTTGACCACGTATTCGAGAAAGGCCTGCATGGCCGGAAAATAAAAAGATTACGCCGCCGCCGCCCGGGCCGCCTTCTTGATGAAGCTGGCCACCGTGTCGCTCGGTTGCGCGCCCTTGCTGATCCAATACTTCGTCCGTTCCAGATTCAACGTGACGTTGTCATCCTTTTTGCGCGGCCAATACGTCCCCAGCTCCTCGATGAACCGGCCATCGCGCGGACTGCGGCCATCGGCCACAACAATACGGAACACCGGCTGATTTTTCGCGCCGATGCGTTTCATGCGAATTCGAACTGCCATAAATTGTCTTTCGTCGCAGCCGCGCGGTCTTGCACTCGCAAAACCGGAAGCCGTTTCCCAAAAGGGACGCAGAGGTTAGACACCCCGCGCATGGGTTGCAAGCACTCATTTGGGTCAAAAACGCCACTTGCCGACGGCCCAAAACGCTGGTCTGCTGGCGACGCAAACGATGCCACCGACCTGTGAACAAGCCAAACTGGCCCTCAATTGGGGTAAAGCGGGCGCGACTCCGCCGGCCGATACCGGTCAACGGCTGATCTGGACGCGCACTGCGGCCCCTGCGAACCTGGCGGAAGAACTGGCCGGCTTTCGCGAGTTCGGTCAGGCCACACGCCAAATCTCCACCCGCTGTTCGGACGACGCAGTACCAACCTTCATCAACGAATTCTGGACGGCCAGGCAGCGCCAGGCCAGTTCGCTTCACGAGGTTTCCTACCGTGCCTGTTTCAAGCCCCAACTGCCGCGGTTCTTTATCGAACGGCTCACGCAACCGGGCGATGTGGTTTACGATCCGTTCATGGGCCGCGGCACGACCCCGGTGGAGGCGGCGCTGTCCGGTCGTGTTCCGTGGGGCAACGACATTAATCCCCTCAGCCTCACCTTCACCCGCCCGCGTCTTCGTCCGCCGAGCCTCGACGAAATCGCCGCGCGCTTGAAGCAGCTCAATCTGGCCGACCACGACGAATTCCCGGAAGACCTGTTGGTGTTCTATCATCCCGAGACGCTCCGTGAGCTTTGCGCGTTGAAAAAGTATTTCCTCGGCGCGCGGCATTCCGGGCCCCTCGATCCGGTTGACGACTGGCTTTGCCTGGTGGCCCTCAACCGGCTCACCGGCCACTCGCCGGGGTTTTTCTCCGTTTACACGCTGCCGCCAAATCAAGCAGTATCCGTGGCGTCGCAACGCAAGATCAACGAAAAGCGACAACAAACCCCGCCCCGCCGCGACATCGCCAAGCTCATCCTCAAGAAGTCGAAGCAACTGCTCGGGGACGTTTCGCCCGCCGTTCGAACCACGCTGGCGCAGGTCGCCGGCCACGCTCGCTTTATCAACGCGCCCGCCGCCAGTACCAACGAACTCCCGGCCAGTTCCGTTTCGCTCGTCGTCACTTCGCCGCCGTTCCTGGACGTGGTGCAATACGCCGACGATAACTGGCTGCGCTGCTGGCTTCTTGGCATTGATCCCAAATCCGTGAAGCTGACCGTACCCAAGAAGCTCACTGACTGGGCTGCGGTAATGACACGGGTTTTTCACGAATTGCATCGCGTCTTGAAGCCCGGCGGTCATGTCGCGTTTGAGGTGGGTGAAGTTCACGCCGGGAGGACCAAACTGGAGGAAACCGTTTTGCCTTGCGGGGTCGCGGCGGGCTTTGCGTCGGTGCTGGTGCTCATCAATGACCAGAAATTCACGAAGACGGCCAACTGCTGGGGGGTGCAAAATATGGCCAAAGGCACAAACACCAATCGCATCGTGCTGCTCCGCAAACCATGAACCAGCTCGTTTTCGGCCGGATTACATTCGTGCTTTGGATGGCGACTCGACTCGCCACAACGGCGGAAACCAATTCCACGCCGGGCACCACGCTCGCCGAACTCACCACGCCAACGCGACAAATTCCGTTTAAGCAGGTGGTTGAAGCCACGACGCGCCATCGCGTGCTCGACTTTGACCCGGGCAACCCGACGCATATCGAGTTGCGAAACAAGATCCTTGCCGCCGCGAAGCTCGCCGGCCATCAGGCGCGCCAGGAAGGCATCGCCACCGCACGGGCCAACGAGGCCGGCAATCACATGGAGCCATTCTTGAAAGCCGCGTTGCGCGAGGTTGGCCTGCACGCCCAGACGCCGACCAATTCGCTCGGCAAAGCCCAGACCACCGGTTATCCCGACGTCGAAATCGCCGGCCCGCTGCCGTGCTACGTGGAATTGAAGACCTACAACGCCGCCACCGCCAATACCACCCAACGCACGTTCTATTACTCCCCGTCCGAGCAACCCAAGGTGACCCGCGACGCGTTGCATCTCCTGCTCGCGTTTCAATTGGAAAAAATCGAGCGCGACGGCAAAACCGTTTTCGTCCCCGTCCACTGGAAACTCATCTCGCTGCAGGACCTCCAGGTCCACCTGAAATTTGAGTTCAACCAGAACAATCGCGGCCTTTACGGCAAAGACGCGGCCAAAGCGTTGTTGGGCGAGGATGCTTTGACAGAGTGACGCGTTTTTGCTTCCCTGCGTCGGGCGAACGACTAACATCAAGACAAAATCTCACCGACATATAATTATGAAAAATCAGACTCTCCGAATGGGCACCTTGGTCCTCGCGCTGGCGGCAATGCTCCTAACCCTGGTCGCCGGTTGCGCGACCACCTCCGGCGGCGGCTACGCGCTCAAGCAAACCCGCAACGACATTGATTGGGCGATGGTGCGCTACAATAATCGCGTCGCCGCAGGATTCGTAACGCCGGCCCAGCAAGATCAGGTCAAGGCGGCCCACGCGGCGTATCAATCCGCCTACAATCAGGCGCTGCAGCAGGCCCAGTCCGATCTCAACGCACCCACGCCGGACAACGTCAAGCAACTGGCCAATCAATTGTTGTCCATCCTGGACACGATTCCGTAGTCGGAACGGAACGGCCCGGGGAAAACTGCCAGCCGTTGCCGACGCCGTCGGTCCTGCGTCCCGCTCCGGACAGAACTGGTTTGAAAGCCCCAAGTTTTGCAGTACAATGCTTTGCGAAGTATGAACCTAGCCGCTCTTCGAGAGCCGACCTCAGCGCATCGCGGGCCCATCGTTGAACTGCATCCCACGAAACGCGCGTTCACATTGATCGAATTGCTCGTGGTCATCGCAATCATTGCGATATTGGCAGCGATGTTGTTGCCAACGTTGGCCAAGGCCAAGGAGCGATCATTGCGGGTCAATTGCGCGAGCAACCTCCGACAGATCGGCCTGGGCATCAACATGTATGCCGCCGACAGCCAGGACTACGCCCCGTACGTTCTTTGGAGCGCCAGCAATCCTGGCCGGACTCTCAACCCGTGCTTCGTGACGCTCGGCACGGGGGACGTGTATGCCGGATATTATGGTTTGGGGCTGTTGTGGCGCACCAAGGCCGTCGCCAACCCCAAAGTTTTCTACTGCCCGAGCCAGGCCCAGCAGAACTCCACCTACACCTACGAGTATTACACCCAGGTGGCCGCCTGGCCGTCGGTGCCGCCCACGGATCCCAGCGGCAGCGTGGGCCGGGTGCGTGTCTGCTACACCTACCTCCCGCAACGGATTGACCTGGTGCCCAACGGGACCACCGGCATTTCGCAACCCTTCATTGGCCTGCCCATGATTACCACCACCTTGTCTAATCGCGATTACACTCGCGCCGAACTCGGGGCGGACCGTGCGGACGGTACGACTGAAGTTGCCGGCCCGTTGAAATTGTCCGCGCTCAATCCCAGGAAGAGCATCTCGATTGACATCATGCAGTCATTAAGCCTGGCGCCGCACAAGGACAAAGGGATCGCCGGCCTCAACGCGCTCTTCACGGACGGACACGTCCGATGGCAGAGCGCCCGCGGCAATCCCAAGGCCTTTGATCCCGCCCTCTGGGCCGCCGGGTTTAACACGACCGAACTTCCTTTCCGCCAGATCGCGAATCTTTGGCAACCGTAGGAAGGCCGCCCTCCCCGATCAAGGTCGTTGCGCGGGGAAGATCATCGTCTCGTTCATCATTTCACCATGATGAAGGTGACGTCATAGTTCGACGCGCCGCCGCCCTTTTTCCGTTCCAAGCCACCGTCATCGGTCTTGTCCGCGCCGATGCCATAAACCACGTAACCCTGGTCCGATTTCTTGAACCGCAATGATCGTCCGTCGCAAGGATCAGTCGGAACGGTCTTCAAATATGCCGGGACGAGGTCATCGAGCGTCGCCGGCAAGGTGTTGTCATGTGTGAGGCGATAGCGCTCGATGGCCAGTGCGGTCTCCACGACACGGATACGCGTCGCGTGTTCGGCCTCGCGCAGATGAAATCTGGAGAGGGCCGGCAGGAGAAGTTTTGAGAAAAGGTAAAACCGGCTTGGCGCGGCATTAAACATCGCAGCCCCGCGCTCGCCGGCCAGAAATTGTTCCGGGTGACTCAAGCTGATGGCCGTGATGTTGGTCGCCAACGTGTCCAGCATGTAGGCGCGATCATTTGCAAACTGTCCCGTGACTTGAAGCAGCGTGACAATCGTGTCCGCCTTCAAACGCTCCGACGCCGGAGGATTGGTATTCGACCAGTCGGAGAGCAACACGGCGCGAAACTTGGGATCGTCGAATACGGCAAGGTCCATCGCGCGTTCACCGGCCAATGCCCGAACGGCCGCCGCCGGTTGTTCCGCCCCCGCCATTGCTTTCTGCAATCTGGTGAGTTGTTCCTCGTTCAGCGTCGCCACATTCATGATGTTTTCGAGATGTGAGGCGATCATTGACCAACTGCTCATGCGAACCAGTTGAGAAATCGAGAGCGGTTCGGAATTTAAGGAACCGGCGACGCGCATTGCGCTCAAGAGTGATTGAACCGCTCGTTCATTCTCCCCGTCGGCGGTTTGCAGGATGGCGTTGGCCAGTAACAACCGCACAGCCTCTCTCACCGTCTCCAGGTGCGGGAGCAACGTGACCAGGCCCTGATTCAGGTCAATCGGGTATCGGCTGCCCGTCAAAGCCCGCGCCGAGTCTATCAGCCGCAGCGCGGGCGCGTTGCTGGCAATCATGCTGGCAAGCTCAGTTTTGTCCTCGCCGGCCAGCACCTGTCCTCTTGGCGGGAGCTCAATCTTCGCAATTTGCCTCAGGTTGGTGTTGCCGCTCGCGGTGAACATCATCAACGCAAAGGCGTTGGTGTAAACCAGCGCCGCATTTTGGGCATCGGGAATTCGTGGATACCAGGCATCAAGTTCGGCCAGCGTGACGGGCTGGCCCGCCCTGCGAATGGCCGCAATTCGCAGGTCCGGACGGGGATGGCAAAGGCTCCACACAACAATTCCCGCAAGGCCCAGGACGAAACAAACACCCAAGGCCACCAAACGGTGGCGGGAAACAACTTTCAGCACTCCGATCACGGGACGAGAATGTGTACGTTGCGGCAAGGACGCGTCAAGCCGGCCATGCGATGCCGATTTCCAGTGATGCGTTCTTGAGCGTGCTTTGCCGATGCGTCTGCCGCGAGAGCCCGCCAAACGCCGCGCTCACCTTACAATTCTTTTACAAACGATTCGCTTTCGTCTGACAACCCCGCCGCCGCCTTTCCATAAACTGGCGGCATGAAAACAATTCTTGCCGGCATCATTGCGACACTGGTCGCAACTCATTTCAGTCACGCCGCCAGCCCGGATGCTCCCGCGCCTGCCACGCACGGCCTGGTCGTGCATGAATGGGGCACATTCACATCCGTCCAGGGCGCCGATGGCGTTCTGATGAGCTGGCGTCCGCTCGAGACCGCCGGGTTGCCGAAGTTCGTCTATGATTGGTCGCATCCGGGCTACAATCGCGTATCCGCCCAAATGGCATTTGGCAAAGGCGGCTTGGCGACACTCCAACGAATGGAAACGCCGGTGATATACTTTTACTCGGATGAGGAAATCACCGCGAACGTTTCGGTGAAATTCCCAAAGGGCTTCATCACCGAATGGTATCCCCAGGCCCGGCAGATCGGGCCCGCCGTCGAGAAGCAGCCGCCCGTGATTGCGCAATTGGACAGTGTTGCGCACAAAGCCGGCGTCAAGCCCACCTTCACGTTCGCTTCGCTCCTGCCGCAGCACGCCGTCGCGGACAGTCGCATTGTCTGGTCCGATGTGCGCGTGCTGCCGGCAAAGCAACACGCCGGGGTTGCCGCGATGATTTCCTTCGAGAAGTCGGGCAATCATTACTTCGCCGCGCGCGAAACGGACGCGGATTTTCTGCGCGTCAGCGCGCTCGCCCCAACGAATTCAGATCGGATCACCGAGCACGACAAATTCCTCTTCTATCGCGGCGCAGGCAGCTTTGAAACACCGTTCAAACTCACTGCCAGCGCGGCGGGAGCCGTCACGGTCGAGAACTGCGGCCTGGAACCGTTGGCCAGTCTGTTTCTGCTGAACGTCCGCGACGGATCCGGGCGTTGGACGCTGCTCGAATCACTTGCACCCGGTGCCAAAAGGGAATTTCCCGGGAACAGTTCGCCGCCGGCAAATGCCGGTTCATCGCGAACGGACGCATTCAAAAAGGAAATCGGAACAGCGATGCAATCCGCGCTGGTGCGCGCCGGGCTGTTCGATCGCGAGGCCCGGGCGATGGTGTCCACCTGGCGCGAGTCCTGGTTCGCGGACGAAGGGGTGCGCGTGCTTTACCTCCTGCCGCGCAGATGGACGGACGAGACTTTGCCCATGGACATTCAGCCGAAACCGGACGCATTGGTCCGCGTCATGGTGGGCCGGGCGGAAGTCCTGACGCCGGACCGGGAAAGCCGGCTGCGCGAGGAGTTGACGAAGGCGAACGCCGGCGACGTTGAAGCCCGCGCCGCGGTCGTCGCTGAATTCAAGAAGCTGGGCCGCTTCGGCCTGCCCGCTTACCAACGGCTCATCAGCCAATCGCCGGACACAAAGTTCAATCAGCTCGCCTGGACGCTGTTGCAGGAAGCGGGCAAAACCGCGGCGGGAGGCAGCGGGACGGCCGGCGCGCGGCTTTCATCTTCCGTGTTTTAAGCCGGCGCCGGCCGGTGTATTCTGTCGGTGGCGAAAGCGTGCGATGAAAAAAGTTGCGCTGGTGTTTGTGTTGGCCGTGTTCGTGCCAAGCCTCGTGCTGGCCTGGCTGGCGATCCATTCGTTGCGCGACCAGCAACTGGTGCTGGAACGCCAGCAATCGCTCCTCTGCCAAGGCCTGACTGATGCGTTCGCCAAGGAGATCAACGATTACCTCGCCGAGCAGCAGCGTGAATTCAATCTGCTCGTCGAAAGTCTGGTGACCAACGAACACCCGCGCAGCATGGCCGCAGCGTTCGACGAGCGATTGCGCGAGGCCTGGCGACTGGCCGACGTGGGCTTTTGCGTTACACTTTCCGGCAATCTGCTTTGTCCATCGCCAGCGACCCGGCCGGAAGCGCGGATGTTCTGCGTGGACAACGGCGGTTTCCTCGCCAACCGCGAAAGCGTGGAGGTTTATTGGAATGATTTCTCTAAAACCGCAAACCTCAACAGCCCGCGCCCGCAGGTGCAGCAACTGGAAGCACCGCAAATCGCCTCGGCGAACCAAACCCTCGTGTCAGACCAAGCCTTGGCCCCGTTGCCGGCCGCGCAAAACAATTTGAAGATCCAGGCGCGCAAGGTAAACCCGGCGCAGCAGGCCAGCTTGAACGCCGCGTCGTCCGAGCCAAACTATTCCCAGGAGCAGAATTTCAACTTCTCGAAAGTCGTGCCGACGGAAGCCGAGTTTCGACAGCTCATCGGCGATGCGACCGACGGCATGGTGGCGCGCTTTCTCCAGAACAAACTCCGGCTCATGTTCTGGCACCGGCTCGCAAAGGACCCGCAACTCGTGTTTGGCGCGCAACTGGATTTGAACCGCATCATCGGCATGCTCCGCCTTATGGCGACCAGCCGGACCAAATCAAACGAAGGATATTCGCAGCACAACGCGCGGAACAATCCAGCCCGTGCTTGGTCCGCGATAAAATCGGCGGCCACCCTGCCCGATGACATTTGTCTGGTGGTTTTGGACGATAACGCAAAAGCCGTTGCCGCCTCGGACACGCTCTTGTCCGGCCTGTTGGAAAGTGCCGGCGGCGTCCGGTTAAAAGGCGGACTCGATGCCACCTTTCGGGAGCAATTTAAAACCGACCTGAAGCACCCCTTCGTTGCCTCGGAAATTGGCGACGCGCTGCCGCATTGGGAGGTCGCCGCCTATTTGCGCCATCCGGAAAAGCTCAAGCAATCCGCGCGCACGCTCCAACTGACGCTTGGCTTGTTGATCCTGGTGGCCGTGCTGGCGATCGGCGCGGGAAGCTGGCTCATCGTGCACTGTTTGAAGCAGGAGTTAAAACTCGCGCGGCAAAAAACCGATTTCGTCAGCAACGTTTCCCACGAACTCAAAACACCCCTGACCTCCATCCGCATGTTTTCTGAGTTGCTCGCCGAAGGCCGCGTGAAAGACCCGAGCAAGCAACGGTCGTATTTCAACATCATCTCGTCGGAAGCCGCGCGGCTCACGCGCTTGATCAACAACGTCCTGGACTTTTCGCGCCTGGAGCGCGGGGACAAAAAATACAACTTTGCCGTTTGCGACCTGGTCGAAATCGCGCGTGACACCGCGGAAACCTATCGCCCGCACCTGGAGAACAACGGCGTGACGCTGGATTGCCAGTTACCGTCCGCTCCCCTGCCCGTCCGCGCGGACGGCGATGCGCTGTCGCAGGTGATTGTCAATCTGCTCTCCAACGCAGAAAAATATTCCAACGGGCAAAAGCAAATCACGATGCAAGTAGCGCGAGCTGACGGTTCAGCGGCCGGCGCGGAGGTCAGGATTCTCGATCGCGGCCTTGGCGTTCCGCACGGTTGCGAAGAAAAAATCTTCGAGCAGTTTTATCGGGCGCACGATTCATTGAGCAACGGGATTCAAGGGTCGGGCCTGGGTCTGACGCTGGCCCGGCAGATCGCGCGCGTTCACGGCGGCGACGTCGTTTACCAACCGCGCGAAGGCGGAGGCAGTTGTTTCACGTTGCGATTGCCCCTCACCCCATCTCCCTCCCCATCGGACGAGGAGAGGCATTGACACCATGAAAACCAAAATTCTCGTTGTCGAAGATGACCAGCACATCCTGCTGGGACTGCAAGAAGTGTTGCGAAGCGACGGATTTGAAGTCGCCACCTGTTCGCGCGGCGACCAGGCGCTGACCGCGTTTGGCGAACATCGTCCGGCGCTCATTGTGCTCGACGTCATGTTGCCCGGCTTGAGCGGCTACGACATCTGCAAACAGCTTCGCGCGAAAAAGGTGGCCACCCCCATCCTGATGCTCACGGCCAAAGGACAGGAAATTGACAAGGTGGTCGGGCTCGACCTTGGCGCCGACGACTACGTCACCAAACCGTTTGGCCTGCGCGAATTGCTCGCGCGGATTCACGCGTTACTTCGCCGCAGCGGTGCGACGAAAGCACCCGCCGGGAACAGCGAAACCCCGTTCCGGATCGGCGACGCGACCATTGATCCGAAGACGTTCCAGGTCACACGCGGCCGGTCAACCGAGGAATTGACCGCGAAAGAACTGAAGTTGCTCCAGTTCTTCCACGCGAACGTCGGTGCCGTGCTGTCGCGGGACAAATTGCTGAACGAGGTCTGGGGTTACAATTACTTCGGCACCACACGCACGCTGGACCAGGTGATCGTGCAATTGCGAAAGAAACTCGGGGACACTGGCGACGAACCCAAACACGTCGTCACCGTGCACGGCGTGGGTTACAAGCTCATGAATTGATCGCGTGCCAACCGCAGGCATCACGGCCGCCGCACGCGGAAGAGCACCATTTTGTTAGTGCCACGAGCCGGTTTGAAGAAGTTGAACGCATTTGTGGAGGTCACATTCGTCACGACGACCCAGCCGCCCGCGCCCGACAAATCCGTCGTCGCTTCGAGAATGTAATTGCTTCCGCGCCGGCCATAGACCAGCAGTGGCGTGTTTGATTCGGTCAATCCCTGCATCACGAGCATTGGCGGGTCGGGGACAAATTCCTCCGCGCGATAGAATGCCTGGGGTAGCGTCGTGGGGAAGACGAACTCCTGGACAAGGTTGGTTTGCGGTGTTTGCAAGGCAACCAACCAGTTTGTGTTTGCCAGATTTGTCACGTAGCTCAGTTGAAAACTCGAACCCGGTTGACCATACAAAGCGAGCCGGAACTGGCCATTGTCCGCGCGCGCATCCAGCAACGGCTCGAGGCCAACGATAAACACCCGCCCTTTCCCACCCGCGGAGTTGATCGGGCCAACGGCGGAGGCGCGCGAACCGGCAAGCGATTCGACAGCGAGGTGCGATATCGCCGAATGTTCGTTTGTGCCGGTGTCGAAACCCACCCGCGCCAGGAGCAGATTGCCTTGCAGGAATCCACCCGCTTGGCTGTTGAAGCGGACGGTGTAACGATTCGAGCCGAACGGTTGGAAGTCTGCGCTACCCACCGCCGGCGCGATGTCCTGCAACGCGAGGTTTTGCAACCGGCCGTTGTTGATCGCCAGCACCCACTGGACGTTCGTCAGGTCAAGACCGGAATGAAGGGTGAACGGGAGGTTGGCGCCAGCGCCCGCCAAGAGTTGCGTCGTACCGATGTTCACACGGAAATCCGGCTGCGTGTCGAGGACGACAACGCTGAACGCCTGGGTCACGCTCAAGCCGGGTCCGCTGCCGGGGTTGTCCGTCACGATAACTTTGATCAGGTTCGTCACGCCGCCTTGCGTGTCGCCCGGCGTCCAGGTGAACAAACCCGAACCGGAATCAATCGTCGCGCCCAACGGCGCGCCCGCAAGGCTGAACGCCAGCGGTTGTGGCGGCAAATCCAAATCGCTCGCAACGGCGGTGAACGAAAGCAACTGACCCTCGGCCACGGAAGTGCCGGAAATCGGCACCAGCGACGGCGGCAAGTTGGATTCCAGCACAACCACCGTGAACGACTGCGACGCGCTTAGTTGTGGCAGGCCGTTATCGCGCGCAATGACCGTGATATTGTTCGTGGACGGACCGTGCGCTTCGCCCGTGGCCCAGGTCAATATGCGGGTTTGCGAATTGATCGAAACACCCGCCGGTGCGCCGGAGCCGAGACTGAGCGTTACCGCGTCACCATCCGCATCGGAAACGGTGAGCGACACCGACAGGGTTGCGCCTTCAACAATCGTGCGGTTGGTGATGGCCGTGAGCACGGGCGCGTGGTTCGTGCGCGTGACGGTGGTGGCCGCGTCGGGCGTGGCGGGCGCGGCTTCGCGGTTGCCGGCCTGATCCATCGCCACGCTGTAGAACGCGTAGTTGTTGCTCAAAAGACCTTGGTAAATCGCACCGGTATTGATCGTCCGTTCCAGCCAGCGCGTGAACGCGCCGCCGTTTTCGCTCACGTAAATGTCATAGCCCGCCACGCCGACGTTATCGGCGCCGGACCAGGCGAGCGGAATGACCGACGCGCTCTCCGCCGGCAACGCGACCACGGCACTGGTTGGCAGGGTGGTGTCGGGTTGCGGGAGCAGCGCGTAGGTAAGCGTGTAAGTCCCGGTGCTGTTGTAATCGAAAATATGGAGGATGTTTTCCCGCACCGGCTTTTTGCCCAGGCCGCGGAACGTGCGGTCGGTGACCCACGCGTTTGTTTCCACGCCAATCACCGCGCCGTCCGAGCGCATCACGCCAACGAGCCGGTAATCGCCGTCCGCCGGATCGGGCACGCGCAAATACGACCAACCGCCCGGCAACGGCGCGTCCAGTTGCACTTGCAGGTTGCCCGGTGAAAGCGTGCCGATGATGACGCCGTTCGTGACCGCCTCGACGTGGTTGGTCGCGCCGCCGCTCAGGTAAATCGTGTCGGGAAAATCGTGGATGTCCGGCACGTCGTTCACCAGGAAGTCGGGCCGCCCGTCTGCGAACGCGCCGGCCGCCTGCACGACATGGATCATTTCGTGGATGTTCACCTCATCAATCAGCGACAACTTCGGATTGCCCAACCCGTCCACGTGCTCAAAGCTCGCGCTGTAATCAATGAACAAGCCTTGCAGCGTGGAGGTCAGCAACCAGCGGGCGATGGCGTTGGTGCCGGGGCCAATGTCGCCCATGTCCGCCGTCAACGTCGGTTGCAGATTTTGTCCCGCGACCTCGGTGGCGATAATCTTGAAATCAATCAGCAACCCTTTCTCGTTTTCCACGATGACGGGCTGCGCGGACGTGATGTGGAAATTTTTGGCCGTGCCTTGGCCGCGGTTTTGCACCATGACGCCCAGCGAGAACGGAATGGCGGGCTCAACCTCATCCGTGAACGGGTCGTCGCTGAACACGTCGCGCTGGTGGAAGTAATTCACGACCAGCCGTGGCGACGGCCGGACGGTGATGGTCGCGGGCGAAAGCGGGATGGAGACGGCGTTGCTGTTCACGATGTAATTCAATCCACCGGACACAAAGTATTGCGTCGAGTTGGTCGGCGCGGCGTCCACCGTGGGAACGAGCGTCCAGGTAATTTGCCCGATTTGATCGTCCGCCAGCGAGCCGTTGCCGTTCGTGCCGGAAACACCGCTCAGTTCCGGCGCGCGGATGCTGAAAAGCGCCGAGGCGTCGTTGCCGGCGGAATCCAGGACGCCCAACGTGACATACAGGTTTTCCAGCGGGCGGCCTTCACGGTTGTCAATTTCGAGCGTGGCCTTGAACGCATCGCGGCTCATCACGGCTTCCTGATCCAGGCGCAATTTGACCTTCGCGCACGTGCCGCCGGAGCCCTCGGAGATCGCGTCCGCGATGTCCTGTTTGGCCGCGATGAGACTGGCGGCGAGCGAGGAGAAGCCCTCCAACTGATTCTCGTGGATCGCATTTGTGGCGGCCACCGAGGCAGTGTGCAACTGGTCCAGCGCCAGAAAGTCGGTGGAATCACCATTCGGCACCTGCGCGAGATTGAAGATACCCGCGTTCCAATACGACACGGACCGGTTCCACCGCTCGGCGGCGTGGTTCACGTGGACCGAGGTCGCGCCGGTTGGCAACGGCTCGGCCAGCAAGCCGGCCAGCTCCGCCGCCGAAATCGTCTTCCCGGCGTCCGAGCCGGCGGCAATGACGGCGTTGAATTGTCCGAAGAACGATTTGACCAGATTCTGGTCCGGTGTGTCGCGCCACACGGCGTCGCCCAAAAACTTGAGATAGAAATCGTTGACCGCCACCACGCGATCCACGCGTGTTTGCAACGTTCCGATCAGGCCCGCGTACGGGCCGCTGAAACTGCGTTTGCCCACCTTCTTCCCCTTCGCCGGCCCGGCCGCTTCCTCCTCCTGCGGGGCGCAGGCTGAGAGCAGGTCAAACAGACATTCCACCGCCGGATTCTTTTTCGCGTAATCAAACCAGCACGTCAGGCCCTCCGCCATGCAATCGGTGACGGTGGCCTCCGAAGGATGGGCGAGCAACGGCGGCAGGCAGTTGCCGACATTCTCCGGGCACGGGTCCGGGCCGTCGTCTTCCGGCCCAAAGCAACCGATGAGCGCAGGAATGAGACTCGACAGACAATCCGGGTCGCACAGATTTGGCACGGCGAGCGCGGGCGTGGCCTGGTAGATGGCGGCCAGGAGCAAATCGAGCAGCCGGCTGCCGCCGCCGCTGCTGGAATAATAGCCGTAATAGCGCCGGACCGGATCAACATAGCAATTCTGACACTCGCCCCGGCGCGGTGGCAGGACCACTCCGCCGCCGCCGGGGAACCAATCGTAAATCGTCCGGATCACCTCCGAGATGCACGACGCGGCGTTGGGAAAACTGATCGTCGTCACCTGCACGTTGAAGAACGGTCCGCATTGGAAATGATCAATGCCGCGCCCCGTGGCGAAACACGCGCCGACATTGTTGATCGCGTTCTTTCGCGGCCCACCCAGGATGGCGGCGCTCACGCGGCGGATTTTCAGCGGCACGGTGAACGTGCTTTTCGCTGGCAGCGTGCCCAACCGCGAAACCAGCGGCTCAAAAACCACGCTCTCGTGCTCGTCGAATTGCAGCTCGAAATCCTCCGCCGCGATCAAACCGTGGTTTTCGATCTTGAGGTCCACCTGCATTTCGTCCTCCAGATCCGCCAAATCAATCACCGCCGGCTCGATGGTCACCACCGGCGCGGGGACGTTGGCCTCGAACTCCGTGTTCACAACGATCTTGTAACGGTCCTCAATCTCCGTCGGCACAACCGTCCAGGTGTAACGCACGGTCTGGCGGGACATGAACGCGCCGATGTCATTCGTCACGCCGGCCAACAATAGATGCGTGCCCTTGTAAGCGGTGTGCTTCTCCGCTGTGACTTCCAACTCGTAATAACCTTCCGGCAACTGCGCCGTGAACCATTCGCCGTTCGTACCGGTAACGCCGTTGGTAACAACCACACCGCTGACTGCATCCCGCAGGACGGCGACGGCGTTCGTGACTTTCGGGGCGCCCACCGCGTAGTAGGTGAACTCGTCGGAAGCCGTCACGCGCAGGTCGCCCTTGCTCTCCGACAACGCGCGGAACTCGAACGGCATGGCGGTGACATTCCCACCCGCGCCCAGGAGCAGATTTCCCGTCACCGCGGTCAACGGCATGTTCGTTGGCGGAGTGAGTTGCAGCGACACGCTGGCGCCTTCGCCCGGCGCCAGCGACGGCAGCGGATTCGCCGACGCCACGCTCAACCAATCCAACGACGGCAATGACACGGTGATCGGCCCGCTCGCCGCGCCGCCAACATTGGTCACAACAAATGAAGCCATCGTCTGCACCCCGCGTTTCATTCCGCGCACCAGTTGTGACGGCGTGACTTCCAACTGCGGCGTCAACGGCTTGACCGTCACCGAGAACGGCACGTCCAACGTCGCGCCTTCCGCGCTCGTGAGCCGGACCGCCACCACGCCTTGCGCCGCCAGACCGTCAGTCGAGTTGATCGTGTAGGTCAACGGACTCGAGCCGAGCCCCGGAATGAAATTCGTCGGCATGGATACATTAAAATTCAAATTGCCCGGCGGACTGAGCACCTGAGCGGACACGGAGTTGAGGGCCAGATCGCCGGAGTTCACGATGTCCACCGCGCCTGTCACAACGCCCTGCCCCATGAGCGTCACGGTCGGCGACGCGGGAACGGCGTTCATGCCGTAAAGGGCGAAACTGTCCTGCGCCGGCGCGTTCGTGAAACCCGGATGGGCCGCGCCAATTTCGTAGAAGCCCGCCTCGCCGGGCAACGGCTGCCAGGTCGTGGAAAAGTTGCCAGCGAAATCGGTCAGCGCCGAAATCACGCGATGTAAGCCACGGACATTGATGTGAATGTTCACCAACACGAACGGCGCGGGGATGCTCCCGGGTTTGAACGCCTGACCCGTCAACGGCACGGGCGTGTTGGCCGGCGCGCTTTGCAACGTGGTGGAGACCACCGCGTCGTAGGCCGCCGTCACGTGAATCGGCGAGGCCGAGATGCGCCGGTTGTTGTCCTCCAGAATTTCCGCGACGGCGTTTTGCACGTCGGTTTCCGCGATGACCCAGTAATCGCCCGCTTCCTGCGGCAACCGCACGGAGAAAGTCTGGCCAAAGGGCGGGCCGGCAGGCAGGGCGCCGTTGAACGAGTATTCGCCCATTAACAGATCGTCGCCCACCACCGGATCGCGCGAGAGGTAGATGCGCTGAACCAGAGTGTTCGACGCCATCGCGCTCAAGCCCTGGTTGCGAATGGTGTAGCCAAGACTCACAAACGCCTCCGTTTCGGCGTTGGTCGGCGCGCTGATGGATTGAATCACCAAATCCGGCTGGTTCACATCGGTGACGGTCAATGGCGCCGAAGCGCTGGCAAAACCAGCCGCGCTCGCGCTGATCGTGACGACTTTGTTGCTGTCGAAAAAACCGTCGGTCGGCGTGGTCACGTTGAAGTTGGTTGCGGTGGCCCCGGCGGCAATGGTCACGGAGACCGGCACCGTGGCCTCGCCGGTGTTGCTCGAAGCCAGATTGACGAGCAGCGAACTGTTTGTGCCCGTGTTGCGCGAGACGGTTGCGATGGTCGCGGGACTTGCGCCCTCGGGAACGAGGCTTTGGGCGAGGGTCAATTTCAGCGCCGGGCCTTCGTCATCCGTGACCGTCACCAAAACCGGTGCGCCTTCCGCCACCCGCGAACCGAACGCGGAGGTCTTCACCCAGAAACGCACTTCGGCGAGCTTTGGTCCATCGAGCAGGTCGTTGTTGACCGCCGCGACGGGGACGCTGGCGGAAGCCTCCGATGCCGGAATCGTGACCAACGACGGCACGAGCAGCGCGCCGGGGTTGGTGCTCATGAGTTCGACGTAAATCGGCGTGGCCGTGACGGGCGAGCGCTGCAACGTCGCGATGGTCGCCTGCGGGCCGGCGTTCTCGCTGACGTTCGTGGCCGCAAGGCTCAACGTGACCACCGGTAAATCGTTGTCCAGCACCACGACTTCGGTTGAACCGTTGACGTGATTTGCTGCGGAAACGGTGATGGTGTTGGTCAGCGGTATCTGAACCAGCAGATCGTCCACGGCGTACAGTGTGATATTCGTGGAGAATTGGTTCACGGGAATCGTCACGGGTGTGGTGGGCATCAACCGGCCCGGATTGGAACTGGTCACGTTGACAACGACAGCGGTGTTGGTACCGGCATCCCGGCTCACCTTCGCCGTGAGCGCTGCGCCCTCGAACGCGATGTTGGTCACCGTCACCGCGAGGTGCGGGAGGTCGGAATCCAACACGGTCACGGAAGCGACGGCGTTGCTGAAGCTCGCTGCCACTGCGGAGATTTGCACGGTTTGCGGCCCGTCCACGACGCCGTCGGGCAGCGCGAACACGTTGAAGCTGACGGACGCCTGACCAGCGAGAATGATCACGTTGGTCTGGGCGATCAGCTCGGTAGAGTCGTTATTGGTGATGGTAACGAGGAGCGGACTGGCGCGGCTGCCGTTGCGCGTGACGGTGGCTTGGATAGGTTGCGCCGCCGCCTCGCTGATTTGCGCGGCGGACAATTGCAACGTCAGCACGGCGGGAATGTCCGTCGGCGACTGGGCGACACCCAGGTTGTTGGTTTCAATTCCCTCGAACACATCGTCTCGGCTATCGGCGAGCACGGCGAACCATGAGTTGCCCAGCGGACTGGCAATCGGCACGGTGACGTTTTGGGTGCGCGTGACAAAGCCGCCCGGCGCGAGTGTGTTGGTGAACTCGAACGTGGTGATTTCAAGCAATCCGGCGCCGGTGCTGTTTGTTACGAGGTAAATGGTTTCCGACCAGCCGGTGATGGCGAGGCTGCCTCGATTCGTGGTGCTCCAAGCGAGGGCCACGGTTTGCCCCGGCAAAGCGTTGCTCGGCGCGAGCACGTTCACCGCCGCGAGGTCGGGCAACGGCGGCAACGTGAGCGTGAGCGGCGCGGAGCGAAGATTGTTGGTTTCGGCGAACTCGGCAACGGCGTTCGCATAATCCACCGAGACGAGCAAAAAATAATTTCCCGGCAACCAACTTCCGGAGAGCGGCAACGTGACGTTCGCGGAATTGGTCGCGAGGCCGAAAGCGGCAAGCGGAACGTTGCTGACGGTCGAAATCGCCAGCGGTAGAGCTCCCGACAGATTGTTCGACAACGTGCCGAGATAAACGCGATCACTCCACGGCGCGCTGACCGGCGCGGAGCCGGCGTTGGTGGAAATCCACGAAACCGCGAGCGACTGGCCGAGCACGGCGGAAGACGAAGCCGGCGCGACGGCCGTTGGTTGCAAGTCCGGCGATCGCACCCGGACCGATGAAGTGGAAACGGTCGTGTTATTGGTTTCGTTCACCTGCTCGACGACTTGATTGTGAATGTCCGTGTGGAAGACCCAGTAAAACTCACCATCCAACCCGCCCGACACGTTCACGGTCTGGGTGCGGACGAGCGATTGGCCGGCGCCCAAGCTGTTGGTGAACGTGAAACTGGCCAACCCGGTTTCCGGAACGCCCGAAGCATTTGTTGAAATCCCCACGCTTTCCGTCCACGGCGCGGGCGCGGTCTGGCTGCCTTGATTGATTGCGCGCCAGTTGAGCGCCACCGGCTGACCGGCGAAAACATTCGTCGGCACGATGAGATCGGTGATGATGAGGTCGGAAATGGGTTGTACCGTCAACACGGCGATGGAACTTGTGACTGACCCGGCGAGGTTGGTGACGACAACACGATAGTCTCCGGCCTGATTGGTTTGTACATTGGACAGAGCCAAGATAGACGACGTCGCGCCGGCAAGATTCGTCCCATTGAATCGCCATTGGTAGCTGAAGGGCCGCGTGCCGGCGGCAGTGACGTTGAATGTCGCGGGTTGGCCGCTGACGACGGTTTTGCTGGTCGGCTGCGAGACGATGGTGGGAACGGTGAACGTCTGGTTGGTGGCAGAAACCGTCACAAGGTTCAACGCGGTCCCGGTGAAATTCGCAACGAGCGCCCGATTCGTGTAGAAGTCCAATCCATTGTAATTCGCGAAGTCGCCGTTGCGCGAAGTGAACGTCAACACACTGAACGTGTTGCTGATTGCGGGGAGATATTCTTCCGCCACGGTGACATTCAACGTGCCATCCAGCGTCGCAGCGCCGGTGACCGCGAGTCGGTCGTAATTCGTTCCCTCCGTCGTGCCGTTGATCTCGATGTTAAGACGACCGGCAGCCGATTGAATGTAGTTGCCGCTAAACGACAGAATTCCAGGTGAAGCGCCGGGGCTGACGGTGCCGTGATTCGTAAAAATGTTTCCGCTGAAACTGATCGCGCCCGTGCCGGTGATGAGGCCGGGAACGTCGTTCACGAACGGGCCGGTCGTCAGATTCAACGTCACGCCGTCAAGGGACAGCAAACCCTGATTGGTCACCGAACCCGAAATCGTGCGCGGGCCGCCCGGTCCGACATTGGCCTCGATCACACCGTTGGTCGCATTGACCAGCACCGCGCCAGCGCCCACCGCCATTTCACTTGAGTAGCCGCCAGGTGCTGTCACTTCCAATCGTATCGTGCCGCGGTTAACCGCGCGGTTGGTCACGTTGAGCAATCCCGAACTGCCGTATGCCGGACCCGCGTCAATCCACAAAGTCACAGCAGGCGACGCGTTGCTCGCCAGGACACCGCTGCTACCCGTAACCAGAAGCGTTGATGGCTCGCTCATCGTGTCGGCCACGGCGATGAAGGCGCCGTGGGCGCGAATCTGACCTTCGAGCCGGCCACCGTTGAATTCAAAAATGCCGCCTTGTTTCAGCAACGTGCCGTCGCCGCGCAGCACGCCGGCGGCCTGCCGCAACCGGCCGTTCACCGTGAACGTGGCGTTGCTGGTCGCCCGCACCGTTCCGCGATTTTCCAGTTCACCATTAAACGTCCGCGCGCCGCCGGGACCGACGCTGGCTTGAATCACGCCGTTGGTCGCATTCGTAAGGACGACGCCCGCATTGACGGTGAGTTCGCTGGCGTAACCGCCCGCCGTGGTCACGTCCAGCAGGATCGTGCCGCGATTGAAGGTGTTATTGGTCACGGTCAATGTGCCAACCGAGCCATAGCTCGGATGGCCTTCAATCCACAACGTCACCGCGGGCGAAGCATTGCTGGCGAGAATACCAGCTCCGCCCACCACAGAAATGGTGGAGGCTTCGGAAACTGTGTCCGCCACGCAAATGAACGATCCATTCATCCGCACATTGCCCTCGAGGCGTCCGCCGTTGAATTCAAAAACGCCGCCCTGTTTCACCAACGTGCCATCGCCGCGCAACACGCCCGCCATCTGTCGCAGCCGGCCGGGAATCGTGAACGTCAGATTCGTGCCGGCCACCACCGTGCCCCAATTCTCCAGTTCGCCGCTAAAAGTCCGCGCGCCACCGGGACCGAGATTCGCCTGAATCACGCCATTGGTCAGGTTGGTGAGCACGACGCCGGAATTCACCGTCAGCGTGCTGGAATAACCGCCCGCCGTCGTGACATCCAGCAGGAGCGTGCCGCGATTGAAGGTGTTGTTGGTCACGGTCAAATTCCCGGCAGCACCAAAGCTGGGATGGCCCTCAATCCACAGCGTCACGGAGGGCGATGCGTTGCTGGCCAGAACCCCGGTGCCGCCCACCACTGACAGTGTGGAAACCTGGGTCACGGTATCGGCCACGGCGATATAACCACCGTTCGCGCGCACCGTGCCGATCAACTGGCCACCCCGGAAATCAAACAACCCGGTCAGCCGGCATTCGCCCTCGCCCAGCACGACGCCGGCACGCTGGACCAGAGCCTGAACCGTGAAAATCACGCTCGTGTTCGCGCGCACCGTGCCAAAATTTTCCAGCGTGCCGGTGATGGATCGCGTTCCGCCCGTGCCAGCACTGGCGCGAATCAGTCCGCCGACGTCGTTGGTCAGCCGGGCGCCCGAACCGATGCCGAGTCTGCTCTCGAATGTACTGGTGCTGGTTTCCAACAGAATCGTCCCCCGATTCACGACGTTATTCGTGACATCCAGTTCGCCGGTGCTGGCCGCGCCGCCCTCGACCCAAATCGTGACCGCCGGCGATTCGTTCCCGCCCAGCACACACGTCGAGCCGATCGCGCGCACCGTCGAAATTTCCGTCACGCTGCCCGCCACTTTAAGGAAGGAACTGGTGAACCGCACCAAACCCTCGATGCGGCCGTACCTGAAATCGAACGTTCCGTTCTGGAAGGACAATTCCGTGTTGCCGCGCAGGATGCCGTGGTTTTCCAGGTATCCGGTGATCGTTCGCAGTCCGCCGGTACCGGCGTTGGCTTGAATGACAGCATTCGTTCCATTCAGCAGCACCGCTCCCGCGTTCACGTCCAGGACGCTGTTGAAGGTGCTGGTGGACGTTTCCAACAGGATTGTTCCCCGATTAACCACCGTGTTCGTGATGTTGAGTTCGCCGGTGCTGGACCCGCCGCCCTCGACCCAAAGCGTGACCAATGGCGAATGGTTGCCGCCCAGCACGCCGGTGTTGCCGATGACGCGCAGGGTTGAGGCCTCGCTGACGGAATTCGACACGGTGATGAAGGAGTTGAACGCGCGAACGACGCCTTCGAGCCGCCCGCCTTCAAAATCAACGCGCCCGCCGCTCAACCGGAATTCTCCAAGGCCCTGAACCAATCCGGCTTTTTGCGTCCAACGCGGAGTGGTGCCCTGCACGGTGAAGGTGGTGTTCGATTCCACGAGGATGGTGCCCCGGTTCTCCAACCACCCATCGAGCGGGCGCGTGCCGCCGGTGCCGGGACGGACTTGAATCGTGCCGTTGGTTTCATTGATAAGCATCGCGCCCGCGCTCACATCCAAACCGCTGGCGAATGTGCTAACGGTGGTTTGGAGCAGAATTGTTCCGCGGTTGACGACGTTGTTGGTGATGTCCAGTTCACCGGTGCTGCTTCCACCGCCTTGAACCCACAGCAACATTCCCGGCGGAACGTCGCTGTTCAGCCGGTTGTTCGACCCGTTGAACACCACCGTCCCCGTCGCGGCGGCGTTGTTGGAAAACGTGAGGTTACCATTGACGACCTTCAACTGGCCGACGATCTGGCCATCCTTCAACGCCGTCGTTCCGCCGGTCACCGTGGCCAGGTTCGTCACGTCCAAAGTCCCGCCCGTGAAGGTGAAGACAATGTTGTTGAGGTTAAAACCGTTGGTGACCGTCAACGCGCCGCCGGAAAGGGTCAACGGACGCGAACACGTCACGCTGCGCACCGTGTTCGTGCCCTGACTGAAGACGACCGACGCTCCCGCCAGACTGATCGTCACGTCATCCGCCGGGCCGGGCAGGACGCCGCCGCTCCAGTTGGTGGAGTTGTGCCAAAAGCTGTCGGCGCCCGCACCGGTCCAAGTGATGGTGGCGGCCTGCAAGCCGGTCGCCGCGAGCAACGCCACCGCGGCGACGAAACAAGGCTTGGCTTCACGAGTGAGGAAACGTCGAAACGTGCCGCCTGGGCAGGCAAATGGAAACCTGCTCATGGGCATACCTCCAGACCACGGCAGGCCGAATTAGAGCACAATAGGTGCGCGTATCGCATGATTTTTTATGGACGTGATTAGAACTCTATAACGCAGCGAATCAACCGAGTCAAGATTCTCATCTCCAGGACATTCCCCAGTTTTTACCCAAAACCGAAAACGCGCTGCACATAGGGTGTG
>CAYWMD010000054.1:0-43811 GCA_964458575.1 uncultured Bifidobacteriaceae bacterium | reverse complement strand
AGCGGGAGATTCTGCCCTGGCTCCGGCTTTCGGCCGAACTGGACCCGCAACGCGTGGAAACCTACACGGTTGCAGCCTACTGGTTGCGCAGCCGGTTGGGCCGCGTGAAGGAAGCCCAGGAATTTCTGCGGGAAGGTTTGCGCAACAATCCGAACAGCTATGAAATCTTGTTCGAGCTTGGACGGTTGTACTACGAAAACGACCACGATCCGGTTCGGGCGCGCAACGTCTGGGAACTTGCGCTTCGCCGCTGGACGGAAGGAGAGGCGCCGAAAAAGGATCCGGATCTACTCTCGCTCGAAAAAATCGCCGTTAATCTGGCCCATCTGGAGGAGGAGCAGAGTAATTACGCCCGCGCCACCGCCATGCTTGAAATCGCGCAGAAGGCTTCGCGTCATCCGGAAGCATTGCAGAAGCAGATTGACGACTTGAAAACGAAATTGAGTTCCGCTCCAAAATAAGCGCGCCGTGAATCCTGAAGTTCGCCCGGAAACCATGGAAACGGCTCGCGAAAACCACGCCTTGTGTCCGCCGCTGTGGTTCGCGATTCTTCTCCTCGGCCTGATTTGCGCCGCCTTCCCGGAGGTTGTTTTCGGCAGAAACACATTTTGCTTCCGAGACTTTGGCCTGTTCGGCTACCCGTTGGCTTTCCATCACCGCGAAAGTTTCTGGCGGGGAGAAATCCCGCTGTGGAATCCGCTGAGCAATTGCGGCCTGCCCTTTCTCGCTCAATGGAACACGCTGGTTCTTTATCCCGGCGCGCTGATTTATTTGCTGCTGCCCATCACGTGGTCGCTGACCGCCTTTTGCCTGGCGCACCAGTTCCTCGCCGGCCTGGCGATGTATGCGCTCGCGCGTCATTGGACGCAAAATCAGTTCGCTGCCGCGGTCGCCGGCCTGGCGTTCGCTTTCAACGGCCTTACGCTCAATTGCCTGATGTGGCCCAATAACATCGCCGCGCTCGGCTGGATGCCGCTCGTGGTATTGTTGGTCGAACGCGCGTGGCGGGAAGGAGGCAAGCGAATATTGTGGGCGGCGCTGGCCGGCGCGATGCAAATGCTCACCGGCGCACCGGAAATCATCCTGCTAACCTGGGTGATTCTCGGAACGATGGCCCTTGCGCAGTTTGTGCTGAAGCTTTCGCCGCGCCTGGTCCTGGCGCGGCGCTTCGTTTTCACGGCCGCGCTCGTAACGGGCTTGAGCGCCGCGCAACTCCTGCCTTTTCTCGATTTGCTCCGTCACTCCCAGCGTGGCGCGAGTTTTGGCGATTCGACCTGGGCAATGCCCGCCAGCGGTTGGGCCAATCTGTTGGTCCCGCTCTTCCACACGTTTCGAGTCGAACAGGGCGTTGCGTTCCAACCAGGCCAATCCTGGACCTCCTCCTACTACGCGGGCATCGGCGTGCTGGCGCTGGCGATGTTGGCTTTGTGGCTGGTGCGCAGACGACGCGTTTGGTTCCTGATGTTCATCGCCGTCGCCGGACTCATTCTGGCTCTGGGGGACAATGGCTTTTTGTACGCCGCATTGAAGAACATTGTTCCGCTGGGCTTCATGCGCTATCCGATCAAATTCGTTGTGCTGACAACGTTTGCCCTGCCGCTGCTCGCGGGCTTCGCCATCCAAGGAATTTGCTCCGCGTCATTCGCGGGGCAAAAACCGCTGGTCCAGCGTGCCTTAATCGTCGGTGCGGCTCTGCTTGTATTGATTGGGGTGGTGGTCGGGTATGCCCACCGGTTCCCTGCCAGCTACGAGCAATGGCCGGTCATCCTGCAGAATGGACTCGTGCGCGCGGTATTCTTGATCCTGATTCTGGTCGCACTCGTGGTCGGTGTTCGATCGCGGGAGCTGTGGATTCAACACCTGGCTCGTTGGGGGTGCCTTGGGTTGATTGGATTGGATGCGCTGACGCACGCCCCAAACCAGAATCCGACCGTGCCGCGGGCGACTTTGACTCCGGGCCTCCCTCAACTCCAGCAATTGAATCCCCATCCGCGAGTCGGCGAATCTCGCGCCGCGTTGTCTTATGAAGCTTCTGCAAAACTGCACGAAACCTTCCTCAAGAGTGTGGCCGATGACTTTTTGCTGGCCCGGCTATGTCTGCACGCGAACTGCAATTTGATTGATGGCATTCCGAAACTGGGCGGGTTCTTTTCATTGTATTTGCCGGATACGTTCGACGTCGTGATGGTGGACTTCCAGGCCACGAACGAATTGTCCGGCTTGAGGAACTTCCTCGGTGTTTCACAGGTCAGCCAACCGGGCGCGCTGGGACAGTGGCGGGGCCGGACGCAATTCCTTCCGATGGTCACCGCCGGTCAAAGACCGGTTTTCCTCGGCGACGACCAAGTTTTGCCGATGCTGGCGGCCGCCGACTTCGATGCCAACAAAACAGTTTTCCTCCCGCCCGATGTCCAATCCGCCGCGATCCCGACGAACGGTACCACGATCCGGGTTGAGAGCGCGACCTTCACCCCCCACACCGCCGGAATTCAGGTTAAAGCGGAACAGCCTGGGCTCGTGGTCATCGCCCAGGCGTTTTACCATCCGTGGCGGGCGCAAGTGGACGGCCAACCCGTCAATATCCTGCGCGCCAACCGCGGCTTTCAGGCGATTCCAGTTCCTTCGGGGATTCACTCCATCCAGCTTTCGTATCGTGACAACGCCTTCCGTCTTGGCTGCGTCATCTCCCTGGGCACGTTGCTGGTTTGTTTGTTGCTGACAAGACCGTTCCGGCGCAAGGTTTCGGCTCCTGGCTGAATGCGATCTCACGGGATTGGGCTTTGTTTTTGGCGTCGGAATCTGCTAGACATGCATCGCCATGAACGTTCGACAGGCGACCATCAAACGCGTGACCCGTGAAACACGCGTGACCGTTTCGCTCAAGATTGACGGCTGGGGCGATTCCTCGATCAAGACCGGCATCCCGTTCTTTGATCACATGCTCACGCTCTTCGCCAAACATGCGGTTGTGGATCTTAAATTGCGCTGCGTCGGGGATCTTGAAGTGGACGCGCATCACACGGTCGAGGATTGCGGCATAGCCATCGGCCAGGCGTTTGTGAAGGCGCTCGGCGACAAGCGCGGCATCCGCCGATACGGCGCCGGCTTCCACCTGCGCAACCCGTTCACCGGCGAGGCTTACGTCCCGATGGATGAATGTCTGGCGCGGTGCGTCATTGATTTCAGTGGTCGTTCCCATCTGGTTTGGCGCGGTTTGAAGGATTTTTCCTACCGCAAGCTCACCCGGTCCCAGCGAAGCCAGGATGCTTCCAGCGCGTTCCGCTTCGGACTGGCGCGCGAATTCTTTCAAGGTTTTGCCAACGAAGCCCGATGCAACCTTCACCTGGAGCTGCTGTATGGCGACGAACCGCACCACATCGTCGAGGCCCTTTTCAAGGCGTTTGCGAAGGCGGTGGACGTTGCCTGCCAGCGGGATCCGCGCATCGCCGGCCGCCTTCCCTCCACCAAGGGCAAATTGTAAGTCCTTTGAATAGCTAGTGGTTGCACCCCGTCCAAACCATGTCTGAGAAAGCCTATTCCGCTCAGGATGATGAGGCGCTGGTGCGGGCCGCGCAGCGAGGCAACATGCAGGCGTTTGAGGAACTGGTCGCCCGGCATCGCGACAAGATCTTCGCCCGGGCCTACAGCATGATGCGGAATGAGGAAGACGCGGTTGATCTTTCCCAGGAAGCCTGGGTCAAGGCGTGGCAACGGCTGAAACAGTTTCAGCGCGAGTCCAGCTTCGCCACCTGGATGACGCGGATTGTGATCAATCTCTGCCTGGATCAGTTGCGCCGACAGAAAAGGCAGCGCGCCGAATCCATCGAGGCGATGGACGAGGAATCCGGCGGTGTCGAACGGCAGATGCCGGTGGTGACGGTCAATCCGACCGAACGGTTGGAACGCGCCGAGTTGCGTGCGCGAATTGACCGGGCGCTGAACCAGCTTTCGGAAGCGCATCGCACCGTGCTGGTGTTGCACGAGTTCGAGGGCATGGAATACAAGCTCATCGCCAAGACGATGGGCTGCTCGATCGGCACGGTGATGTCGCGATTGTTTTACGCCCGCCGGAAAATGGCGGTGTTGTTGGCTGAGTTGAAAAAGCAGGACTGAGTTTGTGGAAATGAACGAAGAGCTACAATTGAAGTTACAGGCATACGCCGACGGGGAACTGTCCCCGGGCGAAGCCCGCGAGATGGCGGACCTGGTCGCCCGGGATGCGGACGCGCGCGCGCTGTTGACGGAGTTGAACAACACGCGCGGCGCGCTGGCGGTTTACGAGCCGGAGATCCGGCTGCCGGAGTCGCGGGAGTTTTACTGGTCCAAAATCGAACGCGAGATCGGTCGTCTGGAAGCCACCGGCACCTCACGTCCAGCCGCGTCGGGATTTATGGCGTGGCGGCGGTTCTTGATTCCCGCGGGAGCCGTCACGGCACTGGTGCTCGCGGCGTTCGCACTTTTTCCCCAGTTGCACGGCTCGCGAGTGACGGCGTCGGAGTCTTCCGAGTTCACACTTGCCGATTCGGACGCTTTCACCTATAATGATTACGCCAATGGCACCACGCTGGTGTGGTTGTCGTATCCGGCTGAAGGCGATTTCACGAATATCGAGCAGGACGATTCGCTCGACTGACCATGAACATTTGCACCACACGCGCATTCCGGCGGTGCGGCGTTGCGCTTTTTCTCCTCCTTTTGGCGTTCACCAGCGCAGGGGCGCGCGCGGACGACTTGAAACTGGAAGCCCAACTGGTGTGGGGGACCAACGATAAAAAAGCGGCCAACACGAAGGTCAAACCCGTGGACGAGGAAGTGCGCAGTACGCTGGCCAAGCTGCCGCTGCGCTGGACCAACTATTTTGAGATCAACCGCAAGCAATTCTCCGTCGAGCAGGGCAAATCCGGAAAGGCCTCGTTGAGCGACAAATGCGCCGTCGAAGTCAAATCGCTTGAGGGCAACAAGGTTGAAGTCATCTGGCATAACAAAAAGAAAAGCGAAGTCGTCTTTCGCCAAACCCAGCCGCTGGACAAGGGGAAAATGATCGTCCTCGGGGGCAACGCGCCGAACTCGACCTGCTGGTTGCTCGCGCTCAAGCGGCTGGAGTAGTTGATGATTTGAAATGGAACGCCCCGCTCCGGCGCGCCGGAACGGGGCGTTTTGATTTTCTTCGGCGCGCTTACGACCCAACGCTCGCCAGTTCCTCGTTCGTGGTCACGTTCTGGATTTTGAACTGTTCGGCGTGCATGCCGGGGTCGGCGCGGAACGACAACTTGCCGAAATACCGTTTTTCCATCTCGATGAGATGCTTCTCGTCCTCGGTGCGCAGGCGTTCCAGCACGGTGGGGTTCACCACGATGCGGAGCTGGAAGTCCGACTCATCACGGGAACGCTTCTTCAGAATCTCCTGAAGCTTGCGCTGGATTTCCACGCTCATGGTCTCGGTGCTCTTGACCTTGCCGCGCCCCTTGCAATAGGGGCAATCGTCATAAACCGCCGAGCGCACGCTTTCGGTGTGGCGTTGCCGCGTCATTTCCAACAAACCGAGCTGGGAAATCGGCAGGATGTGCGTCTTGGCCTTGTCGCGGCGCAGGCCATCTTTCATGCGGTGATACACGTTCTGCTGGTCGCGGCGCGATTTCATGTCAATGAAATCGAGCACAATCAGGCCGCCCATGTTGCGCAGACGCAGTTGCCGGCAGATTTCGTCGGCGGCTTCGAGGTTGACCTTCAAGATCGTGGATTCCTGGTCGCGACTGCCTTTGTGCCGCCCGGTGTTCACGTCAATCGCCACCAACGCTTCGGTTTCATCGATGACGATGTAGCCGCCGCTCTTCAGATGCACCTGGCGGGCAAAGGCGTTTTCCAATTGCTTGCTGATGCCAAAGCGGTCGAAGATCGGTTGCGCGTCGGCATAGACGATCACCTTCTTGGCGGCACGTGGCGAGATCTTGGAAATCATTTCCCGCATGCGGTCGTTCGCTTTCGGGCTGTCCACGACGATTCGCTCGACGTCTTCGGTCAAAAAGTCGCGCACGGTGCGCTCGATCAAATCCGGCTCCTGAAACACGCACGTGGCCATCGGCTGCGACTTGATGCGCTCCTGGATGCCACGCCATTCCTCCAGCAGCAACGCGAGATCCCGCACGAAATAACGCGTCTGCTGGCCCTCGCCCGCCGTGCGCATGATGACACCCATGCCGTCCGGTATGGAAAGCTCGCGGAGAATCTTCTTCAACCGTTTGCGTTCCTCCTGATTCTCGATCTTGCGCGAAATGCCGCTCTGGTCCGAGTTCGGCAGCAGCACGAGGTAGCGTCCCGGCAGCACCAGGTTGGTGGTCACGCGCGGACCTTTCGTGCCGATGGGGCCTTTGGTCACCTGCACAATGATGTCGCTGCCCGGCGGATAAAGGCGCGGGATGTCCTTTTGCGTGATCTTGGGTTTCGTGGGCCGCCGGCCGGACGGGCGTTCCACGATTTCCACACCGCTGTCGAACTGGTTCGGTACGATGTCCCAGTAATGGAGGAAGGCGTTCTTCTCGAAGCCGATGTCCACGAACGCGGCTTTCAGACCGTCCTCCAGGTTGCGGACCTTGCCCTTGTAAATACTGCCGACGAGGCGCTCCTCGGTCGTGCGTTCGATGTTGAACTCTTCCAGCTTGCCGTCCTCGGTCACCGCGACGCGGGTTTCGAGCGTCTCCGCGTTGATGATGACTTCCTTGTGAAGTTTCTTCACTGGGCGGATGAGTCGCTGGACCTTTTTGACCAGATTGCTGGCCGCGACCTTGATGGATTCAACAATACCCTTGGGCTGTTCGCGAACGGTCACCGGTTCAAAGGGTTTTTCCTCCTCGACCTGCGCCGGGGTTTCAAGGTGCGGCTCGCGGAACTGGCCTTTCTTTTCCACTGGCGGTGCCGTTTCTTCCGATTGCGGCGCGCCTTCCGGCGGCAAACCAGCGGCGATGTTTTCCGCGCGCTCGATTTCGTGCGTGTGTCGCCGCTCGAAGAGCCGTTCCTGGCCGCCCTGCGTGCTGATGGCATCGGCGCGGGCCTGCGTGGCTTCGCGGTCGGGCTTCTGTTGGCCGTGACCGAGGCCGCCCTGGGGGCGGAATCTCATGCCGCGACGGCGGCGACCGAAGTTTCTATCACTCATATTTTTGGTGGGAGATAAAGAACAAGATTACGATTACGATTACGAAGGCTCCGGTGGTCCGGCGTCCCACGCTTAATCATCATCTTCATCTTAATTTCAATCTCCATGTTGATGGTTAGTATCCTTTTCGATGGATATGAACGTTTTGCAAAATGCCCATGGCGATCAACGAGACGAGCACTGAAGACCCGCCGTAAGACAACAGCGGCAGTGGCACGCCCGTCACGGGCATGATTCGTATGTTCATGCCGATATTGATGAACACCTGGCTGAACAGGAGCGTCACGACGCCCACGGCCAGTAGTTTTCCGAGGCGATCGCGCGCCTGGCCGGCTATCCTCAATCCAGTGAAGAGGACCACCGTGTATAGCGTCAGCACCAGAAGGCTGCCGACGAATCCTTTCTCCTCGGCAATCACGGAGAAAATGAAATCATTGTGCGCCGCACCCGGCGGCAGGAAACCCAGCGCGGTCTGGTTGCCCTGACGCCAACCCTTGCCCAGCAATCCGCCCGAGCCGACGGAAATCATCGCCTGTCGGGATTGATAGGACCTTTCCTGCTGGTCGCGCCGCGCGCGCGCCTGCTCGGCGGGCGTGGCATCAGGCCGGGCGAAGTCGCATCCAAAATAGACCAACAGCCGCTGGCGTTGATATTCCTCGAGCTTGATCTGCCACTTCGGCGGCGCGAACAGCACGTCCACCAGCACCAGCGACGCCAATGCGCCCACGATGCCGATGAGCTGCAGCAGGTAACGGCGCGGGACACCGCCGACCAACATCATCGCGAAGCCGGTCGGAACAAAAATCAACGCCGAACCCAGATCCGGCTCCTTCATGATCAGGACGAAGGGCAGCGCCATCATCCCGATGGCTTTCCAGAAGATCAGCGGCGCGCGCAATTCGTCCACGGGCCGGCTGAGGAAATGGGCCATGGCCAGAATGAACGCGAGCTTCGCGAATTCGGAGGGTTGCAGACTGAAGAAGCCCAGATCGAACCAGCGCCGCGCCCCGCCGCGCATCGTGCCAAAGACCATTACAGCCACCAGCAGGAGGATCGAGGCCCAGAAAATCACGAATGACCAGCGGGTCAGCGTGTGGTAGTCCACGAAGCAAAGCACCAGTCCCCCGCCGATGCCCAGGCCATACCAGACGATCTGGCGAAACCACAGTTGTTTGACCAGCGGCAACCCGGCGGCAGATTCGTTCGCCGTGGTCGCGCTGAAGATGAAGGCCGCGCCCACGAGCATGAGTCCGACCAGGGCCGCGATTTGCAGCCGGTCGAATCGTCCCTGACCTTCGTTGAGCGTGAGTGAATGCATTCAGTCTGCCCGCGCCAGATTTTTGGCCGCGCCGTCAGATTCGATTTTTTGAATGGCTTCGTAAATGTCCCGCGCCACGGGGGCGCACGTGCCGCCGCCCGAGCCGGCGCCTTCCGCCATCACGACCACGGCGTAACGCGGAGATTCATACGGAGCGAACGAAATGAACCACAGATTGAGGCCAACGGTGCGATTGTGACTGTCCTGCACTTGGGCCGTGCCGGTCTTGCCGCAGACCCGCAACCTGCCCCCGCTGCGGTAATACGCGTTGAATGCCGCGTACGCCGTGCCCTCCGAATCCTCGGTATCGGCCAACATGGCTTCTCGGAGAATCTTGAGATTGCGTGGACGCACGCCCAGTTCATCCCGCAGGCGGGCTTTCTCGATCAACGTGGGCGGCGTCAGAGACGTTGGATCCGGCGATTCGATGCCCTGAACGATTCGCGGCCAGTACACCTTTCCGCCATTGGCGAGCGCGGACGTCATCACTGCCATTTGCAGCGGCGTGACGGTCAGCGCGCCCTGACCGATGCAGATGTTCGCCGTTTCGCCGGCCCGCCAGCTTCGCGACTGCACCGTCTCCACGCTGGGCAAGTCGCCCGCCGTTTCCTGCAAGGGGAACAATTTGGTGCGTTCGCCCAGGTGGAAACGCGCGCCGAGCGCCACGATGTTCGCAATTCCGTAGCGCAGCCCGTTGGTGACGAAGTAGAAATTGCTTGATCGCAACAGCGCCCGACGAAAGTCAAACAAGCCGGCGCCGCCGAGGTCGCGCATGTAACGGGGATAGCTGACGTGGCCCGGGCTGTTCACTTGTTCATTGGGATTGAGGCCGGCTTCGAGACAGGCAAGCCCGACGATGGTTTTGAAGATTGAGCCCGGCGCATAATTTTCCTGCGTGGCGCGATTGATCAGCGGGCGAAACGTCGCATTGGTGAGCCACGCCATGCTGGCCGGCGAAATTCCCTGGACGAACATGTTCGGGTCCGGGGCCGGCGACGAGACCATCGCCAGAACGTCGCCGTTGCGCACGTCCATGACCACCACGGCCCCGCGCGCCTGCGCGCCCAACCGCGCGCGCATGGCGCGTTCGGCAGCCAGTTGAATCCGCAAATCGAGGGTCAGCACCACGTTGCGGCCGGGCTCGGCCGCCTCCCAAACGGTTTCCGTCTGCCGATATCCGAGGTTGTTCACCAGAACCGATTTGGCGCCGGCCTGCCCGCGCAGGTCCTGGTCGAAGTATTTCTCGATGCCAACGGCGCCGCGAAAATCCGGGAGGCGATAGGAGTAAAACGCTTCTTCGCCCGCCACCGAGTCGTTATTTCTCCGCACGTAACCGATGACGTGCGATGCGACATTGGAGCAGGGATACACCCGCGTGGTTTCGGTTTCCAAATCCACGCCGACGATGTTCGCGGATTGCTCCTCGAATCGGGCGATCCGGGCGGAGTCGAGGTCGTCCACGATGGAAAGTGGCAGCGCCAGTTGGCTGACATAATGGCGGCGGAACTTGCCGGGATCGAGAGCGAGCGGCTCTCGCAGAATCGCCGCAACCTCCTGAACCGCACGGTTGCCGACCTGGTAACGCGCCTGCCATTCCAGACTGGCAATCTGCGACTTGGTGAGCCGGACGCGTTGGGTCTTGACGGAATCGAAACCGAGCCAACGCTCCCAGGCCGCCAGGGAGTTGGTCACAATTTGCCTCGGCCGAATCCGTTGGTACTCTTCGCGGAAGGCGGGGCTCAAGTCTTCAAGATACAGGCTGATGCTGTAGTTGGGCCGGCTCTCAGCCAGCGCCGCGCCAGTGCGATCCAGAATCTTTCCACGGACGGCCGGAACGCGAACACTGCGGTAGGATTGTGCTTGCAGCGACCGGCGATAGTCGCGGGCATGGACGATTTGAACCCACCAAAGTCCGACCATCAGCACCAGAAAGCAGGACAGGATGAGCATCGCCAGCAGCCGGAGCTGCGGGTCGTTCTTTTTCAACTGGTCGAAAATCAGCATTCGTTTCAGCGGGGCGTCCGAAGTCCAAGGTCCAGCGTCGTTGGCGCAAGTCTGGCCGCGGTGGCTGCGGCCGGCTCGAGACTCAGGATGTTGGACTTCACACTCATGGTTAACTTCTTCCGCGCCGTATCTCCCGGTCGGGCCGGAAGCTGACTTCGGTGATACGCCGATAACCGAACGCCCTTTCACACCAACCAAAAACCAAGAAGACGATTGGTGTGGCAACCGCACCGCCGAGACTCATCACGAGCCATTGCCAAAGGGAGCCCCAACCCAGCAACGGCGACTGGCCGGCGGTCAATAGCAGCACAACCGTCAGGACCGGCGCGGCCGCGCTCACGGCCAGGCCGAGCACGAATTGCGCGTAGGCTTGCTCGCGCAAAATCAGTTCGCGCCGCCAGCAAATCGCAACGCCCAGCGTGAAGAGTGGCAGGATGCTGATTCCCAGCGGATTCGCGGAAAGCGAGTCGAAGAACAACCCGCCCGCGACCGCGACCAACGCGATGGTTGGCAGTCCGGTGTAAAGACTCGCGTAAACCATGAGCGGCGGCAGCAAGTCCACTTGCGCCTTGAACCAGCGCCCCGTGCCGGGAAACGCGGCTTCCCAGAACACCGCGAGAAACGCAGCGATCAAAATCAAGATGGTGCGGAAGGTGGTCATTGCAGCGGGAACATCGAACATTCAACACTCAACGCCCAACATTCAATGAAATGGCCGCGACTCGCCGCCAAGTTGGGCGTTCGACGTTGAATGTTGAATGTTGAATGTTTCCCAGCGGTCATGGCAAAAGCACCCACACTTCCTCCAGCGCGCCCAGGTTGGCGTTCAGCTTCACGCGGGCCTCGGTATAAAAGCCAAATTCGACCGGTCGCGAGTCCACGATCTTGCCGATGGGAATGCCCGCCGGGAAGACTCCGCCCAACCCGCTGGTGACAACATCCTGGCCGGGCTTCAGCGCCGCGTTGTGGGAGAGGTAGCCCAGTTCGACGAGGGAATTGTCCAGGGGGCCGCCCGATCCGATGACGCCGTTGTCGCGGGTCTCGTTCTGGACAAGCACCCCGACCCGACAACTCGGGTCGCCGATCAAAACCACCTGCGAGCGCATCAAACTTACGGAGGAAGTGCGGCCGACCAGACCGTCACTGGTAAGGACAGCCAGGTTCTCGCGCAGGCCGTCCCGGCTACCAAGGTCAATTTGCACGGTTCGCCACCAATTGGCGGGATCGCGCAGGACGACGCGAGCAAGTTTGCAGTTCCACTGCCGGTTGCGCTGCTGCCAGCCGACCTGCCGGCGCAGCCGGTCGTTCTCTCGCGCGACGTCTGCGGATTGCATCGCCTGGAGGATGAGTTGCTGGTTTTCACGGCGCAGCAATTCGTTCTGGCGGATGAGTTCGGAGCGGGGCAAGGCGACATCCGTGGCTTTTCCGGCCGCCTGCTGGCCGACGCCGGCAAGGCCGAAAAGGGGTAAAAAAAGGCTGCCAATGGCAAGTTTAAGACGGGATGCCGTCTGGTTGGGCAGGTTGAGAACCACCAGCGCCACCAGAACCACCAGACCAATAATTATGTATTGCGGACGTTTAAACATCGCTGCACGTCGCGCGGCGGATTGTCAGCCGCGGTGCAGGCGAACGCGGGGCGGTCTTCACTCATGGGTGAGACGGCCCGGCCGGCAGGAATCATCTGGCGTTGGTCGCGACGCGTTTGAGGAACTGTAATTCCTGCAACACGCGTCCCGTGCCCTCGGCCACGGCGCTCATGGGGTCGTCAGCGACGTGGACGGGCAAACCGGTCTCCTCCGCCACCAGCCGGTCGATGCCTCGCAAGAGGCCGCCGCCGCCCGCCATGACAATGCCGCGATCCACAAGGTCGGCGGCCAGTTCCGGCGGACAACGTTCCAGCGTGAGACGGACGGATTCGAGGATGCTCGAAAGCGGTTCTCGCAAGGCCTCGCGAATTTCTTCAGAGCGGATGGTCAGCGTTTTCGGCAGACCCGTGCTCAAATCGCGGCCCTTGACTTCCATGGTTAATTCCTGCTCCAGCGGAAAAGCCGATCCGACCCGGATCTTGATTTCTTCCGCGGTGCGTTCACCGATCATCAGGTTGTAGGCGCGTTTCATGTGGGCCACGATGGTGTCATCGAATTCGTCTCCGCCCACCCGCAGGCTGCGGCTGAAGACGATTCCCGCGAGCGAGATGATTGCGATTTCGCAAGTCCCGCCGCCGATGTCCACGATCATGTTGCCCGCCGGCTCATGCACCGGTAATCCGACGCCAATGGCCGAAGCCATCGGTTGTTCGATCAAATAAACCTCCCGCGCACCGGCATGAGTCGCGGAATCTTTGACCGCCCGTTTCTCCACCTCCGTAATGCCCGAAGGCACGGCGACGACCACCCGCGGAGCAATCAGCTTCCGATGATGGACCTTTTGGATGAAGTGGCGGAGCATGGCCTCGGTGATTTCGAAGTCGGCGATGACGCCGTCTTTCATCGGGCGGATGGCCACGATGTTGCCGGGCGTTCGGCCCAGCATTCGCTTCGCTTCCTCACCGACGGCCAACACGTTGGTTGTGCCCGCCTGGATCGCGACGACCGAAGGTTCGCGGAGGACAATGCCCCGATCGCGAACATAGACCAATGAATTGGCCGTCCCGAGGTCTATCCCAATGTCGTTGGAGAACAGGCTTTTGAATTGCGCTAACATGAATTTAGCCTAACGCCGCATAGTTAAAGCGCTTCGCCGGGGCAGGTCAAGCCTATTAGCGGCACAGAACTGCTCCCATCGGGCCGGAGTGGCTCAATTGGAGTGGGACAATTGGCCCTTGAATCCTCGGGATAAAGCGGCCAATTTGACCGGGCGTCGCGAACGTACCGCCCAAACCTGACGGCAACCAAGCGACCTGAAAAATGCCCAATTGTTGTGCCATCAAAGACGGCTCCTCTCCGATTGGCCCGGCGATGACTGTTCACGGCCGGGCCACCGGGTGCGATTCCCCGACAACTGCCAACCGGGTGCTCGCAGGATGGTTTTGCATCAAGGGAAACGATTGCGGGCGACCGAGGGCAGCTCGACATCCCTAAGCCACTACCATGCGTATCCTTGTCACCGGAGTGTGCGGTTTCGTCGGCAGCACCATTGCGCGCGGACTTAAGGAAATATCACCCGCATGGGAAGTGCTGGGCTTGGACAATTTCGTCCGTACCGGCAGCGAACTGAATCGTCTGCCGCTTCGTCGTCTGGGTGTTCAGGTTCACCACGGAGATGTTCGTAACACCAGCGACCTGGAGGCTTTGCCGCATTGCGACTGGATTCTCGACGCGGCCGCCCTGCCGAGCGTTTTGGGCGGAGTGCAGGGCGGTTCGGCCAGCCGACATGTGCTCGAGCACAACCTGATCGGAACGATTAACCTGCTCGAAATGACGAAAAATTGGCAAAGCGGTTTCATCTTATTGAGCACCAGCCGCGTTTACTCCATCCATCAACTGGCGGCGATTCCGCTGGAAGTGCAGGAAAACAAATTCGTTCCGCGCGCGGCGGAAATTCGCGGAATGAGCGGGCGCGGTGTTTCAGAATCATTCTCGTGCGAGCCACCCCTTTCGCTGTATGGCAGTTCCAAGCGGGCGTCCGAACTCCTCGCCTGCGAATATGCCGCCGCGTTTGGGTTGCCGGTCTTCATCAACCGTTGTGGGGTGCTGGCCGGCGCCGGGCAATTTGGCCGGGCCGACCAGGGCATCTTTTCCTACTGGATTCATTCGTGGTTCGAGCAGCACCCATTGAAATACATCGGTTTCAATGGAACGGGTCATCAGGTGCGGGACTGCCTGCATCCGCGCGATTTGGTTTCGTTGATCGTTGCCCAAGTCAGCCACCCGCGCCCGGACGGGCCGCGCGTACTCAATGTCAGCGGTGGTATCCAACAAAGCGCGTCACTGCGCCAGCTCAGTGAATGGTGCGCCGAAAGGTTCGGACCGCGCGTGGTCGCCGGGGACAGTAGTGATCGGCCGTTTGACGTTCCGTGGCTGGTGCTGGACTCGAGCGAGGCGGGCCGGGTCTGGAACTGGCAGCCGCAGACATTGCTGGAGGCCATCTGGTCGGAAATCGCGGTACATGCGGAACAGAATCCGGATTGGCTGGACAGGACCAGTCACCTATGAGCGAAACGACGGCCGAGTCAAATCCGCTGCAATTGCTTTCGATTGTGATTCCGGCGCGGAACGAGGAGGATTGCCTCGGCCCGACGATCGAGCATTTGCACGTCGAATTGCGGCTGAAGCGCGTGCCGCACGAAATCGTGGCCGTGGACGACGGTAGCACGGATGGGACATGGCAAGTGTTGACGGGCTTGCAGCAGCGGATTCCCGAATTGAAACCGATCCGCAACCCGGGGCCACACGGTTTCGGCCGGGCGGTCATTTGTGGTTTCGAGCACATGACTGGGGATGCCGTGGTGATCATGATGGCGGATGAATCGGACGATTGCCGGGACGTGGTGCGGTATTGGGAGGCGCTCAACCGCGGATTCGATTGTGTTTTTGGCAGCCGTTTCATCCGTGGTTCGGGCGTGACGGGTTACCCGCGCCACAAGCTTTTGCTCAACCGGCTGGCCAACCTTTTCATCCGGGTGCTGTTCCATATTTCGCTCAACGACACGACCAACGCGTTCAAAGCCTATCGGCGGGAGGTCATCGAAGGGTGCAAACCATTGCTGGCGCCGCATTTCAATCTCACGGTGGAACTGCCGCTCAAGTCCATTGTGCGCGGCTACACCTGGACGGTCCTTCCGATCACCTGGCGGGGGCGCGAGGCCGGCGTGTCGAAACTCAAGATCAAAGAGATGGGCAGCCGTTACCTGTTCATCTGTTTGTACGTGTGGCTGGAAAAGTATTTCAGCCGCGGGGATTATCGCAAGGGCCAGCGACCGTCTGATTGACGATCTGGCCGGCGCGGAAGTCACGAACCGCGCCCGCTCAGTTTGCGGGTTTGGGTTTTTCCTCGGCCTTGCGACGCAGGATCAAAAACGTCTGATCGTTTTTAAGATAATCCCGTCCCGGCAGCCATCGAATGGCGGCAACCTTCTCCGAGGCATCAAACACCTTGATCAAATCATAGAGCTCTCTTAGGTGAGTCGTGTCAACCATCGGGTTGACTTTCCGGGCCTCGAATGGCCGCAAAACCATCCAGTCCGGCTTGAGTTCAAGGTAGGTCTGATTTTCCTTTTCCGGTCCCAGGCGACGCCGCGTTTCGACCACCTCCTTGGAACTCAGTCCGGGCCAATCCAGCATTTTGAGCTGTGAATAATAACCGATGTAACCCAGCGGCTCCAAAAACACGGTATCGTTCGGTGAGCGGGCATTCTCGCGCAGTCCCAGACCAATTTCGCGGCGCAGGCCGTTCTCGATGATTTCCTGCTGCACGGCCATCTCCCGCGCCATGCAAACGGTAACCACCGCCTGCCCCGTCATCAAGGTTATCGCCACAATGCTTAACACGCGCCCGCAATGACGAAACCAGCCGCGGGACCAACCCAAGTCCGGGATTCGCTTGGTGAAGCCGAGCAGCTCATCAAAGAGGAGGCCCAGCGTCATATAGCCGAGAATCTCGGCCGGCGGCAAATACCAGGGCACAACTCCCCGGACGACCTTGCTCAAGAAGAACAAGCCCAGACAAAAGGCCAGGGAGAACATCCGCGTGGTGGGCCGTAGCAACGGAATTGCCCACGCGAGCGATGCGACCAGCGCCAGGCCCGCGCATACGCCTTGTTGCGTCAGCGGCCACCCGCCACCCCAGGAATAGGTTGGCATAAAGACCCACACCACATTCGCATCACGGGCCAGCAACGAAAAGGGAAATAACAACAGTTCCCACAAAAGACCGAACGGTGTGAGCGGGGACAGGTTGGTGTCCTTGGCCAGAACCGTGTGTGGAATCGGGGAACCGTAGTACGACCAGGCCCAGGCGAACCACGGGAGATAAACCGCCGTACAAATCAGGCCCGCCTTCAAAAAGACTTTCCACCACTCCTTTCGCGTCGGGACGGCCGCGTCCGTCGGCCGAAAAATCAGCGCGCTCAAGCCCAGGGCCGCGATGTAAACGCAACTGTCAGGCCGCGTCCACATCAAGCCCGCCCAGCCCAGACCTAGACGCCACCATTGGCGCGCTCCGGACACGAACATACCGTGAATCGTCAGCGCGAGGAAAAAGACCTGGAGGCCGGTCTCCTGACCGTTGATGGTGAAATCCACCACCTTGGCATCCAGTCCCACCAACGCCATGGTCAGCAGGGTGGCCAGCCGGTGTTGGTGCAATTTCGAGGTCACCCGCAGCAGCAAAACCAAACCCGCCGCCAGTGTTGTGGCGCTGATCACGCGGTAAATCCAGAGCACGACTTGGTCATTTTTGTTGCCCGTCAAGTAGCTTAATCCGGCGGGGATCAATGTCCCCAATGGGGAGGTGAAGGTATGCAACCGTTCCCCGGGTGTATAGACCAGGCCGTGGCCGGAGGCCAGATTGCGGCTGGCGCGAAAAGTGATCCAATAATCTTCCCAGATATGCTGCGTGACCGCGGCGAAGGCCAGGGCAACGACAAATACACCGAAAAAGACGGTCTTGCCTTTGAGCCAGGTGCAATTGTCAAACATGGGCCGGAGCATGGCGACGGGGTATTGGTGCTGTCAACGCTTCAACTGGTGAAGCAGGTGACCGTAGCCAGCGCAGTCCCGATGAAATCGCGTTGCCATTCGAGAATAACAAAAAAGGCTGTCGTTGCCGACAGCCTTTGAAGGTTTAAATAATTCGGTTCAGGCGCGACGACGGCGCAGCACAACCAACATGCCGATTCCGCCGAGGAGGCCGAGAACCAGTGTCGAGGGTTCAGGAACCACGGACAGGATGCTGGTGGACTGGTCGTAGGTCCAAATCCAAACTCCGGACTGCATTTTCCAAACTCCACCACCTTGATTCGCGAAGCCCAACACGCTGAACGTACCACCATAAGTTTCACTGAGGTTCGCCATGTCCACGATGTTCCAGCTATTGTTCTCAACCAAGGCTGCCGTGCTCACGTCGAAGCTGAAATCTCCATTCAATTGGAGCGAGCCCGTGCCGGTAATCCAATTATTCACCCCAGCTGTGCCAGCCGTACCGGTAATTCCAATCTTGAAGGTCAACTTCGCATTATCGGCAAGATTCAATTCACCACCACTTACCGTCGTGTTGCCGGTATAGGTATTCTGACCGCCCAACGTTTGTGTCCCCGTGCCGATCTTGGCGAAGGACATAGTGCCTGCCCCGTTTTGAATTATCCCGTTGAATGTAGTAGTCGCATTATTGTCACCAACAGTCAAAGTGGGCGTTCCGGACGCGGTGGTTATCGTGCCGAGGGCTCCTGGCGTTGAGGCCACGAAACCAAGGCCATTAATCGTGATACTGTTGCCTCGTAGATCCAACGTTCCATTGTTGCCACCGGCACCATTATCCTGAAACAAAATATCACCAGTGCGACCATTGCCGGTGAAGCTGGGAAGCGCGTTGACGTTGGCGATTTCCAATGCGCCTCGGTAAACCCAAGTGTCACCCGTATAAGTATTCGCTGCAGTCAATCGTACGATCGAGCCGGAGCCATCGGTTGACTGGAATCCATTATTCCCGGCAAGCACAACATTGACGGGCATATAACTGTTCAAGCTTTTAACAATGGGTTTGGCCACTCCGTTGTCGAGAACCAACGTGCCGCTGCCCGATAACTGGTAATAACGAGTTTGAACCGTGGCGCTTCCCCCGCCCGTCATAATCAACTGGCCAACGGTGCGCGTCGCGGTCAGCGACACAGTATTGATTGTGCCATTGTTAAGGGTAACGTTCGCGACTTCTCCCGCGCCATTGGGAATGTTGCTCCCCAACCAAGCGGCACCGGTGTCCCAGTTATTGTTGGCCGCTGCAGCCCAGGTCCCAGTAGCCGCGTGAAGTTCGCCTGCGGCAAATGCCATGCATCCGAATGCAACGCCAAGGTGGAGCACTTTTTTCAATGTCATATACTTAATAGGTTGTTCGATTTCACGCCGGGTCCGACACCTGAATATCATTTCTGCGCTTTACCAACGAAAGCCCGTCAAGAATTCAAATCTGCAGTTGCCCGGTGCTGATTTATTTCGAGTTCACAATACAAATTTAGTTGCACGGTTGTCAACAGTTTTTTTTGGTTTTTTGGACGCCATTTACCAAGCCCGGTGCTGCAACAAAATATCGGAGATCGAACAAACTTGTTTGAGATAAGGCAGATTGCGGGAAATAATGTTCCAATATACCGCGCGGAAGCGCGGCCCTGGTTGAATTGCAGCGAATCACAAAACACATGTATAATCAGGCTTTACGCACCCATCCTCGGCGACCGGTGCTTTTTCGGGTCGTGGCTGTGACTGGTACTTTGACCGTTGCATTACTGGTCAGTGAAGCTGCTTTACGGTCGTCCGGTTATCGTCCTCTCGAAGCTGCAGCCTTGGATATCCAGATTGAGCCTGGAGGCCGATATCAGGGGTGGGACAAAGAACTGGGTTTTCGACCGATCCCGGGTCATTACGCCATTACTTTCGATCATCGGTGGACGTGGGAACTCACCAATCTGCCGGATACCACCCGGATCACTCGCTTGTCGGAGAGCTACGATCATCCTCAGCCAAAGCCCGGCGTGTGGGTCTTCGGTTGCTCATTCGTCCAAGGCTGGGGATTGAACGATAGTGAAACCTTCCCTTGGAAACTGCAGGAGCGTCTGCCAAATCACGACGTTGTCAACTTCGGTGTCGGTGGTTACGGAACGCTCCAATCCCTGCTCGAACTCAGGCGCGCATTCGCCGAGCGTCCAATTCCTCGCATTGTGATCCTCGCTTACTCGGATTTCCACGACGCACGGAATACCCGGCTGAACTTGTGGCGTGAGGCGACTTACAGTTATGATCGCTTCGGCTCCAGCGCCCAGCCTTACGCGCGATTGGACGGCCCCGACCGGTTGCGCCTGTTTTATGATGACGGGTCCTATCGTTTCCTGGAACTCCGGCAACGTTCAGCGCTCTTCAACTTGGCCGCCAGCCGCATGGGAAGCCGCGAGGATGCCACCATTGACTCGCAGCGGGTGACAGAACTTCTTCTGATTCAATTAGCGGAGGAGTGTCGCCAACGCGGCGTCAACTTCCTGCTCGCGGGGATTTGGCCCAGCGAACAGACCCGAGCGATGCTTGCGCGCATGGCGCAACGCGGTGTGGCAACGGTTGACATCTCCGTAGATCCCCGCGATCCGGCGAACGGCATCCCTTACGATGGTCATCCCAGCGCGATCGCCACTCGTGAATATGCGGAGAAGGTTCTGGCCGAACTGAATCATCTGGGTTACCTCGACCAACCGTCTCATTGAGCTTCCCGGCTTGGCAAACCTACGACCCGACCGGAGCGCGAATTTCGTCATTACCGCTCCTTCGCCTCCAACGGCTCACTCCAGTTCCGAGCGACAAGATACCCACGGCGAGAACAGCCAGTTGAATGCCCCAAACGAGGCTTTCCGGTCGGTAGCGGAATTCCAGTGTCGCTGCGCCTGGAGGAACGACCACACCTCGTAGCGTGTGATTGACGACCAGGATGGGCACGCGTTGGCCGTTCAGGTACGCCCGCCAACCCTTATCCCAACGGTCAGCGAGCACAACCAATCCCTCGGTGTCCATTTTCACCGCCATTCTGATCCGGGTGGGAATCTCTTCAATGATCTCAGCCCTCCCGCGACATTCCGACGGCAGGTCAGCCGGTGACTCGACATAAGCGACCTTTCGCGCATCGAACTCTGGTTCAGCGAGTTTTTGCAGGCGGGAGGCCGGATCAATGACTGATTCAGCCCGCTCCGGCACGAATACCCGCGGAAGCGCGTTGGAATTGACCAACACCCAATAGTCCGGGCTGTGAAATGCGGGACGGGCTTCTGGAAGTGGATCACCTCGAAAGATGACATAACGAACGTTGAACATATCCAATATCGGGGAAAGTCGCACATTGCCTTCGGTGGTCATGCTTGCCTTGGGGATGAGCCATTGCGTCAGCGCATAGTCAACGTTCGGCGAGCGCGAATCGGCGACGATTCGCATGACGTCCATCAAGCGCGCCGGGTCGGCGCCGTCATAACCGCGTATGTCCTGCAAACCGCACATCGGCGCCAACGAGGCAGGCAGGCAGTCGTACCCGATGACCCGGCCGGGCGGCGCTTCGGCCACTCGTTCCAACGCCGGAATGGTCGGATAGTAAAGGGCGGGATCGCACTGCGGATTCCAACCGTGTGCAAACCAAAGCAATTCACCGGACAAAACAAGGGACAACGCAATGCCGATCCGTTTGTGCCACGCTGGGCGAACCCGCAACAGCCACCAACCCGCCACACCGATTCCGCACCAAGCTGCCGAAACGAGGCCATGCCGGACAAACCATGCTTGAACCTGCCGCACACCGTCAAGATCGCCGACCAGGGATGCGACCGCCGCGTTGCCCTGTCGAATTGCCGATTCGAGCTGTGTGGCCACCGGCTCCGGCGGGGAGACGACGCGCCACAAGGACCACGCACACAAGACGACGAGCAGCACCAGAGGCACCCACATCCAGCTTCGCCAGCGCACCAGATCACGGTGCAGGTTTTCCAGACCGATAGCGGCCAAGGCGAGAATCGCGAATGCGGCCACAAAAACGAACCGGTTGTGGGACATCATGTTCAACCCCGGAAGCTGCAGGATATGGACGAAGCCGGGGAGGTTGAGACACCAACTCAGCGCAAACAGCGCTAGGAACGCCAGGAGAAAACTTATGGAGCGTCGCCGCTGATCGCAGCACGCCAGCGGTGACAGCAAGAGCGTGGCGACCACGCCTGCATACGCTCCGGCGATGCTTTCCAAAAAGCTCCCGGTTCCTGCTGGAGCAAAGAAAAAACTGCCCCTTGTGGTCGAGCCGTAAATGCCCGGCAGCACAGCTTGCGGCAGCGCCAAAACCCCGATGGGCGGGAAGTCTTTTTCTCCAGCACCGCGGCGCTCTACGCGGGAACTGGCGCTGGTGTAATCCACAAACGGCAGCAGTTCCGGCGCTGCCAGCAGGAATCCCAAAAACCATCCCAACGCCAACGCGGCGGTCGCGCGCGTAGCATTAGCCCTGGAGACCGGCAGCCGCAGCCGTTCTCCAATTCGCCACAACGCAAAAATCCCGGACGTCAACAAAACGTGTCCGGCAAAATCAGCCCGACCGGTCACCAGAACGAGCAGGGTCACCAGAGCCAGTTTCACGATGCTCCGGAATTTCGGTGACTTGATTACTTGGTCCACGACGAGCAGTTCCCAAGGCAGCCAATACACTGAGACGGACATGCTGAAGCCTACCCAAAAAATGAAGAAACCCGTGAGTGGGTAAAACCAGGCAACGGTTGTTGCTGGCCAAAAACTCACGGCAAGCACCCGGCGGCAAAAAAGATACATGCCCAAGCCGGCAATCAGAGCGCACATAAGTTGCCCCCAAGCCAAAATCACGGGCGAAGCTGTGATGCATTCAAACAGGAGAATCGGTGAAAACTTCGGCCAGATAATGGGAACGCCAGCGTATTGATCGGGATTCCAGATCGGAAACCGTCCGGCATGAAGTTCCGAGACGGCAAACCGCCGTTCCGGCTCCATGTAATAGATCAAATCGGCTAACGTGACATCGTGCGGTTGAATCTTGGCGGTTTGGGGATTGGACGGCAGGTAAACCTTGGGCAAGGCCAGCAGGTCAAGCGGCAATAGAATCTTCCGACCGATCAGTGAGGGGCCGTAAAGGATGAATTGTCCAACAACAATGCCCGCCAGCACGAGCAGCAGCCGTTTGATTCTTTGGCTCGACGCGGATGTCGGTTCGCGCTTTTGTTCGATGTCGGGTGACATGCTTCTGGTTGCGGTAACGGCGGGTCGCAGCTTGATTTTTCCAGGTGCAGTAGACAAGAAAATTGCCACCGCGCGAACCGCACGCGCCTGAACTATTGAGCGCCGGCTTTCTCACCCCACAGTGCCGGGAGGCAAAGCTCGTCCTTCGGAAAGACATCCGTGTTGAAATCTGTGAGCGAGACGCGGTCGGTCTGGGGATCAAAAGCAACCATGCGGGCATCCTTCCCGAGACAAGGCTCCAGCAGCGCGCGCAAGTCAATGCCGGCGCGCTCATAATGCTTCAACACTCCGCGGTCGTTAAGTCTCTGCAAGGCGGAAGTGTCCACGTGGATGGGATCGTTGCTGCCGATCACGATTTCAGTATCCGGGAAAATCAAGCAATACGGAAAGACCCGCACAAAGGTGTTCAGCACCCGCTGTGTGGGGGTCCAAGTAACCGCGTAACCGCCGGGTTTCAGGCGGCGGCTCAGCAGGCGGAAGTATTCCTCAGAGTAAAGGTTGCCGGCGTGCGCACTGGTGGGGCGGAGTGCGTCCGCCTCGATGATGTCAAACCTTTGATCCGTGGTCATCAGAAACAGCCGGCCGTCGCCGTTCAAATGCCGGATGCGCGGGTCTTCGAGACAAACGCGCAATCCTTCGTAACCCGCTTCGGCCCTCTGCATGCGCAACGTCTCCAATTCCGCGCCAACGATTTCGACGCATACGATCTCACGTGTCTCGGGTCGGAATGCCGCACTGAACAAAGTGTCGCCGGAACCGAGCCCGATGATGGCGATGCGTTCCGGATTGGGATGCAGTAGCGACGGCAGCGCACCCAGAACGCTGTGCGTGCCGCCAAAGGGAATCCAGCTTTGACCGATACCATTCACCAGAACCATCGTGGGCGTGCCGGCGGCGGCATTCGGCGCCGGTTTTTTCAGCAGGGAAACGCCCGCGCCGTCCTCGGCCAGATGGATTTGTTCCGGCGTGGTGCCATGCGCCCGCGCCCAGAGCGCGCGCTGGTTCGGAATCAACACCAACGCCGCGACAAGCACGGCGACGCCGGCCAGATGATACGGATGAAACCGGCGTTTGCTGGATTCCAGGATCGCCATGAGACCAAACAAACCGCTCAACGCAACCAGCATCCGCAGCGTGGCAGCCGTGCCCAACCACGGCAGTAAACAGACGGTCACGACCACGGTGCCAAGCAAACTGCCCGCGATGTTGGCGGTTTGAATCCAACCGATGCGCCGGCCGATCTGGGCAAGGTCGTTGTGCACCGCCTTTTGCAGCAACGGAAAACTCAGCCCCATCAGCAACGTCGGCGGAGCGATCAGGAGCAAGGGGAGACCAAAATGCAACGTGGGAAAAATCCACGCCCAGGCCCGCTCCTCGGGCTGCGCGCTTCCATTCAACCAACGCTGAAGCACCGCCACCGCCGTATTCGCATCAATGGGTTCGTAACTATCGAAATAATTTCGCACCGCTGCCAGCGATGGCCAGTGATGCACTGCCGCCAGCAGGGCAAACGTGGCCAGACCCGCATAGAGTCCAATCGCGCATTGCAGGTTCAAGAACCACGTGCCAGGCCGCCGCACCCGGGGAGTCAGCGCCGTTCCCACCAGCGAACCGATGCCCACGCCCGCCAGATAGAATGACAGCAGCGTGCCAAAGGTGAAGGCGGTGGATTTCAACATCACCCCGAGCAGCCGAAACCAAACCATCTCCAGTGCCAGCGCGATGAACCCGGAAAGCCCGTAGATCAGCACGCACCGCCGCACGCTCCAAGGCGTCGTCGGCTCGACGGATGCAAACTGTTCCAGGTCGCCAGTCTGCGCAGGCGGGTCATTCGGCGTCCGGCGACGCCACGCCAACGGCAGGACGACGACAGCGCAAATGGCGTTCAGCAGCGCTGCCGCTCGGATGCTGCCTTCCATTCCGTGCAGCGGCATCAAGACCCACGTCGTCACCAGCGCTCCGACAGCCGCGCCCAGGGTGTTGATTCCGTAAAGTCGCCCGATTTTGACGGCGGCATCGGGCAGACTCTGGATCAGTGCGCGCGCCAGCAGCGGCAGCGACATTCCCATCAGAAACGTCGGGATGAGCAATGCGAGCAGAAGAACGAACGCGGTCAAAACGCGGGAATCGGCAACACCACCCAGCTTCAAATAAAGCAGATCGTAAAACAAATACTTGCTGGCCAGGCCAAACAGGGTGATCCCCGCCTCCGCGGCGCCGAAGAGCAGAAGATTCCGCCGCGAGGTGTTTCGGTCCGCCAAGGAGCCGCCCGCGAGATTGCCGCAGCCCAGGCCCACCATGAACGCGGCGACGATAATCGTAATCGAGTAAACATCGCCTCCGGCAAACACCACGAGCAACCGCTGCCACGCCACCTGGTACGCCAGTGCCGCGAAGCCAGACAGGAAGAACAAAAACGTCACGATCCGGCGCGCCGGCAGCGAAGTCATCTTAGACAGCTACCTGAAAACGCCCGGCCCCGTCAAGACAGGCATCAGGCCCGTGACACGCGAAGGTTCAGCATGCATCACCTTCCGTGAGCTTTCTGCTTTTGCGCGACGCAAAACAACGCGACGCCAAACGGCAACGAGATTCTTTTCAAAAGCGCCAATTCGAACTGCATCAACCGGCTCATGATTCCATTCATCGCGGACACGCTGCCGCCCGGCTTGAAGTCCCGGCCGGCTCGCGAAATGCCAAGCGCTCGCGCGGCCCAGGCCAGCGGGAAGAAAATGGTGGTCCAGTATGTCAACCGGTGAACGATCAGCTTCCGTTCCCGGAACCGAGCTTGGACTTCCGCCCGGGTGAATCGCCGCGCACCAAACACCGCTTCATCATGGGCACTATGAAGAAACCGATGCGCCGGAAGATTGAGCAGCAGGAAACCGCCGGGACGCAGAATCCGGATCAACTCGTCGAGCGCCGCGGAAACATCCGGAACCCAGCGGTGGTAAAGCACACTGGAGCAGATGACCGCGTCAAAACGATTGTCTTCAAAGGGGAGCGACGCGACGTTGGCTTCGAGCACGTTTGACAAACCGCGTTCCCGGCAGAACCGCAGCGCTTCAGGGGAAAGGTCCACCCCGACGTTGTGTTCCGGATTTCCCAATCGTTTTAGCACGGCCCCCGTGCCGCAACCCGCGTCCAGAATCGCCTTGTTCCGCCAATCGGGAACATGCGTGTCGAGCGAGTTGAAAATCAGCGCGTGCAACGACTGATACCACCAGTGCGAATCCTCGACCCGGGACATCAGTTCGTATTCGGCAGTTTGCATGAAATTATGCTGGCTACGCCTGTTGATCCGCGTCGGCGCGGGGAAGCGCTTCCGCCGACATGAGGGTGACAGGACCGGCTGTTCACTCTTTTGGCGGAAGGTGGGTTGCCGTCCCGTCGGATTCCGTCTCCGCAACCGAACCGGGTGTTCGCGTGGTATAACGAACCACGAATTGCGGCGTGCCGGTGTGATCCAGGTAGAGTCGTCCAAGGTATTCGCCCACAAGGCCGATGATCATCAGTTGGATTCCGGAAACGGACACAATCACACCCAGGACCGTCGAGATGCCCATCGTGAGGTCTTTCGTAATCCAGACCTTGTCAATCCAGATCAGCGCCAGCAGCACGACGCTGAAGCAGGACCAGAACAAACCGACATAAACGGAGATGCGCAGCGGCGTGATCGAAAAATTGAGGACCATGTTCAGCCAGAGCCGCACGAGTTTCGTCAGGTTGTAACGCGACGAACCCAGTTCGCTGGAGCGATGTTCAACCCGTATCTGGCCGATGTTCCGCGTCGTCCGGTAAATCAATCCGTCAATGTAGGGAAACGCCCCGCGGTACTTCACAATCTCCCCCACGGTAAAGCGGTTCATCACTTTGAAGCTGGATAGATACAGGTCCGCGGGCTTTTGCAGCATCCAGGTGGCGACGCGGTCATTGAAGCGGCTGCCCAGATTCCGAAACCACGAATGTTTCTTTTCAATGTAATGCCCGTAAACGACGTCGAAATTCTTCTGCTTCAGTTCCTGCAACATCCGCAGGATTTCTTCCGGCGGGTTCTGACCGTCGTCATCCAGCACACCGACATAACGGCCGCGCGTGTGATTAAGCCCGGCCAGCACGGCGTTGTGTTCGCCGAAATTGCGGCTCAAGTGAACGAACGTGACAGTTCGGGGATGGGCTTTGGCGAGTTCAGCGCAGGCGGTCTCGCTGCTGTCGGCGGAACCGTCATTGACCAGCACGACTTCGAAATCCAGGTCCGCGGCGATCGTGTGAATGTGCTCCACCAGACGCCCAATCCGGGCCGCCCCGTTGTAAACCGGGATGACGAACGACAGCTCGACGGGCGAATCTGAATGACCGGTGTCGGTATGGTGCATAAACCACAGGCGCGCCTCACGGGAGGCGTCGGAGCGGATTCTGATTCAAACCGCGGATAATGGCGAGAGAAGTTATGTCGTGGCAAAATACGTTGCCAAGTCTTTTTACCCGCGCCCGCCAACGCTGGTCGTCAAACCTGCGAACGCGGACGGGATTCGGGTTGTGTCAAGCCGCCAGGGAAATCACAATTGTTTTCGATGAACGACGCCCTTTGGTTTGTGCTATTCGCCGCGTGGCCGGTGGCTGGTGCGGCGTTGCTGGTCGCCTTTGCCAAATACTTCAAAGCTCGTCTGGCCGGCCGGCGCGGGCTGCAATTGGTGGTCGGCAACGGATTGGTTTTGCTCTTTCTCTGTTCGTTGGTGTTCCTGGGCGGTGAAATCTATTACCGCTTCCTTTACGACACGACCGATTCGTTCGGTTACACCAAGACCGCTCAACGTTGGAGTCGTCGCCATTATCATCGCAACGCCCAGGGGATACGGGACAGCGTTGACTATGCGCCGGATATTCCCCAGGGCAAGCGGCGCATAACCTTTCTCGGCGATTCGTTCACCGCGGGTTACGGGGTCAAGGACATGGCCGACCGGTTCGCGAACCGGATCCAGCGCGCGCATCCGGAATGGGAGGTGCATGCCGTGGCGGTGGAAGGTGCCGACACCGCCCAGGAAATGGATCTGCTCAAAAGTCTGGCCGGTTACGAATATCAATTTGACGAAGTCGTGCTGGTGTATTGTCTCAACGACCTTTCGGACATCGTGCCGGAATGGGACCGGGTTTACCAGCAGATCTACGCGGACAGCCAACGCCAGAACTGGCTGGTTCGGAACAGCTACTTCGCCAACTTTCTTTATTACCGTTTGAAAGCGCGCCGCAACCCGGACATTGCCAACTATTACCATTTTCTCCTGCCGGCCTACCGCGGCCCGCTCTGGGAGCAGCAGAAAACCCGGCTGCAGGCGATTCGGGATTTCGTGACGGCCAGAGGCGGACACTTTCAGGCGGTGACGTTTCCCTTTCTGCATGCGCCGCTGGACAACCAGTACGAGTATCGCTTCGTGCACGACGAACTGGCGAAATTCTGGCGCGCCCTGAAGGTTCCGCAGCTCGATTTGCTGCCGGTTTACGAAGGACACTCTCCGCACGAACTCGTTGTCAACCGGTTCGATGCTCATCCCAACGGGTTCGCGCACAAGCTGGCCGCTGACGCAATTGAAAAATTCCTCGTCGCAAATATGGCAGCTCAAACCAAAGCCGCCACCAACGAAAGCAAGTGAAGGGGCAACCGGGCAGGACGCACCGGGTCAGGGTTGTTCCTGATACGACCGGCGCGAATGGTAGAATTCCAGATGCTTGCGGATTTGGATTACCAAATCATTTTGGCCCGCCGTCTGGGCGATGGTCATTGCCTGCTGCGCGGTGATCACGGCTTCGTCGAACCGGCCCGCTTCCGCCAACCCGGCCGCCAGTGTGTCCAGCACCACCGCATCATTCGTGCGGGTCAGTTGGACGGCGCGCGAGGCGAATTCCACCGCCTGTTTGCCGTCGCGAAGCCGCGCGTCGGGCAGTGTTGCCAGCTTCCAGGCCAGTTCGTTGAGCGCGGGAAGCCAGTCGGGCTTGAGCCGGACCGCCGCCCGCAGGTGTTTGACCGCCGCCTCCGCCTGACCGGCGCCAACCAGAAGCTGGCCCAGCCGGAACTGCGCTTGTGCATTGGCCGGTTGATTCGCCGCCACGGCGTCACACCACTTGATGGCGTCAGCCTTGCGCCCTTGCTTGAGGGACAACTCGGCCATGGCCAGCTGTGATTGCATGTCATCTGGCCTGGCCTGTAACACGGCGGCAAAGGCGGCGGCGGCTTCCTCCGTCCGCCCCAGCGCGATCAGCGCCTTGCCCAGGAGGTAACGCGCCGAAATCAAGTCCGGTTTCAGTTGCAAAGCAGCCTGCTCATGCGTCACTGCCTTGTCGTACTTTGCCTGGTCATAAAACAGACTGCCAAGGTTGTGATGCGTGTCCGGCTTGTTGGGATTCAACTCGATGGCTTTCTCAAAATTGGCGATGGCCTCCGAAATCTGGCCGCGGCGCGTGAAGGCAATGCCCAGATTATTGTAGGTGTCGGCGGAGTTTGAGTTGAATCGGATGACTGCCTGCAAATGGTTGAGCGCCTCGTCGGTTTTTCCCTGATCCAGCAACGCCGCCGCCAGATTGTTGAGTGCGTCCGCATCGTCCGGCTTGAGGCGGAGCGCGGCCTGGTAATGGGCGAGAGCCTCCTGGTGTTGGCCGAGCGAATCAAGGGCCGCCCCCAGTCCATTATGCGCCAGGGCGGAGTTGGTGTTGATTTGAAGCGCCCGCCGGAGATGTGCCATGGCCTCCTCCGCCCGCCCCTGGTCCAGCAAGGTACCGCCGAGATTTACATGGGCCGCTTCCGAGTCGGGATTCAACTTCAACGCCGCGTTGAACTCGGCCATGGCTTCGTCATATCGGCCAAGACGTTTCAATGCCAGGCCGAGGTTGTTGTGAGCATCAAGGTATTTCGGTTTGAAACGGATGGCCTGACGGTAATGGGCGATGGCATCGTCCAATTTGCCTTCGGATGCCAGGGCCAGACCCAGGCTGGAATGTGCCTCGGCGTAATGCGGGTCAATCCGCACGGCGGTTTCGAGCCACTTAATTTTTTCTTGTTGGTTCGTCACCGTCAGGCTGAGGTTGTGATACATCACCACGTTGTTTCGCGTGACGCTCAACGCCTGACGGAAAAGCGCTTCACTGTTCCGCCAATGCCGCAACTGCGCCAGGGTCGCTCCCGCGCACGCCAGCAAAACCGCGGCAGCGACCGGTCCGATGACCCTTACCCGGCGTGGCGCAACGGCGATGAAATCCGCGACTAGCCATACCAACATGATGAACACACCGATCAGCGGCACGTACGAATACCGGTCCGCCATGGACTGTCCGCCGACCTGCAATAGTCCGATCACGGGAACAAGCGTGCCCAAATACCACAACCAACCGACCGGCAGATAAGGTCGCCGGCGCATCGAACTCGCAACCAGAATGGAAGCCACCGTCAGGAACAAACCGGCGCCCAAGGCTTGCCATGGCGGAGTGGTTAGGGTGAGCGGATAGAGCACCGCCAGATCGGCCGGCCAGATGGTTTTGTAAAGATACCCACCGTAAGCGATCAACGCGTTCCCCACCCGGTTGATGACTGGCACCAGCTCCGTGGGAACGATGGCGCCTCCGCTTCGTTGGGCCCGCAACGTGATCATACTGGACGCGGCGCTCAGGAAAAAGAACGGCAGCTTTTCCAAGAATAGGCGGAAGAGGGCGGCTGGATGATGCTTGATGGTGGATAGTTCAAAGCGGCGGAGCGGCCAGTAGTCGAGCAGCAGCAAGACAAATGGAAGCGTCACCAGCATCGGCTTGCTCATCAGACCCAGTGCGAAGCAGGCAAAGGCCAACAGATAGAAAGAGGGAAAAGGGGAAAAGGGGAAAAGGGGAGCGAGATCAGCCGCCGGTTTCGGATTTTGGATTTCCTCGACGCCCTTTCCCCTCGGCGCCTCTGCGTAGCGCGCGTAGGCCCAAAGCGTGAGCATCCAGAAAAATGTGCTCAACATGTCCTTGCGTTCCGCCACCCAGGCCACCGACTCCACATGCAGTGGGTGCAGTGCAAACAACGCAGCGACGAAGGCGCATCGCCAGAACGCGCCCGTCATGCGCCGCAGCACCCCAAAGAGCAGGAGCGTGTTGGCGATATGCAGCAGGAGGTTCGTGACGTGGTGGCCCGCCGGTTTCAATCCGTAGAGCTGGCAGTCCAGCATGTGCGAAAGCCATGTTACGGGATGCCAGTTGCCCGCGTGAAACGTCGAAAATGCCCACCGAACGCCCCGCCAGGTCAACCCCGCGTGGATCTGCTCATTCTCGGTGACGTACTCGTGGTCGTCGTACCGGACGAAATCACACCGCCAGACCGGCCAATATGCAGTCAGTGTCAGAAGAGCGAGTGCGAGGCAAATCAACAGCGTCCGCCGCGGATGGTCACGTCGCGACGATTCGCTAGTCGCCAAGGATTCCCCCGGGCGGGCGTTCATTCGGGACTGTGATTCCTGATTCATCACTCGCGATGAGGCTGGCCGGATTGATACTCTTTCAACCTGTTGCGGACGCCTTCCGCCAAAGATTGTTGTTTCACCGAATCGGCCAATCCCAGCGCCTGACGGGCCGTTTGCACCGCGTCGGCAAAACGGCCCGCTTCCGCATACGCCGCGGCCAGCGTGTCCAGCTTGGCGGCGTCATTTGTGCGCGTCAATTCCACGGCGCGCGTTGCCAGTTCCACCGCCTGCTTCCCATCCCGAAATCGCCTCTCGCGCTGCGTGGCCAGCACCCAAGCCAGGTTGTTGAGGGCTTCGGACCAGTCCGGCCGGACTTGGAGGGCTTGCCAGTAATTCTCCACCGCCGGCTCAATCTGGCCCGCGGCTTGATGCGCCAGGCCCAAATGGTTGTGCGTCGCGGCGGGCTCGCCCCCGTGTTTCAGCGCCAGTTGGAAATGCCCGATGGCCTCCGGGAATTTCTGCTGCCGGACCAGCATCAGGGCCAGTTGCTCATGCGCCGCGGCGTCCTCCGGCTGAAGGCGCAGAACCTGCCGCAATTGCTGGATGGCCTCGTCGGTTTGCTGCTCCCGTCCGAGCAAAATTCCCAAACGATAGTGCGCCTCGGCGTAGTCCGGTTGCTTTTGCAGGACCGACGCGAAGTGCTGGCGTGCTTCCGCCGTGCGCCCCACCTTCTGCAATAAACTCGCCAAGGTGAACTCAGCGGCAACAAAGTCTGGTTTCAGTTTCAACAACGCCGTGAACTCGGCGATGGCCTCTTCTGTCCGCCCTGACTGGGTTAGCGCCAGCCCGAGGTTTTGCCGGGCCTCGACGGAGTCCGGTCTTACCCGCAACACTTTGCGATAACATGCCGCCGCGTCAGCGTGACGCTCCTCCCGAAGCGCGAGGTTTCCCAGGGCCAAATGCGGGTTGGGCCGAGCTGGATCCAGTTGCAGTGCGCGGTCAAAGTATTTCACCGCCTCGGTCGGTTGGTTTTCCTGAAGCAGCGCCTCGCCCCACAATTCATAGGCGTCCGCGCACTCGGGGTCGAGTTCAAGGGCCTTGCTCAACACGGTCCTGGCCTCGTCAGGATGCTTCAAATCCAGCAACGCGCCCGCCAGATTGATGTGCGCTTGCAGGTTGGACGGCCGGAGGCGCAGGGCTTCATGGAAGTGTTTGATCCCTTCGGCGAATTGTCCCTTTCGACACAGCACCGTTCCCAGATTGTTGTGCGCGCCCGAATGGTTGGGTTGAAGCTCCAACGACCTGACATAACATTTCTGGGCTTCGTCCAGGTTGGTGAGCATCATGCCCAGGTTGTTGTACGCGGCCCAGGCGTCTGGATTCTTCGCCAGATTGTCCCGCCAGAGCATTTCCTCTTTGGCATAAATGCGCGCGTGTCGCCACGTCAGGATTCCCAGCAAGGTCACCAGCACGGCGGCACTCCAGTTCAAGGCTGGCGGGTTGAGTCTGGCGGACAGGCCGCCCACCGCCAGTGTGATCACGCCCAGGGCCGCGAGGTATTGCAGGTGGTCGGAGACGCGCGAAAAGGAAAAGTAGGACATGTCGAAAAAACCCAGCACGGGCAGCAGTATGAGGAAGAAATAACCCAACCCAAACAGCGCGCCGCGACCCCACCCGCGCCGAAATCGCCAAGTCAAAGCCATCCCACCAATCCAGAGCAGCGCCGGGATATATGCGGCCACGGACGCCGGTTGAATCTTCCAGCGCGGATAAATCATGGTCAGGTCTGCGGGCCACAACACTTTGCCCAGATAGAACCACACGGCCCAAGACCCGCCCAGCAATCGCACGCCGCGTCCTTCCGGGGTGATCAACTGGCCCGGCATCGCCCGGTGGGTTTGAAACCAGATCGTCACGAGTCCCAGCACCAACGCCAGGCCAAAGAACGGCGACAGCCGGAGAAAAAGCTGCGCGTTGAAGAGCCGGCGGCCGACGCCTTCCCGACCGGGTGACGCCGCATTGCCGTCCGGATCCAAACGCGAAGATTCAAGTCTGTGCGCGGCCGGCGTCTGTTGCCACCAGATGCAGAGCAAAAGAATGAAAGGAAGCGTTACGACCGAGGTTTTGCTCAACAACGCCAGCAGGAAGGCGAGCAAGGCCAGGGCGTACCATCTGGCCTTATGCGCGGATGCCGGCAGGCGGGATTCCGCATCGAAGCGCAAATACCACAGCACGCTCAGAAGGAAAAACACCAGCGAGAGTGTGTTCTTTCGCTCGGTAATCCACGCCACCGAGGCCACGCAGACCGGATGCACGGCAAAGACCAATGCCGCCAGCCAGCTCCCGGGAATCTGCAACCGCGACAGCACCCGCCAGAGCAGGAGGGCGCCCGTTGCGTGCAGCAACACGTTTGTCGCGTGATAACCCACCGCATTCAGCCCCCACAAACGCCACTCCAACCAGAAGGAGGTCAGCGTCAGCGGAAAGTAATCGTAGGGACGCGTGCTGAACCAGATGTCGCGCAGACCGGCGAACGAGCGCATCAGGGGATTCTCCGTCAAGGACACGTCGTCATCCCAGATGAAACTGGCATGGATCACCGGTCCATAAGCCAGCGCGGTGAGGAGCAGAATCAAACCGGCCTTTACGGCCGGTTGCCACCGACGGTCGGATATGAAAGCCGGGGTTGTCACTGGACGCTGGACGGTTCTGGCTGTGGAGTCACGGCTCGCGATAAGGCTGCGCCCGCTCGTAGAATTCGAGCCGGGTTCGGATTTGCGCCGTCAGGCCTGTCTGACCCGCTGCGGTTGCCAGTTCCGCGGCGCGACGGGCGGTGGCGACCGCGTCCGCGAAACGGCCAGCCTCGGCGTACGCCGCGGCGAGCGTGTCGAGCTTGCCCACGTCGTTGGTGCGGGTCAACGCGACCGCCCGCGCGGCGTGCAGCACCGCCTGCGTGCCGTCCCGATAGCGGGCGTCCCGCTGCGTGGCCAGAATCCAGGCGAGATTGTTCAGCGCTTCGGGCGAATCCGGTTGCCGCCGGATGGCTTCCTGAAATTGCGCGACAGCTTCCGAAGTTTTCGCCTGCAGCAGCAGGGCGAGGCCAAGGTTCTCGTGCGTGACGGCCTGATTCGTTCCCACAGCGAGCGCGAGATGAAAATTAGTGATAGCCGCATCCAGTTTTCCCAGTCGCGCCAGAGTCGTCCCGAGCTGGTTCAGCGTTTCCACGTCACGCGGATCGAGTTTGAACGCCGTCGAATAATGCGTCACGGCCTCCGGCAACCTGTCTTGTTGCACCAGCGCCTTGGCGAGCAGTTTGTGCGACTGCGCCGAGTCGGGGGCCGCGCGCAACGCCGCATCGAAATGCTGAACGGCCTCCGCCAACTTGCCCAGGCGCGCAAGACACGTGGCCAGACCGCTGTTGGCGCCGGCATCGTCCGGTTTGATGCGCAGTGCCGCCGCAAAATATTCCTTCGCTTCGTTCACCTGGCCGCGATGAAGCAGGATGTTTCCCATGTTGGCGCGGGCCGCGGCATCCTGCGCGTCCAGGCGGATGGCTTCGCGCAAATGTTCGATCGCCTCATCCACGCGTCCCTTCCTGGCCAGCGCGGCACCCAAGCCGCTTTCGGCTTCGGCCAGCTCGGGTTTGATGCGCAACGCCTCGGCGAAGTGGTCAATGGATTCATCAAGCTTCCCATCCATCAAGCGGATGAAGCCCATGTGGCATTGCGAGACGTAGTTCTGAGGCGTGAGCTGCAAGGCGGCCTCAAAGTGCGGTCGGGCCAGATCGTATTTGCGCTGGGCGCAATATTCCGCACCCAGATTATCGTGGGCCACGGAGTTCTCGAAGTTCAATGCCAGGGCGTGCTCGAAGAGCGTGAACGTGTTGCGCCAATACGACAGTTGCCGCGTCGTGGCGACGACACATGCTCCCAATACTGAAACCCCAACCAACACCGCCACCATGCGTCCGGCTGGACGGCGCGACGCCAACTCCGCCAGCGCCCACGCGAGGACGATGAAAATGCCAATCAGCGGGATGTAGGTATAACGATCCGCCATGGAATGGGCGCCCACCTGCACAAATCCGATGACGGGGACCAGCATTCCCACGTACCAAAACCATCCCACCGCCAGCCACGGTCTTCGGCGAAGACCCAGTACGACCAAGCCCGTCACCACCAATAAAAACGCTCCGGCCAGCGCGACCTTTCCGGCGGAGAAGGTCAGCGGATACGGATAAAACACCGACAAATCGTCGGGCCAGACGAGTTTGCGGAGATACGCGACATAGGATGTCAGCGCGTTGGCGAACCGGTCCCACAGCGGAAATTTATCCACCGACGGCAGCGCGCCCGCCTGGTGTTGTGTTTGGAAAGCGACCACCGAAGTGAGCATGGCCAGCGCAAAGAACGGAATTTTTTCGCGAACCAATTTCCAAACCAGCCGGAGATCGAGTCCTGAAAAACGGGGGCCGAGGGCGATTCGCTTCAGCGGCCAGTAGTCCAGCAGCAGCAGAACAAACGGCAGCGTCACGAGCATTTGTTTGCTCATCAAACCCAGGGTGAAGCAGGTCAGGGCTGCCAGATAGAAAGGGGAAAAGGGGAAACGGGTAGCGACATGGCCTGTCGGCGCTTCCCCTTTGCGTCCCGGCCCATCAGCTCCTTTTCCCCTCTGCGCCTCCGCGTAGCGCGCATAGGCCCAGAGGGTGAGCAGAAAGAAAAGCATGCTCAAAACATCGCGCCGCAGCGCCGCCCATGCCACAGGTTCGACGTGCAGGGGATGCAGAGCAAACAACGCCGCGACGAAGCCACTGCGCCAGTGGGCCCCCGTGAGCCGCCGCATGACGAGGAACAACAAAACCGTGTTGGCGACGTGCAGCAACAGGCTCATCAGATGATGCCCGCCGGGTTTCAACCCGAACAACCGCAGGTCCAGCAGGTGCGACAACCAGGTCACGGGCATCCAGTTGCCGTAGTAGCCGGTGCTGAAGGCCCACTTCACGATCTCCCAGATTGATCCCTGTTGCAGGTGGACGTTCTCGGTCACGCACATCGGGTCGTCGTAATTGATGAAGTCGTGGCGAACCGCCGGACTGAACACCGCGAAGGTCACCAACGCGAGCAACCCGCAGATGAACCAGGGGCGGGTTGCGAGTTGCTGGATACGACGGGTCGGCGGTGTGTCTGCTTGGACAGAGACCCCTTGTGAAGCGCGAGCTTGCGGCTCAACTGAAGATTTCGATTCGGTCTTTCTCATCAACAATCAACAACGGCGGATTTACCAATCGTCGCCGCACAGCCTGCACAATGATCGAGGAAGACAAGGTTAAAGCCTTCACGACAAATAACAAGATGCGTCTCTTGCCTCTTTCGCGAACGAGTTGACCGGCGCGGGAAAGCGGGCACAGCGTTGACAGGAATTGGTTGCCTACCCATCATTTAAGCCATGTCAACTTCGAGTAGCCGGCTCTGCGCCAAAGTGTTTATCGCCGTGGCGCTGGTGGGTCTTTTGTTCGCCGCCTATACGGAGCACGCGTGGGAGGATTACTGGATCACTTTTCGCGCCAGCCGAAATCTGGCAACGGGCCACGGCCTGGTTTTTACTCCTGGCGAACGGGTGCATTCCTTCACCTCCCCGCTGGGCGCACTGTTACCCGCCGGATTCAGTTGGCTGGTCGGAAATCAGAACGATCAATTGGTGCTCTGGCTGTTCCGCATCGTCAGCGTCGCGGCGCTGGCCGGCGGCGTCGTCCTCCTGCTGCGCGCCATGTCGCAATGCCTCCAGCATCGCCTCGCCCTCCTGCTGACGTTGGCGATGATCGGCTTGGACGCCAAAACCGTGGACTTCTCGATCAACGGGCAGGAAACCGGGCTGCTGGTCTTTTTCCTGGGAGTCATTTTGCACGCGATGTTCGTGGCCGGTCCGCGCCAGTGGTTGCGGCTCGGTTTGGGGTGGGCGGGCCTGATGTGGTCCCGCCCGGACAGTTTCGTTTACATCGCCGCTTTGAGCCTCAGCGCATGGATTTTTCTTCCAAAATCCGCTGCAGAAACGCGGACGGAATGGTGGCGGAAGCTCTTCAAAGCCGGTCTCATCTGCACGGTCCTCTACCTGCCGTGGTTCGCCTGGGCGTGGTGGTATTACGGTTCACCCGTGCCGTATCCGATCACCGCCAAGGGCGTGGATCACCCGCTCATCACGCCGTGGGGATTCGTGAGCGACTTCGTGTTGTTTCCGTTCGAGCTGTTTGCCGGCGCCCGGGCGGTGGCCTGGGTGTTCATGCCGCCCAACGCCTTTTTCGGCGGCTGGCATTACGCGCTGCAAGGTGTCGCCCTCGCTCTTGGCTGGGTGGCCGCTTTCGCGTGGCTGGTGCCGACGGTGCGGCCGGAGGGCCGGATTTTGTCACTGACTTTCTATCTGGGCCTTTTCTATTTGAACGAGGTGCTGCGATCGGTGTTTGCCTGGTATCTGCCGACCGTAACGGTGCTGGGTTTTCTAACTTTGGGAGTGGTATTTGATCAGTTGCTGGACTTGGCCAAACGGCTGCCGCAGATCGGTTGGGATCGCGGCTGGCTGCGCCACGGGGAACGGTGTTTGCGGGTCGCCGCTGTGGTGCTGGTCGCCGGCCAGGCGGTCGTGACCGTGTTCACGGCGCGGCAAATGGCGGTGCAGCAGGAACTGATCGAGACCGGACTGCGGACGGAGATCGGGCTTTGGTTGCGCGACCACGCGCGATCACCCAGGGACACGGTGTTTCTGGAGTGCCTCGGTTACATCGGTTACTACTCGCAACTCAAGATGCTCGACGTGCCGGGCCTGAGTTCGCCGGAAGTGGTGGAAGTGCGCCGTCACCTGGGCCGGACCAATCAGAACCAGATGTACCTGGAACTGAAGCCCGATTGGATGGTGTTGCGACCGAACGAAGCGATCGAGGGCAACGCGATGATTGATCCGAGGCGCATCAATGAGTTCTACGATCTGGTCAAGGTGTTCGATGCCAGCAAGAAGGTCAGTGCCGTCCGCTGGTTGCCGGGCCGGCCTTATCTTGAAGTGGATCAGACCTTCCTGATTTATCGTCGCAAGGACGCTTTGGAAACAAAGCCTGCGAATTAAGACTGCAACGCGCCGCCTGAAACAATGCTCATGGCCACAAACCCCTCGCGCGCCGCGTTCGTGTTTTAGATATGAAATCCCGCCCGGCGCCGATTTCGCGTTCACGCAGGTTCTTATTCCTGGGACTGCTGATTTTGGCGCCCGTTGCCGGTTTTCTTCTGCTGGCGGAAGTTTATGTCCGCCTCTTCCTCAAGAACCAGGTGGACACGGACCGGCTGCGCGCCCGGATCAATGCCGGCTCCATTGCGGCTTTTGTCCGGCGCAGCGAGGACCCGGTGCTGGGTTATGAATTGATACCGAACAAAGTGGCCCGGCTGCGGAATTCAACGGTATGCGTTTCAGCGGACGGCTATCGCGGCCCGTATCCGGAATTGGTCCGAGCGCCCGCGACGATCCGCATTGCCGTGATCGGTGATTCCACGGCTTTCGGCTGGGGGGTGGATTATGAGGAGACTTACCCCGAGCGGTTTCGAGCACGGATGGAGGCCCTGGTCGGTCAACCCGTTGAGCTTCGAAACTACGCGGTGCCCGGGTACAACTCCGAGCAGGAATGCCGTCAGTTTACGCAACGAATTCTTTCGTCCTATTCGCCCAATTTGCTCGTACTCGGCTATGATCATAACGACCCGGAACCGGCCTTGACCTCGAAAGCATTTCTGGGCGGTCTGTTACCGGAAGACGGTGACAATCCGTTTCATTCCCATTTGCTGAAGTACGTCATCAGAAAGGTCCACCTGCGGGCGCAACGCAAACGGCAACTCCGGTTCGATGGGGGATCGTACGAATTTGTGGACAATCCGATGCAGGCGACCGGCTGGGGGCCGATCATGGCGGGCGGCCCCTTGTACGACCAGCACCTGGAAGCGCTTCGGCAGATTGCCGTCGAAGCCAGGAAAAGATCCATTCCGGTCGTTGCCGTGGTTCACAACCCGTTCGTCTGTTTCGATCCGCACTTTGAAACGAATGCCAATTATGTCCGCTTGACCGGCCGGCTCGCCACGAACCTTACGTCCATGGGCTATTTCGTGCTGAATTTGTATCAGCCCTATCAGGAGCGAATGCGGCAGGCGGGCACAAAAGATCTCATGGGTTTCTGGCTGACTCCCGCGGCGGACCCGCATCCGAATGCTGCCGGTCACGAGTTCATTGCCGGTCAACTCAGCCAGTATGTTGCCGGGCGGCCTGAACTGATGAGGGTTTTCAGCCGTTGAAGGATTCTATTGGCTTTTTTAGGGCTCGTTCAACATGTGCAGCGCGGATACATCCAGTGACCATGAATAACTTGCCGCGGATCAGTTACTGGTGGCCGCTCGTCTTCGGCATTGCGATCGGCGTGGGCGCCACGTTAAGCGTGCTGGTTCTTTTCGGGCCGGCAAAGCTGGATGGGGACCGTGCCGGACAGCTGACAGATCGCGCCCTGCTCACTTTTCATCCCGAACGGGAGGTCCCGCTTTACACGGCCGGATGCGCGTTGACCGCCCTGTTGATCATGGGTTTTTCCCAACTCTGGCAGCGACGTTACCTTCGCATCGCGCTGGAAGCGCGCGGGGAGTTTGTGCGGCGCGGTGCGGCGCAATTGTCCGTTGGCGTAGTGATGTTCCTGCTCCAGCTCAGTCTCCTGCTTATGGTTCAACGCTGGGGAGTTTCCGAAACCCATGCGATTTCCCCCTTCCTGATGTGTTCCCTGGCGGCGCCGATGGTTTTCCTGCTGTCGGTCGCCACCCTCGGGGGTGGCTGGCCGCTGGGTGTTGCTCCGCCGCCGCTTGTTCGGTTGCTCGCGAGCCCGCCGGCTGCTGAACCTCAGCGATCACTTCGGATGTTTTTGCCCGAACGCGGCCTTGACCTGTTGGTGCCGCTGTTGCTCGGTGCCATCATTTATATTCCGGCGTGGCGAGAGTTTGCCGGACAGGCGTTTGTCCGCGACGAACTTTTTCATTGGGACCATTTCGCGATGGGTCCGACACTGGCGTTCCATCACGGCAAGGCCCTGGTCACCGAAACTTACTCGCTTTACGGCCTGGGCTGGCCCGTCTTGTTCAATGCACTCTCCAGTGTGGTGCCGCTGACCTACGGGCGGTTGATCCAGGCCGCGACGCTCTACAACTGTCTGTACTTTGTGGGTGTTTATATCTTCCTTCGGTTGGTGGCGGGACGCCCGGTGTGGGCCGCCGCCGGCGTCCTGTTTGCTCTTTCGCTCCAGGCCTTTCACGGACTGTCCGCCACCGAATTCATGGGGGACCGGCCGAATAACAGCGTGCTGCGATCAGCCATGGACGTGTGGTTTTTCATCGCGTTGTTCCTCCATCTCCGATCCGGTCGCGTCGTCTGGGCGGGGATCGCCGGCATGTTTGTTGGATTGGCGCTGCTGTTCAGTACGGATACCGGGTTGTTCCTCGCCATCGCTTGCATCAGCGGCTGGTTTTTTGCGCGCGGGGTACCCATGCGCCGCTCGGGTCGCCGGGCGGTCCCGCTGCAATGGCCGGTGGTCCTTTGCCTTTCGACAACGACGGTGGTGCTGCTGATGGGGCTTGCGGTCGCCAGTCGGGGAACACTGTGGCGCAGAGAGTTCTGGCCGCAGTGGCTGGAGCCATTGGTGCAGTTTGGTGGCGGCATTACCATGTTGCCCATCTTCTCGGTCCCGTTATGGGGACTGCTGCTGTTTTCAGCCATGCTGGTGGTTCACTTGACAGCGGCCGGTCACGTGCTGCTCCGACGGGTGCGCGGCGAGAGCACCACCGCCGATGCGCTGCTCGGGGTTCTCGCGGGATATGGCTTGCTCACCCTGATTCGCTTCGTCGGCCATTCGCATCCGCACTACCTCTTTCATCTTTCGGTGCCCTTCAGCGTCGTGGTGACGATGCTGCTCGCGAGACTCGATCAATACTTTCTCGGCCTTGCCGGTGCGCGGCGTCTAAACGACGGCCCCAGAGCCGGGAGGTTTTTCCAAACCATGTTCCCCTGGGGTGTATTGGGATCGGTGGTGGTTTGGTTTTTCGCCAACCCCGCCGTGCGGACCCATCCGGGAATACTGAGGTCGCTCCTGTCCGATTCGCGCTCTCCCGGTGGAATTTGTCTGCTCCATGCGCCGGAAGATGTTTGTGGCCTGCCCGACGAAGCCAAGGAGTTTGGCCGCCGGTTCGATGCGACCGTGTCGGCAATTCGCGGTCAGCTCGCTGCGGGCCGGACGGTTGCGATCCTGGATGACACCGATACAATTTTCTACGTCGCTTCGGGAGCAACACCGTGGTGGCGCTATTCCCCCTGTTTTTCCGCGATAATGCGCCGTTCCGAACTCGACGCCCTGCAACACGCCATCGCCACCGAAGGTCCACAGCAGATTTTCATTCGTCCCAACGGCAACCATGCACGACGATTTGCGGAAGAAGACGTCTGGCGTGCGGTGCATGACACCGTCCAAAAAAAATACCAGTCCGAAGGAACGGCCGGCTTTTTTGAAAGCTGGAAACGAAACCAGGATTAAGGATGTGGATTGGCCGGCGATCTCGTACTACCCGGAGTTTCCCTGACCCGATCATTTCGGCGCTGGCGGCGACTGCCCACAACTGCAAACGGGCCACGTTAACGTTTACGCGAGGATGGCCTTGACCACGTTTCCATGCACGTCCGTTAAGCGAAAATCGCGGCCCTGGAAACGGTAGGTGAGCTTCTCATGGTTGAGCCCGAGGCAGTGCAGGATGGTCGCGTTCTGATCGTGGATGTGAACCGGATCTTTGACGATGTTGTAGCAGTAATCATCCGTCTCGCCATACACGATACCGGGCTTGATCCCGCCGCCGGCCATCCAGATGCAGAAATTCCGTCCGTGATGATCGCGGCCGTAATTGTCCGGTGTGATGTTGCCCTGGGAATAAACCGTGCGCCCAAACTCACCGCCCCACACGACGAGCGTGTCGTCCAGCAGGCCGCGTTGCTTGAGATCCTTGACGAGCGCGGCACTGGGTTGATCGCAATCGGCGCATTGCTCCCGAATGCGCCGGGGCAGATTGCCGTGCTGATCCCAACCGCGATGATAAAGTTGCACAAACCGCACGTCGCGCTCGGCCATCCGGCGGGCGAGCAGGCAATTGTGCGCAAAGGAACCCGGCTTCTTGACGTCCGGCCCGTAAAGCGCGAGGACGTTTTCCGGCTCCCGGGAAATGTCCACGAGTTCCGGCACGCTGGTTTGCATCCGGAACGACATTTCATACTGGGCGATGCGCGTGTTGATTTCCGGGTCCTGGTAGGAGGCGAACTGTTTTGCGTTCAAGGCCGCCAGCCCGTCCAACACGCGGCGGCGCGTTTCCGTACTCACGCCGGGCGGGTTGGAAAGATACAGCACCGGGTCGTGACCGCCGCGGAACTGCACGCCCTGATGTTCGCCCGGCAGGAAACCGGCACTCCACAGGCGCGCGTAAAGCGGCTGGTCGCTTTCCTTGCCGTTGGAAATCATCACGATGAACGCCGGCAGGTTCTGATTCTCCGTGCCGAGGCCGTAACTCAACCACGAACCGACACACGGCCGGCCCGGTTGCTGGAAACCGGTCTGGATGTAGGTGATCGCCGGGTCATGATTGATGGCCTCGGTGTTGACGGTTTTAATGATGCAGATGTCGTCCACGATGGACGCGATGTGCGGGATGAGTTCGCTCAACCAGACACCGTTCTTGCCGTGCTGCGAAAACTTGAACAGCGACTTCACGACCGGGAACGCCTTTTGCCCGCTCGTCATCGTCGTGATGCGCTGGCCCATGCGCACGGAGTCGGGCAGTTCCTTGTTGTGAAACGTCTCCAGCATGGGTTTGTAATCGAACAAATCCATCTGCGACGGTCCGCCCGCCATGAAAAGATAAATGATGCGTTTGGCTTTGGGCGGGAAGTGTGTTTTTCCCAAAACCGGCTGCCCGGAAGCCGTCTCGCCCGCGAACGCCGCGAACAGGCCGGGGTTCAACAGCGATCCCAGCGCCGCCGCGCCGATGCCCGTGGCCGCGCGGCCGAAGAAATGCCGCCGGGTCATCAGCAACTGGTTTTCGCGAATCGGGCTCACGCCAGTAAGTTCAAAGCATAAGTCTCAAAGCTCAAGGGAAATCTCCAGTTCTTTTGAAAAGACACCCGTGCCTGGCAATTGCGTCGGTGCTGTTTGTGATCGGGGTGGTTCGTGTTGCTGGCGATCCTGCTTCCGATCGTGGCGTAGTTGCTCCCCATCCGGGCGTTGCTGGCGTTGCGCAAAGGGCGGGGCAGGCGAGACGGTCAAAGGCCAGTGCGCTCGAATCGCAGGACGGGCGGCAGCGGGTCGTGGTTGTAGGCGTTGCGCCAGACGCCGTGCTCATCGCGGTAGCCCAGGCAGCGAAAGCCCTGGCAGTGGACCATGACGATTTCATGCGGGCGCGGATCGGGTTGACCCGGCTTTTCGGGGTCAGAATTCATCGGGCGTCAATGGCATTACGGACGATCCGCTCCGATCTTTCAGACGATGTCAAAGTACGTCCGCGCTCATTGGTTTCGAGCGGCTTGAAGACGGGTTGCAGCCGGGTTAAATGGGTGTTGCCGAGAGGTTGAAACGGTGTCCCACGTCCTACGTTGTGCAGGATTCTTGAAGGACGTGGGACATTCGGCGGCGAAAGTCAGGAAACCAAGGAGACTCGCGTCTTTATTGCGTGAAACGCTGTCCCGCGAGGTTTTTGGTGCGCATAGCAGGACTTGAACCTGCACGGGTTACCCCACTACCACCTCAAAGTAGCGCGTCTGCCAATTCCGCCATATGCGCACGTGCCTTGACAATGAACCAATCTTCCGGGCAGCGCGCAAGGCCAATCTGCTCCGGCATTGGGAAAGGCTGGGTAGATCGTGACCCCCCTGTGGTGAAGCTCAAGGTGTTGAGC
>CAYWMD010000053.1:0-43911 GCA_964458575.1 uncultured Bifidobacteriaceae bacterium | reverse complement strand
CCGCGCCGTGATGGTATGCTAAAGATTCAGCGGGAGTGGTTCCGGTCCGATTGTCACCAACTCGTTACTTTTCTTCCCGCGGCCCGGCTCCATACTCCGGCGTGTTGAGTCAACCGGGCAAAATCTTATCCGCGGAATGGCGATGAAGTGGCTGGGCAAGTTGTTTTTCGGACAGTACGACCGCGCCATTCGCCGCAAATACTTGCGCTTCCTGGCCGTGGCCCTGTTACTGGCCTTGCTCGTTTGTTTGGCCGTCGGCGGATTGCTTTACCTCTTGTATCAGCGCGCGTTGTTCTGAATGCAGGTCTTCCCGCGACTCGCGGCCGCGCCGCGGTCAGACCGGAACTGCCGGTCCGCCACTCTTCGACCCGTGTTTCGAATCCAGCAACCGTGGCGCGAACAGCCATTCCAGTTGGGCGCAACGCGCCGCTTTCAACTGCCCGATCTCCATCCGGCAAAGGCCGCCCTTCTTCAACGTCACTGAAAATTTCGGACCACCGGTGCACAGAAGCGAAATCAAGCTGCTCAGGTACGGTTCATGGCCAACCAACAGGACGCTCTCCGGCACCGGCCGCACGGCATTGATCTCGTCCACGAGCTTCGCCACGTCGCCGGACGGCGCAAGCTGGTCGCTGAACTCCAACCGACCCTGCAACCGCAATCCGCGCTCCATAATCTCCGCCGTCTCCCGGGCGCGCAGCAGGGGGCTGGAGAAAATGATCTTGAAGCTGATGCCCCACTGCCGCAACGCGTGCGCCAGCAGCTTCGTCCGGCGAAAACCCCGGACGGTGAGCGGACGGTCGGCGTCGTTCCCGAACCGCGGATCATCGGAATCCGCAGCGTCGCCATGTCGCAGGATGTATAATTTCATTGCGCCAATCCATTTGCCGGCCGGCGTGCCAAGCGCCGGCGGCGGGCGTCACCGGCCGAAACTTGTGCCCACGCGGTGTGCGCTTTCGATCCAAGGGTGATCCGTGGGCACGGTCTTGAGCGTGCCCGCCACTTCCGCAATCGGCACCGGCTTGGTGCCTTCGCCGCGCGCCGCCACCATGACCCCGAAGACTTTTTCCTGAATCAACTCCACGCATCTGGTGCCCAGCCGCGTGGCCAGCAAGCGGTCGGCGGCCGAGGGAATGCCCCCGCGCTGGACGTATCCCAGGATGGTGACGCGCGCTTCGAGCTGGGTCAGTTCCTCCAGCCGTTTGGCCAGCCGCCACGTGCTGCCGGAGTGGCGCGCCTCCAACGCGGCTATTTCCGCCTTCGCCCGTTTCTTGGCCTCGGCCGTTTCGGCGTTCTTCTTGCGCCGGGCCGCCACCGCAAATTCGGCGGCGTCCTCGACGGACATGGCGCCCTCCGCCACCGCCACAATGCTGAAGTTCGTTCCGCCCAGGCTGCGCTGCCGGATCGCCGCCGCAACCTTTTTGATGTCGTAGGGTATTTCCGGAATCAGTATGACATCCGCGCCGCCGGCAATGCCCGCCCCGAGCGTCAGCCAGCCCGCGCGGTGACCCATCACTTCCGCGATGACGATGCGATGATGGCTGTGCGCGGTACTGTGCAACCGGTCAATCGCCTCCGTGGCAATGCCCAGTGCGGTATCAAAGCCGATCGTCGCGTCGGTAAGCGGCACATCGTTGTCAATGGTCTTGGGCAGGGTGACGACATTCAGTCCCTTTTCCATCAACCGCAGGGCATTCTTGTGGGTGCCGCCGCCGCCAATGCAGACCAACACGTCGAGCTGGTGCCGTTTGTAACTGGCGATGATCGCGCCGGTCATGTCGCGCAACTTGCCGTTGCTCGCCATGCGATGCGGTTTGTCGCGGCTGGTGCCGAGAATCGTTCCGCCGACGGTGAGAATCCCCGCCAGCGTCCGCTTGTCCAGCCGCATTCGTAGATCCTCCGCCAGTCCCCGAAAGCCATCGCGGAAGCCGACGATTTCCATGTTCCCCAGGTCCAACGCCGCCTTGCCCACCGCACGAATGGCCGCGTTCGAACCGGGGCTGTCCCCGCCGGCGGTAATGATGCCGATGCGTTTGAATCGTTTCACGGATAAGCGGAGGCGTTCGGGCTGTTCATCGGTGGCGGCATGTTGGCAGAAACCCGTCTGCCTGCCAACGCCGTTTCAACCGACGCGGACATTCCGTCTGTGCTGCGGCTGAATTCGAACGATCCGGCCGCCGGCGCTCAGGCCGCGGCATCGGGCAAGACGGCTGGCGATGGGGCGTCCATCTTTGTCGTCTCGATCTTCGTTGCGATTCTCCGACGTGGCTTCGGTTTCGCCGCCGCCGCTTTGGCAGCCTTGCGCGCGTGTTTGGCCGCCGTTTTGAGGAAGGCTTTGAGTTCATCGGCAAGCCGGGCGGCTTGCTTCTCGGCCTTCCGCGCGGATTTGCGCGTCTGCTTGTAAACTTTACGGGCGGCTTTCATCTCGGCCTTGACGCGGCGGGCGTTATCGCGAAGCAATTCGGCCCGGCGGGCCGCCTGTTTGGCTTCAGTCGTCAACTGGAGCTTGCGACGAGCGATCTGTTCCGGGGACTTTGCGGTAACATTTTTCATGACCTTCAAATGCCCGGAAAACACCGCCTGCCGCAAGCCGCTAATTGTTACATTTTTCGCGCCGCCCGGTGTTCGCACGCCCGGGGCGGCGGGCCGGCGGTTCAACTCACCGCCCGCTCCTCGTGTAGTCGGGCCGCGAACATTGTGTCGAGGTGTGTTTGAAGCTGGTCGAAGTTGAGCGGTTTGCCCAGAAACGCGGAGGCGCCGGCAATCCTCGCGGCGTGGCGCGTGGCCTCGGTCGAAACGGCCGTGATCAAAATAATCGGCGCGGCCCGCGTGCCCGGTTCGCGCCGCAAGATCCCGCACAGCGTGAGCCCGTCGAGGTCGGGCAGGAGCAGATCGAGCAATATCACGTCCGGCGATTCCTCCCGCGCCTTGTTCAGGGCGTCGGTGCCGTTGGCGGCGGCCGATACCTCGTAGTTCAAATGGCGCAGCCGGAATTGCAGCATCTCGGAAAAGTCCGCCTCGTCGTCAATTACAAGTATCTTTTTAGCCATGATGCTTTGTTAGCCGATGAACGAAACGAAAACACGTCGCTTGGGTGACGGTTGTGCGACATTTCGCTGCCCGCTCCGCAGGCGCGCCAAGGAACCTTCCGCGCAACGGCCGCCAAAAAGCAAGCGGGGGAGAGCCGCACGCGGGCGACTCTCCCCCCTGTGATTCCGTTCTCCGTGACCTACTGAGCGGAAACGCGGAAGTAGCTTGCGCCAACAAGCGGGATGGTGAACGTGAGCGTTCCACCCGTGCCCACCTGCGGATTGGACGGGGTCACGCCCACCGCCGGCAACCATCCGCCCGGCAACGTCCCGGTGGACTCCAGCGTGTAGCTGAAACCCACCTGTGAGTCGCAGGTGATGACCGCGTTGGCTCCGACCTGCGTAATATGCACCGTCACCTGGTTCGGCGTCGGCACGACCGATGCGTAGCACGCGACGCTTTCCGCGCCGTTGCGACTGGACATGACGCCGTACTCGCCCAGCGCGGTCCACTGCACGGCCCAGTTGTAACTGGCATCAAACGCTCCCTTGTAGGCGACGGGTGTGTAGAAGCCGTTATTGGGAGCGGTCAAGCTGCTGCTCAGCGCCGGGCTGCCGCTCTGGGGTTGCGGGTCCAAACCGAAGTCGTTGGTGTAGCTGATGCCGGTGAGCAGCGGATTGAGAAACACGTTGCTCAAGCTCGTCACCCCAAAGATCGCGTTGCTCGCCACCAGATCCACCGGGCCCGTGTTCGTGTTCCAGATCGTCTCCTTGAACTCGATCGTCCCGTTCGTGAAAAAGATGGACCCCGGATTCCCCACCGTGATCCCCTTCGTCTTGAATTCCGTGAACACCGAGTTGTACACATGCGGCGCCGCATAGTCCCGGATCCGCAACGCCTGGTCCGGTCCGCTCCCCACCAAGGTCGCATTGTAGATCGTGTACTTCGCCAGCGGCGTGTTGCTCACCGCAATCCCGTTCGGTTCCCCGTTCCATTCCCCGCCAAACTGGCCCGAATAGTTCTTCGGGTGGATCCCAAACCAAAACTGGCTCTTCCCACGATACCCCTGGTCAATGTCGAATTCCTCGTCCAGACAGAACGCGCTCACCAGATACTTCGTGTTCACCGTCCCGCCGAAGAACTCGAACCCGTCGTCGTCGTTGGCAATCACTTCCACGTGGTCAATCACTGTGTTGCTGCCCACCGCGCACAGCGACAGGCCGTTGAGTTCCTTGTCCACTTTGATGTTCTGCCCACCGTGCCGGATCGAGACGTAGCGCATCACCCCCGAATTGTCCGCATCGTCATTGCCGCCGTAACGATGCACGCGCTGGCCGTTGCTGGCCGTCGAGTCGGCCAGACCTTCATACACGTCATACTTCGGCGTGGCCAGATCCCCCGCCGCCGACGAGGCCGTGTTCAACACGGACCGGCCCAGCAGCACGATCCCGCCCCACAACGCCGTGTCGCTGATCGTGTAGTCGTTCGGATCATTCACATCGTCATACTGCGCCGTGAAAATGATCGGATTGTTGGCCGTGCCCTCGGCGTAGAGCTTGCCGCCCTGGCAGACGAACAGGGCGGTGAAGATGATGTTGTTGGTGTCGCTTTCGTCACCCGGGACGACCCACACCACCGTGCCCGGTTGGATGGTCAGGGTCGAGTTGGTCAACACGTAGATGGTGTTGGTGATCGTGTAGAGGTTGGTGCTGTACCACGTCACATTGCCGGTGATCTCGCCGCCCACATTGACACCATTCGTGCGGGGCGGGAGCAATCCGTAGCTGTCCAGGGCCGTCCAGTCATTTAGCCACAGGTCCTTGTCATCGAATGCGCCTTTGTAGGTGACGGGTGTGTAGAAGCCGTCGCACGGCGCGGTCAAACTGCTGTTGAGGGCGGGGCTGCCGGATTTGGGCCGTGGGTCCAAGCCGCCGTCGTTGGTGTAGCTGATGCCGGTGAGCAGCGGATTGAGAAACACGTTGCTCAAGCTCGTCACCCCAAAGATCGCGTTGCTCGCCACCAGATCCACCGGGCCCGTGTTCGTGTTCCAGATCGTCTCCTTGAACTCGATCGTCCCGTTCGTGAAAAAGATGGACCCCGGATTCCCCACCGTGATCCCCTTCGTCTTGAATTCCGTGAACACCGAGTTGTACACATGCGGCGCCGCATAGTCCCGGATCCGCAACGCCTGGTCCGGTCCGCTCCCCACCAAGGTCGCATTGTAGATCGTGTACTTCGCCAGCGGCGTGTTGCTCACCGCAATCCCGTTCGGTTCCCCGTTCCATTCCCCGCCAAACTGGCCCGAATAGTTCTTCGGGTGGATCCCAAACCAAAACTGGCTCTTCCCACGATACCCCTGGTCAATGTCGAATTCCTCGTCCAGACAGAACGCGCTCACCAGATACTTCGTGTTCACCGTCCCGCCGAAGAACTCGAACCCGTCGTCGTCGTTGGCAATCACTTCCACGTGGTCAATCACTGTGTTGCTGCCCACCGCGCACAGCGACAGGCCGTTGAGTTCCTTGTCCACTTTGATGTTCTGCCCACCGTGCCGGATCGAGACGTAGCGCATCACCCCCGAATTGTCCGCATCGTCATTGCCGCCGTAACGATGCACGCGCTGGCCGTTGCTGGCCGTCGAGTCGGCCAGACCTTCATACACGTCATACTTCGGCGTGGCCAGATCCCCCGCCGCCGACGAGGCTGTGTTCAACACGGACCGGCCCAGCAGCACGATCCCACCCCACAACGCCGTGTCGCTGATCGTGTAGTCGTTGGGATCAGTCACATCGTCATACTGCGCCGTGAAAATGATGGGTCTGGTCCGTGTGCCCTCGGCGTAGAGCTTGCCGCCCTGACAGACGAACAGGGCGGTGAAGATGATGTTGTTGGTGTCGCTCTCATCACCGGGGACGACCCACACCACCGTGCCCGGTTGGACGGTCAAGGTCGAGTTGGTCAACACGTAGATGGTGTTGGTGATCGTGTAAAGGTTGGTGCTGTACCACGTCACATTACCGGTGATCTCTCCGCCCACGTTCACGTCTGCGGCTTTGGCGGTCGGACTGGCTGCCAGCCCAACTCCCAAAACGGCCAGACCCAGGGCACGTTGGATGATGCTTTTGAAGTTTGTTCGCATAATGAGTATTCGGTTTTCGTTTACAGGTCGTTTGCGTTTGGTTTCGCGCTGAGATTTGTAGGCGATGGCAACGACAAACTCGTGGCGCGCAGGTAACAAATTGGTGACAACCACCCACCCCCCAAGCCGACGGGCCCGGATTAAAACTTCAACTCCAGCCCCAGATCGAAAGTGATGCCGGTGTCATACGAGGAAAAGGTCAACCCGGTGTCCTCGCCATAGGTCAGTTCACGGGTCGGCATCAATAGATTCTTGGCTTTGAACTTGAGGTATGCGTTGGCGGCGAGTCGCTGGGAAATAATCAGGTCCAGGATCGGGGCCGGCTGCTCATAAATATCGTCGGTGGTCAACGAGGAGGCCAGCAACCGCGGGCCCGTCACGTTGAACACCAGCGTAACGGCGGTGCCGGAGGTTCGATTGTCATACGTGGCATCGAGGTTGAGGATGTAGGGCGATTGCTCGGTCAGCGGACGACTGTCCTCCACGTTCGGAATGAACTGGCTCTTGATGGCCAGTTCGTCGTCCGTCAAATCCGTGGAGGAATAAATCCACGCGAAATTGCCACCCAGCGAGAAGTTCGTCAGCGAGGCATGGATCACATCCAACCCCTGGCGCACCTCGAATTCGACACCGGCCACGTCCGCCGAATCGCGATTTTCCCAACTGATGATGGAACCGTCCGTTGAAATAAAAAGCGTCTCAATGGGCTTGGTGATTTGCTTGTAGAACAAGGCAACGCCGACCAGCGAGGAAGGGCGCGGAAACCAGTCCCAGCTCAGGTCATAGTTGTCACTGCTGCTCATTTGCAGATTTGGGTTGCCTTCAATTTCGACGTCCAGGTTGGGATCATAGCTGCGATAGGCGGCCAATTCGCGAAACGAGGGGCGGGCAACCGTCTGGCTGAAACTGACGCGGACGTTCATGTTGTCCCGGGGCGACCAGATCAGGCCGACAGACGGCAGGACATCCGTTTGCTCCAAGTTGGAGGAGTTCGCGCGCAGGCCCGTCCAAGAACTGGCGAGATAACCGAAGGAATCCACCTGAATGTCCGTCTGCTCGACCCGGGCGCCGCCCACGAGCCGAAGTCCCTTGAACAACGGAAAATCAGTCATCAAATAGGCGGCGTCAACCGAGCGGCTGCCCGTGTAATCGCTGCTAAACGATTGGATGGAACGCTGCCAATTCCATCGGGTTCGGCCACCCGAAATCGGAGTGGGTGCATAGCCGAGGTTGTCATCCGTCAGGTACGTGTTCGGGTTGCCGCCCGACCAGGGTGCGGCGCCGGTGTAGGCAAAACTGCGCTCCCAGAAATCCCGGTCGGCACTGAACGCGTTCACGCCGCCCTTGAGCTTCGCTTCCTCGCCCGACCATTGTTCGAAGGGCAGCGTCAGGTCCAGTTTCCACTGAAAGCTGTTTTCCTCCAGATAGGAATAGTATCGGGTCGGATCCTGCGGGTTGGGCAGCGAATTTCCGCCGGTCTGACCTTCGGCGCCATCGAACGTGTAATTGAAGAAGCGGGTATTCGGCTCGTCCTGCGTCGCAGAGGTGTTGGCGACCAGGTGATCCAATTCCAGATTGTGGAAATCCGGGAAGACGCTATGGCCCCGCACTTGAACGGTCGTCAGACTGTTTTCGATCCATTGGAGCTTGTCTTGAATGGTTTCCAAGTCCGACGAACCATTGTAGTTGGTGCCCGATTGAATGCGGGCCGTGTCCTGGGAAGTCTGGCTGTAAAGGAAGTCAACCCCGAGTTCATGATCCTCCCAAAGCCGCGTAGCCGCGCTGGCCATGCCCGCCCACGCCACGGTCGTCAGACTCCGATCATCCTCATACTCACTTTTGAGCAGGTCGGTGCCCTGATAGCGCGCCTGTTTGCCGTCTTCTTGAAAACGATACTCGTGCCGATAGTCGAACGCACCCAGCAAGCCGACGGGCTGACCGAAGAATTGGTACGTTTTGCCAAAGCTGAACCCCAGCTTTTGATCCGGAGGCGGCGCCTGCTTCTCCGGTTGAAACTGTGCCGTTCCCAACGCATGAACCTGAGCGTTCAACGTGTTCGCATCGGCGACGCTCTGCGGGTAAGCCGGGTTGCTCGGCGGCGGTGTTATGGTGGTCGCGGGCGGCACGCGAACCCCTTTGCCCACCTCCGAGGGAATCTCCCGCGATCCATCATCCATGCCCAGCCAGTCCGTGTTCCCGCCGTTGTAAGTGAGAAAATTCTTGTTGCCGGTGGCTTTCGTGTTGTAGCCGGCGCCGAGTTTTACGTTGACGAACGGCTCTTCGGGAAACCGCTTCGTCACCACGTTCACGCCGCCACCGGTGGAATCCCCGGGCTGGTCGGGCGTAAAGGTCTTCGTGATCACCACCTGGTCAATGATGGCCGTCGGGAACTGATCCAGCGACGCGGACTTGCGGTAGGGATCCGACGACGGGACCACGGCGCCGTTCAACGTCGTCGGCACATAGCGATCGTTCAACCCGCGCACGACGGCGTATTTGCCATCCACGATCGTGCTCCCGGAAACCTTGGTCACGGCGTCCGCTGCATCGGATGTTCCAAGGCGCGCCAGCAATTCCGAACCGATGGCGTGCGTGACAGACGTGGCCTGTTGGCGTTCGAACAGGATTTGTCCCGTTTGTTCGGTGAATTCCTCGGCGGTGACCTCGTATTCTTCCATTTCAAAATACTCCGGGCGCAGGTTGCCATTCACGGTTGTGGTCTGGCCAATGAGCACGCGCACGTCGGTCACCGAGGCCGTGGCGAAACCCGACTTGGTAAACCGCAAAACCTGATCACCCGGCGGAACGTTTTTTAACTCATAGCGTCCGGCGGCGTCGGTTTGCGTTGCCAAAGTTGTGCCCCGCACCGTCACCACCACGCCGGATAAAGCAGACCCGTCCCAGGTGCTCACGACCATGCCGGAAACGGCGCCGCTTTCCTGGGCGCGCGCCGTGATGACCATGCTGAACAGGAACAGCACCCAGCAAAGCACCCGCAGGGGAGAAAGGGGGAAAGGGAGAAAAGGAGCAAAAACGACGCGCCCGTCAACTACGGCATATTTTGCGGTGGCGCTGGCGTGACGCGAATGGTTTCCCATGTCGTGTGTGCGGTTGCGAGCTGTGATTACGACCGCTCAGGAACGACCCGCACGCGCGATTTGTTCCACTTTTTCGAGGTAGCGTTGCACGTTGTCACGCGGTTTGGCCTTTTGCGCCTTGTTCAAGAATTCAACCGCCAGCGCGTATTTTTGCGCCTGCACCAGCAACTGCGCGCGCTTCACGTAGGCGTCGGCCTGAAATCCTTCCAGCTTGGCCGCCGTGTCATAACGAAACTCCGCCTTCTCCGGCTGGCCGTTCTTGGCGTAGTAATCGCCCGCTAGTAACAAGGCTTCGCCGTCCAGCGGATCTTTCTCAATGATCTGCTCCAGGGTCTGAATCGCTTGGTCGCCTTCGCCGGTGGACATGGCAACCTTGGATTCGAGTTTGAGCAACTTCAATTCGTCCGCACCGGTCAAGCCGCTGCTCGAACTGCGAATCTTGGCGAACAACTGCCGGGCTTCAGTCCACGCACTGCGGCTGACCAGGATTTGCGCGGGCCGCAACGCCTTCGCCGGATTCTGTCCGCCATCCTTTTCGAGCGCCTCCAAATAAGCCGCCAACGCCAGATCGCGAGCCTCCTGTGTCATGTAAAGGTCGCCCAGCAGATAGAGATTTTGCGGTGTGGCCTTGCCCAACCGCCGGAGCATTTCAAGACAGACCGCCGCCTTGGCCGGTTGTTCTTTTTGAATGTAGATATTGGCCTGCAAGGTCCACAAGGCGTCGCGCTCCGGATGTTGTTTGATGAGTTCGTCGAGGAGTGCCAGCGCGTAAGCGTAATTCTCCAGCGACACGGCGCATTTCACGACGCCGAGTTTGAATTCCAGATTATCCGGCTCGAACACCAGCGCCTGCCGGTAAGCCGCTTCCGCCGAAGCGAACCGGCCCTGGTCCATGTAGGCGAAACCGAGCAAACCGAACACCCGACCATCAGCGACGCCGAGCGAAATGGTGCGCGTCAACGGTTTGATGGCATCGGCATATTTCCCGTCCCGCATGAGGGCGAAGCCGAGGTTCTGCTGGGCGCGGCGGTAATCAGGGAATTTCGCCAGCGCTGCCTCGAAATGTTTCACGGCGTTGGTAAGATCCTCGTTTTGGAAATAGATGTTGCCCAGAGTGAAATCGAAGACCGCGCTCGCAGCGGGCTTGGCCAGGCCTTCGAGCGCGGCAATGGCCTTCTTCGGGTCTTCGCGCAAGAGTGGAACAACCTTTTCACGATAGGCCGCCTGCTCCTCCGGTGTCATGCGCGGTTCGGCTTCGGAAGCAAAACCGTAACTGCCGATCAGGCGACGTTGGAAATCGGCGTCGTTCCAGATGGACGCCAGGGAGTTGCTGGTCGTGATCGGAGCGAATGTGGTCGGCGCGGTGGCTTCGGGAGCTTCGGATTTCTTTTCCTTGGCAAGGAGCGGAACAGCGGAAGCGAGGAACAAAGACAACGGAAGCAAAAGCAAAAGCGCCCTCACCCTGACCCTCTCCCATCCGATGGGAGAGGGGACAGCCATCGGCCGTTGCTGGTTTGCGGTCGAGTGTCCGGCAATCGCCGATGCACAACATTTCAAAAAACCGGAGAATGATTCTCCCTCTCCCATCGGATGGGAGAGGGCCGGGGTGAGGGCCTTTCGCGGACTGTTAAGCAATTTGTGCATTGTTAAAAAGGTTTGGATCATCCGGCGGAAACACGGAACCGCATCGGGATGCGGACATAAGAGCGCACCGGCTGGCCGTCTTTTTCGCCGGGCCGGAAACGCCACTTGCGTATCGCCTCCAGCGCGGGTTTCTCAAATTCCGGGCGTGACGAGTTTTCCACACGCGGATCTTCCACGCGGCCTGTTTCGTTGAGCACGAACACCAGCGTGACGACGCCCTCAATCTTGGCCTTGCGCAGTTCCGCCGGGTAGGTAGGCGCAACCTGTGACACGGCCTCCGGGCGTTTTTCCAGATCGGACACGTCAAAGGCGTCCTGCGTCGCGACCTCGGCGGTGGTGAGCGCGCGAAGATTTTCTCCAAAGCCCGCGAGCGCGCCGCCGGCGCCCGCCGCGATTTCCAGATCGGCGGTCAGGGGAATTTGCTGCTGCATCTCGGCCAGTTGCGGTTCCGGTTTGGATTCCGGCGGACGATTCTCTTCCACGGGCGGCGGCGGGGCTTCCTCTTTGTCCGGCGGCGGCAACTCGGCGGCGGAGGCTTTGCGCAATTCAAGTCCGGGCTCGGGCCGCGCCAGCCGGTGCGCAAACGGCAGGGTGACGAACAGCAGCGCCGTCAACCCCACGGCGAAGAACACGGACATCGCGAGGCCGGTGGCGCTTTTTTCATTTTGATAAACCTTTCGCATCGTTGGCGGCGAAAGTTCAACCTCGCTGGGTGGCCAGACTCACGTCCTTGGCGCCGCCGAGCTTGGCTTCGTCAATGACGCGGATGAGCACGCCGGACATGGATTTTTGATCGGCTTGAATCACCACGGGCAGCGCTTCCTTCGCGCACAGGCGTTTGACCGTGGGCCGCACGCCGCCCAGACCGATTTCCTTGCCGCCGTAGGCAATCTTGCCATCGCTCGTGACGGCGAAGATGATGCTGTTCTTCTCGACCTGCGTCGCGCTGGCGGCCTGCGGTTTGTCCACCTCCACGCCCGGTTCTTCGATGAAGCTGGTGGTCGAAACAAAGAAGATGAGCAGGAACATGATCACGTCAATGAGCGGGATCAGGTTCAGCTCAGTTGGCTCTTCCGGTTCGGCCAGCGTGCGGCGGAATCTCATGCGAGGACGGGTTCAGTCGCGGTGGCGGCGGCGCGGATTTCGGCCGGGGTCCCGGTCGCATTCTTTTCGCGGACAAAGACCCGCGTCATGCCGTGGAATTCGGGCCGGAAATGGCGGAGCGTGATGCCTTCCAATCGCGCGAGAAAGGCGACGTATTCGTTGCGCCAGCGTTTGGCGACGAATGCCAGCACCATGCCGGGAATGGCGACCATCATGCCGGTCTGGGTGCAAACCAGCGCCTCACTGATGCCGCGGGCGATGACTTCCGACGTGGAACTGCCGCCGACGCCAATGGCTTTGAACGTCAGGAGCATGCCCAGCACCGTCCCGAGCAACCCAAACAGCGGCGCGGCCACCACCATGATGTTGAGAAACGCCAGACGCCGGTCCACCTCCGGGACCTTGGCGGCTTCCACCTCGCGGAAACGGCCTTCGATGTCTTTCATCGAACGCACATCGTCCTGCGTGTAACGGATCAACTCGCGAAAATGAGCCGGTGACTCGGCGGGTTTCGCCACCCAACGCCGCAGGTCGGCCTCGGTGACTTTGGTTAGACCGCGGTGGTGGAGAAAAAGCAGGAGGCGTGTGCCGGTGGCGTAGGCGATGACCGCGATAAGGGCCAGGGCAGCCATGACCCAGCCGCCGGTGCTCCACGTGTGCCAAACTTGATGCAGGATGTCGTTCATAGGATTTGAGGTTGAGGTTCGTTACATGAAAGCGGGTTTTTCAGTGTCCGGAATGCCGTTGATGAAACCGACGGCGGTTTGCTCCATGCCGCCGATGATGCTCTTGGCCTTCCGGCTGAGAAACGCGTGGAAGAGGAGCGCGGGAATGGCAATCGCCATGCCCGTGGCCGTGCAAATCAGCGCCTCGGAAATGCCCGCGGCCAGCAATTTGGGGTCACCGCTGCCGAAACTGGAAATCGTCTTGAACGTGGCGATCATGCCCATGACCGTGCCGAGCAGGCCCAACAGCGGGCCGGTCGTGGCCGCCAGTGCGAGGAACGGAATGCCGCGCTCCAGTTTCGTGCGCGCGTGGAGCATTTTTTCGTAGAGAATCTCCTCGATATATTCCTTCTTCTCGTCGAGATGCTCGATGGCCGCCACGAGCAGACCACCCGTCAGCCCGGGAATGCGGCGCGCGTGCGCGAGGGCGTTGGGCTTGTCGTTAATCTCGATGTGGCCCAGGACAACTTGCAGATCACGCTCCTTGGCCATCGGGATGCGCGAAAGCTGGAGCCATTTCACCAGCGCCACCACCACGACCGCCAGCCCCAAGGCCAGCAGCGGGATGATGGCCCAACCGCCCTTGACGAGCTGGTCGTAAAAACTCTCATGCATCGCCGCGAGCTTGAAAGCGTTGCCCAGCGTGGCGTCCAACGCCAACTGCCCGGACCCGGCGGTTGCGAGCGCGCGACTGGCCTCCACAAGTTTCTCGTCCGCGCCCGCCACGCTGGGATCGGCCTTGTTCAATTCCTGTTGGAGCAAACCCGCCGTGCCGCCGCCGGCAAACGCGGCCACCGGACCGATCAACGCGACTTTGCCAGACTGAAGCCGCCCCTGATTGTCGAGCGCCTTGCCTTCAAATAATTCTCCGCCCAGCGCGGCCTCGCTGCGCGTAAGCGACGTCTCAAAGAGAATCGCGCGTTGCGAAAATTCATCGGCGGGCGGCAAATCTGCCGCGGCGGCCGCTTTCTCGATCGCGTCGAATTTCGCCTTGTAGCGTGGCTCTTCGATGAAGCTCAACCGCGAGCGGAATGCCTTTGTGTATTCGGCCACCAACGAGTCAATGTATTTGACCTCGTCGGCGCGAAGCTTCGCCTCGGCCTTGAGGGCGTTCAGCTCGACGAGTTGATTTTCCTGGAAGCGCTGCGCCTTGGCGAAGGCGGCCTTGCTGTCAATCAACTGTTGCTCCATCGCCGTGAGCTGCTTCGCCAGCGGCAGGCGTTCGGCTTCAACCTCCTGCCGGGCCGTCGTCAAATCCGCCAGCGCCTTCTGCAGATCGGCCGCGGCGCCCGATGCGGCGGCATCCAAATCCTGGGCGACCACGCTGAATGATGACATCGCCAGCATCAGGAGCCCGGCCCTCCCGGCCGCAGCGGTCGGGCGGGAGATCGAACTCCAAATCCAAGCCAACCTGCTTCGCGACGATGCTGCGACCGGGACTGTCGCGCTCCGGTTCACAGAGAAGTTCAATTTGAAAACAGTGCTCATCGGATGGTGGCGGGTAGAGCGACAAATTTGGCGGGGCGCTCGTTGCGGTAAATCTGGACGACTTCCCGGACGGGCGCGGAGATTTCGGATTTGATCGTCCACTCCCAGCCGTTCGGGCCGGGAGCGCCCGTGCCGGCGAAATTGTTGGCGTCATTCACGAAATACGCCGCGCCCAAACCCACGTAAACGGTTTCGACGGCGACCTCCTCGCCTTTTTCATTTTTGCGTTTCTCGCTGAAGAGATTCACGGCGTTGTTGAACTTGTCCACCTCGTTGAGGACGCCGACCAGCACCTGGATGCGCTCCGTGACGGGCATCTTGGTGGTGGCGGTGTCTGCGGGCAGGCGCGCGAGCGACGGTTTGAGAATTTCCTGCAATGGCACGGGCAGTTGTGGGACAAGCTTCGCGACCTTGCCCTCGAACCCGGCCGCGAACTGCCGGGCGCGGTCGAGCGCTTCGTTGGACGCCTTGAGCGACGCCTCGGCTTCGGCGCGTTCTTTTTCCACCTGGACATTGTTGGTGGAGAGCTTGGCCATCTGCTCCGCGACCTGCTTCAGTTCGCGGTCGAATAATTGCCGCGTTTGCTCCAGCGTTTCCTTGTCCGTCTGCCAGTCGCTGCGGGTTTTGGAAATCAACTGGCGCGTTTCCACCCACTGTTCCAACGTCGTCCGCGTCTTGGCCAAAGAGGACTCCGCCGCGTTACCAGCCACCGCAAACAACACCATGCTTGTAATCAAAATTCCAGAGTTCACGCCAGCAGGATTCCAACCCCCTGCGACGGTTCCGTGGCGGAACTGTTACAACTTCGTGACAATGAAAGAGGCGTAGAATCGGTGCGGAGGCTTCGCCGGAATTCACCGCTTCGTAACCCGCCCGCCATGCGCCCGTCGCCGGGCCGGGGTGTAATGAGGGCGAATGCGCAACACCGTGCCCATCTCGGAATTTGAAGCCAGCTACTTCATTATCGAAGTGACGCAGTGCAAGGCGGTTTTCACGCACCCGCCAACCACCGCTCCTTGCCACCCGGCCGGACGCGCAACGCCACGCGCTGGAGGGTCGCTCCAGCCGGGTTGCGAATTCGGATCAACATTTCGAAACGATGAAAACCAACAAGCGAACCTCGGAAGTATTCCTCAAGCTCCTTGCCCATCGTGAACGTGTGCGTTCAAAGCTGCCCTGCTGGTGGCAGAAGCGGCGTCACTTGGAAACGATCGTCCGTGAGTCGCCGTTTTCGCCACTTGTGACTTGCGACGCCTCGAGGCTCGCAGATTCGAGCTGGTGAGAAGTTAAACCCGCCACGATTCAATCGCGCCGCAGCCGGAGAGTCGGCGGACTCAGGGATTGCTTGGCGCCAACCCTGCGTGTTTCCGCGTTTCGGTGATGGCTCTTCGCATCAATGCGAGCCCTTCCCGCGTTTTCGGGCTCGCGGTGGGCCAGGCGGCTTCCACCGTGTCCGAAATGCGCGTCAGTTCCCGAATGCGCGCCTCCGGCATCAGCTTTTTGCCCGTGGACGCGCGGATGATTTCCCGCAAAGCCCAGAGATCCTCCGCCAATCCCGGGGCGGCATCGCGACCAAAGAATCGCGCGCCCGCGCGTTGCTTCAAATCCGCAAGGGTCAGCGTCGGTGACCACGTCATTTCGCGACAGGCAAAGCCGGTCAAAATGTAGGGCAACAAATCGGTGGGAAAGGGGATGGTCTTGTAGAACGATCCCGACGCAAAACCCGGCTCGAATGAAATAATCATCCCGTAGAAATCCGAGCGGGCCGCACGATTCGCCTCCTGGACCAGGGTTTCGAGCGGCAGGTTGTACCATTGCTTCCACTTCATCACATGCCGGGAGAAATGCGCCGCGGGCAGGTCCTTGCCACCCGGCCCCGCGAACTCCCACCGACCGCGCGCTTCCATCCACTCGTAATGGTCGTCGCCCATCTTGCGGAGCATCTGGTAAAACGCCGGATCGTGCGCGTGTTCATCGTAGCCCACCGTGAACGCAAATTTGGCGTGCGGATGTTTGCGGCGGATTTCATCCGCAATCGCCTGCGCGAGTGTGAGCAGGGAGCGGCCGAATTGCTTGGAACCGGATTGATCAATCGGCTTCGCGCAATCCGGACAAAGACACTCGCCCCATTCTTCCGCCAGTTCGATGTAAACCCCGTCCGCTTCCGGCAACGCGTCGAACATCTCGACGTAATATTCCCTCAACGCGGTGCGGGATTCGAGATTGGACGGGCACAACGAGCCGGGGGCGTCGCCGGGGCCGGTTTTCATCGTGCCGGGTTTTTTGTTCGTGATCAGGCCCGTGCCGCACCAGCCGCCCATGCCGCCGCCGAGGTAGATTTTCATCCCCAAGTCGTGCGCATGCCGGATGATGGCGCGCTGGTCCGCGATGGTGCCGATGCGGCTGTTGACCGTGGTGTCCCACGGGCCATCGGCGCACTTGTAGGTCTGCGGATATTTCACGCTGGGGAAATGACCCGAAACCCAGAAATAAATCCGGTCAATTCCATCCCGCGCGTAAGCTTGAAAAATACTGCGCCAATCCGCCGCCGTGTATTCCGCCTCGTTGCCCCAGATGGAAAGCGTGTAGGCCGGGCGACCTTTCATGAAGGGCTCGCGCAAGAGCGGCTCGGCTCGCAAAACCAGCTTGTCCGCCGGACCGTCAATCAGGAAATCGCGCAGGTAAACCGCGCCGTTGTAAACGCCCCGCGCCGACCGCGACACCACGAAAACCTTGTCCCCGACCGGGGCGATCGCAAAGCCGTGTTCATCCGCGGTTTTGACTTTGCTGATCTCGCCGCTCTTGCGAATCACGTCCGGCGCCACGGTGCGCAGTTCATCGAAAGTTGCCAGCACAATGCCCGACCCCTTGGGCAGTCGTTTACCCGCCTTGATCTCCACAACGGGCAATTCCTTTCCGCTCCAGCGTTTGACACAGCCGGTGACCGCCTGGACCGCGCCATCCCTGAGCGACAACGAACCGTCACCCGCCACGGAAAAGACTTGGCAGGCGTGCGGATCCGCAGCGGTCAAAAGCATCGAATCGCGCGCAGGACAGGAAAAAACCGTCAGCGTCGCGACCAGGACCAGCGCTCGTGGAATCGAAATAACGAGGTTCATTGCCCCAAGAACATGTCAGGCGCCCGCGTCAGCGGCGACAATTATTTGAAGGAAATGGAACCGTGAACTCGTTTACTTCCTGACGAACGGAACTCAGTTTCGAATCGCCCCGCGTTCGACAAACCGGAAAATCCGCTGCCAATCCCTTTGCATGTCCACCACCGACCAGTTCCGCGCGCGCGCTACGTCCAAACCCTTGTCCAACCGCCCGGTTGAGGCTTTGCGATCATACGCATACTCGCGCGCGGCGTCGGTGTGGTGAATGTAAACACACAACCGCGCTCCGCGGCCCGCCGCCGTCCATTGGAGCATGGGCAGATCGCCGTCCGAATTGCCGAACGCGGCGATGGGCCGGCGACCAATCACTTTTTGAATCGAGAGCACCTTCTCCTCCTTGTCGTTGAGCAACTCGATTTCCGGCTGGCGCACGATCACGGAGGAGCCGTTGCGCATTTCCAGCTTCGTTTTCACCGTGCTGCCGATGATTTGTTCCGGCGGCAGGCCATAAACCTGCTCCGTCCACGGCCGCATGAACTCCAGCGCTCCCCCCGAGACGATGTAGGTTTTGAATCCATTGGCCCCGAGATATGCCAGCAGCTCCAGCATGGGCAGGTAAACACAATTCGTGTACGGCTGTTGAAAGCGCGGATGCTTCGCTGTGCCCAGCCAGCGGTTTACAACCGCGTCAAATTCATCCGTGGTCAATCCGCCGTGAATCGCGGTGGTCAACTCGATCAGGCCGTGGACGCTGGTCCTGGCGACGCCATCCGGGTCGTCGGCCAGGGCCGATTTAAAAGGCTCACGGCCTTTGAGATCGGGAAAGTTGGCCGCGACCGACTTCATCCGGTCCATGCCGAAGCGGAATTGTGGATAGATCGGCTGCTCGCACCAGAGCGTCCCGTCGTTGTCAAAGACCGCGATGCGTTCCGCCGTCGGGACAAAAAGGCGCCCACTGCGGTCTGTCACCTGGGCGACAAACTTTAAAATGTTTTGTTTTGCGGGCCCTTCCTTCCACGAAGGCAGGATCTCTTGCGCGAACGCCGGCGCGGTGACGGACAGCACCAACACCAGGCCAGCACACCATCGAAGCCGAACCATGCCGCGGTGCGGTATTGACCCGGCACGGCCAAAACGGAAGGAATTCATTCGACCCGGGTAGGCTGCAGTTTTGCGAGCCGTCAATCGCGTAAGGATGCCAGAGGCTCGGGGCACGAAGATTTTGACGGGGTGCTGGTCAGCACGTCTTCGAGCAACTGCTTCAATCGCGCGAAATTCACCGGCTTGCTCAAAAAGCCGTGCGCACCCGCTTCCTGGCCGGCGGTGCGGGTCACGGTGTTGTCCAGACCGCTGACAAGAATGACCGGCAACGGCTGCGAGTTGAACCGGCGGTTCAGGATCTCGCAAACCTTGAGCCCGTTCATGTCTGGCAGCAATACGTCCAGCAGCACGGCATCGGGCCGGGCCAGCGCGAGCTTGTTGAGCGCGTCCATGCCCCGCGGCGAGTATTCAAACTCGAAGCGGTCGTCCCGCAAACGGTAGCGGATGAGGTCGGCAAACTCGGGCTCGTCGTCCACAATCAGAATGCGTTTGGCCATGAGGTTATGGTAGCACGGGGCGGCGGCCGGACAACGACGGTCGGGAAACAATTCGGTGACAAAACAGCAAAATCTCTCCGCAAACGGACGGCCGGATTGAAGTCGGGACGGCGACACTCCGGCGGCAGCGCCAAATTTATGGACGCGACTTCGGCAATCCGATATCAACCTCCGCCATGCGCTTGTATTGCTTGTTTCAAACCATGGTCGAACAGTCTCAAAGGGTTTTGAAGCGCGGCCACCTTCGGCTGCGACTTTGCACGTGTTGTCCAAACGAAAGCGGCCGAGACCGGGCGCATTCCAAAAACTGGCGACACTTCCAGAATCATTTGCCCATGCTGACATCCGCGCTCGCGCTGTTGCTGGCGGACAACCTCTCCGCCACCGCCGACTGGCCGCAGTTCCGGGGCCCGTTCGGGAACAGCGAGTGTCCGGCGAAAAACGTCCCCGTCACCTGGGGCGAAACCAACAACCTCGTCTGGAAAGTCGCCGTGCCGGGACGCGGGCGCTCGTCACCGGTCGTGCTGGGGGATCGAATCTGGATGACCCTCGCGGTGGAACAAGGCGTCGTGCGCAAGCGCATCACCGGCGACGACATGCAGACGGCGGAACACGTTTCGCAGGAAGTCGTCTGCCTGGACCGCACGGACGGCCAACTCGTCTGGCGCACGAAGTTGTTCGACTGGGAAAATCCCGACCCGGTGCATTGGCTAAACAGTTGGGCCACGCCCACGCCGGTCGTCGAGGGGGAACGGCTTTACTGTGACTTCGGCACGTTCGGCACGGCGTGTTTGAACGCGAAGTCGGGCGAAGTGATTTGGAAAACGCGACTGCCGTTGGACCATCAGGTCGGGCCGGGCAGTTCGCCGGTGCTTTACCAGAATTTGCTCGTGCTGGTCCGCGACGGCCGCGACGCGCAATACGTGGCGGCGCTCGACAAACGCACCGGCAAGGAAGTCTGGAAAACCAACCGCCCGCCCATCACCGCCACCAGTGGCAATTTGAAAAAATCCTTCTCCACGCCGTTGCTCGTCAAAGCGGCCGGCCGGATGCAACTGATTTCGCCCGGCGCGCAATGGCTGGTTGCCTACGATCCCGCCTGCGGGCGGGAATTCTGGCGCTTCCGTCATGGCTCTGGATTTTCCATCGGCGCCTGTCCGGTGTTTCAGGACGATACGGTGTTCTTTAGCACCGGCTGCATGAAGCCGGAACTCCTGGCGGTCCGCGCGGACGGCGAGGGCGACGTGCCGGCAACGCAAGCGGTTTGGAAATCAACAAAGCAAGTGCCCGTCATGTCGTCGCCGGTGCTGGCCGGCCGGGAAATTTACTGGGTGTCCGACGACGGCATGGCGAACTGCTCAGCCGCGAAGACCGGCGACGTTCACTGGCAGGAGCGCCTGGGCGGAAAGCACTATGCTTCGCCGCTGCTGGCCGAGGGGCGGATTTATTTCTTCGGCAACGACGGCAAAACCACCGTGATCAAAGCGGGCAAACAATTCGAGAAACTCGCGGAAAACCAGGTCGAAGGCCAGGTCACCGCCACGCCCGCCATCCTCGACCGGACCATTTTTCTGCGGACAGACACGCATGTGTATCGGATTGGGAGGGAATAACGGTTCAGCCCACGGCGCTTCGTTAGTGGAACATCGCGGCCTTGCTGAATTGGACCTGTTCGGTTTCATTAATGGCATGTATTCGATGGACAACCTCCTGCGGCTCCTGCATTCCGATGGCGCCGATGAGTTGAGGCTGCACGTCGGCGAACCGCCGGTCATCGTCCTGGACGGCGAACCTCAGTTGGTTGAAGGACCAGCGCTTACGATCGAGGACACAGCGCAGCTCTTGCAGGGCGTCGCGACCACAAGGCAACGGCGGGAACTTAGAAAACACGGTGTAGTCGAGTTCATGTATAGGTTCCGGCGTTCCACACCTTTCGTTGTTCGCGCCAGGCTGGAGAACGAAAATGTTGGCATTGATATCCACTGACGTGCGGCGCAACGTAGGCGCGAGCGAATTATGAAAGCGATGGTGGCGCTGGTTGCAGTTGTTTTACTGATGGGCGGGGCTTCCGCTCAGGAAACAACCGCGCTGGGAACTCGCATCGTTGTCGCCGCCCGAAAACAAATTGGCGTGACGAGAGAGTATGATCCGGCCTACGTGGCGCTCAAATACCCCGGCGGCGATGTGCCCGTTCAGAAGGGCGTTTGCAGCGACGTGGTGGTGCGCGCGTTGCGGCAGGTGGGCATTGATTTGCAGAAGGTCGTGCATGAAGACATGGCGAAGCATTTCAAGGCGTATCCGCAGAAGTGGGGACTCAAAGCTCCGGACAAGAACATTGATCATCGGCGCGTGCCGAATTTGATGAAGTATTTTGAACGGCATCACTTGTCCTTGACGGAGAAACTCAGGTTGCCGGAAGCGTATCAAGCCGGGGACATCGTGGCTTGGGATCTCGGAGGCGGCGTGACGCACATTGGGATCGTTTCGAATAGGAAAGTCGGCTCAAACCCGCTGATTATTCACAACATCGGAAGCGGCGCGAAGGAAGAGGACATCCTGTTTCAATATCGGGTGATTGGCCATTATCGTGTGAAAGAAAGCGCCCAACAAGTCCCGCCAGCACAAGCGCGCCCGCGGGTTGAAAACCACTGAGTCGTAACCGGATCTGCGCGCCTGAATATGATTTCGTTCATCGTCCCCGCTTACAACGAGGAGGCGTGGATCGGTCATTGCCTCGCCGCCATTCGCGAGACGATGCAATCGGTCGGCGGGGCGCACGAGATTCTGGTGGTTGACGATTCGTCCAAGGATGGCACGTCGGCGGTTGCCCAACAACACGGGGCGGGCGTCATCCGGGTCGAGCACCGGCAAATCTCGGCCACCCGCAATGCCGGAGCGCGGGCGGCACAAGGTGAGGTTTTCTTTTTCGTGGATGCCGACACGCTGGTAAGCGGGCCGGTCGTTCAAGCGGCTTTGCAGAGTCTCCGCGCAGGCGCCATTGGTGGGGGCTGTGTCCCCCGGTTCGAAGGGAAGACTCCATTATGGTGGAGGATGGTCTATCCCGGGTTCATGGTGGGCGTGCGCTTGTTCCGACAGCCGGGTGGATCCTGCCTGTTCTGCACTCGTGGAGCCTTTGCGGCCACCGGCGGCTTCAGTGAAGCCCACTACGCGGCGGAAGACGCGGTGTTTGTCTCCTCGCTCAAGCGCCACGGCCGATTTGTTGTGCTGGACCAGCGGGTAATCACCTCTGGTCGCACCCTGCGCGATCAGTCTTTCACGACGATTGCGCGTTTGCTCACCCGTTTGGCGCTACGTGGGCCTAACGGATTTCGCAAACGTGAAGGCTTGGACGTGTGGTATCGGCCAAAGAGAGACCAAGTAAAGTGGCCGCGATAGGGCGGGACGTAACGCTCCACTTATTTTACCCCATCCACTCCGGATGATGCGCTGTGCCATCGTAAGCATTTGACGTCTTGAATCGTTCGCATTTGCCGGTCGCGGCGATTTGCTCGGTTCGTTTCAACAAGGACGCAACCTGTTCCGCACTCATCGGCTTGAACGTGCGCACCGCGTCCAAGGCCTGCTCCAGCCGCTCCAGGCTGTCCATGCCCGTGAGCACGACGGACGTGGGCAGATTGAGCGCGTAGTGGAGACACTCGGTCGCCGTCACCGCGCCGGTCCGGACAATCGCGCCGCTGCCCAACGGTTTCATGCCGATTACGCCGATGCCTTCCTTCACCAACCGCGGCACGACCTGTTTCGCGAAACTGCGGAAATGCGCGTCCATGACGTTGAGCGGCATTTGCACCGCATCAAACTTGAACTGGCGTTGCCCGGCAACCTCCAGCGCCCGCAGATGCACGAGCGGATCCTTGTGGCCGGTGAAGCCAATGTAACGGACCTTGCCGGCTTTCCTGGCTTCAAGGATCACCTCCTGCGCGCCGTCGTCGAAAATGCGGTCCGGGTCTTCCATCCGGATGATTTCGTGATGCTGCAGGAGGTCAATGCGGTCGGTTTGCAGGCGCTGGAGGCACTCGTCAATCTGCCGGGTGGCGGCGGCTTTCGTGCGCCCGTCAATTTTTGTCATCAGGAAAACCTTGTCGCGATAGCCGTCGCGCAACGCCTTGCCCATGCGGATTTCGCTCTCGCCCTTGTGATACGACCAGCAATTGTCCATGAACGTGATGCCGCGATCAATCGCCGTCCGGATGATCCGGATGCCGTCCGCCTCGTCCTTCGGCACGCCGATGTGGTAGCCGCCCACGCCGATGGCGGAGACCTTCTCGCCCGTCCGCCCGAGCGTGCGATAAATCATGTCGCCGGATTTTGTTTCCGCAGCCCAACTCGTCGCGCCCAAGCTGACGGTCGCGCTCGTGGCCGCGATGGTTTTCACAAAGTCGCGGCGCGTCATGTTCTCGTGGCGGGACGAGTTCTGGCTGGCTTCAAGTTGTTCGTTCAATGTTGCGTTCATCAGATACCTCGGAACGATATTCGCACCGTGGTATTCATGATGAAAGCAGGAAAAGGAGCGGCCAGTGGGGGCTTGTTCCGGAGCGCGGGTTGTCTCAATCCGCAGCGGCCCGGAACGGCATCGCGCTGCGAGTTGAGGACAACGCGCGGTCCGCCACAGCGGCTGCGTTTGCCCGTTGCACCGCACGCCGGAAGCGGGTAGAACGTTCGCCGTCAGTTATTACGTGAAACATTATCTCGCACGGGACCACCGTTGGTGGCAGGTCGTTGGCCTGACGCTCGCCGTCCTCCTGTCCGCAGGGTCGCGCAGCCTGCGTGCACACGATCTTTTCAGCGCCTACATCCAGCACGGCGTTCAATTGTCGGTCAGCGCCGCACACGTTGACCTCACGCTCGACCTCACATTTTTCGAGGAATGGTCCGCGAAAGAGCGCCTGGCCATGGACACCGACGGCAACGGGCGCATTTCGCGGTCGGAGCAAGACGCTTACGTGAAGAAACTCGCGCCGCGAATCGCGCAGCAGGTGAAATTGCGCGTCGGTGGCCGTGAAGCTGCCATCGCGCCACTTTACGATCCGGAACTCGACCTGCTCGGCAGCGACCAGGTCGGCCCCGCGCATCATCGGCTCCGGTTGTTTTTCTTCGTGGTAACGCCGGTGCAGGTTCGCGCGGGCGATGAGATTATTGTGACGGATTCGCTCTGGCCCAAAGCAAAGGCCCTCGGCACGCAGCAGGTCGAGAACGGCGATGGCAGCGCTTTTGAAGTGAAGCCGACCGGCGAACCGATTGATGCCATTGTGCAACCAGACAACGCGAAACGGTTCACGTTCCGTTGCGTGAAACCGCCGGCAGCTTTAATCCACGCCAAACCAACTGCTCCATGAAAACCAAATTCATTTTGGCAGGGACGCGCTCCATCCACGTCCCCATCTTTTCCCATGAAGTTAGGGACGCGGCTGGAACGCGTCCCGACCAAGCGATGGCGCGTAACCCGCGCCGCTGGCGGACTTCGATGTCGGCAGCCATCTTGGTGATTTCCATTTTCACCCAAACCGCACCTTCCGCCGAGCCCCCGCCGGAAGCTTCTCCCGGCGTCATTGAATTCGCCGGTCGGGTGGCCAGAAATTACTGGTATCTCTTCGACGCCAGCCAGCGCTCCGAACTGGAGACGCTGAACCGCGAATTGCGCAAGACCAAGGAACTTATTCTTTACCGGCAAACCAGCGAGTCGCTCGAAGCGCTCACCAACCGCGCCGCGGCCGCCGCGAGCCGCGTGCTCAAGCACGTCAAAAATTGTCCACGCCTCATCCGCGTGGACCTGACCGCCGGTCGCCCCGTGCTGGATCCCCCCGGGCCGTTCGAGATGCAGGGCGAGTCGGGTGCGGTGCTCTTCGAATTGAAGGCGGAGGGCGAAGGGGTGACGTACACCGCGTCGGCGTTCGACTGGGAAGGATTGTTGCAGGAGCACAGTTCCATCGGCATAACCGCTGCCGCCGCCGGCACCACTTACGCCGTCGTGGGGTTGGACAACATCCCGCCCGGCCGCACGATACTCGGATTTGAAATCCGCCGCCCGGGTCATCCGGTCAGGCAGGGTTCGTTCGTCATTGTGACGGCGCCGCCCGGGCGATTGAAACTCACCGTGCTGTCCGACGACACCGGGCGGCCCGCGCCGGCGATGGTGCATTTGCTCTGGCGCACCGATGGCGGCGCGCGACCACCGGCGAACGCCGTGAACCTGACGATGCAGTTTGGGAACCAGGGGCGCAGCGGCCGCGGCGGCGAGCGCATTCCCATCCTCCCCAAGCCGGCCAATGTCTCGTTCTGGTGCGTGCCGGGACCGTTCGACATGTCGCTGGCCCCGGGCGATTGGCGGATCGGGGTGCGCCGCGGCTTGGAGCATGAACTGGTGTTCGAGGAGATCACGATCCGTTCCGGCGAAGTCACGGAGCGGAGCTATCGTCCGAAACGCTGGGTGCACATGAAGCAACGCGGCTGGTGGTCGGGCGACGAGCACGTGCATGGCCGGCTGATGTCCGACACCGACGCGCGCAACCTGATGACGTGGGCGCGAGCGGAAGACGTGCATCTCGCCAACGTGGTCAAGATGGGCGACATCTACCGCACGTATTTCGAGCAACGCGGCTATGGCCCGGCGTTTCGGGTGACGGAGGACGATTTTGTGCTGGCGCCCGGCCAAGAATGTCCGCGCACCGGCCAGATCGGCCACACGCTGGCCATGAACACCACCAACCTGGTGCGCGACACGGAACGATACTTTCTTTACGACGAGGTGTTCGACGCGGTGCACCGGCAGGGCGGCTTGACCGGCTACGCGCATGTTCGCGACGACGGCTTTCACGTGAACCGGGACATGACCATGAATGTGCCGCGCGGCAAGGTGGACTTCGCCGAGATTCAGCAGTTCAACAATCTGGGCACGGACGTTTATTACGATTTTCTGAATATCGGCTGCAAACTCACCGCGTCCGCCGGCTCCGATGTGCCGTGGGGTGGGACGATGGGCGAGGTGCGCACCTACGCTTATCTTGGCAAGAAGAAGTTTTCCGCCGACGCGTGGTTCGCCGCGTTCCAACGCGGCCGCACGTTCACAACGTGCGGTCCGATGATTGAATTTTGCGTTGAGGACGCGCTGCCCGGCGACGAACTGCTCGTCAAATCCGATCGCAAACTCCGCGTCCGTGCCCGTGCCTGGGGCGATCCGAAACGAACGTCGCCGATGAAACTGCAAATTGTGCGGCACGGCGAAGTCATCCGGGAAACGGAATCAAAAGAACCGGGGCAAGCCGGCGCCGAAGTCGAAGTTACTGTAAACGCCGGTTACGGCTGCTGGCTCGCCGCCCGCGCGTATGCCGGCGACGGTACGAGCGCGCACACCACGCCGGTTTACGTCGTGCGCGAGGGTTTTCGTTTCTGGAAATTCGACGGGTTGGAAGCGTTGTTGGCAAAACGGCTGGCGAGTCTGGCGGAGATCGAAGAAATGATTGCAACCGCCCGCCGCCGGGACGCCGAGGGCCGGCTCGAAGGCGACCGCTATCGCAAACAACTTGCGGTGCAAGGCGACCTGCTGCTGGAACGGGTCGCGGCATCGCGCGAACTTTACGCGGAACTGAAACGGATCGCGGATTCCGAGCGCACCGCGCGCGGTTCATCCAAGCATTGAGACGGTGCCGCGAAGAAAACACACGGGTTGGCTCATGGCTGGAACAATGGCCAGCACGGATTCCCGAACCGTCCCTCCCCTCCTCAACCGGCGCCCCGCCCCGCTGGTTCAGGCGAAGGCAAACCTCGGCTGCTACCGCGGGTTCATTTGGAATCCTGCTTGTTCGTCGCAATGACGAAGAGCCGTTTCGCCTCTGTGGTAATCATTCCCAGGAAACGGAAGGTTCGCCGCAGCAGGCCCATTTCCGGCCACGCGGCCAGAACTTCGCGTGAGAGTTTTTCGGCCTCGGCCGGACGGCCCAGTTTGCCCAGGCACTCGGCCTTGAGCTTCTCCGCCCAACGCACACGCAGGTCGGAGAGCAGCGTGGCGTCCACGTATTTCAACGCCTCGGCGTGCCGGCCTTGCGCGGCGAATTCCTCCGCAAAGGAAATCAGGCGCGCGACTGCCTGCGTTTCCAGCTTGAAATAAAGCGGATTGAACCGGTTGCGCTCCTCCGGACTGACGGCGGTATGGCGTTCTTCCTGAAAAACGCCGTAAGCGTCAGAAAAGTTTTCCTGCTCCTGCGCGAGCCGGGCGGCAACCTCCGCCATGGCTTTCAACGCCGCGTTCCGGGCGGCTTCGTCCTGCGGATGCATGGCCGCGATCAATCTGCGCGCGGCGTCCTCGCGTTCGGGCAGCATCAACTGGAAGAAGCGCGTCCAAAACGGCACGTTGCGCATTCGTTGGGTGCGCCCGCGGGTGCCGCCGACCGGCGCAATGACAATGGGCAGCTTCTCGAACCGCCCGACCATCCGTCCGATCTGGTCCATCCACAGATCGTCAAACCAGAACGGAAAGTAGCCGGGAAAAAAATAACCCAGCGTCTGAATCCAGTTCCAGCCGAGGATCGGATACGTTCCCTGGTCGGCCGTGTTCGGATCGTGCGCAAAGGCCAGCATCACCCCGTCCGGATGCGCGGCGGCCTTCTTGCGAATCACCTCGTCCCATCCCGGGGTTGCAAAGTGTGATTTGTCGGAGGCGAACATGTACACTTCCGAGGCCTTGCCCGAGGCGCTCCACAATGCCTGATGAATTTGTCCCAAGCCGGCCGTGCGTGGCGCGATGTGCCAATGAACCGGCAGGCCGGGATCGGGAATCGTTTTGGCCTCGATCGCCTTGCGGGTGACCTCGTCGTCCTCGTCCACGTAAATCCACAGGTGGGTCTTTTCTTTCCGGACGGTGCTGGCCCTCAACGATTGGAAGCTTTCACCCAGCATCTCCGGCCGGCCGCGCGTGGCGCAGAGGATGGAAATCTCCCCGGTCCGGATTCCGGCCGGGCTGGGCTGGGTGGAACTTGCGCCGTTCATGAGGCGCGAAGGCTAAGTCCTTCCCGCGTTGCGTCAATTCGATTTCCGGAAAACTGGCCGTGGCGCGCCCGGTGTCCCATCTCGAAATGCCGCGCCCCGACTAAAGACAGTCTGCGGACTTCGACCGTGCCCAAGGTGCGGCGTTTTTTTGGACGAAAGCGCCGGTGACGACAAGGAACGTGGCGCGAACGGCATTTGCGAATTTCCTCCAAGGCGATGCGGTTGCTGGCACGGATGGTGCGGTCAAAGCAGCCGCGTTCTTTGGCAGAACCAAACCAGATTTAACCCTGCCCTGTTCGTGATGCGCAACTCAGTCCTTGAACGGGAATAGTGCGATCAGGGGACCACTGCCGCGATTGTGGCCGGCACGCCTTGATTGGTAGCCGAAAGCCATCCGGCTCGTCCCGAGTGTTGCATGAGTTCACAGGTAAAGTTCCACACGGCAACGGTGGGGTTTTCCTTTGTATCTTGAGCCAAGACTTCGGCGCGCGGGCGTCCCGCCCGCAGCGGCTTTCATAACGCGAAGTCCTGACCATATCAAGCGCTTGCACCCGGCAAACCTGCTGCGACCGGGACGGTCGTGCGCCGGCCAACTCACAAGTCGCGCGCGTAAAGATTCATGAACTCCGCCGCCCCCGCGCTGTCGCTCAAACCGAAGAAGCCGCGCGTGGGCGCGTCCGAAGGCAGTTCCAGACGTTGAATCTCGCGGTCGCCGCGTTTGACCGTCAACTCGCGGCCCTGCACGGTGATGACAAATCGTGAGAACTTGTCCGGACCGGCACCGCTCAATTTGAGCGCCGGACCGGTGCGTCCGCGCACCCGGACTTCCGGAATGACCGGAGTTGCCCCCTCCGCCGCCTTGGCCAAACGGCAGTCCAGAATGAATTCCGCATCGCCGAACTGCTGCTGCGTCCACAACGTTCCGCCGGTGACATGCGGGCCCGCTTTCAACGCCAGCCGTTCACCGCGCACGCTCCAACGCCCGGCGGTGGCCGCGTTCGTCAGCCAGCCGCGCAAGTCGAGGCCGGTGAACAAGGACCGCCAGCCCGCATCCGCCGGCGCCGTGACGTCCGCCGGCGCGCCGCTGGCGGGCAGTTCCTTGAGGCGGAGGTTGCGGAACTCCACCGGCGCGCCTTCCGATTCGAGCGCAAGATAACCCTTGCGATAGTTGCAATCCTCGCCGCCGGAAACTTCCTGGCCGTTCACGCTCAAGCGAATGACGCCATTGGAGCAGACGATCCGGTAATGATTCCATTCCGGCGTGCCCTTGCTGCGCTCCGCGGACGGAAAACTCCGCATGCCGTTGTGCCGGCCAAAGGGTTTCATCGTCGCGCCATGAATGGGAAACACGTCGCCGTGGGTTGTGAACCAGTCGGCCGGTTTGCCGCTGGCCTTTTCATACTGGGCCGTGAATCCGTGGTCGAGCACCTGCACTTCGATCCCCCGCAGAAACGGCACGCCCGGCGCCGCGATGGGCGTGCCCCAGATGAACACCCCGGAGTTTCCGCCGCGGCTCAAATGCCGCCACTCCGCTTCGAGGATGAAATTTTCGTATTGCCGTTCAGTGCGCAGGGCGCCCGTGGGAAAACCCGTGCAATGAATCACCCCGTCGCGAACGCTCCAGGTTTCCGGCGCGCAATTCGCATTCACCCAGCCGGTCAGGTCGTGTCCGTTGAACAGTGGAATAAATCCCTCGTCCGCCGCGCGCGCCGCGGTCATCGCCAGGCAGAAAGCCAGAATTGAAGTCTTCATGCTCGAAGCATAACCGCACCCTTGAGGTCTGCCACGGAAAAAGCTCGGTGAAATCAGGAGTATCATCCCAGAACGCCGGCCCCGACGGGGGAAACGCGAGTTGCCGCGCGGCGCAGCAACGCCGGACTCGACTTTTCGACAGTTTTAATCTGGAATGGCGAGGTGGCTTCGCCAAATCCGAAACAACTGATTCGCCCGCTCGTGCATAAGCTGCATGGCTACGTCCCGGGCGAGCAGCCGAAGATCAAAGGGCTGATCAAGCTCAACACGAATGAAAATCCTTACCCGCCGTCGCCGCGGGTCCTGCGGGCGGTGCAGGCGGCGGTGGACGGGCGCTTGCGGCTGTATCCCAACCCGACGGCGGAGCGGTTGCGCGAGAAACTGGCGCGATTGCATCGCTGCCAGCCAGAGAACATCATCGTAGGCAACGGCTCGGATGAATTGCTGGCACTGGCGGTGCGGTGCTTTGTTGAACCCGTGGCTGAGTTGGTGACAACGCGGCCGACTAAACGAGAGTTTGCCGCGCGCTCACGAGCGCAGCCACGACAGTCGGTTCAATACTTCGCGCCGAGTTACTCGCTTTACCCGGTTTTGGCGGACATCCACGGCGCGGTGAAAAATGCCGTGCCGCTCCCGTCGGATTTCAGCCTCCCGACCGTGAACGAGTTGCGGCGCGGCGGGTGCTGGCATTTTAATGCCGCGCTCACGTTCATCACGACACCCAATGCGCCGAGCGGACGCGGCTACGCAACGCGGTCATTGGCAGCGCTGTGCCGGGCGCAGCGTGGCGTGGTGGTGCTGGACGAGGCATACGTGGATTTCGCCGACGAAAACGCGCTGAAGCTGGCGTTGAAGCATCCGCATGTGCTCGTGGCGCGCACGTTTTCCAAGGCGTATTCACTTTGCTTTCAGCGGGTCGGTTATTTCGTCGGTCATCCCGAACTCATCGCGGCGTTGGACAAGATTCGCGACAGCTACAACGTGAACGGCCTGGGCCAGGTGGCCGCGGAGGCGACGCTCGACGACCTGGCTTATTACCGCGCCAACTTCAAAAGGATCACGACCACCCGCGAGCGGCTGAGCCGCCAGTTGACGATGCTGGGTTTCCGCGTGCTGCCCAGTCAGACAAATTTCATCCTCGCCCGGCCACCGCTCTTCCCGGCGAAGGACTGGTTGCAGCAGTTGCGGGAACGAAAGGTTCTGGTGCGTTGGTTCAGTGCGCCCGAGGTAAGCAGCTATTTGAGAATCACCATCGGCACCCGGCGGGAGGCCGAGGCGCTGATCCGTGCGGTCAGGGAGATTCTTTAAGCGGGACGTTCCGTCCGGCGATGCGCAGCCAGCGGAGTCAATTCACCGGTGACAACAACTCGCGCCTTCGCCCGACAAAACCGGACTGACGTAGGGGATGCCCAGTTCCATGCCGCGCAGGATGAGAAGTGAGGCGAGCAGAAAAACGGCGACGGGAACGGCCTTGAGCAGTTTCAATCTCAGCGAGAAAGGGACGAGTTTTCCGGAAAGGCTGATGGCCAGCATCATTGGCACGGTGCCGATGCCAAATGCCAGCATGTACAGCGAGCCATCGAAAAGATCGCCGGTGGCGGTCGCGCCCGCGCAGGCGACATAGACCAGGCCGCAGGGCAACAGGCCGTTCAACAATCCCAACACGAGCAGGGCATCAACCGAGCGTCGTTGCAGCAACGCGGCCATGCTGGATTTGAGTTTGTTCACGAGCACCGTGATGGGCCGCCAGAGTGCGAGTTTGCGCGACGCGAACAACCCCACGAGCAACACGACGCCCAGGCTGATGGACAGCCAACGTTGCACGCCGGCCAGCAGGAGCGTCTTGCCCAACAGGCCGAAGATCAGGCCCAGGACACAGTAGGTGACGACGCGGCCCAAGTTGTAGGCGGCGCGCCCGGCGAAGTAGCCGGCCGGGCGATCGCCGGCCTGCGGCAGCGCAAGCGCCAGCGGCCCGCACATGCCAGCGCAGTGCAGACTGCCGACCAATCCAAGCGCAAATGCCGTCCACAGTTCCATGCTTCCAATCAATCCAATTAAACCCCACGTTTCACGACGACGCTTTTGTCCGCGAAAAATTCCTGCTGACCGGCGGTCCAGTGGATGCGGATTTTCCAGAGTCCAGGTTCGAGCGCGGTCGCGTCCACGCTTTGCGAACCACTGGCATCCAGTTCGAGTTTCACCTCCCGATCCAGGCCGGCGGCCGAAGGACGGTAGAGCTGGATGCGACCGGAGGCATTGGCGGCCGCCGGGCCGGTGGGCAGTGAAATGCTGATGCGCTTCGCGCCGTGGTCGAAGGCCACCTTCACCTGTTCGTTGAGTTGTGCTGTGCGGTTGAGTTGATCCAACCGCGTCTGGTATTTGACCTCCTGCTCGTAGTAATTGTCGCTGACCAGTTCGGAGCTGTGGGTGCAGGCGATAAACACCATGACCGCGAGGCCGGTGACAAACAGTGCACAGGCCAGGATGATGCCGAGGGGCCAAAAGTTTCGTTTGGGTGTCATGGTTGGATGGAAATTGCAAAGCGGGTTTTGAGTTCGACGCGTTCTCCCTCACCCTGACCCTCTCCCACTGGGAGAGGGAACAGCAATCGCGTGTTTCGATTTTGTTCGATGATCGTCCCGCAATCACAGCGCCCCGTTTTCCTGTGAGACTGGCGACGATTCTCCCTCTCCCAGCGGGAGCGGGCCGGGGTGAGGGAGAGTGCTGCGAGGTTCATGGCCGACAGATTGGTTTCGGGTTTCGTCAGTCGGAATTCGGCTTTTTCACTTTGTATCATCGCGCGGGCCGATGAAGGCGGTTTTCAGCGTTTGAATCTTTTTGCCGTTGGAATAAACGCCGACCACGACCGGGGTAGTGCCGGACTTCATCACTTGGCGGTCCAGTTCGACGAGTACGGAATTCTCGGCGAGCTTTTCCTTGGGCACGACAATGGCCTGACCCATCACCTGCAAATCACCCGCTGGACTTTCCAGCTTCAATTCGATGGGCATGGCGTGCGAAGTCTTGTTGAGGATCTTTACGGTGTAGAGGTTGCTGAAACGGCCGTCGGGCATTTGCTGGAACAACGCACCCTGCGCGCGGAGAAACGTGGCCTGCACGTCGGAACGGGTGAACACCAGGAAGAACCACAGCCCGATCAACGCCAGCAGCAAAACGACATACCCGATGAGGCGGGGCGTCAACCGCAGGTGTTCGCCGCGCTCGACGCCGTTGAGCGAGGCGTAACGGATCAGCCCGCGGGGACGGCGGATCTTGTCCATGACGGCGTCGCACGCGTCAATACAAGCGGTGCAGTGGACGCACTCCATTTGCGTGCCGTTGCGGATGTCAATGCCCGTGGGACAGACGCTGACGCATTGATTGCAATCCACGCAGTCGCCCTGGCCGGCGGTTTTGCGCTGATCGGGAGTTTGGGCCCGGCGCAGGATGCCGCGTTTTTCGCCGCGCTTGTGGTCGTAGGCGACGACGATGGTGTTTTCATCCAGCAACGTGGACATGAACCGGCCGTACGGACAGATGAACGTGCACGCCTGTTCGCGGAAGCGCGCGAAGATCCCGTAAAACAGCAGGGTGAACAGAATCATGAAGGTCAGCCCCGTGAGATGATTCATCGGATTGTCGGTGACGATCCGATACAACTGCTCCGTGCCGATGATGTAGGCCAGCAGGGTGTTGCCGACGATGAAGGACAGGCCGAGGAAGACCGCGTGTTTCGAAAGCTTCCGGGCCAGTTTCTTTCCGGTCCACGGCGCCTTGGCCAGCGCGCGTTGCTCGTGGGCGTCGCCTTCGATGAAGTATTCGATCTTCCGGAAAACCATTTCCATGAGCACGGTTTGCGGGCAGGTCCAGCCGCACCACAGACGGCCGAAGGCGGCGGTGAACACGATAATACCGGTGAAGAAGACCAGCAGCGTGACCGCGGAAAGAATCATGTCCTGAGGCCAGAAGATCTGGCCGAGAATGATGAACTTGCGCTCGACGATGTTGAGCAGCAGCAGCGGATTGCCGTTCATGCGGATGAACGGCCCGGCGAACATGATGCCCAGCAGGAGCCAGCTCAACCAGGTGCGGGCGTTGGTGAAGCGCCCGCGCGGTTTGCGCGGATAGATCCAGAGGCGATGACCTTCCTGGTCGGCCGTCGCGAGGTGCTCGCGAAAGTCCTGCCAGTCCACCGGTTTCACCGCTTCTTCGCGCGGCGGGGGCGGCGCGTTCGTCTCGTTGTCGGGAGGCGCGACCATGGCTCAAGGTACCAAGTTCCAGCCCCCAAACTCCAGAGAAACTCCACAGCGCGTGCTCCCGACTTCGCGACGACGATTAGTCTCGTGCCAGCTTGGGGCCGGAAGTTTCCCTGGCGCCTTCATTTCGTCATTCAAATACGCTCGGCCCGGCGGGTTTGGCCGGGGCGAGATTCTCGGGTGGTTTGGGGTTTGGCGGTTTCGAGCCGCGCACCGTGTAAATATAGCTGGCCACTTCGATGACCTCGGACGGCTTCATGCCCTGCTCCTTCCAGGCCAGCATGCCCTTTTCCTTCACGCCGTTCCAGATGGTGCGCACGTTGTCCGAGAATTTCGGCCCGTGAATCCAGTAATCGTCCGTGAGGTTCGGCCCGACGAGACCGCCGGCGTCGGCGCGATGACACGGAGCGCATTTGCCCGCGAACGTGGTCTTGCCGGCGGCGATCACGAGCGGGTCCTGCGACGGTTCGAGGCTGGCAATGGTGGCCTCGAACTTTGATATGGCCGCGCCTTTGATCGCCTCGCCGACTTTCATTTCGGCCTGGTACTCGGTCCACATCTGGCCTTTGGTGGCAAGGTCACCTTTGGCGAAGCCATGGTAGTAAGCCAGGTAAAACACGGAGAAGATGATGGTGAAGTAGAACAGCCACACCCACCAGCGCGGGAGTTTGTTGTCGAGTTCACGAATGCCGTCGGCTTCGTGGTCCATCAGCAGGGGATTGTTCTGGTCATTCATGGCGGGAATCGGATTGGGAGTTGGATTCGTTTTCAGCGTCGCAAACGGAACCGTCGTTCAACGGCAGTTCGCGCATCGAGTTCAGATAGGATTTCTTCAACCGGAACGCCCAGACGAGCATTCCGGTGAAGAACGCAAAGAAAAAGCAGACGGAGATGATGCCGTAAGCATCAATGCCGCCGAGGGTTTCAATCACGTTTTTGATCATGGGGTCCTCACTTGGCGGCGGCGACCGGCGCGGGCGCGGCGGCGGGCGCGGACTTGATGTCCGTGCCCAGCCGTTGCAGGTAGGCAATCAAGGCGATGATTTCCCGGTTTGTTTCGGTGTTCACCATGCCCACCTTGAGGCTGAGCACGATCTTGTTGGCCTGGGCGTCGAGGTCCTTTTGCGCCGGGCCGTTCTCGTAACCGTCTGGATACGGCACACCGATCTTGCGCAACGTCCGGAGGCGCGAGGGCAACGACGACGTGTCGAGCTTCTGGCTCAACAGCCACGAATAGCGCGGCATGATCGAGCCGGGCGACGTGCTGCGCGGATCGTCCATGTGATTGTAGTGCCACGCATCGGGATACTTGCCGCCGATGCGATGCAGGTCCGGGCCCGTGCGTTTGGAGCCCCAAAGGAAGGGATGATCGAAAATGTATTCGCCGACCTTCGAGTATTCACCATAACGCTCCGTTTCGGAACGGAACGGGCGCACCATCTGCGAGTGGCAGCCCACGCAACCTTCACGGATGTAAATGTCGCGTCCGAGAACTTCCAACGGCGTGTAAGGCTTGACGGAGGAAATCGTGGGCACGTTGCTCTTGATGAGATAAAGCGGAACGATCTCGATCAAGCCGCCCACCAGAATGGCAACCGTTGCCAGCACGGTGAACAGCAGCGGCTTGGCCTCCAAAAAGCGATGCGCGGCATAACGACCGTGTTCTTTGACCGGTTCTTTCGACAACGGCGCCGCTTGGGCTTCCTGCTCCGGCACAAATTTTCCACTCTTGGCCGTGCGATACAGGTTGATCGCCATCAACACCGCGCCGATGATGTATAGCGATCCACCAACCGCGCGGAGTTTATACATCGGGACGATTTGCAGCACCGTCTCCAGGAAGTTGGGGTACTGCATGAAGCCGTCGGCATTGAATTGTTTCCACATCAGCCCCTGCGTCACGCCGGAGGCATACATGGGGATCGCGTAGAACATCAGCCCCAGCAGGGCGATCCAGAAATGGTAGTTGGCAAGCTTGGTGGACCAGAGCTTCGTGTTATAAAGCCGCGGGAACAACCAGTAGAGGACCGAGAACGTGAGGAATCCGTTCCAACCGAGCGCGCCAGTGTGGACGTGCGCAATGGTCCAGTCGGTGTAATGCGAAAGCGAGTTGACACTCTTGATGGCCATCAAGGGGCCTTCCAACGTGGACATGCCGTACGCGGTGACGGCCACGACCATGAATTTAAGCATCGGTTCCTTTCGCAACGTGTCCCACGCCCCGCGCAGCGTGAGCAACCCGTTCAACATGCCGCCCCAACTGGGCGCGATCAGCATCAACGAGAACACCATGCCCAACGATTGCGCCCAATCCGGCAGCGCCGTGTACAGCAGGTGATGCGGCCCGGCCCAGATGTAAATGAAGATCAGCGCCCAGAAGTGGATGATCGAAAGCCGGTAACTGAAGATCGGCCGGCCCGAGGCCTTCGGCAGGTAGTAATACATCAAACCGAGGTAGGGCGTGGTCAGAAAGAAGGCCACCGCGTTGTGGCCATACCACCACTGCACCAACGCATCCTGCACGCCGGCGTAAACCGAATAACTCTTGAACAGGCTCGCCGGCATTTCGAGCGAGTTGAAAATGTGCAGCACCGCGACCGTGATGGCAGTCGAGATGTAAAACCAGATCGCCACATACATGTGCTTCTCGCGTCGCTTGGCGATCGTGCCGAACATGTTGACGGCAAACGCCACCCACACGACCGCGATGGCGATGTCAATCGGCCATTCCAGTTCCGCATATTCCTTGCTGGTGGTCAGGCCCAGCGGCAGCGTGATCGCCGCGCTGACGATGATGGCCTGCCAGCCCCAGAAATTAAACCAGCTCAGAAAATCGCTGAACATCCGCGCCTTGCAAAGCCGCTGGAGCGAATAGTAAATCCCCATGAACATGCCGTTGCCCACGAACGCGAAGATCACGGCGTTGGTATGCAGCGGGCGCAACCGGCCGAACGTCGTGAATTGCAGGTTCAGGTTCAGGTTCGGAAAGAACAACTGGCACGCGATCAGCAGCCCGGCGCAAAAGCCCACGATGCCCCACACAATGGTGGCAATCGCAAACGCGCGGACAATCTTGTTGTCGTATTTGAAGGTTTCCACGTTCATAGTTTTGTTTCGTTCAATTTCGCTCTCAACCACGGCTCAACCGCAAACCGGGCGGACAGTGGCGCGAAGCCGGTTACACGCCACCGCCCGCGCGCGCTTTCAAAATCGCCAGATCAAATCCGCCGTGATGCGGCTGTCGAAGATGCCCTCGGGATTGCTCACGCCCGCTTCGTAGGCGACACCGAGATCAAGTTTCTTGGTCAATTTGGCCCGCGCCCCGCCGCCGACGGTGAGTTGCGTCGTGCCTGCGGCATCACACGAACCGAAGTTGATCAAGTCGTAGCCTTCCGTATCGAGCGGCACCGCGTCCAGGGACTGATTCGACTGGCTGTTGCCGTCCGTCAGGATCGTGTAACCGTTGAACACGAAGAAGGGGATGAAATACTGGCAGACGTAATAATCCAGTTGCAGGCTGTAATGGAACTGCGACGTGTTCTTGTCGAAGTCGTTCGGGATGATGAAACCGGCGTTGCCCGTGACGTGAAAATTGTCCCAGCCCTTTTCCGCGGAGACGAAGATGTTCTCCTCGCCCTTGGCGTGGCCTTGGAACACATCCTCATTGCCGGTCGGGATGGTAACGGTCAAACCGGGTGTGAGGATGAATTGGTTCTCGCGATCATCAATCAACGCGTATTTCAACCCCGCGGCCAAGTCGGCCCAACCGTGTTCGTGCGGCAGCGTGTGATCGGGACGGAACTCAATGTAACCGTCCTTCGTCGCGATGAAGGCCAGCCGCTCCGTCAGGGCGTAGCGCAGTTGCACGGCATAAACCCGCACCTCGCCGCCCATGGGCAGCTTGCCGCCCGAGTAATGAAACGTGTCCGGCAGTTTGTGATACATGAAGATGGGCCGCACCTCGCTGGTGATCCGCGGGTCCTCGAAATAGATCGGGTTGCCCACGGGCGAAATCGCCTTGTCCTGCCAGTCCTCGCCGTCGGCGCCCAATCCCGTTGACGCGGCTGCCGTCAAGAATGCCGCCGCCGCCGCCACACTGCCCATTTCCGCCCAACCAGTTGCTGTTTTCATGGTGTTCTGATTCAACTCTTCGCCAGATTTGCCGCTCCGTTGGTTTCCACCGCTCGCAGTGCCGGGCGAGGAGCAGCGTTTTCCCCGGCTCTGCTTTGGTTTCGATCGCCACCGGCAACGCCAACCCCGGCGTGCGCCGATCGCCTCGGTTCGTCGGTCAACACGCGCATTGATGGAGTGAACGTGTCGTCGAACTGCCCGGACCGCACCGCCCAGATGAAGCCACCCAGAAACAGCAGCGCCATGACCAGGCTCGCGAGAATTAAAATCACGATGACGCTCATGACTCTTTCCGCGCGCCTGCTCCCGGCGGTTCTATGTTGGTTCTGAATTGCACGTTCTAATTCCCCAGGCGGGTCGTCGTCCGGTTGCCTAATTATTCAACCCGTTGGCACGAATCGCCGCTACGCCTGGATTTCGATTTTCTTGACCTGAATTACGCTGCGTTTGCCGGGTGCGGAATTCCGAGGGCGAACACCCGAATTGCCGACGGAAGGCACGGTTGAAATAGGGAATGGACTCGAACCCCGCCTCGAAGGCCACGTCACTGACGCGGCGGGCGGGATCGGCCAGCAGGTCACGGGCTTTTTCCAGGCGCTGGCGCGTCCGATACTGGCTGAACGTCACCCCGGCCTGCTTTTTGAACACGGCGCAGAAGTGGCACGGACTCAGGTTCACGCGCATGGCCACTTCCTTGAGCGAGACGTGGCTGCTCTGGCACTCGGCGAGAAACGTCTCGACCTTTTGCACCAGCGCCGAACGACGCGGCCCCTGCGCGCGCAGTTCCTGTTTCCCGCATTCCTCGAGATACTTGCCGAACATTTGCAGCAACGTTCCCGCCGCCCGGCATTTGTCCGCCGAGAGCAACGGACTGAACCGCCAGCTCGCCTGCAATTGCGCCGCCCGGTCGCCCAAACCGTATTTGCCCAGCTTGTCCACGATTTGCCCGAGTCTTTCGCCATCCAACGAACGCAATGTAAACGGCCCGGCCAGCAGGCTGCCGACGTGTCGCCCGCCGATGAACACCGGCACGAGAATTTTTACGAGCCCGGAGGGACAACAGTATTGCACGGGGCCCACGCGGGTGACCGCGCGCTTCTCGGCTTGCATCAGTTTTCGCTGGCAAACGGTGCCGCTGTGACCGCCGAGGCAGCCCTTCACGCAGAACACCTTGTCGGTTTCGGGCAGGGTTTGGGCGCTCGCCGGCGCGAGTGCCAGCGGCACGCCCGTCGCGCACGTGAACGCGACCTGCTGTTCGCGCACCGTAGGCGACGCCGCGATTCGCATCCACGCTTCCTGTTCTGAAGTTTTCGGAGCAGTCATGGCTCGGGCCTTTCGGTAAACAGGCCGCCGCGCCGCGCGGCCCAGGTGGTCACCCCCACCGCAAACAGCACCACCGACGCGGAACTCAACGGCATCAAAACCGCGCACACCAGCGGCGACAGCAGGCCGGCCGTCGCAATGCTCACACCGATGAGGTTGTAGGCTGCCGAAATACCGAAGCTGATGCGCACAATCCGCGTGGACCGGCGGGCCAGGTTGAGGACTTCGGAAAGTTGCGGCACGCGCGCGGCATCGAGAATCACATCGCTGGCTGGCGAGAATGCGCCGACTTTTTCCACCACCGCGATGCCCACGTCGCTTTGCTTGAGCGCGCCAGCGTCGTTAAGACCGTCACCCACCATCATCACGGTTTTGCCGGAGTCCTGGAGACGACGAATGAACCCCAGTTTTTCGAGCGGGCTTTGATTGAAATTCAACCGCGCTTGATCGCCGAACAAGGCACGGAAACGATCACGTTCGCGTTCGTTGTCGCCGGAGAGCAGCGCCAGATCGAAGCGCTCGCCGAGTTGGCGGATGAGCCGGTCGGTTCGCGGCCGCACCGTGCTCGACAGGACGAAAGCTCCGCGATAACGCCCGTCAATCGCCACGTGGACGATGCTGCCGTTCGTAGGACAGGTGTCGCGCTTGGCTCCAACTTTTTCATTTGAATCGAGAGACAGGCGCGACGCCTGTCCTACGCTGGCGCCGCGTGACTCCAGCCACGCCTGCGAGCCAAGCCAGATTTCGCGGCCGTCCACCTGGCCTTCGATGCCGCAACCCGGTGTTTCCAAAAACGACCGCACCGGTTCGGGAAAAAGCTTGTCGCTGAAAGATTCGCTGATGCGGACCGAGTGAGGATGGGTCGAGTGACGCGTGAGCGAGAAAACCCAGCGCGCTTCGTCGTCGGTCAAGTCACCCTCCCTTTGCATTTGGCAGGGACGCATTCCACCCGCGTCCCAAACTTCCACCTGGGAAGATGGGGACGCCGTGGAACGCGTCCCTTCCGGCGATTGACTGGCCGCCCGCACAAACCTCACCGCATTCGCCCCAGCTGAAGTGAGCGTTCCCGTCTTGTCGAACACGATGGCGTTCACCCGCGCGAGACGTTCGAGCACCAGCGAATTCTTCAAGAACACATTGATCCGCGCCAGCCAGCGTTGCGCCGTGCCGAGTGTGAACGGCGCGGCCAAAGCCAGCGCGCAGGGGCAGGCGACGATCAGCACGGAAGTGAATGCCTTCAGCCCGCGCGGCAAATTGCCCGATGCGATCCAGAATACGGCTGCGCCCAACGCCACGGAAATCACCAGCAGCGTGAAGCGCCGGCTGTAGCGGTTGGTGAGCGTGTTAAGATCGTCCTCGCGGTTTTTCCGAAACGCCTCGTGATCCCAGAGCGACGTCAGATAGCTTTGCGAGACCGGTTTGACCGTTTCGACCTCGATCGCCGCGCCGATTTGCTGGCCGCCAGCGTAGAGATAATCGCCCACCTGCTTCGCCAACGGCTCGGATTCACCGGTGACGAAACTGTAGTCAATGAACGCCGGACCGCTGACAAGTTTGGAATCTGCGGGTATCAGTTCGCGGTTTCGGAGGATGATGCGGTCGCCGACTTTGAGCTGCGAAAGGGAGACGCGTTGTTCGCGTTGGAGTTCACGCTTTAGCGTGTCCGGCTCACAAGCCAAAGTTTGAACGCCAAGGCGCGTTACGCTCAGCGGGAAGAAGGACTTGTAATCGCGGTCAAACGTCAACCGATCATGCGTCTTCTGCTGAAACACGCGCCCGCAGAGCAGGAAGAATATCAAGCCCGTGAGCGAATCGCAGTAGCCCTCGCCGGTGCGCGATATGATTTCCAAGGCGCTCTGCCCATAAATGGCGGCCAAACCCAGGGCAATGGGCACGTCCAGCGTCAGCATGCGTTGGCGAGCGGCGAGCCGGGCAGACTTCCAGTAATCCGACGCACTGAAGACCACCACCGGCAAAGCAAGCGCGAGACTCAGCCAGCCGAAGAGCGCTTTGAACGCCGCACCGCTGAAGGCATCCAGCCCGAAGTATTGCGGGATGCTGAGCAGCATGATGTTGCCGAACGCAAACCCCGCGACGCCGATCTGCAGCCACCGTCGTTTGAGCACCGGGTTGACGCGCGGCTTCTCCAATTCTCCCAGTGTGAGCGAGGGTTCGTAACCAATGGACGCCAGCAGCGCGACCAGTTCGCTGAGCTTGATCTTTTCCGCGGCGAAGGAGATGGCGACTTCCCGTTTGGGAAAATTGACCTGCGAATGGCCGACGCCCGGATGCAAAAGGAAAAGATTTTCCAGCAACCAGACACACGCGATACAGTGGATTGTCGGCACCTGGAACGTCACGCGACCTTGTTTGCCGTCCGTGAAGTCGAGCAACCGCGGTTGCAAAGCGGGTTCGTCGAGGTAGGCGAAATGTTCCCGGGCTTTCGCGCCCCGCATGCGGATGCCCGGTTTGTCGCTGAGGTCGTAAAAATGGCCCAGGCCGCTCTCGGTCAGCAAGTCATGCACAATCAGGCAGCCGTTGCAGCAAAAGACCTTCCCCGCACTCGCGAAGGAAGCGTCGGGGCAAGGTTCGCCGCAATGAAAACACGCCGTGCGTGCCTGCGCCGGCGCCTGGCGGCTGGCCGGCTTGCGTTCGTCAGTCAATGTTGTGTCGAGAAACTCGGTCACGAGTCATTCCCCGTTTCCGGCGGGACGTGTCCAAACCCCGTCATTCCCCGACACAATTCGGCAACGCCAATGAAACGGACTTGCCCAGAGTGTGGCGTTCGCGCCCTTTTCCGGCTCAACCTTTTTTGCCATCTATTTAACGGGATTTGTTCAGAACTAAACTTCACCCGCGCTGGGTAAGGCAAGCGGCCCCCGCCCGCTGGCACACGCGCCCGACGCGCATTTCCCGCCGCCATTTCCGAGCCGGCACCAGGCGAAATTCGGAGCCAGCGCCGGACAAACAGCCCGAACTCACTTGCCCCCTTTTGAAAAATCCGGTATAAAAACTTCGACGTCGCGACCAGGCATTTTTCCTATGACAACGCACACGAGCCGCCAGTCCATGAACACAAGCAACGTGCTTTGTGTCGTCATGGGCGGCGGGCAGGGGTCGCGGCTGTTTCCGCTGACCAAGGACCGCGCCAAGCCGGCGGTGCCGCTGGCGGGCAAATACCGGCTGGTGGACATTCCCATTTCCAACTGCATCAACTCCGGTTTTCGCCGCATTTACATCCTAACGCAGTTCAACTCAACGTCGCTGCACCGGCACATTTCGCAGTCGTACAAGTTCGACCAGTTCTCCGGCGGCCTGGTCGAGATTCTCGCCGCCCAGCAGACACTCACGGATGCCACCTGGTACGAAGGCACGGCCGATGCCGTGCGGAAAAACCTCGTCCATTTCCTCAACCACGAATTCGATTACCTGCTGATTTTGAGCGGCGACCAGTTATACCGCATGGATTTTCGCCCGCTCATCGCGCAACACAGTGAGAGCGGCGCGGACGTGACCATTGCGACGATGCCCGTGGGGCGCGCCGAGGCGCAGTCGCTGGGCATTCTACAAGTTGGTGAAGACCGCCGGATCACGCGCTTCGTCGAGAAGCCCAAGGACGCGGCCGTGCAGGATTCGTTGCTATTGCCACCGGAGGCCCTGACCAAGTTCGGGATCCAAGGCGGGGGCGAATGGTTGCTGGGCTCCACCGGCATTTATGTGTTCAACCGCGACGTGATCCGCTCGTTGCTGGACAACACGCTGACTGATTTCGGCAAGCACATCATCCCGCGCGCCATCCAGACGCACCGCGTTTGCTCGTATGTGTTTCAAGGGTACTGGGAGGACATCGGAACGATCCGCGCTTTTTTTGAGGCCAACCTTGATCTGGTATCCGAGCTGCCGCGCTTCAATTTCTTCGACATGAGCGCGCCGATCTTCACCCGGCCGCGCTTTTTGCCCGGCTCGAAAGTCAACGGGGCGCAAATTGACCACGCCCTCGTGTCCGACGGGTGCATCATCAACCAGTCGAAAATCACGAACAGCGTCATCGGCTTGCGCACCATCGTCGGCGCGGGCACGGAATTGAATCGTGTCGTCGGCTTGGGCTGTGACTACTACGAAATGCTTGACTCCATCGTTGAACACGAGCGTGCCGGCAAACCGCGCATCGGCATTGGCTCGGGCTGCCGTATCGAGAACGCCATCATTGACAAGAATGCCCGGGTGGGCAACAACGTCACCATCTCGCCGGCGGGCAAGCCCGACAACCTCGACCATCCGCTTTACTACATTCGCGATGGCATCGTGGTCATTCCGCGGAACGGAATGATTCCGCATGGGATGGTGATTTGAGCTTCCGGCTCAAAGTTCAAGGGAAGCACCCAGCGCCAAACTTCAACCAGTCGTCTTTGCAACGGCGACGGGTTGGGGTTCCCGACCCGGAGTTTGCCTTGGGGCGCAACTTGACACCACCACCATAATGGGGGTGTGAACGGTTCCTCATCCG
>CAYWMD010000052.1:0-47891 GCA_964458575.1 uncultured Bifidobacteriaceae bacterium | reverse complement strand
CGCTCCCAACCCTTCAACCCCAAAAAGTTTTTACACGAACTCGCGCATGGTTAGGCCTTTCGTTTGTGACTCGCATAAATACTCCTCCGCTTGTGGTAATCCGCCAGCGAGTCGAAGACGAGATAGTCTGAAACCATCTCCCAAGCAACTGCTGCCTCCCCACCGTTGAGCCAATCGTTTCGAGAACCTCCGACTGGGACTGCACCAATCAGGAACAACCTGCCGCCCTGCTTCTCCCAGCGCGGGTGAGCCAAGGTGCGACTGCCGTCTGTCGTCGGAAAGCTCAGGACGACGACCTTCTTTGTGAAATCTGGAAGTGCGTTTTTCATCGTGCGTGCTCGAAGGCCTAACGACCCAAGCTCAGCGACCCGGCGCACGGGACGCAACGATTGCAACCGCGACGCTCCCGCCGGGTTCGCTGCAGCGCATGGTTAGGCTGCGTCTTCATACTTTGTGGGCTCTCGCTTGCCACCAGCCGATGTAACTCGCGAAACTGCCACTCTCAAATGGAATCAAAGGCGTGTAAATCACTCGCACCATCTGCTTGGAAATAAATCCGCGCTCTCGCAGATACACTGCCGGGCCACTGCTGAGAACATATAACACCACTGCCAGCGAGAGAACGGCAAGCCAACGTGAAACACTCTGTCCCCTCGGTTCAGTTTTGCATTCTTGTTCCATACGCGCTCAATCGCAGCCTAACGACCCAAGCTCAGCGACCCGGCGCACGGGACGCAACGATTGCAACCGCGACGCCTCCGCCGGGTTCGCTGCAGCGCATGGTTAGGCGACATGGCTGCAACTCTAAACAAAAATGTCTCCGGGCTGAATCGAAAAACTCTCATACTGCTTAGAATCATCAAAAATCGTGAGCGTGTGCCCTGACTCAAAACGAAGCGAAAATGAATCCGGCGCACTGACTGAATAGCTCTCGACACTCTTCCCTAAAACAACATGCAACCGATACGAGTCACGCTCCTCATGGGTCTCTAACGCCTCGTCCACCAGTGCTCCACTGGAATCTCGCAGCTCCCACTTACCCATGACGGAAATACAGCTCTGCGGGTGAAATTGAAACTGAATCTGAAACAACCCAATGCCGAGAGATTCCAGACTCGCGTGCTTGAATCGCGACAAATCCAAATCTGCTGGAACTCCATACATAGCGCGTAAAGTCGCCTAACTTGTATGTAATCGGAAAGTTTTCCCTGTTATCGGATAATAGACCGGTAACAAGGAAATCGGTCTTCGCTGTGTTTCCCGAATCACATTCAGAACGTAGCGGTCTGACCGCGAGTGTTCAAGCACCGCCTGTTGGATCGGCCGACTCACTTTGCCAGCCGCAAATCGGGAACCAGTTTTCATTCGAACTCCAGCCCGAAAAGTTTTGCCTGCTGCAGTTCCACCCGCAACGAGATCGGCTTGCCATCCTCAACCCCCAGGTCGTTCCCCTGCTTCCAAGTCACGCGAGTCCAAGGCTGGTCGCCGACGATGGGCACGCACTCAACCATTTTCCGAGCGTCCACGCCGACGACTTCCACCTTGACCCAGCCGGTGCGGAGGGTCAGCGCGTTGATCTTGAGAATCCGGCCGGGGGGAACAATCGGCATCATGGTGAATACGCCATGTTCGACGGCTTCGAGCGCGACGAGCCGGCCTTTGGGCCAGACGGCGTAGCCGAGGCTGACCTTGCGCTGGCCGCGCGGATACTTGTGCGGGAAATTGTCGCCGCGATACGTCAGCGCCCAGTCGCCGTTCGGCAATTCGATCAATTCCGGATACGCCCAGATGCAACCGCCATCCCATCGGCCGAAAGCCGGCGTGCGGAGCAAGTCACCACCCGGCACCCAATGCCAGACCTTCCCGTCGCTGCTGGACGCCAGCGCGATGCGCGTGGTGTCGTCCACGGACGCGTTCCAGATCGTGGGGAACATCAGGTGTTGATCCGGCGCGCCGGGCACGGTCGTGCGGCAGTTGGTGTAAAGCGCCTCCGACGGCAGCATATCGGGGGTTGGTTCAAGAATCATTTCCGACGGCGGAAAACTCCGAAAGTCGCTGGATTCGCTGCGACCGATGGCGCGTCGGCCGACGCCGGTCCAGGAGCCGCGAATGTCGGGCGGGAGGCGTTGCGAGCGCGGTCCGACGGACCAGTAGCGTGTGTAGAGCACGTACTTTCGCAACGCGGAATCGTAGTAACAGATGTTGTGTGTGTCGGCGAGTTCCACCAGCAGTGGGTCCGGCAGCCCCGTCCAGTGAATCCCATCGGGCGACACGGCGCCGCGAAAACAACTCACTTGATCCTTTTCACCGAGCAAAAACAGCGCGCGCGGTTCCCAACCGTCGGGCCGTTTCTTGCGAAACTCCTCGAACTGCGCGCGGGTGATTTCGGTGGTCCAGATGGCCTTGAATCGTTCGCCCGGCGACGCCGAAGGGTCGATGAACACATGCCAGGTGCTGTCGGTGCTTAGTCCTTGCCAGACGAGTTTGCCCTTCTTTTCCCAATTCATGCCATTCGTGGATTCGAGGTAATCGGTCGAAGTCCAACCTTTGTAAATGGCCCCGTCTTGCAGCATCCCGCGCGTCGGCAAATCAAACGGCCCAATGACTTCCGGCTTCTGGGCCATAATGCGAATGCCCTGCGGCGCGTTGATGCCGACGTGATGGGCTTCAAACGGTCCCGAGTTGCCCGAGACATAGACGCTCTTGCCATCGGCGTCGCGCCAATCCAGATCACCCGGTTGGATGTAATACCAGTTGGCGAAGACGATGCGTTTGCCGGCCAATTCGTAAGGCTCGCCGGGAATGATTCGCTTCGTCGTGATGCCGGCGATGACTTCGCGTTCCGGGACCGGCGCAGGTTCGGAGAAGAGCATGGGCGTTGCGAGAGTGAGAAGCAGCGCGGCGTACAGCCAACGCCAAGGGGTGGTGTTTACGTTGATTTCCGTCATAGGTGGTTTGGTTATCGGGTGGACTGTAGCATTGGTTAAAACAGCAGCCGCACCCGATAGAATCTCGCCGATTGGCCGGCGCCGCCGGAATCCATCACGGTGACGTCGCCGCCGTTGCCGGGCACGTCGTCTTGCACGACGGACCAAGCCGTCCCGTCCAGAACATCCTTTCGCTCGACGGCATATTGTCTGCCCAGCAGCGACGAAAACGTGATACGCACGTCCGTTCCGATCAGTTCGGCCTTCTTGATCCAAAAATCTGGGATGCCGTCGTCATTGGAATCCAGTTGCAACGTCGTGTATTGAAGGTTGTCGAAATAGGCTTCAAGGCCATGACCACCCTTCTGGTAATTAAGGAGACCAAAGCGATTGAAAGTCGCCCCAGCCGTTTTTACGCCAGCGGGCAGATTCAGGGTGTTGACCTGTCCATCGAGCGTCACCGTGATGCTGCCATTGCCGCCGTTCGCGGTTGGCGAATACTGACAGGTCCAACGGTGCCGAGTCCCATCCGGCAGGATGATAGGCCCGGAAAAGCCAGTACCGTCTTTCGTGCCCATGCTGTTCCTGTAAACAGCGCGAAAATACCATCCGAGTGCGCTCGGCCCTTCCAGCAGGATGCCCACGAAGTTGGTGGGCATGAGTCCTTCTGACCCTTTGGCCCCCCCGGCGTTCGTGGCTTTGGTGGAGTCGAACCAGCCCAGCAACAGCGCGCTGTCCGAAGCGCCGCGGACCATCGCCACCCGGCCGGTGGCCTGCAAGTCGTTGTTCAAATTCAGCGTCCCCGGCACGACCGCGCCATAGTTGGCGGCATTTTGGGGTTCGTTGAATTCACTCCGATAGATCGTCCCGCCTATCTCTCCGGGCGATCCACCGGCACGCGAGGTCGGACCATATCCGAAGTCGTGCAAGTATTCCATGTCGCAGTCGGTGAAAATGCCCTCGTTGCCAACCCCTTCCCATCCCGGGTCCGCCGAAAAGTTTTCCGTCACGCCATCGATCACCAGATCGTCCATATGGACGGTCATCCATTCCCCATCAAGCTGCCGGCTGAACATCCCGAACCGGTCGAAGCCGGCGCCGGCCGCCTTGTCTCCGGCAGTCAAATTCAGAGTGAACGTATTTGTGACCGTATTCATGCTGATCACAAACGTGATCCGTCCACTGCCACCGTTGCCGGCTGGATCATACGACAGTTTCCACTCGTACGATTGTCCATTGCCCCACGGGTGCGTATCGGCGGCCGGCGATCCCCAGCTTGTCAGATCCGTTCTTGCAGTATGCCAATTTTTCGTGCCGTACTCGATACTCATTTTGAATCCCTCCGGCGAGGAGTTGCCATCGAGTCGGACGGCGATCGTATTGGGTTGTCGCCACCCGGTATGGTTGGTCGAATTGAACCAGCCCCACATCGCGGCGCTGGCGCTTCCGCCCGCGTCCACAGAAAATCGGCCCGAGGCCGAGAGCGTGTCATTCAAGCTCTTCGTGCTGATGATCTTCGCGTAATAACCGCCAATGAATCGCCGATAGATCTTCCCGCCGATTTCTCCTGCCGCGCTCCCGCCGGCGTAATGACTGGGGGAAGGGCAGTAACGGAAATCCTGCGTGATCGAGCGGGTGCAGGGCAGCGGGATGGCGCGGTTGTTAACGCCCGCCCACACCGGGTCCGAGGTGAAAGTTTCAAAATACTGCACGGGAATCAGGGAGGCGGATTCAGCCACGCGTTCAAAGCGAGCCCAGACCAAGATCAATGCCGCAAAGCACAGAAAGAAAGTGCGTGGCGGCGTGAGGTGGAGGGATTCGGAATTTGTTTTCATAAACTGTGACGATTGCCCGCAGTGGCCACGTCTCACGCATGAACAGCTTTATCTGAGCAACTACCCGGAGGAATCTACCCTCGACACTCTGTGGGTCAATGACTTCCTTCTCGCAATCGAATTGACGCCGACCGGCGTCCACCAAGAGACTCCACGCGTGTTCACGAATGTGCATCAGCCTTTCGCCACCGCCGGTGTGGTCAAGGCCGTGAGTTCCCGGCGCCACCGCGGTGCCGATGCTGTCATCGGAGCGTTTCTCGTTCTCGTCTGTGGGGCAGGCGGGAGTTGCGCAGAGGAAACGGTGTTGCCTCAGGGGAACGCCCCCGCGGCGCTCGTGAGCCGTCATTTTCCCGACCGCGGCCATGAATTTGTGTGGCGGAACTGGTGCGCCGTCGAGCCGGCGAAGCTGGCGAGCATCCTGGGAACGTCGGTGGACAACGTTAGGGCGGTGGCGGTCTCAATGGGTCTGCCACCGAAGCCAACGGTTCCGCCCGAAATGAGGACGAGAGGTTACGTCACGATCATCCGCCGCAACTGGCATCTTCTGCCCTACGGGCAATTGCTGGAACTCCTGGACATGACGTCGGAGCAACTGGCCTTCACGCTGCGTGAGGACGATTTCCTGTGGGTCAAACTAGGCCGCACGAAACCCAAATGCGAACCGCTCTACTACCAGCCGCCGGATGAGGCGGCCCGGCACCGAGCGGCGGAGATTCGTCGGGTCGTCGAAACGGAATTCGGCGAGGAGATTCGCCGCCCGGCTGAACCGCGGTTTGAGTTTGTGCGGCAACTCAGCAAGCCGCTGCGTTCCCTCTCGCAACCGAAACCTCCGGAGAACCCGCCGGTGTCGCTGCGCTATGTCTATTCCTACTTGGCCGTGTATGGCGACCCGCTGCTGAAACCCGAGCTTGATCCCTTTCCCGACGGACTGTTGCAACGTTGCTCCGTTGTGGGGGTCAACGGCGTTTGGTTGCACGCCGTGTTGCGCGAGCTGGCGCCTGGCGGCAAGACTTTTCCTGAATTCGGCACCAACAGTCAGGCGCGGCTGGAGAACCTGCGTGCGTTGGTCCGACGCGCCGCGAAGTACGGCATCGGGGTGTATCTGTATTTGAACGAGCCGCGCGCCATGCCCGAATCGTTCTTCAAAACGCGTCCGGACTTGGCCGGCGTCCATGAGGAACAGCACGCCGCGTTATGCACTTCGCAGCCGGCAGTCCGGGAATGGATGACCGACGCGTTGGCCCACGTCTTCTCGAACGCGCCCGGACTGGCCGGCGTGTTCACCATCACGGCGTCGGAGAACCTGACGAGTTGCGCGTCGCATGGACGCTGGCAGGACTGCCCGCGTTGCCAGAAACGCAGCGAGGCGGAGATCATTGCCGAGGTTAACGCGGCGATTGCGGCCGGGGTTCATCGGGCCAATCCCAAGGCCAACGTGATCGTCTATGACTGGGGCTGGGGCGGCTGGGGCGATGGATCGGAAACCATCAAGCTCCTGCCGAAAGACGTCTGGTTGATGTCGCTGAGCGAATGGGACAAACCGATTGAGCGCGGTGGAATCAAGAGCAAGGTCAACGAATATTCCATCTCCTCGGTCGGACCTGGACCGCGGGCGATGCGACATTGGGAGGTTGCCCGGCAAGCCGGTTTGCGGCTGGCAACCGAAATCCAATTCAACAACACCTGTGAGATCGCCAGCCTGCCGTATCTCCCGGTCATGGACCTGATTGCCGAGCACATCCGCAATCTCTCGCCGCTCGGACTGAAGGGCATGATGATCGGCTGGACGATGGGAGGCTATCCATCTCCCAACTTTCAGCTTGCCCAGCGATTGAATCGCACACCGTTCCCGGACGCCGAAGCGGTGTTGGACCAGTTGGCGCGTGAACGGTTTGGCCGCGCAGGAGGACCTCATGCGCGCAAGGCGTGGACCCTCATGAGCGACGCCTTTCGTGAATATCCATTTCACATCCGGGTGGTTTACAACTCTCCGGTCCAGATCGGTCCGGCGAATGCGCTTTATCGCACGAAGACCGGCTACACGGCGACCATGTGGGGAATTCCCTACGACGATCTGGAAACCTGGCGTGGCCCGTATCCGCCGGAAGTGTTCGCGGCACAGTTCGAAAAGATCTCCGAAGGCTGGCGTCCGGGCATCGTCGAGTTGCAGGCGGCCGTGGAAAAGTCGCCGCGAGCGCGCCGCAAGGAGGCTCAGGCGGACCTGCGACTCGCCCTAGCGGCGGCCATCAATTTTCAATCCGTCGCCAACCAGGCGCGTTTCATCCTCGCCCGGGACGCCCTCGCCAAGTCCGGCAACGCGTTGTCGCCCGAAGAGCACCAGCGTCTGCGGGTTGAACGCAAACGCTACCTGGAATCCGAAATCGTCCTAGCCCGCCAACTGTTCACGCTCACGCGGGAGGATTCGCGAATCGGCTTTGAACCGACGTGCCAGTATTTCTATCTGCCGCTGGACCTGGTGGAAAAAGTGGTCAATTGCCGCTGGTTGTTGGAGCATGGCGAGGAATGACAACGTGCATGAAAGGCGTAATTTTGCTGGTCGGCTGGGCACTATGCTGGACGGCGCGGGCCCAGCCCGAGGCGACAACCGAAGCGTTCGCAGCGGAGGTGCGGCGGGCGCTTCCGACCGAGGAGCTTTACGATTACCACAAGCGCCTCACGAAGGAGCCAGTGCATGTGCCAAGACGCGATGCGGGAGCCCGACCGGCGGCTGGTGAAATGGCATTGCCCGATCATGGGTGGAAGCTGATCTGGAACCACCGCAGTTCACTGGTGCTCTCGAACGCCGTGCAAGATTTCCAGGATTACCTCGACAAGGCGATGGGCGTTCGCATTGCGGTGGAAGGACGCGAATCGCTGGAAGGCTGGCACACCCAGAAGCAATGCATTGTTGTTGGAACGCGCGAGCAAATGCCTAGTGGCGTGCCGACATTGAAGGGCGCCAAGGACTATGAGCTTGCAGTGACGCCGGAGCAAGTGACGCTCTGCGGCTACGACGAACGCGGCGCGATGTTTGGCCTCTACAACCTGGAAGCGCGGATGAACCTGCGCGAAGCGCCGTTTCTGCCGAAGGACCTGAAGACGGTGCGACACAGCCTCCACGACACACGCATGGTGATGTCGTGGATGGGCTGGATGGAGTGGCCGGACGCGTTACTCGCGCACCTGGCGCACGATGGTTTTGACGGAATCTATGACTCGAACCTGGCGAATCCGAACGGCGACCGCACGACGGCGGAGACCTCGACCGATTTCTACGCGCGGATTCTGTTCCGGATGCGCAAACAGGATCCGGCCCGCATGCGGGATTTGATCAACCGGGCCGCCGGCTTTGGCGTCAAGGTCTATACACCCATCGTGTACCAGCATCTGGGCACGCCGGAAAGCGAAGCGGGGCTCCGCCGGCTCGTGCGCGACATCGTGAAGGAATTTCCCGACATCCAAGGTTACGTCCTCCTGACGGAAGGGTTTTGGTACAAGAAATGGGGCGGCGGTCACGGCGCCAGCAAGGAGTACATGCAGGATTGGGCGCAGAACTGGAGCCGGGCGGTGGGCATCGTGGCGGAGGAATGTCACCGGGTGAATCCCGCCATCGAGATTCTGCCGTGGGAATACAACATTGATTTCCGGCCGCAGAACGTGGAGATGAAGCGCTATTTCATCCAGCAACTTCCGGCTGACACGGTGCCGCTGCTCACTTGGGAGAATGGCAAGAGCTTCGAGTTTGATGGGTTGCAGGGGCACTTGATTGACTACGCGATCAGTCAGGTCGGACCGGCGGAGGTGACCGAAGCCCAAATCGGCGAGGCTCGAAAGCGGGGCATGAGAGTCTTTTGCAACGCCGACACGTTCGTGTGCGGGGCGCAGTTGCGGACCTTCCCTTATCATCCGTTTCCGTTCCAGTGGCATGCCCGCTACCAGGCATTGGAGCAGCATGGCGTCAACGGCACGCTGGAGAGTTGGAGCTCCGGTTACGCTCCGAGTTTCATGACCGAACTGCGGGCCTGGTACTGCTGGAGCGATGCGCCGCCGCTGGAGCAACTGCTGGCTGCAATCGCGACCCGCGATTTCGGCGCCAGCGCGAAAGACAACATCCTGAAGGCCTGGAGACTGTTCAGCGAAGCGATCGGCCTGGTCCCGGACACCGGGCCAACGATGGGCACCAGCGGCGCCATTGGAAATCCGCTCTTCTTCCAGCCGCCACCGGCGCGGACCGCCACGTTCACACGATCCTGGACCGATGACGTGGCGTGGATGGATTATCTGGGTGGGGAACTGAATCCCTACTGGCCGTTTACCGTTTCCCGACTGGTCTTCTATCCTGATTTCTCGAACCGAGTGAACAAGGCCGAGCAATACGCCCGGTACGTTTCGGGAGTCGAATCAGCCAAAGATCGGCAAGTTCTTCCGGCCTTTCTTAAACATCTCCGCCTGGCGACGGACAAGCTGGGCGAGGGATTGAACCTGTACCGAGCCGCCGCACTGCAAAGCCCGGCGTCAAAACGCCAGGGGACGCTGCGGGAAGTCATGGTGGCCGAACAGATCCAGCGGATGCTCCTGAGCAGTCAGGCCATCCTGGAGTTCGAGGACCTGCGCCTGCAACTGGCCGCCGAGCAGGACGGAACCAAGGCGGGGAAGTTGCTCGACAGAATGGAAGCTATCTTACGCGACGAAATTGCGCGCACCGAGCTGTCGCTGCTTGCCGCCACGCGTGACTCGCGCCTCGGTTTTTGGTTCGAGTGCGACTACGTTTACACGCCGTACTCCCTGCGCGAGAAGCTGGGAGTCCTGCAAGAGACGCTGAACAAGCAATTACCGGCCGCGCGACGCCGGCCGAATGCCTCGAAGTGAGCACTGCCACCGCGCTATTCTTTTCCCGCGCCCCCGCCCCGCCCCCGCGCGCCTTGAAACTCAGACTCCGCTGGCGATTGCCTGCGTTGCTCGGGGTTGGATTGCTCGCGGCGCTCGGGTTGCAGGCGGAGAGCAATCGCTTCACGCTCAATCAACCACCCGTGATCGTGGTGGCGGATCGGGAGCGCGATCTGAGCTGCTTTGCCCGGACGGAACTGGCCCGGCGCATCAAGGACCTGTCGGGAGCCGACCCCATCGTGATGCCGGCCACCCGCGCCGGGGAGTCGGTGATGCGCAACTCCGATGTGGTGATGATCGGAACTGCGGAGAGTCATGCGCGTCTCAAACGTTTGCTGTCGCAAGATTGGCTGAAGCCGTTGCCCACGAACGTCCAAGGCTACACGTTGCGGATCGGCGCAAGTCCGTTCGACCCGCACAAGCAACATTGGCTCGCCGCGCTCGCGGGCACTGACGATTTGGGAACGTTGAATGCGGTGCGCGATTTCTGCCATTACCACTTGCCGCTAAAAGGTGGCCCGACGGCTATCCGCGCGGCGAATGTGCAAGCGGCGCCGCGGATCCAGGCCCGCATCCTGAGCGAAGGCGGCACCTGCCTGTTCTCGCCCACGCTGAACCCCTTCGAGCGCGACAAGGTGCGTGAGCTGATCGGGCGCGGCGAATCGCTGGTGTTCGACAAACAGTATTACGTGGACTGGCTCAACGAGTGGAAGGCGACCCACCTGGTCGTCTGGTGGTGCAATACGGAAGCGCATCGCAAGCCCTGGCGGGAGTTCGTGGACTACGCCCGCGCGCGCGGCCTCAAGGTGGTCCGCGGTTTTGTGCCCTATCGTCCGTTGCACGAGTTTCCGCCGTCGGAGATCGGCTCCTTGGATCGGCCGCCGGGCGCGGCGGATTGTCCGCGCGAACCGCGCATCCGCGAATGGTATCTCCAACGGTTGCGGCAGCTCATGACGGAGCAGCCGCTGGACGGCGTGTGCCTCGAGTCGCCCTATCACGACGATTGTTATTGCCGCTGCCCGAAGTGCAAAGACAGCCCGCTGCCGGAAATGGAAATGATGGAACCGTTTTACAAACTCGCGCGCGCAGTGAAGCCGGGGTCGCTGGTGATGCGCAGTCTGAAGTCGCCTACCACCGAGGGAGCGAGCGCCGCCCGTCACCAGGCAGAGATCCGTCAACTGGGAGAAAATGTGGACTGGCACTTGAACACGTTCCCCGCCACCGCGGATCAGCAGCGCTGGCTCGATCTCAGTCCGCGGTGCGGGACGTATCTACGTCTGTTTCGGGTGGCGTTGCTGGGAAAAGACCCCGCTGCGGAGATCGGCGCGGTGTTCGACCATTTCCGAATTAGCGCGGAGCGCGGATCCATCCTTCACGCGTTCAGCCATCGCTTCTATGGCGGGAAATACGGCAACATCCGGGAGGGCTTCACGGTTGGCGAAGACGTGGAAATGATGCGGCGGTATCCGGGGACGCTCGGACCGTTTTCCCTGGCGCTGGAGTTGGAGGCGGCGTTCGATCCGTTCGTTTCCAGCGCGGCGCGGGTGCAAAAGCTGCAACGCATTCGCGAACTTACAATTCCCGATTATCCCTACGCAGGAAAGCTCGACCTCGCCACGCTGCAAAGCATTCCAGACGCGGCACCATCGCGTAACCCGGCGGGATCGTCGGTCGTGGACGACCCGGCGGCCCATCCCTCGCCGGGAAAGTTTCTGAGTTATCTCTACGGCATCAGCGACCAGGGCTACGTGCTGGCTGACACGTGCGTGGATTATTTCAACAACGGCAAACGCAAGCTGCTTCATGCCAGCCGCGCCACGAAAAGCTTGAGCATGATTGAGGCTGCCGATGGCCGCGTGGTGTGGTCGAAACCCATCGCCGGCGATCATCAGAGTCTTTGCGCGGTAGATCCAACGGGCGGCGGCGAATTCGAAATCCTCTATACCACTTCGGCTCCGGGTAAACTCCACCGGCTCGACCGGCATGGCAAAATTCTCGCGAGCTGGGATTCGGGTGATTGGAAACTGGGCAATTCCCCGGTGCTCCTTGACGGTGACGGCGATGGCTGGCCCGATCTCTACCTCGGCTCGCGCAACCGGGCGTTTTTCCATCTGAGTTATCCCGATTTGCACGTGCTCGGCCAACGCGACGGTTGGTCGCAATGCGGTTGTTACACCAGCGCGCTCGACGTGGATAAATCGGGCCGCTGGTCGTTATTCGCCGGATCTGGCGACGACGGACAGGGTAGCAAGGGCGTGCTCCACCGCCTCGACCCTGCCACGCTCCAAAGCGGGTGGAGTTACCGCACCGACGACAACGCTTCCAGCGCCGACCCGGTCCTGGTTGATCTCGATGGCGATGGCCACGTCGAGATCATCAAGTCCGTGGACAATTACAATCACGATGACGCGCACGATGCGATTTATGCCTTCAAGACGGATGGCACTGTGTTTTGGAAGACCGAAGGTTTCAGCGGCGAACAATCACCCAATGTCGCTGATCTGGATGGCGACGGATCACCGGAAATCGTGGGCATGACTTTTGGTGGTAAGGTTTATTGCCTCGACGCGCGAGGCAAGGTGAAGTGGCGGCGCGACTTGCGCCCGGAAACCGACGACCGCTCCCACGCCATGAACATGGCGCCAATCCTTTGCGACGTGAACGGCGACGGCCAATTGGAAATTGTCGCGCTGACCGGCAGCAAATATTTCGACCCGGCCAATCCCGGCACCAACACGGCCAACGGCATCATCTTCGCGCTCGACGGCAAGGGCGCGATCCTCGACAAACTTGATGTTAATGCTCCGCGCTGCTGGGATCTTGGCTTCGCGTGCAGTGTGGATGACGACCCGCATCTTGAACTTGTCCTGGCTGGCTGCGGTCACCTGGATGTCATTCGCACGCGTGGCTTCGGTCCGAACACCGAGGTTTTTCGCAAACGCCGCACCTACCAGCGCAACAACGCCTATCCTTGGACCTATGAGGACACGTATTTCATTGATCGCGGGACGCGCGAGGGCGTCATGAACCAAACGGACAACCTCGTGCTCGCCCGCAACGCCGACGGCTTCCAACGTTCAGGCAGTTTCACCACCGAATTGCTCACCCTGCCACCGGGCGGATTCTTCCACCAACTCGACAGCGAGATCGCCCAACCCGAAGCGACCCGGATCACCATCGCCGTGCTCGATCAAAAGGACACGGTGCTGATCGCGAATGCGAGTGCCCACCAAACCTTGCACCTCACGCAACCCGTGAAGCTTCGCTTCGTCCTGTCCACCACCGATCCCCGGCGCACTCCGAAACTCGACGCGTACCGCCTTGCCTTCAGCCGCAAAGCGCGCACTTCATCTTCGCCATGAATCCCGCCACCCCGAAAACCAGACGGTCGCCGTCAAGCCAACTCCGCAAAACAACTCCCGGAGGTTCCCGCCTCCTCCTCGTCACTGCCGGCATCCTCCTCGCTGTGATGCCGGCTCGCGCTGAATTCAAAGCCGGGGCCGCTGTGGTTGATGTCACCCCGACGAAACTGCCGGTGCTCGTCAATGGCGGCATGTTCAGCCGTTCCCTGGACAAGATCAAAACCCGTATCAACGCGCGGGCTCTTGTCCTGGCCGATGGCAAGGAGCAGATCGCCATCGTGGTGGTGGATAGTTGCATGATGGGCCGCCCGCTGCTCGATGAAGCGAAAGCCTCGGCGGCGAAGCGCACCGGCATTCGCACGGATCGCATCCTCATTTCCGCCACGCACGCGCACAGCGCGCCCGCTTCGATGGGCTGCCTGGGCACCGAGGCGGATCCGGCGTATGTGCCGGTGCTGCGCGAGAAACTGGTCGAGGCCATCGCCACGGCGCAGGCAAATCTGGAACCGGCTCGCATTGGCTTCGCGAAAGGAGACGCGGCGGATTTTACGGCCCTGCGCCAGTGGATCAGGCGGCCCGATCGCCTCGGGGAGGATCCCTTTGGAAACAAAACCGTGCGCGCCAACATGCACGCCGGCAGCGACTGGGACGCGGTCACGGGCGAGGCGGGCCCCGAAGACCCCGATCTCTCGCTCATCTCGGTTCAAGCGCGCGACGGCCGGCCTCTCGCGGTGCTGGGCAATTTCTCGATGCATTACTTTGGCGACAGTGACATCAGCGCGGACTACTTCGGCTTGTTCTCGGAAGGCCTGAAGGCACGCATCGCTCCCGAGGCTGCCCCCGGCAAGCCCGCTTTCGTCGGCATGATGTCTCATGGCTGCAGCGGCGACATCTGGCGGGTGGACTACACCGTCCCGGAAAAAGATCGCCCCCAACCGACCATCGAAGAATACACCCGCGGCCTGCTCGACATCGCCATGAACGCCTATGCGGGGATTAAGTATCGCACGGACGCCGACATCGCGATGGCCGAGCAGCGGATGACGATGAAATTTCGCGTGCCCGACCAGCAACGCCTCGAATGGGCGCAACGCATTGTCGCCGAGATGGGCGACCGCCTGGCGAAGACCACCGCTGAGGTTTATGCGCGTGAGCAAATCTTCCTGCACGAGCGGCAACAAACGGAGATCGTCGTGCAGGCGTTGCGCGTCGGCGACATCGGCATCGCCACCACGCCATGCGAAACTTACGCCATCACCGGTCTGAAGATCAAAGCCGCCAGTCCCCTGCCATTTAACATGGTCATCGAGTTGGCCAACGGGGGCGATGGTTACATCCCGCCGCCCGAGCAGCATCCCTTCGGCGGTTACAACACGTGGGCCGCGCGCTCCGCCGGGCTCGAAGTCATGGCCGAGCCGAAGATCACCGAGACTGCGATTCTCCTGCTCGAAAGCGTGACGTCCAAACCGCGGCGCGAATACGCCCTCGCCCAGGGTCCCGCCGCCCGCGCCATTCTCCAGCTTAAACCCGCCGCTTGGTGGCGGCTCAACGAGTTCTCCGGGCCGGACGCCAGCGATGCCAGCGGCCACCGTCGGGACGCACTCTATGAAGGCGGGTTCACCTATTACCTCGAAGGCCCGCGCTCCGCCGCCTTTTGCGAACCGGGAGTGAAGAACCGCGCACCGCACTTTGTTGGGGGTCGCCTGCGCGCGCGGTTGGCCGGGCTGGGAAATCGCTATTCCATTTCCCTCTGGCTCTGGAACGGCATGCCCAACGCCGGTCGCGAGGTCAGCGGCTGGCTGTTCTCCCGCGACCACGACCACGGCCTCGGCGCTTCGGGCGATCATCTCGGCATCGGCGGCAGGAGCGGTCACACCGGCAAACTCGTGTTCTTCCATGGCAACAACCCGCAAACCGCCGTGGCCGGAAAAACCGAAATCCCGCGCTGGCAATGGCAGCACGTCGTCCTCGTCCGCGATGGTGACCAGGTGCGCGCCTACCTCAATGGCAACCTCGAACTCGAAACCCAGGCCCTGGCGAAGTTCCCCGCAGCGTTCGACCAGTGCTTCTTCGGTGGCCGCAGCGACAATGCTTCCAACTGGGAAGGCCGCCTTGATGAAATCGCCGTTTTCAATCGCGCCCTTAGCACCAAAGAGGTGGCGAAGTTGCAGGGAAGGATTTCGCTAAAAGGAATCCCATGAATATCCCACAACACAAAAAATACCCGCGCCGCGAGGCATTGCGGTTAACCATCGGTGCCACGCTGGCCACCGCGGGGGCGATTCACGCTGTCGCCGCGGCAACTGATACGCCCGCCGCCTCCAAACCCACACCCCGCGTTGAGCCCGGAGGGCCTACCATCAAGACGCGCATGTTCTGGACGTGGGACCACGCCACGGAGTGGATGATAAACCAGCCGGGAGCGCAAACGTACGGTTCCTGCAATTACTATACGCGCACGACGGGGAGCTTTGAAGGCGACTACACCCGGCTGCTGGAGTTTTGTGGCCGACATCACATTGACGCGGTCATCGTGTGGGGTTTGTTGCGTGACCATCACGGCGGCGTGGAATCGGTGAAGCGCTTGTGCGATGTAGCCGCCAAGAACGGCGTGCGCTTGTTGTGCGGGGTGGGGCTGTGTTGTTATGGCGGCGTCTATTACGAGGGCAACTCGCCTTATAGCCTGGACCTTCGTTTGCAGAAGCATCCCGAACTGAAGGCGTTCAAAGCTTCCGGCGAACCGTTGGAATTCGGCGTCCCGGTTATGGGAGACAAAAAGTTTTATCACGCGTGCCCGTCCCGGAAGGATAATCAGGAATACATCGCCGAGTCGTTGCAATGGCTTTTCAAGAACGTGCCCTTGGCCGGCGTGCAGATCGAAGCCGGCGACACCGGCGTCTGCCAGTGCAAGTTGTGCCGGGAGCGGCGGCGTCATCCGACGGGGGTTTTTTCCTGGGAGGACTTGGCGTTACTCCATCCCATAGCGATCCGCGCCGTTCGCGACGCGAAACCGGATGCGTGGATTTGTTGCGAAACGTATTCGCATCCCGAGCCACACAGCGGGGAAGCACATCCTGAATTCGGCGATGGCAAGACGGCCTGGGCGGATGAATGTCTGGCCAAGCTTCCCGATGGCGTGTTCATTCAATGGGTTTACGACTTCCTGAACAAGCGGGCTCCAAAACAAACCTGGACTCGGGCCGGGAATCTGGACCGCAAACGCCATCGTCACGTCTTGCGCGCCCATTACGGCACGTATTGGAACGGCATCCGTGGCGAGCCGGCGATTGAGGAGATTGCAAAAATGGCGCAGGAGAGCACGGCGCACGGCGCTGATATCCTGTCCCTGTTTGGCGAGATCTCGCCGTTCCAGACCGGGGCTGAATTGAATTACCTGGCCCTCGAAAACTTCGGCAGCGCCGCCAACCCCAAGGCCAGCCTGGACGTTTTCTTGCGGGACATCGCCGGTCCGTTGCTCGGAGGTGAAGCTCACGCCCACGCCTTTCTGAAATACTCCAAGCTAAAAAATCAGCGGGACCAAATCCCCGAGGCACTCAAAGACATTTACGGTCGTTGCGGAATTCTCCCACCGGAAGCGGCGCGACGATGGGCGTGGCTCGGCAACTTCCTTGCCTCATTTGCCTATCAAGGCCGTTGAGGTGGAGGTGGCCGCAATGGTTGAGCGAACCCGGGCCGATTTCCTCCTCATTGTTTTCGGAGTACACCCAGCAGGGCATCAGCTTCTCCTTCGGTGTTCACTTTGGGCAACAGGCACAGGCCGCGCGGTGAAAGCTCCCGCAGCAGCATCTTCATTCCGTCCATGGTCAAGTCCGCAAGCTCACCGCTAACCAGCAGCGCCTTGTGTTCTTGGATGCGCTTCAGCATGCCGAGGAGCGCGGGCAGGCTTGGACCCGAGGGATCGAATTGAACTTCAATCGCGTGGAGGGACTGCAGCGACAGCAAGCCGTCAATCATGATTCGCAGGGTGCCGGAGTGAGTATGGATCATCGTGCGCGAATACTGTTTCAGAATCTCGTGCTCGTGCGGCAGGATGAATTCTTTGAAGAGAGCCGGGGACAACATGGCCGCCGCGTCGTCCTGATACAACATGCAGGTGCCGGGCGTCCAAACGCGCCGGCGACCGGCGCATTGTCCGCCGTGGAAATCGCCGAATGCCCGCACCAGTGCCTGACCGACCCCCTGCCAGATTTCGGCGCAGCGTGCCAACAACCGCCGCATCTCCTGCGGATGATCATACAACTCCAGGACAAAGCGTTGCGTGCCCAACAACGCGGTCGCGATGTCCGAGACGCCGCGCAAGATCGGGCCGCCGATGGGATAGCGTCCGGCGGCGTGTTCGTGCAAGGCGCTGGCGCACTCGACGAGCTTCCGCAGCCAAGGATTATCCGGATCAAATCCCACTCGTAACAGGGCTTCCCAAGACGGATCGGGATGTTCCGCCCAAATGCTGCTGCTGGCCGGGCTGACATACACTTCGCAACCGGCGATCGCTTCCATCCAAGGCACACCGGCGTAAGGTGAGGCGACCATGAACAGATCTTCGGCCCGACTCTCCGTGTGAATGAAACTTTGGTCCCAATCCTTTAGAAACGACTCCGGACTGATCATGTCGGGTATCATCCGGGTCGGCCCGGGCTTCAGTTCGGCGAACCGAACCGCCGGGAATGTGATGTTCACCGCCGTGCCGAGCAGCGGGCGTTGCGCATCGCTGCGTTTCCAAAAGGCTTCGTTCTTTGTCAACCTCTGGCGGAGCTGCTCGACGGCCGTGAGGATTGGTTGCACATGCTTGCCCGCTGAATTCACCGCTTTCATATTGCGTGCGTTTCCCGAAGGTATTTGCCCGATGCCGGACCGTTCGCTCAATCGCGCCTCGCAGGCGTGAAGCTACGAAGCCATGCGGAATTTTCATCCCGGGGTTTGCGTGACGTCAACCGCCGATTTGTTGACACTGCCGATTTGTCGGCCGGAAGAGCTGTTTGGGACGGCTGGCGACCTTATACGCGGCATGAAGCGATGTTTGGAAAACTGCGCAAAATCTCCATTTAAGCCGTTGACACGTCGCCTGGTTTAGTGACCAATAAGATTCATGCGCGGCCTGCACTGGATTGACTACGTGGTCTGTGTAATCTACTTGCTCGGCATCTCAGGACTGGGCAGCTATTTTTACTTCAAAGGCCAGAAAACAACCAAAGAGTATTTCCTGGCAGATCGCAGCATGGGCTGGCTGCCGGTGGGCCTTGCGTTGATGGCCACGCTGACCAGCGGCATCGGTTACCTGGGGCAACCGGCGGGTTCGGTGAAATACGGGCTCATCACGCTATGGCAGTTGCTGGCCCTTCCACTATCCTACCCGTTGGTCGTGTATGTCTTCATGCCTTTTTATCATCGCTTGAATGTCTATACGCCGTATGAGTACCTCGAAAAGCGATTCGATGTGTCGGTGCGGGCGTTGACGAGCGGGTTGTTCATCATCTGGCGCATTACCTGGATGGCGGCGGTCATTTATGCCCCGGCGCTCGTGCTCAGCATCGTGACGGATGGTAAGATCCCACTGAAATCATCCGTGATCGTGCTGGGACTGCTTTCCACGATGTACACGGCATTGGGCGGCACCAAGGCCGTCATGTGGACGGATGTCGTCCAGTTCTTCGTCATGTTCGGCGGCATGTTTGCCGCGGCGGTAGTGATTATCTGGGCGGTTCCCGGCGGATTGCCGGAAATCGGGCAAACCCTCTCGGCAGCGGGAAAACTCAATTTGACCGCAACCATCAAAAATTGGGACACCGCGAGCTTCTTTGGAAAACTCAATTTGTACTTGTTCACGGACGTGACCGCGATGGCGATGATCATCAGCGCCACGGTGGGCAAGCTCGGCAACTATTGTGTGGACCAGGCAATGGTGCAGCGTTATTTGACTTCGCGCGATCTCAAGACCGCCCGTCAGGGTTTCCTCTGCAACTGTGTCGCCTACGCCGTTTACATCATCATCATGGCGCTGGTGGGCGCGGCACTGTTCGCCTTCGCCAAACACTTCGAGTTTCCAAAGAGCCTCAAGAGCGATGAGATCTTCCCCTATTTTATCGCCCACGTGATGCCGGTCGGAATCGCGGGGCTGTTGGTTTCCGCCGTCTATGCCGCCTCCATGTCCAGTCTGACCGGTGGCATCAACTCGGTGATCACGGCGTTCACGAACGATTTCTACAACCGTTTCCGCTACAAACGCGCCAGCCTGGAAGACGCCAGCATCACCGAGGCGGAACAACGCCACTATGTCGTCCTGGCCCGGTGGGGCACGGTCCTGCTGGGAGTGGTGGAAACTTTCCTGGCGCTTTACGTGGGGAAGATGGGCAACATCTTTGAAATCTCCGCGAAATTGATCAACGGCTTTATCGGCCCGCTGTTCGGCATCTTCGCGCTGGCCATGTTCACTCGTCGGGCTCACACCACACCGGTCATCATCGGCGGTTTGGTGGGTGCCGTCCTGACGGGCCTGACGATTTTTGCCAAGCAACTTAACCTGCCCGCATTCCAAGTCGGTTTCATGTGGCCGAGCACGGTGGGATTGGTCGTCACGTTCGGCGTAGGCTATGCGCTGAGTTGGATCATGCCGGCCCCGAAAGATGCCCGGCAAGACATGACGTTTCGGGGGGTAATGCGCAAGTCCGCTGGCGCCGACGCAAAAAAATCCCCGACGGCTTGACCGTTACCCGGCACCGCAGACGCCCATCGGTGTGGCCCGAGCCTAAACCCCATGAAATCTTATCGCATTGCCATTTACCCTGGCGACGGCATCGGCCCCGAAGTCATGACGGAGGCCATTCGCGTTTTGGAGCGCGCGCAAGATCTGGACGGCAGTTTTCGACTGGCTCTGACCTACTTGCCCTGGGGTGCCGACTATTACTTTCAGCACGGCCACGTGGCGCCGGCTGATTTCCTGGAGCAGCTGCGCGGGTTTGATGCCATGCTGCTGGGGGCCGTGGGCGATCCGCAACGACTGCCCGACCATGTGACTCTCGCGCCCTTGGTTCGCATCCGGCAGCACTTTGACCAATACGCCTGTTTGCGCCCATGCCGCCTCTTTCGGGGAGTTCCGTCGCTATTGCGCGCTTCGCACGAGATAGACCTCGTGATTCTGCGGGAGAATTCCGAAGGTGAATATCTCCCGTGCGGCGGACGCGTGCGTGAAGGTCAACCCGAGGAAGTTGCCGTGCAATCCGCCGTGCACTCGCGCCGAGGGGTGGAGCGCGTCCTGCGATTCGGCTTTCAACTGGCCAGGACCCGGCGGCGACGACTGACGATGATCACCAAGTCCAACGCCCTCCGTTACGGCATGGTGCTGTGGGATGAGGTGCTGGAAAAAGTCCGGCAAGAATTTCCCGACGTCGAATCCGACCGATTGCACGCCGATGCCGCGGCGATGGACTTTGTTCGTCGCCCGCAACGTTTCGACGTGGTGGTGGCTTCGAATCTGTTTGGCGACATACTGAGTGATCTCGGCGGGGCGATCATCGGTGGTTTGGGTCTGGCGCCCAGTGCGAACATCAATCCCGAGCGCACCGCGCCTTCAATGTTTGAACCCGTTCACGGCTCAGCCCCGGACATTGCCGGCCAGGGGATTGCCAACCCGGTGGCCATGATCTTAAGCACCGCCATGATGCTGGAGTGGCTGGGATTACCGGCCACGGCCGACTCAATTCGTCGGGCGACCGATGCGGCTCTGACCGGGGGCAACAAGACCGCGGACCTTGGCGGAACGTTGACCACCAGCCAAATGACGGACAAAATCCTTCATCACCTGCGGCGAACGGAATGACTGCGGAAGCAAAGCCTTATTACGAGCCGGGTCGCTGGTCTTGAAGCTCCTCGGACGATTGGCGAAGTTGCCATCACAACGTTCAGGCAGAGAGACGGGCGGTGGCGACGAGGGGCGGCTCCACGTGCAGCCGCGGGGGAACAGTCGGCGCCGGAACGAGCTTGCCGACACCGGCACGCAACACTTCGACATGCCGTTCCACCAGCGCCCGATCCTGTGCGCGGAAACGGTGGAACGGCTCGGCCATGAAATCGTTGCATACCCCGAGGCAGGCGAGCCCGCACTTGATGCCCTTGATGATTCCGGAGGGATGCCGCCCGACGCGATACAGGGAACTGCTCAAGCGCATGATCTGTGCGTGCAATTGCGAGGAACGCGCGAGGTTGCGCGCCGCCGCGGCCTGGTAAAGTTGCACGTAGAGCTGGGGGAAAAGATTCGCGCCGCCGGGTATGCCCCCGTGGCCGCCGGCCAGAATGGCGTCGCGCAGCAGTTCCTCCGGTCCCATGAGCAGATTCCAGTCAGGGCGATGCTCCAGCAAGCCGAGCAGCTGATGGAAGTAAATCATGTTGTGGGAGCTGTCCTTCAACCCGAGGATGCGCGGCTCGTTCATGAGGCGGCGAACCAGGTCGAGTTCAAATTGAACCTTCGTCAGGGACGGAATGTTGTACAGCACCAGCGGCAACGGCAGTTCGACCAGAAGATGTTCGATGTACTCCTGCAATTCGGGCTGGCCGCCGGGCAGATAATACGGCGGGGCCACCACCACGGCATCGGCCCCCGCCGCCGCCGAGTGTTTCGCCAGATTCACTGATTCCACGAAGGCAGTATCGGTTATGCCAACCAGAACCTGCACGCGCCCCCGCACCTCGCGGCACGTGCGTTCGATCAACTCGCGACGCAGGCGATAACTGAGGGCGGTCCCCTCGCCGGTGGTGCCAAGAATGAACACGCCGCTGACCCCGCCGTCCGCCAGGTGCTCGATCAATCGTTCCAAGCCGCCCACATCCAGTTCGTCCCGGTCGCGCAATGGCGTCACCATCGGCGGGATTATGCCCGTCAAAGCCAGTTTCACAAATTTACTGTCATTGTTCCAGTTACGGGTGCGCGTTCATTGCCGCGCACTTCGGGGCAAGTATGCCACAGCCTTGGGCTAGGGCGTTCAAGATACTCCACTGGACGAAAATGGATGTGGTTGGCAAGGCCATCCTGTCCTGTACGGACCGCAGCCCTTAAGCAGCGCGCTAACCGGAAATCATTCGGACAAACTCACCACGCAGATCTGGTTGGTTGGCCTGCCGTGGATTGTCAAGGTTCGAACCAAGGCGATCTTCCGTCCGTCCGGCGAAAACACGCATGCCTCGGGGCGCGGTGCGTCGTCGGTGCGCGCGGTCAGCCGCCGCGTCCGGCCCGAAACCATGTCTGTCACGCAAACACTGTTGTCCATCGCGTGTGCGATCCAGCGGCCGTCCGGACTCCACGTGAACGCGGAGGCCACCGGCCAGGGATTGCGGGTGATTTGCTTTGGCGGTCCGCCGTTTGGGGAAACGGTCCAAAGTTGCGCAACGCCGGCGTCGTCTTTCATCAGGAAGGCGATGCGCGTGCCGTCCGGGGAACAACGCAGCCAATGGCGCACACCCTGGATGCCGGGGAATTTTCGGTCCGCCGTGAAGGTCAGCCGCCGTTGGCTGGTGCCCGCGGGTGGGGACGGCGCGCGCGTTTCCGTCCCGCACAAGGGGCCGTCCCCGGGCCGAGTCAAATCTTCGGGCAGATCGGCAATGAAAACTTCAGCGATCGTTTCCCCCTTGTGCGTGACGACCTGTCCTTGAAACGCCAGCGCGTGCCTTTGCCTTGAACCATCGTCGCGGACGTAACCGTTTGTGCCAATCCAACCTTCCTCACATGCCCGGCTGATTTCGTCCGAACCCGGGCACGGATTCGCCACCGTGCGCGTCACGAGCACCGTGAAATAATCGCCGTCGTGGTTGCGCGGGTGGGCGTGCCGCACGTGAACCCGCTTGCCTGGCATGCTCACGCCGATGTTGCGCTGGTTGATGTCGTTGGTGGGCGTTGCCGTCTTGAACTGCGCCAGCACGTGGTCCTCATAGGTGAAGCTGACCCATTGACCGGCGGCGTCCCAGACGTGCACGTGCGACCCGCCGCGCAAGGCGCCCGGCGTGAAGGCCGGCACAATGTCGCGCGCATCCAGGTTCTGTTTCTTGCCCGGCTGATTCGCGGTAACGATGACGCCCTGGCGGTGAAACGGGCCGTACTGCCAGTCCGGCGCGGGATTTTCCGGGCCGAGAATGAAAATCACCTTCGGTTCCCGAGGGTGGAAGAGCACGACGCCGCAGTTGGCGCCGTGATCCGAGCGATAAAGCGAACGGACTTCCCCCGTTGAGACGTTCACGATCTCAATCGTCCGGCCATCGAAGGTGGTGCCGTCCAGATCCGAACGTGTGTCATAGGCGATCCATTGGCCGTCGGGCGACCACACGGCGGTGTTCGAAATGATACGGCCACCCGGGCCGTGGGTGATCTGGCGTTCTTCGCCGAAATCGGTTTTGGGAACGGTCGAGCCACTGGTCATAAGCGGTAACAGGAGAAGCGCGCACGGGACATTGGGCAAACGAAGCGTCACCGCCCGATGAAAATCCGCCGGCCGAACCAAGGCAAGTCGAAACAAAGAACTGGCTACGGCTTGGGCGCAACTTGCCAACACCACCAAGACGGCGCGCGGCACTCCGGGCCGCAGCACGCGCGCAGGTTGGAAATCGTTCGAGCGCGCAGTCTTTCTTCCGACCCGCTGCGGCCCGGAGGGCCGCGCGCCGGTGGCAGGGTCAAGTTGCGCCGGCTACGACTTTGAATTCAGTCCGGATTCCCGTAAGCTTCGCCCCGTGAAAAAATGGTTGCGCCGCAGTGTCCGGGCATTGGCCGGGTTGGCCATGGTTCTCATCCTCGCCGGCATCGCCTGCCTCGATCGCGTGGACCATCGGCCGTATTTCCGCGAACCGTATTATGCCGGGACCATGACCCGTTTGCGTGCGTCCGAACAAACGAACCGGTTGGTAAGCGGCGAACTGGCGGCGGGATTCGGCCGGGCATTGCTCACGCCCACGATCAACGCGCCCACGGATGATCCCGCCCACGGAAAGTTCCGCGCGCTCCCGCTGGCCGGCTACGGCAACCGCCACGGCAAACCGGCGGCCAAGGTCCACGACGACCTGTTCGTCAAAGCCGTGGCGTTGCGCGTCAACGATCGGGTCGGCGTGATGGTGGGCGCGGATGCGTTGATCATCCCGCCGGAGGTGACGGATTTGGTCGCGGAACGGCTCGCAAAGGAATCCGGCCTGAGCCGGGAGCAAATCTATCTGAGCGCCACGCACACCCATTCCAGCCTCGGCGGCTGGGGCGAGGGCCGGTTCGCGGAGATGGTGGCCGGCGGTTTTCAACCCGGCGCGCGCGTCTGGTTCGCCGACCGCATCGTCGAAGCGGTGCAGGGCGCGTTGCGCGACCTTCGTCCCGCGCAGTTCGGCCATGGCCGGTTCGCCGCGCCGCAGTTCATCCGCAACCGGCTCGTGGGTGCGCTGGGGCGGGTGGACCCGGAATTCAACTACGCCGTGTTTCGGCAGGATGCCGGCGCGACGGCCGTGCTCGGCGTTTACGGCGCGCACGCCACCTGCCTGCCCGGCGACCAGTTGGAATTCAGCGGCGATTACCCGGGTTGCTGGCAGCGAACGGTGGAAAAAGCCACCGGCGGCACGGCCTTGTTCTTCGCCGGCGGCGTCGGCAGCCACGGTCCGGTGATCGAGGGAAAAAGTTTCGCCAGTGCGGAAAAAGTGGGGCAATCGCTCGCGCAAATGTTTCTCGAACATTTCACGGCCACGCCGCTGACGAACCGCGTGACGTTCGGGGCGCTGGGCCTCGCCGTGGCCATGCCACCGCTCAATGTGCGCGTCAGTGACGACCTGCGTTTGCGTCCGTGGCTGGCAAAAGAACTTCTCCCGGCCCGCCGCCACAGTTTACTCCAGGTGTTTCGCATCAACGATACGCTTTGGCTTTCCACGCCGTGCGATTTCAGCGGCGAACTGGCGCTGGACATCAAGGCGTTTCTAAAAACCCGCGGCGCCACCGCCACCATCACGAGCTTCAACGGTGACTACGTGGGCTATGTCATCGCGCCGCGCTACTATCACTTGAACGGCTACGAGCCGCGGCAGATGTCTTTCTTCGGCCCCAACGTGCCGGACTATTTCGACGAATTGATGCGCACGATGTCCATGGCGCTTCTGCCATAATCTCGGGTGAAGCGGTGACGACCAACCCAACAACGCGAAGCTGTTCAACATCGTCCACTGGACGGAAGCAGAAGCATGTTGCGCGATGGCTGATAGGCTCTACCTTGATTCGGGACGGCATGGATGCTGGTGTGCTGGCAAACCTTGGCCACCCAATCGGCTGCTTTTGAAATGAACATTCTTTTGATCAGTCCGCGGACGCCGGACACGTTTTGGAGTTTTAAACATGCGTTGCGGTTCGTTGCCAAGAAAGCGTCCATTCCACCGCTGGGATTGCTCACCGTCGCCGCCATGCTCCCGCGCGACTGGGCGCTCAAGCTCGTGGACCTGAACGTGGAGCGGTTGCGTGACGAGGATTTGCGCCGGGCCGATTACGTGATGATCGGCGCGATGATCGTTCACCGCGAGTCGGTGGCGGAGATTGTCAAACAGTGCGACCGGCTTGGGAAAACCGTCATCGCCGGCGGGCCGCTGTTCACGACCGGCCACGAGACCTTTCCGCAGATCAAGCATTTCGTCCTGGGCGAGGCGGAGGAACTCATGCCGCAACTGGTTGCCGACCTGCGCGCCGGTCAATTGCAGCCGGTTTATCGCGCGACCCATTGGCCGGCGCTCACGCAAGCGCCGATCCCGCGCTGGGACCTCATCAACCTGCGCAACTACGTGACCATGGCGGTGCAATTTTCGCGCGGCTGCCCGTTCGATTGCGAGTTTTGCGACATCATCGTGATGAACGGCCGTGTGCCGCGCACGAAAACCACCGAGCAGTTGCTCGCCGAGCTGGAATCGCTGCGCGTGCGCGGGTGGAAGGACATGGTGTTCATCGTGGACGACAATTTCATCGGCGACCGGCGGCGGACGAAGGCGCTGCTGCGGGCGCTCATCGAGTGGCGGCAGCGAACCCGCGCGCACATGGGCTTCCTCACGGAGGCATCGGTCAATCTCGCGGATGACCCGGAACTGTGCGCGCTCATGGTGGCGGCGGGATTCAAGAAGGTGTTCGTGGGCATCGAAACGCCGTCCGCGGCGTCGCTTGAGGAATGTCGCAAACGTCAGAACCGAGGTGATCTCGTGGCCGCTGTGCAAACCCTGCAACGCGCCGGGATGGAGGTCATGGGCGGGTTCATCGTGGGGTTCGACAACGACGAGGACGACATCTTCAAGCGGCAGTTCGAGTTCATTCAACGCTCCGGTGTGGCGACGGCGATGGTGGGTTTGCTGACCGCGCTGCCGCAGACGCGGCTCTGGCAGCGGCTCAAGCGCGAGGGACGGCTGGCGTCCGAAGCGAGCGGCAACAACACGGACGCGGTCTTGAACTTCGAGCCCCGCTTGAACAAGGAATTTCTGGTGTCGGGCTATCGTGAGTTGATGAAGAAGCTTTACGAGCCGCGGAACTATTACCAGCGCATCCGGATGTTTCTCCAGAATCATCGGCCGCGCGGGCCCAAACTGCGCCTGTCGCGGGCGGACCTGATCGCGTTCCTGAAGTCATTCTGGGTGTTGGGCGTCTGGCATCGCGGACGGGTCAGCTATTGGCGGTTCTTCTGGAGCACATTGATCAAGCGACCGCGCCAGTTCCCGCACGCGATTGAACTCGCCATTCTCGGCTATCACTTCCGGCGCGTGGCCAAATCACTGTGAGCCACCCGTATCAACGCAGTTCAATCGGGTTCACGTAAACCCAGGGCACCCACTCGCCGCGCACCTTCAGTTCCGCCTCGACGCGGTATTTGCCCGGCCCCGGCGGCGACCAATCCAACGTGCGACCTTCCTGCTGAAACGCGCCGTGGCCATTTTTAACGATGGTAAAACGGCAGGGCAGGGGCGACCGGGCGTGAAGCTTTGTGTCGGAAGAAAAAGCCAACGTTTCGCCCATCACAACCCGGTTGGTCGAGCCGGTTGCGAGCCAGCGAAAGCCGGAACTGTCGGCGATCATGTTGAAACCGACAAACACACGGCCGGCGCGGAGGGCATCGAGCGCGGCGGATTCGTTCAGTTCATGCGCCAGCAGGTGGATGTTCACTAAGCGCGCCGACCGTTCGTAAGGATCGAGTTGCACGTGAAACAGTTTTCGACCCGGTGTGAGCGGTCCGAAAAGGAGACGGGCGAGCGGTCGCGTCAGCGAGTTTAGTTTGAATTCCTTGAGCCGCTTCGGGCTGGTGTCCTCGATGCGCAGCGTGCCGTTGGTCGTGCAGAAGCCCCGGAAGCCAACGTTTTGGTGGCAGTCGTTCGCCGCCACGCCCGTGATGTGGCGGGTGCGGTTCAGCTCGTCCCAACGCTGGAGGAACTCGGCGGGCCGCTGAAACATCCGCTGATAGAGCTGGTCGGGATGGCGGCGCAGATTCAACAACAGCTCAGGCAACAATGCGAGCAGGCCTGGCTGGCGTTTGAAGTCCGTGTGCAGGTTGTAAATTTCCATGCCGGTCAGTTCCGGCAAATCCCACTCGCGCGGGTTCTCGGGGTGCGCGAAGAACAGGACGCCGCCATTCGCGACGACGTCACGCGCGAGTGCCGCCGTGGGGGTCTGATTGCTGAGGATGACGTGGGACGCCACCCCGATCGGCATGAGCCCGTCGCGCATCTCGAAACCGGGGATGAACAGCTTGCCGTCATGGACACCACGCCACTGCGAACTGAAGTCCGCCCGGCCGGCGGTGGGATGGTCGCTCAGGCAGATGAAGTCAAGGTTGGTGACTTTGAGCACGCGCAGAATTTCCTCGAACGGAACTTCGCTGTCGTGCGAGAGGTGGGAGTGATTGTGCAGGATGCCGCGGTATTCGCTCCAGTCGGCATTGTCCGTCACCGGCTGCCGCTGGGCGCGGAGAGCCTGCCACGCCGCTTCCTCGCGCGGGAAACGGACGAACCGGTCGTAAAGCGCGCCGCGAAACCAGAACAGCAGCGCCAGCAGGAGGAGCAGAACCACGCCGCCACCCACGCGCAATACGATCCGGCGAAAGGTCCGTTTTTTGGTTCCAGGTTTTTGGTCCACGCTTCGATGAAGCGGATTCAACGACCGCCATTGAACTTGCCGGAGCGGAAGGCCGGATTCTTTTGCGGCAGTTGGGCATCGGTTTCCTTCCACCACGCATGCAGACGTTCGCGCAGTTGGGCCGCACGCTCTGGTTGGCGGGCCGCCAGATCGGTCTGTTCCCCGGGGTCGTCCTGCAGATTGAAAAGCTCGACGTGGCCGTCCTCGAAATACTCGAGCAGTTTCCAGTCGCCGCTGCGGACGGCGCTGACTGGCGTGGTGTTGAAGTAGTAATGCGGGTAGTGGAAGAACAGGTCCCGGCGCGCAAACGGGGCGCGGGGATTTTTCAGGAGCGGCAGAAGGCTGAGACCGTCAATCTTGCCGGTGCGCTGCGGATTTTCGCCGCAGATTTCCAGGATTGTGGGCAGAAAATCCGCGCAGGTGACCGGCACATCGCAAGTCGTTCCGGCAGGCGTGACGCCTGGCAAGCGAACGATCAGCGGTACGCGAATGCCGCCTTCGTAGAGCGAACCTTTGCCGGAACGCAGCGGCCAGTTGTCGGTGGGCGGCTTGCCGCCGCGGAACGGGTTGGTATAGCCGCCATTGTCCGAGGCAAAAATCACCAGCGTTCGATCCGTCAAACCGCGCTCCTGAATTCGATCCAGAATGCGACCGACGTTTTCATCCAGCGACTGGATCATGGCGGCGTAGGTGGCGTTTTGGTGATGCCGCCCGGCCTTGATTTTGCGCTCGAAATGTTTCACCGCCTCCGCTTTGGCCTCGATCGGGGTGTGCGGCGCATGCTGCCAGAGATTGAGAAAGAACGGGCGATCGCCGGATTCGTCAATCAGCTTCAGTGCCTCGTCGGTCAGCCGGTCCGTCAGGTAGTCCCCCGGTTTGCCGAGCCCGAGACCGGGGACGTAGCGGAATTCGCCGGAGCTTCCGCTCGGGCCGCTGAAGGGATGAAAGTACGTCGTGGGTGCGCCCCAATGCGTGCCGCCGAGGTTGAGGTCGAAACCCATCGTCTCCGGCGAGTGCCCGGCATCACCGACGTGCCATTTGCCGACGTGGAAGGTCAGGTAGCCGGCGCCCTTGAGAAACTCGGCAACCGTTTTCTCCGAGTGCGGCAGATCCGTGATCGCAGCGGCCGGAAGCAAAGGTTTGTCCTGCGTCGGACTTGCTGCCGCCTCGCGCCAGGTGGTGATGTGCAGGCGGGCGGCGTGTTTCCCGGTGAGCAGGGAGGCGCGGGTCGGCGAACATACCGACATGGCGTACGCCTGGGTGAAGCGGACGCCTTCGCGGGCAAGTCGGTCAATGCGGGGCGTCTCGTGAAGGTCCGACCCGTAACACGCCAGGTCATTCGCGCCCAGATCGTCCGCGAGAATAAACACCACATTGGGAGGACCGGCGACGACCCGGGCGGCGAACAGGCATAGAATCACAGCGGCCATCAGGCCGCGCGACCACAAATCCGAAATGGGCGACTTGGAATCGGTCTCCATCAGCGCACCGTCGAGCAAAAAACTATCGTTTGTCCGCGGCTTCCGCAATGGCGTTGCGCACAACTTCTGCCGGACAAATTTTACGAAAAGGGGTGGGACAAGGCGGCCATACAATCCGCCTTGTCCCACCTTGGGAACCTAGTCGTAAATCGTTCACTCAGCCTGGTGACGACGTCGTTTCTGCACTGAAGGCTAAGTCGTTTTTCAGCTTTCAGGACCTTAGAAGCAGCGCATCACGTCGTCTTTCGATATCGTCCATTGGACAATTTTGAACCTGACCCATCGTGCCAGCCGGCCGCAAAAACAGCGTCAATTCAGGCCAAATGACAGCCGTTTCACCGTACAATCAGGGATGGACAGGACACCGAACTAGCCATAATCTCACACGGTCTTCGGGGACCCGTTGGGGGGAACCGGTCTGGATGCAACGCACAGTTTCTTGGGCATGAAAGAGAAGTCGGTAACGATTCTGGGAAGTCACATCAACCTGCCGATGCTGACCCACGTCAGCCGGGTGCAAAGCCACAAAGCCAGCCGGGTCACCTGGCATTCACATGACGGCTTCGAGATGCTTTATCTGGATGAAGGCGCCACCATGTACGAGTTCTCTGGCCAGGGCTCGGTGGAACTGCACGGCGGGCATTTTCTGGTGGTGCCGCCGGGCTGCATGCACCACGGGCTGCACGATGTGCGCTCGCCTTCGACGATTTGCGGGATCGCGCTGAACGCCCTGCCGGCGGCGGCGTGGAAGAACAACACCTTCACGATGGCGGACGCGAAGCGACTGCGTTCGGCGCTGGAGCGCGCGAGCCGGCGGGTGCACCCGTTCAACCCGGCCTTGCGCTGGCTGGTGCGGCGATTGATGGAGGAAACCGGAAACTTCCCAAACAACCCGCACCCGGCGGAGGCCGGGATCGCATTGCGCAGCCTTATCTGCGCCGTGCTGGTGGAGACCATGCGCCAGATACTGGTGCCGCCCACTGAGCCGAAGGAGTTCGTCGCGGCGGCCATCGCCTATCTCCGCCAGCGACTGCACGAGCAGGTCAGCATGGCCGACTTGGTGCGGCATGTGGGTTTCAGCCGCGCCCGGATGTTCGACATGTTCAAGACGCAAACCGGTCTCACGCCCAATGATTACCTGCAACGGCTGCGGATTGACAAAGCCAAGGAGCAACTCCGGGAAACCAATTTTTCCGTGACGGACATCGCCATGGCCACCGGCTTCAGTTCCGGACAGTATTTCAGCACCGTCTTTGGGCGCTACACCGGCGTTTCGCCAACCATCTTTCGAAAGCGCTCCGGGCCGAAGCGGAATCCCGGCCATAGCCTGCAACGTTCCAACGCTTGAACCAAGCCCCCCTCCGTCGGCAACGATTCCCGGCCGGCTTGTGGAAAGACGTTCGCCCCAGCGGTCCGGATTTTGAATCCCGGCTTACCGTCCATTATCCGTGTCCGGATAACACCACAGCACGTTCTTGTTGGGATCGTTCAACAGTTTCTGATGATTGGGCCATTTGATGAATTCGACGTGACCGTCGAGAATACCCATGAGCGCCCCGTCGCCATGCCGGCGGGTAAGCCCCTCGTCCGGTGTGCTACCCCCGTCATTGAAGTATTTCATATCAAACGTCTCCTCCGCCGACGTCTCCCAAATGATCATGCTGTTGGCCGAAAATCTGGAAGCGCTGAAGGTCTTGCCGTGGACCGCGGTGCTGGCCTTGTTGCCATCCAAGCCCACGAAGGAACTCATCAAGTAACTGGTGAACTTGATGTTGCTGCCTCTCCAAACCGCGGTGTTGGTCCGGTGAATCGGACACATGTACGTGACCCAATTGTTCAGGTAGGGATAGAACAGTCCCTTGGAGGGGCCGTTGGTCTGGTTGGGGCCGGGGATGCCGGGGTTGACCTGCCCGGGTTGGTACAACCAGCCCGGCGGCAACATGGGGCTGATGATGCTCGTGTCGCCGCCAGTGTTGGGCGGCGCGAGCTTGTCGTTGCTGTCACTCAGGTACAATTGCTCCGCCAGCAGGATCTGCTTCTGGTTGTTTATGCAGGCCGTACGATGGGCCTTTTCTTTGGCCTTCGCCAGCGCCGGCAGCAGCATGGCGGCCAGGATGGCGATGATGGCAATGACGACAAGTAACTCGATAAGTGTGAAGGCTCGCTGACGGCTTCGTGCGGTCACGGGCGGTTCGTTGGGGATATGGTTCATGGATCTCTAGGCGGGGGGCGGAGCCCCGATCCTTGCCGACCTGACGTAACACATCGCGGTCGCCGGAAGGCGGCACTCGGCCGCAAATCCAGTGTCACCCGGACGATGCTGCCATCGCGAAAGTCGGCAAGGATTGGGGTTCATGTTGGAAGACAAACCGGCCAGCCAGACAACCGAGGGTTGTCTGGCTGGCCATTGAATCAAACTACGACCAATTGCTCATACTACCATTACCTCACGCGGAAGAACGTGTAAGCCGCATCGATCGGCAACGTGGCTGAGGTTGAGGACGTAGTTGTGGCTGTCGTCCAAACTGCGGCCGCAACGTCCGCTGATTTCTCCACCACGTAAACCGGATCACCCCCGGTCCAACTGATGGTGATCGTGCCATCACCGTTGTTGACGATGGCAGTGATGGTGATGTTCGGGGCCGCGGAGATGCTGACCGGCTCGGCGAACCGGGCGGTTTGCAGACCGTTCTTCGTGGCCTGCGTCAAATTGCTGAGGGCAACCTTGCTGTAGTTGACGACAGCAGTCAGCTTGGTGCCGGCCGGAATGTTGAATCGGGTGATGTCCACGTTGAAGGCGTTCGTTGCCGTGTCCAAGTCATCCGCAGCATCCACCAGGATGTTGGAAGCCACGCAGATTTCGCCCACGACCCAGCCCGCCGGCATGGTGTTGGTGAGCGTCTGGAATTTCAAGCCGTTGGTCAGCGCCTCATTGTTGGGAATGTAAACATCCATGAGGTAATTGGTCCAGCGGTTGCCCGCGCCCGAATCAGCCCCGGGCTTGAAGGTGCCTTTCAACCGGCGGGTCGTGCTGCTGGCATCCAGGACGGTGTTGTAGTTGGTTGAATTGTACAGACCATTACCGGGGTCGTTGGGAATGGAGGCGAGGCCACCGGTGCCCATGGGGCCAACGATTTGGGGTTCGTAGGCCCCGGAACCGCCATTGATCGAGAAGAGCACACAGGTCCAATCGTAATACCCACTGGACGCATTGCGGTTCGGCGCCGTGTAAACCGGGCTGAACAGCGGCCCGGTGTTCACCATTTTATTACCGCGCCAGGCGATCGTATTCCGGGATCCCAGCGCATCCGGGTTGAAGGTTTCCGGCACCGCTCCGGGTGTGTTCCATTGCACCTGCCCTTGGGCATTCAACACCGGGTTATTGACCGTATCGGTGTACCAGAAATCCATGGGCCAGTTGTTGTAAATGACGTTCCCTTCGAGGCTGTCGCTCATGCCGTCGAAGTCCGTTCCCACAATAACATTGGTGGCCGGAAGCGGACGGTCGCTGTAGCGCAAGAAGGAGCACCAGTTGGTGAAGCGCGTCACACCGTCAATGCCCACGCCAAAGTAGTTGCCCGACACTTTGCTGTTATAGACACCCTGCTGGTGGTTGATGGCCGCGCTGGCGATGGCGCTCAAACGGTTCAAGCCACCGAAGATATTCCGTTCCTCGGCATCGTTGACGCCGTCGCCGTCCGTGCCGTACGTCTGATACCCGCTATGGATGCTGCCGATGAAAGATGCGGTGGGGACATAGGTGGCGGTGGCCAGTCTTTGCGGATCCGGCATATACTGGGTCAAACCGTCGGGGAAGACATTGCAGAAATTACCCGCGACGCGATTGTTCCAGCCGTCAATGCTCATCTGGTTCAGATAACTCATGAAGATGTTGAACTCCGCGCGGGGATTGGCGCTGTTTTTGGCCACGCCCACGGTGTTGTTGCCCGGCAGCCACTGGCCGACGGGGTTGCCGCCGCTGAAACGATGCCACTGCGCGGCCACGGCGATATTGCCACCGTCCACCACCGTCACGCCGTCGGGCATCAGGTTGAACCAACAGCCGGAAATGTGCATGCCGAAGTTCGGCGAGATGATGCTGGTCGTGAAGGGCCCGGTATAGACACCGCCCACCACGTTGGTGGGGGCCGCCGCCATCGAGATGGAGTTGAGGGTAATGCCATTAAAGCCCGGATACCAGTCCAAAAGGAAGCAGAGACCCTTGATCGTAACGTTGGTGGCACTCATGATGCCGATCTGGGAGGCGGTGGTCGTGCCGTAACCTTGCTGGTTCGATACGAAGGTAGCGCCGGTGAGGAGGCTGTAATTCATGCAGGTGCCCCCCACCTCGAACGGGTGGGTGCCATCGGTCTGACCAACGTAGCGGGCCTGGCGGGAATCAATCACAATTTTCAGCACCGCCGTGTTGCTGCCCAAGATGGTATTGGTGTTGGCCACCGCGCCCGCCTGACTGTAACCGTCTATCGTCAGGTTGTGATTGGTGATCATCGGATAACCGCCATTCATATCCAGTGCGCCACCGGAGGCACTGGCGATGGGGGTGATGATGTAGTGCGGGCCGTCGCCGGGGATGGCGAAGTTGATGGTGTTCGCGCTTTCCCCATTGGTATTGGCGAGCGAAATCGCGAGGTAGAGGTTGGTCACACCTGCGCTGAAGTCCGTGTTATTCGTGGTGTTAACAGTGATCGTCGCGGCCGGCGCCGAGGCGATCATGCCCACCGCGGCCAGGGAAGCCAGCAGCAGTTGTTTGAGTCTGGGTTTTTTCATGTGTTTGTCCGGGTTTTTGGTTGTTTACTGGTTGATCAGGCCTGATCACCTCTCAACGAAAGAGGCCACCACGCTTGAAAGCTGGTTTCTGGTCTTGGTGCCGCACGATAAAAAATGGCATAGGGTCGGCACCGCTCGTCATGTCATTTGCACAAAGGACGACCCCGCCGCCCAATCAGTCGCACTCTCGGCAAAGGTTTCATGTGAAACACAAATTCAACTGACAATCATCGGAGGCTGGTCGAGCGTTCGAAAAGCCATTTGGGGTCCTGACCGTTGGGGACGTCCACCCCATCAAAATCTTTCTTCAAAAGAGCTCGCTTCGTTTGCGCATCCTTCCATTGCTTCAATTCACTGTGCCCGTCGGAGAAGTTCAGCCCGCAACCCCCGTTATGCATGCTCCCGGGCAGATCAATCCACCCGGAAGCGGCTGGGTTATTGATAAACCAACCGTCATTGATGCTGTCCGGATGCTCGTCAATGATCATCCAAAGGTTGGCGGGGCGCGGATCGACCACGTCGCTGGTTTTGACGTATTTGCGGTATTGGTCATACCACGCTGAACCGGCGGCACCCGTGCTTTTGTAAGCTTCCCCTTCGATAAAGGCGTTCATGGAAATGGACCGCACCCGCGGGATCCTGCCCCCCCCGAACATCACGCCCATGTAGGGATCCGAGGGGCAGTGATAAATTTCCAAGTTCTTGGTGTACGGCCCCATCGGGGTGTTGATCAGCTTGGTTTTATCGGTGTTGTCCGGGGCACTTTCCGTCACACTCATTTTGCCCTCCACCCAGCTTCCGGGCGTGGCCGGATAGCCGGGATCCCCGCTGCCGAAGTTGGGGGGGAAGGTCTCGTTGAAATCGCCCGTGTACAGCACCACCGCCATCCCGACCTGACGGAGGTTGTTCAAGCAGGAAATCTGGTGGGCCTTCGCCTTGGCCTTGGACAGTACGGGCAGCAGCATCGCCGCCAAAATGGCGATAATCGCGATGACCACCAGCAACTCGATGAGGGTGAAACCTGTGCTCCGCTTCGCGTTTGGCCCCCTCCGGCAAACTTCACTGGCACGTTGACTGTTCATGTTCTGGTTCACTGAGCTTCGATGCCACTGTTGGCGGCCTTCGAACTTGCAAGCCGGGTCAACATTGAAATCATAATAAATGATTAGCGAACTACCGGCTGCTTGGCTTTCGCTTTAGTCTTGTGGACGATTTCAAACACGGCTGACTTGGGTCTTGGAAGGGGCGGCGGAGTTGCGGTGTGCCATTCCAATGTGCGCCTGAACAAGCCCGATGCCGACCTGGAGCGGCGGTCCTCCCGAACCGGGCCAATACTCAGAAACCCTCGCGCAAACATCCGGCGCCCGGGCCAGGTTCTGCGGCTTGATTCGTTCGTATTCAACATGCGTTCGGTCAGAGTCCCGAACCGGGCCGCGGGCTGTCGGGAATCAATCTCAAGGCTTCGCTGACAAGTATTTCACCGGTCCGTTCACCCAGGCTGGTCCGCGTGATGTAGGCGTACCGCCGAAAACTGTCAAAGTCCTCCTTCGTGAGGATGTAACCGTAGGCATCATTGGTCAGGCCGAAGAGAAAGTTAAACTGGCCGCGCATCTTGCGTTTCAGATAAAAACCGATGTTCGGCAGCGCTTCACCGGGAATGGTCAGGATCTGCGCGTTGCCCAGATTGACCAGGTTGATCCGGGTGGTCACTTCGTTCGTGCTTGTGTTCGCGGTTGCCGGCAGGTGTTTCAGCAGCTCGCGCATCAACGGTGTCTCCACCGGGAACGTCACGGTGCGCGCGGCGCAGAAAATGTCCGGCGCAACCTGGACCGGCGCGTCTTGGACAATGCGCAACGCCTCATCCGCCAGCAGTCCGCCGATGCGGACGCATTCGTCCCACGTTCGCGCTTCGCCGCCCGGCGGCAAACGATTGTCGGCGGTCACCATGCCGCCCTGGGCGCTGTTCATGAAAATTCCCGTGCCTCCGCCCTTCGCCGCGACCCGGTCGTAGAGCGGCCCGATCAGGTCGGGGCTGCAAATCCCCGCCTTGCTGCCGATGATTTCGGGATGAATCGCGTAATTGACCAGCGTGGCGATGGGCTTGCCGGTGGCGTCCAAGGCCTGCAGGACATTGCAACGCGGGTCGTACAGTTGCTCGGCGTAATAATTGTAGGCGATTTTTCCTTTGGCCTCCCCGGTCGCGATCTTGAGTTGCGCCGGCTGCAACTTCGCCACTGCTTCGTTGATCGCTTCGGCCATTCGTGCGCAAACGGTTTGCAGATACTTCGGATCACTCGCCGTGCCGCCTTTGCCGTCGGGAAAGCCGTAGCAATCCGGCGCGCTGTGGGTGTGCGTGGCCCCAATCAGGATGTTCTCCGGCGGAATACCTTTCACCGCGGCGCGAACCCGATCTCCCAGCAATGCCGGAAAGCCGAGAAAATCCGCGCTCACGATTGCGAGGCGCGTCTGGTTCGCCTCGAAGACGAGCGCCCGCACGGTCAACTCGCCTGCCTTCTGCGTCACCGGGTTGCTCCCGCCCACACCGCCGGACACCGGGAGTAGCGGGTCGGGCGTCACGACCCGCACGGCAATTGCCGCGCGAAAATCCGCCACGGCGTTGAACGCGAAGACCACAAAAAAAAGAACTGAGAGGAAGATTTTCATGGGCGCAACTTGACACCACCACCGTAAACAACTCCCTCTCCTCCACTGCGTGGCGGAGAGGGAGTTTGGTGGCGGTGTCGAGTTGCGCCCGATTTTCATGATCGTTGGGATGTTTACTTGTTCGGCTCCGGTTACAGCATCATTGCCCGGCCTCGGGTTTCTGAATGTATCCATGATATAATCCCATGTAGTATGGCAGCAGAAAAACCGTGCCGGCGCCCAACACATTTCCCTCGCCCCGATAATCCAACCGCCACGGGTCGGTGTTCCACTGCGTGAAGAAGCGATTTTCGACCGGCAGCACCTTGCCGTTGACGCGATGCCCGCGGGTTCGCGGTTCGTCGGGACTGGCCGGGTCAATCGAGCGCGACGACGGCAGGAAAACCACATCGAGCCGATGGCTGTTGCGATGCGCCCAATTCAACCGGTCCAGCGGCAGGCCATACAACGTGGCCATGCTGTCCTCAACCCAGCCGGATTTGGGCTGGAGGGAAAAACGCCGATGCTGCGTGGACGCCGTGGAAGCCAGGTTTTGCGATGCGTACGCGAAGTTGAAGAATGGATTCAGCTCCGGCGCTTCGTTTTGCCAGTAACAGAAGAACGAAAAGCGGATCATGCTTTTCAACTCTTCATCAGTGGAACAGCGCAGCAGGCTGTAGTAAGCCATGAACGCCATTTCGTCGTCCGACTGGTTGCCCGAGCCGGCGCCGGCCTGGAGCTTGGGATACATGGCGTTGTGCGCGTAACCGTGTTGCTCGATCAATTCCCGCGACGCCGCCGAATACTTCGCCTCGCCCGTCACGTGCGCGGCGACGGCGAGGTAGCTCAACAGGCTGAGCGAATTGAGACCGCGTTCCGGCCACCAATGCGGGTCGCGGTTGAGGTGCGGCGGGTCGAAAATGCCCCAGCGCGTCGGCTTGCCGTCGTGGTCTATCAGCACGTACCGGTGTGTGAGCAAATGGTCCGCGAGGTCGCGCACCACTTCCCGGACGCGCGCGCGCTCCGCATCGTTGGTCGCGCACAGGTCGTAATAGAGCGGGTAAAAAAAGAAGTGGCCGTCGAGTTCATCGCTGCTGGTGTCCGCCTTCCAATACCACTGGCCATCGGCGCTTTTGGGCCAGCGGGGCTCGAGAATTTTCCACAACGGCTCGCGGCGTTGTTGCGCCCGGTCGCGTTCGGGCTGGCCAATGTTCGGGTCGGGCCCTGCGACGGGCCGGATCGAGCGCGCGACAAAACCTTTCGGGGGCTCGTGCGCGCAACCCTGCGTGACCTTTTGCAGAAACCGCAGCGCCTCGAACGCCTGTTTGGCCCGCGCCAGCGCCCGGGCATCCTTCGTCGCGCCATAGGCGAAACACTCGCCCGCGCCGTACATCGCGGTCCAGAGACCGTCGTTGTCAATGTCGCGCGGCTCGGCGGTGGACTTGTCGCCCGGCGTGCGCAACGGCGGTTCGGCCACGTAACCGAACGGCGTGCGTTTGATGTAGCGCTCAATCTCCTGTTCGTAAAACTCCGCCTTCGCCGCGAGCGTCATCGGTTGGCGCTCGAGGCAACTGATTCCCGCCGCCGTGCCCAACCACGCCGTGCCCTGGCGATCAATGGCAACTTGCAACACATCGTCGTCGGTCAGCCAGCGCCGGCCCTGCCGGTAATGCCACTCGCGGCCGTCGAACCGGATCACACCGAGATGTGTCGTGAACCACACCTCGCCGTCTGCCCCGGCGGTGATGCCGGTGAAGTCATTCCACGGCAGCCCGTCCTTGCCCTCGTAAAACTTCCAGCCGTCTTTGATCTGACAGCCAACGCCGGCCTTAGTTGCAAACCACAATTGCCCCGCCGAATCGAACGCGACGCCCAGCACCTCGCGGGAGGCCCACACGCGCCCCACAGAATCAACGATTTCCAACGGCTGCCAGCCGTCCGCGGTCCGACGCAACAATCCGCGACTCGACGCCACGTGCGGAATGCCATCCGGCGAGAGCGCGATTTGCCGGGCCGCCGCACCTTCCGGCAGGTTGATCCGGGAGCTTCTGCCGCCCTCAACCGTTGCAAGGCACACCTGCGCCGTGAGCAACCAGTTGGTCTTTCCCGCGCGCAAGATCTGCCGCACTTCACGCCACGGCATCGGAGCTTCGATCGGGGCGCCGGAACTTACGGCGAAAACCAAACGGCCCGCATCACGTTGTTTCAGAGCGGGGACTGATTGCCACCGGTCGTCGCGGAATTCCTGCCACTCGCCCGCGACCAGAATCCGGCACGCTCCGTCGGGCGGACATTCCACCAGTTGCACCGGCCCGGTCGGGGCGTTCTGGGTGCGGGTAAAGTGCCGGGCGATTTCCTGCCGGAATTCCTGCCGGGCCGGTTGAAAGTCCGCCGCGGCGGCCGTGCCGATCAGCAGGCCCAGCAACGCGACGACGAGGGAAAGCGATTTCATCTTTTTCCGTAGCCGGTGGAGGCTGTCATTTCCCGGCGCTTTGCTCCTTCCGCTGCAAGTCGCGCAAGGGCCGGTAGCCGATGAGGATGATCTTCTGGTCGGCCACCAGTTTCTTCATGTCTTCGTCCTGCGCAAACACTTCGTATTCCTGTGACCGCGTGGGCCACGACGCGGTGATGGCCTTCAGCTCGTCGGTCGGCAGGGCGGCGTGGATGTAGAGTTCGGTCACCCCGGGCTTGAGATTCTTTACGATCCCGAGCCAGAACTGTTTGACGTTTTCCCGCTCCTGTTTCAACTCCTCGTAAACAAAATAGTCGGGGAAGATGATGCCTTTGGCGGCGAACTGATCCCGCATCGCCTCTTGCCCGTAACCCGCCAGCGTGGACTGCGACGCCATGCGCACCGGCAGGTTGAACTCCACCGCGAGTTGCAGGTAAACCTTCACGTACTCCGGATGCAATTGCAGCGTGCCCATGTGCGAATCGAGATGGGTGACGTCCACGCCGTTGGACAACGCGCGGCGAATCTGGGCGCGACCCTCGATGAGCGCCTGCTCCGGGGTGGCGTGGAAATAAACCTCCTCCACTTTTTTCCAGAGGTATCCCGACGGATCCACCAGCCCTTTCACCTCCTCGCGGCTCGCCACCGGTCCCCAACGATACTTGCCCCATTCCGACGTGTGGCAGAGATGAACGCCAAAGTCCTTTTCCGGATGCTCCTTCGCGTACGCGGCCATTTCGAGAAACCACGGGCACGGCGTCATCAGTGTCGCGCTACGCATCAACCCCTTTTCCAGACATTCAATCGTCGCCACGTTGGCGGCGTGACACATGCCGGCGTCATCGCCGTTTACGATCAGAATCTTGTCCGTGGCCCGGTAACCCAGGCGCTCCGCCAGGGAGCGCCCGTCCGCGCCACACGTTGCGACCCGCGTCGTCATCATCATTATCAGCGACACCCAAATCAGGTGAGTTGACTTGTGCATGGATTCTTCAGGATTGGCGGTTGGTTCATCATCGGGCAACGCATCATTATGAGGCAGGCCGCCGTTCGTCTGGCTTCCAAGAATGTCCACTGGACTTGATTGAACAAGCAAAACCGCAACGCACGGTATGCTGCCCGCGTGTTGCCCCTGGTTCAACCGTTGCCATCCGTGTTTGTGTCGCCGCGTTTTTCATCGCGGCTCGCCGCGCTGGCGGGTGTGGTCGGGATCATTTTGTGCCTGGTCGCAACGCAACCTTGCTGTGCGGAGGCGTTCGCGAACCGCGCGATTCGCGACACCGTCGCCAACGTCGTCGCCCGCCTCACCCGCGAACTTGGCACGAACGACCTCGCCCGCCTCACGCCCGCGCAACTCGAAACCTTCCTGACGCCGCGGGAACGGAAAATCCTCGGCGAAGACCATCTCACGTTCCGGGTTAATGTGCCGGTGCGCGTGTCCATCCTGCGGGACATGCGGCTCGGCGATCAGCCGTTTTGGTTGCGCGAACGCGGCTTTGCGCCCACGTCCCTCACGCTCCGGGAAGGCAAGGGGGTTCACGATGTGTGGCAAAAGGATTTCCCTGCCGGCGCCATCGGCCTGGGGGTCCACGCGTTGAGCGGCGGCGGCAACCACTATCTCGTGACTCTCGCGCCGCTGAATCCCGCGGACAAAATCAAAGTCACCGACCTGCACCCCACGAACCTCCGGCTCGCGGAATGTCGCGCCGGCGTCGAACCGTACGTGGACCAGCCGGATGTGCTGGGCGACGTTCCGCCTGAATTGCAGGGGCAGATCCTCATTCGCCCCGACACCGACCGCGAGGAGGACGCGCAAATTATCGGCCTGTTCCGTTTCACGCAGTATCCCGCCTCGACGCGGCCCGACCAGGTGGTGTTGACCTGGAGCGCCGACCCGCGCACGACGCAAACCATCCAATGGCGCACCAGCACGGCGGTCCGGTCCGGTTACGTGCGCTTTCACGCCCGGGATGCCGATCCGGCAAAAAAGCCGTCGCGCGTGGCCGCCGGGAGTCTCCGGCTGAAAACTCCCACGCTGCTCAACGACCCGGTGGTCCATCGGCACACCGCCACGTTGCGCGGCCTCGCGCCGGGCACGACCTATGTTTATGCGGTCGGCAACGGCACCGCCGATGGGTGGAGTGCGCCGGCGGAATTCACCACCGCGCCTGCCGGAACGCCGCCGTTTTCGTTTCTGTATCTGGGCGACGCGCAAAACGGTCTGGACCGCTGGGGCGTGCTGCTGCACAACGCGTTTCGCGCCCAACCCGATGCCGCGTTCACTGTCATGGCTGGCGACCTGGTGAATCGCGGCGCGGAACGAAACGACTGGGACAGTTTCTTTCACAACGCCGTCGGGGTGTTTGACCGCCGCCCATTGATGCCGGTGATCGGCAACCACGAATGCCAGGGCCGCGAGCCGGAGCTTTACCTGAAACAATTCACCCTGCCGGCCAACGGTCCGCGCGGCGTGCCGCCCGGTCGCGCCTGGTCGTGGGCATACGGCAACGCCCTGTTCGTGGGTCTTGATTCCAATCTCGACCCGCGTTCCCAAACGAAATGGCTCGAACGAATCCTGTCGCGCTCCCGGGCGGTCTGGAAGTTTGTCGCGTATCACCACCCCGCGTATTATGCCGGCGGCAACCAGGACAATGCCGACGTGCGCGCCGCCTGGACGCCGCTCTTCGACAAATACCACGTGGACCTGGCGCTGCAGGGCCACGACCATTCCTACCTGCGCACGTTCCCGCTCCGGGCGGGTCAACGCGTCGCGACGCCGCAGGAAGGAACGGTCTATGTGATTTCGGTTTCCGGCACGAAATCCTATCCCCAACTCCCGCACGATTACACCGAGGTCGGCCGGACCAACGTCGCCACGTATCAAGCGATCCAGCTAAACGACCGCCGCCTGGAGTATCGCGCGTTCGACATCAACGGGAACTTGCGCGACGAAATGGTGATTCAGAAGTGAGGCGTCCGGCCTCTAGTTTCGGTGTTTTTTCGTTCCGGACTGCTCGCGCCAGCCAATCTGGTTGAGGCGTTCAAACTCGGCCTGAATGTCCGTTCCCTCGTAGAAAGAGAGCCAGCCCCGGACGCGGACGGTCCGGCCGGGCGCGCAGTCGGGGAATTTCGGGTCCGCGTGGACGCACGGAACGCGCCAGCCGGCCCACAGGTTGTCGGACGGCTCAAAGGCGGTGATCATCCAGCGCCGGCCGTCTTCCGACTGCACGGCGGCGTAGGGTTTGGTGATGACCTTGTTGGCATTGGTGAGCGCGTTGAATTCCGGGGCGGCCTTGAGCAGGATGCAGTTTTGGACGCGCAAGCCGGTGAGGGTTTCGGTCGTGCCGTTTTTGAGCCACAGGTCAAAGCAAACGCCGTCAATTTGCGGCACGACCCGGGTGCCGAAACTGATGCGGTTGGGGAGCGTGCGTTTCATTTCCAGAACGCCCCGGGATTTGCGCCGCCATTCCTCGCGGGGCAGCGTGAGGTTTTGTTTGTCCCAGATGGTCGGGATGTGGGTGTGCGCCAGATAGGTGAGGCCGAGATTCGAGAACACCGCTTCCGGTACATCCGCCACCACGTAGCTGGATTCGTCCCAGGGCAGAAATATACTCACCTTGGTCTCGCGTTGCGGGTTGATGGCGCCTTCGAGAAATCCGATGCGCGGATGGCGTCCACCCGGATAGGGCAGCACTCGCAGCGGCTCGCCCGGCCGGCGCGACGGCGGCTGGCGACCGTTCAGGTGAAACTTTTCCGCCGCTGCCATAACTTCCGCGGCGGACAGGCCGGTGGCGGCGCAGACTTCTGCGACGCTGAAGCCGTGATACACCAGCATGTTCTCGAGCCAATAGCGGAGTTCGCGATCGTTCTTCGGCCGGCGCGCGGCCTCGGCGGGGACGGGCGGGTTGGTGTTCCCGGCGCGGCCGGTCGCAACGAACGCTCCGAGCAGAAGGAGCGTGAGCGCGAAGGTTCGCATATTTGACGCGGCCCAAGCGCGGCGGAGGTTGGCGCAGGTCGGATTCATCGGGTGGTCATTTTCCCACCGGGATGTCACAGAAGACCAGGTCGGGCTGCTTGAACTTCCCCACGACAGCAGCGGTGCCGTCCGGTCGGGCAACGACCGAACAGCCGGAGTGCAATCGACCCTTCCACGCGCCACCCCGGACGGTGCCCAGCACCGCGTCCGTGCCAATCACCCATAGTTTGGTTTCGCGGGCCACCTTGCAGATGTGGTTTTGATACGCCTGCGAATTTGCTTCGAGCTTGCTTTCCTCGTCGGCGAAGCCGTGTGGCGTCACCAGCAGCCAGGCGCCCCGGTCGGCCACGCGTTGCGGGTACTGGAGCTTGAAGTTGTCCGCGCAGATGGTCAGGCCGATGCGACCGAATTCCGTGTCCACGGTCTGGATGTCGTCCGGATTGCCGGGGTCGTAGAGATGTTTGGTCAGTTTCTCAAGCGTGTTGATCTTGCGGTGCTTCAGCACAATCCGGCCGGCGCGGTCAATGATCACGGCGGCGTTGAATACCTTGTCGCCGTCCTTTTCCAGGCACCCGGCCGAGATCCAGATTTTGTGTTTCCGGGCCAGCCGGCACAGGAAGTCGGTGTATTTGCCGGGGATGGGCAAAGCGTCGCGCCGGGCGTCCTGATACAGCCAGCCCCAATCGGCGGCTTCGGGCAAGTTCACGAAGTCGGCTTTTTGCTTTGCGGCCTGGCGAACAGCTTTCTCAGCGAGGCGCATGTTCGCCGAAAGTTCGCCGTCTTCGACCGGCAGTTGCGCCAGGGCCACGCGCAGTTTCGGCGGTGAACCCGCGGCGGTGTGATTGGACTTTTGCGCCTGAGTTTCCGCGCGCGAACCGGTGGTCGCCATGAAAACCAGCAGTCCCATCAGGATTAATAACAGAGTTTGCATGATTCGCTTTAACTAGTCGCCTTTTGCCGGCGTCGCCTCCAGCAACCGCGCGGTGCGCGGCGGCAACTCGGGAATTTGCCAGGCACCCGTGTGGCTGCCGAGCGATTCTCCACTCCAGAAATCTTTGAGCGAAACTTCGCCGGGCAGGTTGACCGTGAGTGTCATCGGTTGATCACTCCAGTTGAACAGGTAGAGGTATTCGCCGCGTCCGTGGGGCGTGCGACCGACGGTCAGCGTCTCGTCGGCAAAACGCGCGGCCCGGCCGGTGGGCGGGATCAACTTTTGCAGCAGGGCGACGCGCACGGGTTTGAGTTGCGGCAGATTGTCGCCGCTCAACAGCATCCCGCCGGTCGCATGCACCGCCGTCGCGTGAAACCGCACTTCGCTTTCGGGCAAACCGCCCGTGCCGGCGGCGTTGCCGCCCGCGTCGAGAATCTTCCCCGGCGCCACCAGCAGGCAATCGGGGTCGTTCCACCACAGCTGGCCATTCTGCCAGCCGCGCAGCAGATTTTGCCGGCCGATGTCGCGGATGGATTTCCACTCGCGGGTGATGTCCATGGAACTGCGCGAGCCATCCATCAGGCCGAGCGACGGCCAGATCGGGTGGTTGCAACCCAGCACAAAGGCGTCGCCCGCGCCGCGCCGGATCGCCTCCATGCCGCGGCGGTAGGCTTCGATGCGGGTCGCCTTGGGATCATGAAAACGTCCGCGATGGAGCGCGCCCCAATACAGCGCATCGAGCTTGAAATAAGTGCAGCCCCAATCGCGCCGCATGGTGCGGAAGACGTGCGTCAAAAATTTGCGGGCGGCGGGGTGCGTGCCGTCGAGCACATACCACGGCCCGAGCCGCCATCCGCCGAATCCCACGCGATCCGATCGCAGCGGTTTGCCTTCCACATCCTGCACGAACCAGTCGGGATGGTCGCGAAAGAGTTTTGATTCCGGGCTGGCAATGAACGGGGCGACCCACAGCGCGGGTTCAAAACCCCGCTGCCGGATTTCGTGCAGCACCGCTTTGAGGTCGCCGCCAAAGCCCGGCCCGACTTCGAGCCAGTCGCCCATCCACGGCTGGTAACCGTCGTCAATCTGGATGTAGCGCAGGCGCGGCGCGTTGGTGGAAATCCAGTCGAGATTGTGCAGGATGTCCGGCACCGTGACCTTTGGACCGAAGCAATACCACGAACACCAGCCCAGGGGCGGCGCGGGAAAGCCCTTGCGACGCGGATGGTTTTTCTCGATGCAAACGCACAGTTCATCCAGCAGCGCGGCGCGGTCCGGCCCGGCCTGGGCGAAGAATTCCTCGAGTTGCCAGGTTTCGCCCGGCGCGATTTCCAGGCCCTCGCAGTCCAGGGACACCAACAGCCTTCTGGCGTCGAAGGAAAAGCGTCCATCAAATCGGCGGCACGAACCGAACGCGAGCAACACCCTGCCTCCGTCCGGCGGCTGCAACAGGAGCATTCCGTGCGCAGTGCGCAATCCTTCCGGCTCGTCCAGCTTGTAGTGGCTGCGGTCGGCATAACTGCCCCAGTCCGCCGGATGCGCCAGCGTGCCGCCGTTTTGCGCGAGCATCTGGAATGATTCCGCGTAAAAGGGCGTGCTGCCCGGCAACCCATGTGCGAGGTCGAACAAATCAATGCGCGCAACCCGCACGGGAATCTTGCCCGCGTTATGCAGGCGGGAAACGCAAATCGCACCCCGCCAAACGCGTTCGAGCTTGAGGGTATTCGCGTCCGCCACCGCGCCGCTCGTAAGCACCACGGCGGCCCGCGCGCTTTTCAAGCTGGCGATGAGGTCCGCGTTCGCCGCGGCCAACACGACGGGCCACAGCGCAACTCCGATCCAGAAATGTTGATTGAGTTTCATCGTTGCCGTCAGGCGTCCGCTAACGCTGGAAACGGACGTCGTCCACGTTCTCGCCGATGATGAGCCGGGGCGAACCGGCTTTCAAGCGCTGGCCTTCAACCCGCACGCGGTCGAACGTCACGTCCGTCACGCGGTGCTGCGCATCCGCGCCCTGGAGTTGAAACTGGTATTTGCCGGCCGCGCCGGAAACGGTCACGTTTTTGAAAAGCACCTTGCGCACATGGCCGGGCACCTGTTTGACCATGTATTGATTGACGACGGGTTTGAGCCGGGCGATTTCGCGCTGACCGGCGCCGTGAATCCGGATGTTCTCCACCCGCACGTTTTCGAGGCGCATTTCTTCACCCGGTTCAAAGAGGAATGGCGTCATGGTGAAATGAATGAGGTCGAGGTTGCGCAACGTGATGTTGCGCATGAACGGCGCGCGGCTCTCGTGGCCGAGCAGAAAAATCCGGGCGCGATCGCACCAGAGCGTGCAGTCCTCGACCACGATGTTCTCCACGTTGTTGTCCGGCCCGTCCAGGTTGAGGCCTTTCATCGCCACACAGTCGTCGTCCGTGCGGATGAAACAATCCGTGATGAGCACGTTGCGCGAGTTGCAGGGATTGATGCCGTCGTCGTTTTGCACGCGCCCGCCGCACAGCTTGACGTTGCGCACCGTCACATCGCGACTGTGAAACGGCACGATGGTCCAATGCGACGAGCCGCGCACCGTGATGCCGCTGACCGTGACGTTCGTGCCGGTGATGCCGATGGTGACATTGTTTGGCCCCTTGCGCCATTCGAAGTCCGAGCCGTCGAGGATGCCGCGGCCCAGGATGTGCAGGTTCGTGCCCTGCGCCACGATCGCACCTTTCACCAGCGCACCGCCGGCCAGGTAAACGGTTTGATTGTCACCCAACTTCACCGCACCCGGTTGATGAATGCCCGGGCCGAAGTAGATCATGTTCGTCGCACCGGCTTTGGGTGGATTCGCTTCCAACGGATTGGCGAAGAGCAGCAGCGGTCCGCGTTTGCCATCCGGCTCGAAGCTCACCTTGCGCGGCGACCGGAACGTGATCAGGGCCGTGTGGTCATCCTTCAATTTCAATTTCACGTCGCGGGATGCCGGTCGCACCACGGCATCACGCAACGAGCGCGCGGAAGTCACCGTGACCGTGACGTGGCCCTTCAGGTCGAAATTGGCAAACGAGTATGGCCCGCCGTAGTCCCACTGCTTGCCGGCGAACGGCGGGTCGAGCGTGCGCGCGGAATAGACGTCCACTTTGTTCCCGTCCGCGAGGACCTGATAGTCCGTGGACAAGGTTTCGCCCGCGGGCGCCGGATAAGTGACGACCTTCGCCTGGGCGGCGAGTGCCATCACGCTGAGCGCGAACAGATCAAACGACCAGAGGCGCGTTCGTCTCCGGGAGAAGCGGCTGGTATTCATGGGCGGGAATTCAGTGCCAATGGTCGGTGATTCATGGTGCGGTCCGGCGATGAACGGGACATCGCTTTGAACGACGCTTGAGTGTGCGCGTTGATTCACCCGGCGACTTGCGATTTTGTCCAATGGACGTACTTGAACGATGGCGGTGGGCGGTGAGCCCAGGATTGCGACGTGGTCGCGGTGCGTTGCGCCCGCGGCC
>CAYWMD010000051.1:27663-49179 GCA_964458575.1 uncultured Bifidobacteriaceae bacterium | reverse complement strand
TTAGATGGGGCGCTGCCCCCGGTCGCCGCAGTCAAGCAAGCACGACACGTTGGGCGTTCCCTTTGCGGAACTGCTCGGATAGGAGCTGGTGCCGGACGCAAAGCGGTCCCCACTCATAACGCGGCGACCCCGGTGGTGAAAGCTCACGCCAACGACTCGACGGAAGAACCCGGAAAGGAAAACGCTTTTAAGATGAAAAAGTGAGACCGGACCTCCAGCGAACCGACGCGGATGGGAGGTTCATTGGACTGACCGCTCGCCCCGTGAGATAGGTGGGGCGGTGGTCCCAAAGCACGTGTGCGCGCAGTATCTCACGGGGCAAGCGCGCGACTCCGCTCCGTCCCTCCGCTCCGCGCGGCGGACGCCTCACCCAAAAAACCTGACGGAAAACTCACGACCCTCTTGACAACCCTCATAGGCGCTGCAGCGCATGGTTAGGCCGCGTTGTCATGGGCTTGGAGTCCTGCCCTTCCAGATAATGTCGTAAATCTTTCGCATAGCTGGCGGAAGTTTTTGATTGTCGTACCGGCGAGTTATCCAATTTGTTCCATCGCGAAAGCTGACGACAACCAATCGCTCTGCCGGTGCTGCAACGCTCTGGGCTGGGAGGCTCTTGATAGACGTTCGCAGCAGCTTCAAATCCACGTCAGTGAGTTGTTGGGTATGACTTCCCTTGCTTCCCCAATTCGCAACGTAAAGAAAGTCGAACTCAAATCCGGTCTCGCTGACCCAACACTGGCGCGCAGCGTATGCACTGTCCGTGAACGCGGTAATGCATATCAGATTGGTGTGAGTGACAGCCTGGAATTTGGAAGTTGGGTTGTGGTTCGTGCTCGGTGGAGGATCAAACTGCGCGTGCGCCAGTTGCAGGCCAATCGCCGATAAAAAAGTAACGATGAAAGTGCGCATGGCGTGTGCAGCGGCCTAGACACTATGGCTTTCGATGAAAGCGAAAGCGGTGTCTGCTCTCCGGAGTAAGCGTGGGTTGCGAGCCGTGATGCGGGTCGCCGAGCCACAAGTTGTGGGACTCACGTCGCCAACAACGAATGATCGAAGAACAGACACCATGAAGACCTACATACTCCGACCCCACAATTCTGTCGAGCGGCAAAAAGCTCAAGCCCGCCCCACCTCCGAGCCGCCGCCCCAACCCGGGCTGAGCACCGGTCGCGGCCCGGCGCTCTACATCGGCCTGGATGTGCACACCGAGTCCATCGCCGTGAGTTTGGCGCCCTCCGACTCGACCGAGGTGCGCCGTTACGGGCTGATCGGCGGCACGCACGAAGACGTGTTGCGTCTGGCCAAGAAGCTTTCCGCCGTCCATCCGGGCGTGCGGCTGGAGTTTTGGTACGAAGCGGGACCGCACGGCTATCCGTTGTGCCGCTTTCTGTGCCGGCACGGTTACGCCTGCCACATCGCCTCGCCGTCCAAGATCCCGCGCAAGCCGGGCGAGCGTGTCAAAACCAACCGCCGCGACGCCGACGCCCTCGCCCGGCTCTCCCGCGCCGGGGAACTCTCGGCCATCCACGTGCCCGAACCGGAGGATGAAGCCGTCCGCGATCTGTTGCGCGCCCGCTGGCAGACGGCCAAGCACCAGCATCGCGCCCGGCAGCAGCTCAAGAGTTTTCTGCTGCGGCACAACCTGCGTTACGCCGGCACGAAACCCTGGACGCAAAAACATTCGGCCCGAGCGGAGGTATTGCAGTTGATCCAGGCGGTGCAGGCGCAGTCGGACTTTGAATCGGGGAGCGAATCCCCGCGCGATTCAGGAGGCGATGGGCCACAAGTCACTGGAAACGACCATGGGTTATTTGCACGCCGAGCCGCTGGGTGTGGGCAGTCCGCTGGACCAAAATTAAGGCTGAAGGCTGAAGGCGGAACGGACGTGGGAACCTTGAACCCTGAGCGTTGAATTGTGAGCAGCGGACATTGAACGTCCGGCGGCGGCAGGCGGGTTTCCGTTTGTTCCATTCCTGCTTTCGTGTGGTTCGTGTCTTTCGTGGTCACGTCATCACCATTGAGCGACCGGGAGGGCAAACCATGAAACACACGAAATGATCGAGGGGAACATCCAACATCGAACATCGAACTTTGAACGTTGAAATTGGAACAAGGGGGAGATGTTTCGGACGCGGGTGGAACGCGTCCCTCCCGGGGGCGGAGTTCCGTCGCTGGATCAGATCCCGCCGAGGTCGGCGAACTGAAACGCGTAGAGGTCCACGTCGCGCATCACGAAGCGCAGCCGGATGGGTTTGCCTTCCAACTTGCCGATTTGGACCTTGCCGTTCCATCGGACGGGGCGGTTGATTTCGTTGGCGGTGTGAATGATGTCGCAGTCGTTGAGCGAGAATCCCGGGATGGGTTTGCCGGCTTCGTCCAGGATTTCCACGCGCAGTTCGCCGGAGGATGACGTGTCCACGTTGAGCAAAAGTTGTTCGCCGTCGAAGCGGAGCAGGGGAGTGGTGAATTCGCCGCCGGTATAGGGGGCGCGCACGGAGACGAAGCCGTCGCGGCGCAAGACGAGCCGGCTGATGGCGTTCGGGCCGGTGGGCGCGACGCCGGCCGCGGTCAACAGCTCATTGTTGTTCGAGTCGGGCCGGCCCCAGCCGTGGGTGTCGCTGGTGCCCAGATAATACATGAACAGCTCGCGTTCGTTCGCACCCGGCACAATGCCATAGACCATGTAGATGCGCTTGGAGTCGAACTCGCCCTTCATCCCCAGTTCGACCCAGGGCCGGTAATCCAGCCGCAGCCAATTGATGCCGTCACGGCTGGCGGCGAAGCGGGCGTCCACGGGGCCGGCGTTAATGGGGCGTTCTTTGGCGAATTCGGCCTGGTGGTTATCGTAGTGGTAGTATTGCCACGGAAACATGAAGTAGCTGTCCTCGGCCCATGGATACTTGATCGCACCGCTGGCATACACGTCTATCACGGCCTTGGAATTTGTTCCCATGAGGTCGAAGTTGGCCCGATACAGATCATCCACCCGCATCACCACGGGGGAGTCCGGTGCGCGGGTGAAGTGTTCGTAATCCGGGGATTCGGCGCGGGCCACCGTGCGGCCCTGGGCGGTTTCGTCTTTCAGGTTGCGCCGGAAGTAGGCCGCGTATTTGCCCAGGCGGTCATCCCAGAAGATCACGTTTTGCGAGTCGAGGTGGTGCGGCTTGATGGTGTAATCGTAGCGAATGACGTCGCGGTGGCGGAGTTTCCAATGAATGCCGTCGGGCGAGGCAAACACCTGCAATTGACTATTGAACTCCTTGGGATTGGCCACGAGCTTGAACCGCTCGTCCGCCGGGGCGTTGGGGTCAATGAAGACGTAAAGGCCGTGCATGCCTTCCTTCACGTCGCCCAAGCCGTGGCCCATCACGGCGTTGGGGGCCAAGGTTCGCCCCTCGGCCGATTGGTCCTTGGCGAGGTTCAACGCGGGTTTCTCGAAGTGAATGCCGTCCTTGGAGCGCGCATAGAGCACGCAACCGCCGCTGGAATACCAGAGATGATAAATGCCCGCGTCGAACAGCGCCGAATGATAACCGCTCAACGCCTGTCCCGGCTCGGAAACGATGATGAGGTCGCCAGTTTTGCGCGGCGGATGCATGACGAACTGGACGTTGGCCGGCTGCTGGACGAAGCGGTCGTCAAAGAGCAGTTGGCGGCGATTGGCGACGTTGAGCGGTTCGCTGGCGCTGGCGATGGCCGCAAGGGCGAGCAGCGAACAGGTTATACGAACGATCATACGAGTTTTGCAAAGCCATGGCGGCCGACGTGAGTCGGCTCTGAATTCTTCCGGGCAATACGGAGCGGACTAACGGCCGCGAGCACCGCAGTCATCCCAACACGGGCGGTGTTTACACTTTCTCCGGCACCACGAACGGTTTGCGATATTTGCGCGTGAGCATCGTATTCGCGGCCGAGTTGCCGATGAAGCGTTCCGTCTGCGGGTCCATTTTCAAGACAGCCCCGAGGGTGGCGGGCGTCTTCTTCAGGTCCACCTTGTTGGCGGCGAGATGTTCCTCCATGCGACCGAGGGCTTCGGCCATGTCCTGGTTGTTCCGGACGGCCTCCTGGATTTCCTCGGGCGTATGGGTCTTGCCGAGGCAATAGGAAATGTTGGCGGTGTGGCACAACGCGGCGGAGAGATGGCCTTCGAGGATGTCGGCGTTCAGCGCGGTAACCTCACGGCTGCGCACGGCCGAGATGAAGTTGGCGAAGTGGTCGTCCGCGCCCTCGAACTTTTTGATTTGCGTCCCGTTTTTGTCGTAGGCCGTGGCGCCGCTGTAACTCTTGATCACCAACGAGCCGCCCTCGCAATCCACGACGAGGCCGACGTTCACGTCGCGATATTCGCCGGTGGGGAGACCCCGGACTTCGAAGATCAGCGGGGCGGGTTTGTAATCGTGGAAAACGATCTGGGTGTTGGGTGTGGTGCCGTCGTCTTCATAACCGAGGCGACCGCCGATGCTGAAGACGCTGGGGGAAAGTTCATTCTGGCCGAGCGCCCAACGGCACATGTCCACCTGATGCACACCCTGGTTGCCGAGGTCGCCGTTGCCGGTGGGCCAGACCCAGTGCCAATCGTAGTGGAGCTTCTTGCGCATCAACGGTCCCTTGGGCGCCGGGCCGCACCAGAGATCGTAGTCAATCGAGGGCGGGATGGGTTGCGGGCCGTCCACCTTGCCGATGCTGGGCCGGCGTTTGTAGCAAAGTCCGCGGGCGCGGATGATTTTTCCGAGGTTCCCGGCCTGAATCCACTCGAAGCCTTCGCGGATGCCGGAACTGGAGCGCGATTGAGTGCCGGTCTGGACGATGCGCCCGTATTTGCGGGCGGCCTCGACTGTCTGACGTCCCTCCCAGACGTTGTGCGAGACGGGTTTTTCCACGTAAACATCCTTGCCGGACTGGACGGCCCAGATGGTGCCGAGCGCATGCCAGTGATTGGGGGTGGCAAAGCCGATCGCGTCAATGTCGGACCTTTCGATCACCGCGCGAATGTCGCGGTACGGTTCGACTTTCTCGCCACGGTCGGCAAAGGTTTTGATCGCCTTGTCGAGGACGAGCTGGTCCACGTCACAAAGCGCAACGATGCGGACGCCCTTGATCTTTTGAAAGCCATGAATGTGGCTTTGGCCCCGGCCGTTGAATCCGGCCACGGCGACGCGGATGTCCTCGTTCGCGCCGCGCACGCGGGCGGTGGGTTTGGTCGCCGCCCAGCCGAGGCGGGGCAGGGCGGTCAGGGAGGCGGCGACGAGCGCTGAATTGCGGAGGAAGTTACGGCGATTCATGTTGTTCATGATTGGTGGAATGGACGGGGGTTTTTGGCAGGATATTTAATTTTTCTTCGAGACGGTTTTCACGTAGTCGGCGTAGCGCTCGGCCACCTGGCCCTGTTTCTCGTCGCCTTCGTGAAAATAGAAGCGATAGCGGAAAGTGACACTTTGCCCGGTGGGAATGACAAGATTGCCAGCGTTCTTATTGTCCTTGAGACCCTCGAAATCGTGCTGACCGAACGGATTGGCCGCAAACAGGCCGTAATCCCGCACGTGCCACCAGGTCGGATGCCGTGGATTTTGCGGGTGGTCGAAAATGGCGACGCCAACAGTTTTGCCCTCGACCGGGCCGTAATAGTCGCACCAAGCCGCGCGTTTGCCCCAGGTCTTGTCATCGCGGACGCCTTCGCTGTTGACGATATGGCCGGTGGGCTTGCCCTTGTTCGCTTCGTTGGGCTTGAGCCGCATGGTTTCGTTCAGGCGAATGGCCATCGTGCCTTCCTTGGTATCACCGAACGTCACGTCGCCATTGGAGGCGTAGATCGTGATTTCATAGTCGAGCATGCGCTGGTTGGCCGGGACATTGTAGAAGCGCAATGTCCGTTCGTCGGTGCACTTGACGCTGCCGTCATGCGCCACCCATTTGTTCTTCGAGCGGATGACCCCCACGGTTTTGCCGGAACTGACCTCGGAAAAACTTTCATGAATGGTCTTTCCGAATTCCTTCTGCTCGCTCCAAAAGTCCTGGCCGTCCACCGCGCCGTGCGCGAACCAGAGGGAACGGTGATGCGGATGATCGTGGGTTTCGCCGGGCACGTCCTTCATCGGCCAGTCGCGGCTCATGGGCAGGTCGTCGGGGCCGAAGATCGGATAGCAGTAGGGCCGCGGGCCATCCTGGAAATGATACTCGGTAAACAGCTTGCCGTTGATCTCGACGCGGAGGCGGTCGGGCAGTTTGGTGATCTGCACGCCGTTGGATTGCTTCTTATCCGTCGCCGCCGGTTGGGCGCAGGAAGTCAGCGTGATCGCAGCGCAGGTGAGGAGGGCCAAGGATTTGATCGTCATAAATGTTTCTGTCGCACCGAGCTTAATCAGCCGGCTGGAGAATTTCAATGTCCCTAAAATAAACTTCGCCATCCTGGTTGCCGTGAAGTTGCAGCGCCAGCTGCCCCGCCAATCGGCCGGGATCATCGCGCAATTCGGCCGAGCGACGGCCGTTTACGTCCACGGCGATCCGGCGTCCGTGCGCCGAGACGGTCATGGTGTTCCAATCCTGCGGCTTGAACCATTGCTTGACCGCTTCGGGCGAGGGTTGGCTGACCCAGGCGCGGCCATCGGTCTCGTAAAGTCCGCCCGCGTCCTTCGCCGCGTCAATCTCCGCCTGGAAACCTGCCACGCCCGTCCGCCCCTTCTCCTCGATCCGGAAATACAACCCGCTGTTGCCTTTCACGGCCTTGTACGTCAGCCGCACGGTAAAATCGGAATAGGCCTTGTCGGTTACGAGGTGACCAAATTCCTTCTCCGACTTTTCGTGCGTGGCCACAATGACGCCGTCCGCAATCTTCCAATCCCCCTTGCCGATGAGGTGCCAGCCATCGAAGGTCTTTCCATTCCACAACGGTTTCCAGACGTGGCGACCGAGGTCTTGCAGCCGGATGTTGCGAAAGCGCACGCGGCAGTCCTTGCCCGAATGCACCTGCAAGGCAATGATGCCGTCGAGGTCCATCGCATCGCGATAATCCGTCGCTGCCACGCCGTTGACCCAGGTTATGATGGAATCGCCGACGCATTCGATGCGATATTTATTCCACTCGCGGACCTTGAACGCCGCGCGGGCCGCCGGATTATTGATCAAGTTCTGCAGCCAACCGCGGCGGCCCTGTTCATAAAGTCCGCCCGACCACGCCCGCGGGGTCGGGTCCACCTCGATCTGGCAACCGACCATCGTTTTGCCATCGGGTAAATGGCTGCGAATTTGAATGCCCGAATTGCCGGATGCGATGTTCACCTCGAGTTCGAGGATGAAGTCGCCGTAGGTCTTCTCCGTGCACAACCAGCCGTAGCTGCCATCGCCGGTCTTGCCGATGAGGACGCCATCCTCGACTTTAAACGCGGCGCCGCCGATTTTTTTCCAACCCTCGAGATTCTTGCCGTTGAAAAGCGGCTTCAACTCCTGACCGAACACAAGCGCGCTGCTTGCCCACATCAAAACCGGAAGAACCAGAACACCGTTGCGCGCGACACTCGCAAATCGGAAAAGATTCGAAGTCATATATCACCGCAAGGAAACATCGCGCTCAGGAGTTTAACAAGTGAAATTCGATCGCCGAAGTTGCCCGACCCGCATGGCCCGAGGCCACGGGCGGGTTGGCCACGCCACTCAAAGAATCCAAAGCGACGATTGACACTGCGGGTTGGATATTTTCTCCTGTAGTTCGGATGTCAGCAACTCAGCGGTTCAGTTCAACAGGCAGTTTATCCGCCATGCCCCCGGCGTACCGTGTTAATTCGATCGCTGGCTGGCTTCGGCATGGCGGATACACTGCTGTTAGGTGTGAGGTTTCAGCCCTGGCCGTGTCAAATCGACATGCATACACTTACTGACATCACTAATGAAATCAATGGGACCAAGCCCGTGGCTATGTACATCAGTCCGGCCTACGACGCCACCCTGGCTTACGCTATTCAGCGCCCGGACACGAAGCAGCTCCGGATTCACCACCTTCTGCTTGTTTTCCGCCGTTCGAATGCTCCACCTTCTGATCCCTGCCTGATCGTAACCTCGGAGGCCCCCGAAGGCGGAGGTGAGCCCGTGCTCGGCATTTACGGCGAGAGAGGCAATGAGATTCTCCAGCAGGAGCATGGTGACTGGGCGGACATCACGCCCTTTGGCCGCAGGGCTCTTGAACTTGCCAGCCAGCGTCTTGGTACCAATTTCACAGAATACCGGAAGAGAGGCGAATGATCACCGGATCACTGGCATCGCCGAACCAGAGCATTGAGCCAACGAGGCAGCCGGTTCTGCTCGCCCGCGTTGGTGAGGCACTGGCGGGTGCCTCCCGTGGTTCATGCTCACCGTTAGGCTTCCAAGTTGCACCGTTATGAATGCCCAAAACCCCAAACCAAAGTCGTTGCTTCGCTTTCTCGGCGTTCTGTGTTTCGTTACGGCTGTCACCGCCCTTGCAATCCAGTGGCGTATCATTTCCGACCTGCGCAACAAGAATGTTTCGTTGAATCTGGAAAACCAGAACCGTGTGGACACACCCATCGCCCCGGCGGCGGCGAGCAACGAGTCAGGGCAGCCTCGCAAAGATTTGAGTGAGCTTCTTCGATTGCGCAACGAGGTTCGACAACTTCGAGAGCAGGTCGGGCTTTTGAAGTCTGGAGAACGTCAATCGGCCTTGCAGCAAACGATCGCGGCAACCCCAACGCAGCTTCCTGGCGCTGGGAATTCGCCGTTAGCATTGGCTGCCGCTGCGGGTGATCTCACCGCATTGAAGAGGCTGGCCGATTTGTCGGCCGTTGCCCGAGCTCAGTTTCAGACCAATCAAGACGCCGCAGTGTTCGCCCAAGTCCGTTCAGCCTTCGACGCCATTGGTGCGGAGGCTGGTAAAGGCAATGAGACGGCCTTGCAGGCGTTGCTGAGAGCATCGCGCATGGATAGCCTTGAGGGGTTCGCTGTGGACGCTTTGGGCCGGGCGGCCAGCCAAGGCAATGAACGGGCGTTAGAACCACTGCTGGATCCTGAGCGGTATTTCATTACCATTTCCGGGGCTGTGGGCGCACTGAGGCCTGCCGCTGATGCCGGCAACGGACGGGCGATTCAGGCGCTCGCGGCAGTCGCCGGAGATGCAAACTTAAAAAGCCTTTGGTTGCTGGCGGCACAGGGTTTGCAGGGAGCGGCCAAAGCGGGCAACGCGACAGCGATTGACGCATTGGCTGGTTTGGTGAGGTCAGAGAATCAGAATGTTCGGCGCACCGCGTTTACTGCGTTGGAAACGGCAGCAGCCGACCAGGCGAGGGCCGCGGAGGCGTTGCGTCGTTTATATGGGCAGTGAGGAGGTCATGAGATGAATCGTGGCGGCCCAAATCTCCAAGCATAGCTTTGACCGGAGCACGCGCGGCGAGGACGTTGGAATGGAGTGAGCGGTGATCGCGCGTGCGGAGCGTCAAAGCTAAGCGTCTTGCCCCGTGGGAAATCGGAAGGGCGCGCACGTTCTTCAAAGCAGTGAACGATGACAGGAATGGCTCGTCCATCAAGTCACCAGCTTTTCCCACGGAGTGAATTGAACCAGCCCGACAAATTTTCCGGACTCTCCCTTTGCGGTTTTCTTTTTTGTCCTGCCCGCCCGATTTTCATCCTGCGCGCGACCGTCAGGCGGCCGAACCGGGCCCGTTGAGGCCATGACCGTCACCGAGCGCTCGTGCCCGGCGGCTGGATCGTCGCCCGTCTGCGCTTTTGGGGCTGGCGCGTCGTTCGCAGACCATAAAGGGGGCGCTCCTTACTATTGACACCTCGTTGCCTCGGACTTTTGACTCGCCATGCCCCGCCAACGGCGCATCGAATAGCCCGGCGCGATTTACCCCGTGAGAGACGCAGGTATTCCTGTTCATTCCGCCTCCCGATTGATGGGCACTGGCGTCATGGATGTTCCCGCCGGTGAGGTATCTCATGGGGTGAATCACGCGATGAACCGGGGCGACCGCGGCGAGCCAAGCTTTCAGGATGACGCGGATCTCGCGATCACTCACGGTGCGACGACTTCAGACTTTAGGCTTTAGACTTCCGGCGAATTCCGGCTTAATTCCGCGCGATGGGCAAGAGCACGGATATTCGGACGGTTGGCGCGACGCTTTATTTTTTGCCGGTGCAGACGCGCGTGCCGCTTAAGTTTGGGACTGAAACACTCACGCATATCACCTGCGCGCGCGCCGGCGTGACGGTCGCGGATGGCGCGGGCCGGACGGCGCAGGGTTGGGGTGAAACGCCGCTGAGCGTTCAATGGGTTTGGCCCAGCACGGCGGCGTACGAAGAGCGGCACGAGGCGCTGAAACAATTCTGCATCGAGTTGAACGAATTGTGGGGCAGCATCACGACTGCCGGCCATCCGATCGAAATCGGCCATGGATTTCAGGCAACCGTTCTGCCCGGCCTGCTGAACGGGTTCAATCTGCGCCACCGCCGGGGTCGCGAGGCCGTGCCCCGACTGGCCGCCTTGTTGTGCTGCGCTGCCTTTGACATCGCGGTGCATGACGCCTACGGCAAATTGCATGGGCGTCCGGTTTACGAGACGTACAACGCGCAGTTCATGAACCGCGACCTCGCGAGTTTTCTGCAACCGGCGCCGGGCGCGAAAGTTTCGTTCGGCCGCCGGCATCCGGCGGATTTTCTCGCCGCCAAACCCGTGGAACGGTTGATGGCGTGGCATCTGGTGGGCGGGCTGGATGCGCTGGATGCAGCCGAATTGACTGGCGCGGAGCCGAAGGATGGTTACCCGGTGACGTTGGAGGAATGGATCGCGCGCGACGGTCTGAAGTGTCTCAAAGTCAAACTGCGTGGAAATGATGCCGACTGGGATTTCCAAAGATTGGTGAAGGTGGCGGCCATTGGCATCGCGCGCGGGGTGGACTGGCTTTCCGCGGATTTCAACTGCACGGTGCGCGACCCGGAATATGTCAATGCGATTTTGGACCGCTTGCGCAACGAACATCCGCGCGCTTATGCGATGATCCTCTATGTTGAACAGCCCTTCCCATACGAGCTGGAGGAACACGCCCTGGATGTGCGCAGCGTGGCCGCACGCAAGCCGCTGTTTCTTGACGAGAGCGCGCATGACTGGAAGCTCGTGCGACTGGGCCGCGAACTGGGTTGGACGGGGGTGGCGCTCAAAACGTGCAAGACCCAGACCGGCGCATTGCTGACGGCCTGCTGGGCCCGGGCGCACGGAATGAGCTTGATGGTGCAGGACCTGACCAACCCGATGCTGGCGCAAATTCCGCATGTGCTGCTCGCTGCGCACGTTGGCACGATCATGGGGGTGGAAACCAATGCGATGCAGTTTTATCCGGAGGCGTCGCGGCCCGAGGAACAGGTGCATCCCGGTTTGTATCGGCGGCGCGCCGGCCAAGTGGATGTCAGCACCGCGCAGGGAGCGGGGTTTGGCTATCGGCTGGAGGAGATACGACGCCAACTGCCGTCGCCTGTGGCTACCTGCGGCTCCTGAGCAATTTCGCCCGAATGTATTGAAATTCAGGGGGTTTGGCCCGGTTTACTGGCACTTGCCCTGCTGCTTTTTAATCGGTTTTTCGTTTTGTGATTTTGCCATGAGCCAGCGTTTGCGCATTCTGCATCTTGAGGATGAGCCGGATTACTCCCAACTAATCCGGGATCTCCTGGCGCAAGACGGGATTGATGCGGACGTCGTCCTCACGACCAACCGGGCCGAGTTTGACGCGGCATTGGGGCGGGGCAAATATGATTTGATCCTCGCCGACTATTCGTTGCCGTCGTTTACCGGCATTCAAGCGCTGGAAATCGTGCGCGTCAAGAATCCGGAAGTTCCGTTCATGCTCGTTTCCGGCACCATCGGCGAACAAGCGGCCATCGAAAGCCTGCGCGCCGGGGCCACGGATTACGTTCTGAAACATTCGCCGGAGCGGCTCGTGCCGGCTGTCCGGCGCGCGGTGGAAGAAGCCCGCGAGCGGGTACGGCGGCGCCAGGCCGAGACGGAGCTGTTGCGGCGGGAAAAGAAATTCCGGGCACTGACCGAGAACTCATTGGACATCGTGACCCTGCTGAACCGGGAGGGCGTATACCAGTTCAACAGTCCGTCCGTGAAACGGGTGCTGGGCTACGAGCCGGAGGAACTCGTCGGGCAATCCGTGTTTTCGTTCTGCCATCCGGAGGACCTGGCCGCGTTGATGAGCGCGTTTCAGCACGGGCTTAAGCATCCGGAAGAAACCATCCGGCTCGAATTTCGTTTTCGCCACCGTGACGGCTCGTGGATCCATCTGGAAGTGGTCGGACAAAACCGCCTGGACGATCCCGACATTGACTCGGTGATTGTGAATGCCCGCGATATCACGGGACGCAAGCACATCGAACAGCATTTGCGGGAAAGCGAGAAACGTTTCCGCGACCTCTTTGAGGAGTCCGCGGACGCCATTTTCGTGGAGGACTTCGAGGGAGTGGTTTTGGATGCGAATCCGGCGGCCTGCCAGTTGCACAATCTGACACGCGAGAAGTTGGTGGGAGCAAACGTGCTCGATTTGGTGCCCTGGGAAAAGCGCCGGGAGGTGAGCCAGGATTTTCAGCGGCTGGTAAACGGAGAGGCTTCGCGGGTGGAAGGCGAGAGCGTGTCCGCAGATGGCCGGGTTACGCCGGTGGAGATCCGCGCGACGAACATCGAGTATCGCGGCCAGCCGGCTTTGCTGCTCCACGTCCGGGACATCAGCGAGCGCAAGCACACCGAGGCGGCGTTGCGCAGTTCCGAGATGTTGTTTCATTCCGTCTGGGAAAACGCCGTGGACGGGATGCGTTTGACGGACGAGCAGGGTTACGTGGTCGCCGTGAACCAGGCGTTCTGCAAGATGGTCGGCCTGAGCCGCGCGGAGCTGGAGGGCAATCCCTTCACTCTCATCTACGCCGAGGTGGAACAGCCGGCGCGCATCCTAAAAAAATACCAACAGGGTTTCCGTGACCGGTTCATCGAAAAGCAGAACGAGCGGAGAATCACCCTGCGGAATGGCGCCAGCATCGTGATCGAGAACACGAATTCGTTTGTGGAATTGCGCGGGCAACCCACCCTGCTGCTGAGTTCCTTCCGCGACGTCACCGGGCAGAAACGGCTCGAAGAACAACTGCGCCATGCGCAGAAGATGGATGCGATCGGCCAACTGGCCGGCGGCGTGGCTCATGATTTCAACAACCTGCTTACCGTCATTCACGGGCACGCCTCGCTGCTGGCCAATGGTGGCAGCCTGCTGGGTTTGCACCTCAAATCGGCCCAGCAGATTGTCCAGGCCGCCGAGCGCGCGGCCGGGCTGACCCGGCAGTTGCTCACGTTCAGCCGCCGCCAGGTCATGCAACCGCGCCGGCTCAACCTCAACGAGGTGGTGGGCAACATGACCAAGATGTTGGGCCGCATCCTGGGCGAGGACATCGCGCTGGAAATGGGTTACTGGCCGGAGCCGGCGATGACGCATGCGGACGCCGGCATGATGGAACAAGTGTTGTTGAACCTTGCCGTCAACGCCCGGGACGCGATGGCCCGCGGTGGCCAATTGCATGTCGCCGTCTCCGTCGAAGACCTCGGGACGTTTCACACCACCCGTCATCCGGACGCGCGCGTGGGTCGCTTTACCTGCCTGACGGTCACGGACAGCGGTTGCGGCATCCCGCCGGAAATTCTGCGGCGAATCTTCGAGCCCTTTTTTACGACCAAGGAGGTGGGGAAGGGGACGGGGTTGGGGCTGGCAACGGTTTACGGGATCATCAAGCAACACCAGGGCTGGATCGAAGTCGAGAGCACCCTGGGCGCGGGCTCGACATTCCGAGTTTATCTGCCCCTGGGCGAGGAGTCGGCGGAGCCCAACGAGGACACCGCTTCCGAGGTCACGGTGCGAGGTGGCACGGAGACCATCCTGGTGGTGGAAGACGAGCAAACGGTGCGGGAACTCGTGTGCAATCTTCTCCAAGGCCACGGTTACCGTGTGCTCGAGGCCGACTCCGGCGCCCGCGCCCTCGAGGTGTGGCGTGATCACAAGGACGAAATCGCCATGCTGTTGACCGATGTCGTGATGCCGAATCAGGTCAGTGGACGCGAATTAGCCGAAAACCTGTTGACGGAACGTCCGGGCCTGAAAGTCATTTTTACGAGCGGATACAGCGCGGACACCGTGGGCCGGGAATGGATGCGCCGCCGCGGCTTGAATTACGTGCAGAAGCCTTATCACCCGCGCGACCTGGCGATGGCGGTCCGCGATTGTCTGGATGCCACCGACCTGACGCCTGCGGTTTGAGCGTCGGCCATCACTGGCGGAACTTTTTCAAATCCTCCGCGAGAAACTTGGCCACGTCCTTGAACCGCACGGCGTTCTCGGGATTGATCGCCATCAAGGTTTCGTGCGCCTCCAGACAGGCGCGCGTCAGTTCCACCCGCGTGGCCTGCCCGGGTTGCGTGGCGCACGCGTGCAAGGGCTCCGGCGGTGCCAGGTTGCCTTGTGCGATCCGGAAGAGGTCCGATGCGCCGAGGTTCTCGATCAATTCAGTGACCCGCGGATTTGGATTGAGCAAGGTCACGCGCGCGGCGTCCTCCGCGTCGCCGTCCCGGCGCATCTTCAGCCCGACGCCCGCCAGCACGCCCAGAAAGGTGCTGTCCATCAACACGCACTCAGCCAGGTCAATGACAAACCAGGAATAGTCCTTGGCCTGTAGTTCCGCGATGACGGTCCGGAAGTCCAAGCTGGAGTTGAAGTTCGCGCGGCCGACGACCTTGATGCAGGCGAAGTGCTTTCCCACCAACACGAGTATTTTTGCCGATGCCGATTCCATGCGCCAGTTGTGCCGCTTCAGTTCATCGCGCCCCCCCGAAACCTCCCGTGCGTCCGGACCGCGACCCGGAGGCCGTCCCCGTCCCCACGATGTTCACGAGCGCCTGCTGCAAGACCAGGGCCTCGTCCAGGTTGCGCGAGACGAGCTTTTGGTTGCACGCGAGCAACAGGTCCATCGCCCGAACCAGTTCGGCGGACGAATAGTTCTTCGCCTGGCCCAGCGCGCGATGAAGCATGTAGGGGTGCATCGCGAGCGGATTGAATTTCCGGTCCGCGGGAAAAGCGTTCGCCGGCACGCGCTTGAGCTGCGTTTGAAAACTGCCGTAGTCCGCTTCGGCCTTGATCCAGCCTTCGCGCACCATTTCCTTGAGCAGCAACATCACGCGCACCTTGCTGATGAGGCCGTACAACAGACCAATCTCGGACTTGTCCTTGTCAAACTGCATCTCCCACAACTCCTCATCCAAGCGCCGCAACAGACCCGTCAGTTGCCGGTCGCCCAGCGCGTCGGCCAGGGCGAAGGAACGCGCCAGTTTGTTGCGCACCGTAACGGTTTGAACGTCCGCCAGGGTGATTTGCTTTCGTTCGCCGACAAAGAGCGTCAGCTTTTCAATCTCGGAATCCAACTGGCGCGCGTGGGGGCCGATGCGGGCAACCAGTTCGGCCAGTCCATCGCCGGAAATCTCCTTGCCCCGCTCTTTCAAGCCACGACTCGCCCACGCTTCGGCCTGGTCCGCCCAATCTTTGCTGTCCACGGATAATCCGGCAAACGATTCCACCGTGCCGAGCTTGTCGAGGGTTTTGAAAAAGACTTTTCGCTTATCCACCTTGCCGGCACTGACCAGCAGGCGAACGTTTTGCCATGCAAAATCCTTCAATTCCTGCGCGAGTTCGGCGAGCGTTTCCGTGACGATTTGCGCCTGTGCGGCCCGTTCGTCGCCCAGGAAGTTGCAGTCCTTCAACCAGACGACCTTGCCGCCGCCAAAGAAGGGCAGGGTTTGCAACGCCTCGCGGAGTCGGAAAATTGCCTTGAGCGCCTCGCCGCTGTTGCTTACCGCCGCGTCAATGACCTCGTGGTCCATGCCCCCGAGTTGCGCCGACCACTGGTGGTACAATTGCTTGGCGCGCTCCTTGACGGCGAATTCATCCTCGCCACAAACAAGCGCCACCGATGAAGCCGGCCTGGTGGCAGAAGCGGGCATGGGTTTAATCCGGTTCGGCGCCGCCCTCATTGATCTTGTCCAGCACCTCGCTCATGTCCTCGACCTGATCAAAGAGCGCCTGCGTGACAAAAATTGGTTTCTTCTGGGCCGCGGCCAGGGCGAGACAATCGCTGGGCCGTGCGTCAATCTCCACGATCTTGCGCGCCAACTCGTTCGTTTGCTGCAACACCAGCCGCGCGAAGTAGGTGGAATTGCGCAACTCCGTGATCACGACCCGCTCCACCGTGATGCCGAATCCCTTGAAAATATGCTGAATCAAATCATGAGTCAGCGGGCGTTCCTTGGGCTGGTCGCGCAAAAACATGCCGATGATCGCGCCCATCTGCGGCTCGACGTTGATGACAAAGACCTTCTCGTCATTCCCCACGAACAAGGCGCAACCGCTGTTGGCCGGCAGAATCCCGCGGATCGAAACCGGCAGCACGTCATTCTTCATGCCCCAACTTTAAGCGCGACGCTGCGAAAGACAAGTCCGGGATGCTGCGGACGGTTCGCGCCGTGGCGGGCCGTTAGAAACGAAACGCCTTCCCGGTTTTCTGCCCCCACTGCAAGGTTTCACGGTAACCAACGGCGCGGGCCAGCGCGATGGCCTCCGTGAAATTCATTCCCACCTCCTCCGGCGCGTGGGCGTCAGAACCGAAAGTGATGGGCACGCCCTTCGTGAACGCGAGTTGGAGGAATTCGCGGCTGGGATAAATTTCTTTGCAATCTTTGCGCAGGCCGGCGGTGTTTAATTCGATGGCGCAATTGTGTTTCTTCGCGGCGGTCAGAAACTTCTCATAGAGGGGCGCGCAATCATGCCCGGGTTTGTGGCCGAATTTTTTCGGCAGATCGGCGTGGCCGATGATTTGAAAGAAGCCGGTTTCCGCCGCCCTCGTGAGCCGATCGAAGTAGGCAGACCAGACCTCGATGGCGTCACGCTTCTTCCACTCGGAAATCTGCTGCGGATGATCCACGGCCCAGGAGTCCGAGACGTAGTGGACTGAGCCGATGAGATAATCCCAGGGATGGCGCGCGGCCAGTTGGCCAATCCAATCCTCATGGCCGGGCAGGTAGTCCACTTCAAGCGCGAGTCGGATGGTGAGTTGCGGGACCTCGCGTTGCGCTTTGCGGACGTTCTCCACGTATTCGTCCAGTTGATCGGCGCGCATCCGCCAGTCGTCGAAATCATTCCGCCGCATGGGCGAGTGGTCGGAAAAACCGATTTCGGTGAAGCCCAGTTCCAATGCACGCCGGGCATACTCCACCGGCTCACCGACCGCGTGGCGGCAAAGCGGCGTGTGCATGTGGTAATCCGGCGGGAACGCCATGCGGCGAGTGTCAGGTGTCCGGTCGGTGGAGTCGAATCAAAACGTCGCTTTGGATGTTAAACGGCGAAGCGGAACTCTCGCGAGTTCCGCTTCAACCTTGTGAACGCAACATGGCAGCTTAAAAGGTCAGATGCCGCCATCCACGTGCCACCGGCCCGTCTTGGCATCCTTTTTCAACGCCAGATTCCACTTCTTGACCGCCGCCATGCGACACTTTACCAGCCACGCGGACTGCTCCGCCGACCACACTTCTTCCAGCACCTCCGTGGCCGGGATGAAGTTGCGCGGATCAATCCCTGCTTTCTTCGCTTCAGCCGCCCGTCGCTGGTCGTCGGCCACGTCGTAGTCCGGCACGAACTTCTTCATCTCATCCCAATCCTGCTTGGCAACCGCGCTGAAATAGGCTTTGGCTGCTTCCAACGCCGTCAACTTCGCGTAGGCGTCATTGTCGGGCAGGATTGCCGGCCCGTTGGTCCAGCGGAATTCCTGCACAAGCTGTCGTTTGTCGTCGCACGCTCCAGTGATGACGAAGCGCTTCGCCGGGTTGGCGTTCGACAGCCGCAGGTAGAGTTCCTGAGCGCGAAGTTTGATTTCGTAGGGCACGAAGCGGCCGTCGGGATCGTAGCCTTTGGACGTGAAGGCCGTGCCCAGGCTGACGATTTCCAAGCCGCCAAGGTATTGCTTGAGGCGGTCGTTGATCGGCGTGGTTTCGAACTTCTGCGCCTCATTCCAATCCTCCTTCGCGCACGCCTCGAAGAACGCCCGGGCAGCTTGCTCGGCTGTCATTGCCGCATACTTCTGATTGTCCGGCAGAACCTCGAGTTCCCGAACCCAGTTCACGTTCGCCGGGAGGTTCAACTGAAACACTTCCGCCGCGATGGGTTGGTTGTAATCAATCTGCGTCAGCTCGAAGATCAGAACTTCGCCCGAGTCTTTCGCCAGATACACTTGGACGGATTCCAACAACTCAGTTTCGGAGTCAAACCGATAAACCCGCCGCGTGTCGGCGTTATCGAAGAATTTGTTCTTGATGTAATCACCTTCCGGCAGGCCCGATTTCGCCTCGACCGTTACGACCGATTTCGTTCGGCCGTCAGTGCCGCGTTCCTCGGCCAGGTTGAGCTTCCAGCCCCTGGCCATGGCGTTCTTGAGTTCGTTCTCAATGGTGCTGCTGAGGTTTGCGATCCGGTCGAGCCAGGCAGTATCAAATGCGCCGCCGGGCGTGGGTTGCCCCAGTTTGTTGGCGACGTTGCCGGGCCTGATGTAGAGCACGGTGGATTGTCCGTCCATGACGACGACCCGCCCGGGCTTCTCCACGCGCCATTTTAGCTCGGGTGAGAGTTGTTTCCAAAGCTCGACGGCGCAGAACTCGCCGTTGGGATCAATGTAACTGAAGTTATCCGCCGGCGCGGTGCGGAGTTGCCCCCGCAGATGAATGCTGGTGAGCCGGGCCACCGCCTTGGCGCCGCGCGCGAGCACTTCTGCGGCTGTGGCTTGCGATTTGGGAAACAGCAGGAACAGGATCAAAATAATTGCGGTAGCCCCAACGGCGGCGCTTAAACCGAATCTCCATCGCATAATCAACTGGCTCATAAATGAACTCCCTTCTCTTTCTCGTTGAACCGCGCGGACTCGCCGCATCACTGGTGCCACCACGGACACTTCCGCGGCGGCCTTGCCGCGGGACAGCATTCGCGCTTGCAAGCGGATGATGGATTCGTGCTCGGTTCGGCAAGCCGCACAGGTTTTGAGGTGTGTCTCGCACTGGAGCAACTCGTCGCGGCCAAGCAACCCTTCCGCATAGGCAACCAGGTTTTCCCGGCAATCAGCGCAGTTCATGGTTTTGGTTGGTTGATGGTTTGTTCTCCGCTTTCGCGCGCGGCCAATTCCTGCCGCAGCAGGGCGTAGGCGCGCGAAAGCGTTTTGGTGACCGTGCCCAGCGGCATATCGAGTCTTGTCGCCACCTCCTGACAGGAGAGCGCCTCGTAGTATCGCAACACAATCACCTGACGATGGGTTTCCGGTAAGGCGGCGATGGCTTCTTCGAGCGGATAATCCGGCTGGATCTCCACGCTCTCTACCACCAATTCAGGTGCGACCTCGCGGTCACGGTCCCGGCGTGCCTGCATGCGGAACTGTTCCTTGAGGACCCGGCTGGCAATGCCCAGCAACCACGAGTAGAACGATTCCGGCTTGCGGAGCTTTTTCAGCCCCAGAAAAGCCCGGACGAAGGATTCCTGAACGGCTTCCTCCGCCTGGAGCGGATCGCCCAAACGCCCGACCGAATAAACGAACAGCGGTTTTTGATACCGTTGCACCAGCAGGCTGAAATCGTCCGGACTCCCATCCCGGCAGCGCTCGACGTATTCTTTGTCGGTCAGATCCATGCCATTTTCCCGATAAACCGAATTCTCACCGTCAATCTATAGTGCCGGCCGACGTGGTTTTGCGACATAGAAAGCAACTTTTCTTGCGGGGCACGCCGCGACCAACCCACTGCTTTTGGCGTCGGGTTTGGTTTTCGATCGTTGACAGGGCTGTGGGCTGTTCTTAGCTTTTCGTGGCAAAGATAAAACCGCTTTGCCCCCTTCTCGCGTTTTGGGATCGGGGATTTTTATTTCACTATGGCTAATACAATTTTGGTCGGCGCCCAATGGGGCGATGAAGGCAAAGGCAAGGTCATTGACGTGCTGACCGAGCGGGCAGATGTGGTGGTGCGCTACGCCGGCGGTAACAACGCGGGCCACACCGTCTTCCTCGGCGCGAAAAAATACGTCCTGCATCTCGTGCCATCCGGCATCCTGCGCCGGAACAAGCTCTGCGTCATCGGCAACGGCGTGGTGGTGGACCCGGTGGGCTTGGTCAACGAAATCGAGGGCTTGCGCAAGCTGGGTGTGAAGGTGGCCCGCAATCTCGTCGTGAGCGAAACCGCGCACGTCGTTCTGCCGTATCATCGCGAACTGGATGCGCAACGCGAGGTGCTGAAGGGCAAACACAAAATCGGCACGACCAAACGCGGCATCGGCCCGGCCTACGGCGACAAGGCAGCGCGCGTGGGTTTGCGGATGATTGATCTCGTGAACCCGGCGCGACTGGAGATGAAACTGGCGCAACGCATCAGGGAGAACAACGGGGTGCTCAAGGCGCTGGGCGCAAAGCCGCTTTCGTTCAAGCAGGTTTTGGCGGACTATCGCCAGGCCGGAAAATACCTGAAGCCGTTCGTCGCCAACACGGTGGTTTTGTTGCATGAAAAGATGCGACGCGGCGAGCACATGTTGTTCGAGGGCGCGCAAGGAACTTTTCTCGACATTGACCACGGAACTTATCCCTATGTCACTTCATCGAACACGACCGCGGGCGGCGCCTGCACCGGTTCGGGCGTGCCGCCGCATCGGATGGACCGGGTGGTGGGCGTAATGAAGGCGTACACGACCCGCGTGGGCGAAGGGCCGTTGCCAACCGAGAACGCGGAGATTTCCGACCTGCTGCATGGCATGGGCCGCGAGTTCGGCGCGACCACGGGCCGGCCGCGCCGTTGCGGCTGGTTTGATTCAGTGGCCACGCGCCATGCGACGATGGTGAACGGCATAGACGATCTGGCGGTCACCAACCTGGACGGTTTGGACACCGTGGAAACCATCAAAGTGTGCATCGCGTACCGGCACGGAAAGAAGCGCTACGACTATGTGCCGAACGACGCCCAAGTGCTGACGGAGTGCGAGCCCGTGTACGCCGAGTTTGAAGGCTGGCGCACGCCGACGCACAAGGCCAAGACGTGGAAGCAACTTCCGGCCAAAGCCCGCTCCTACTTGAAAGCCATCGCCGAATTGAGCGGGGCAAAATTATTCATCGCCTCGGTCGGTCCAGCGCGGGAGCAGACGATTTTTGTGTGAGCACCACGCCCCATTTGTCGCTCGAAGCCAAAGCCCAATTGCCGCAACACGTGGCGGTGATCATGGACGGCAACGGACGATGGGCGAAACAGCGCGGGCTGCCACGAATCGAGGGACATCGTCAGGGAGCGGAATCGGCGCGGGCCATAATTCGCGCGGCAGGCGAAATTGGCATCAAGTATCTAACGCTCTACGCTTTTTCCGCCGAGAACTGGAACCGGCCCAAGGACGAAGTGGATGCGTTGATGAAGTATCTCATCCACTACCTCAA
>CAYWMD010000051.1:0-27653 GCA_964458575.1 uncultured Bifidobacteriaceae bacterium | reverse complement strand
AGAGCGAGACGCCGGAGTTGAACAAGAACAACGTGCGGCTGGAAGTCATCGGCCAGATCTATCGCCTGCCGGAAAATGTTCAGGAGCATCTCAAGAAATCCATCGCCACGCTCTCGAAGAACAACGGCCTGACGCTGGTCATGGCATTGAGCTACGGCAGCCGGATTGAAATCATCGAGGCCGTCCGCCACATCGCCGAAAAAGCCAAGCAGGGGAAGCTGGATCCCGCCGACATCAACGAGCAGGTGATTTCGCAACATCTCTGGACGCGGAACATTCCCGACCCGGACCTGCTGATTCGCACCAGCGGCGAAATGCGCGTGAGTAATTTTCTCCTGTGGCAGATTTCCTATGCGGAACTGGTCATCACTCCGACGTTATGGCCGGATTTTCGGAAACCACAGTTTTTTGCCGCGTTGGAGGAGTACGCCCGTCGTCACCGGCGATTCGGCGGCGTCTGATTCCCCGCAACCGCCTCGGCTTCGTTGCCCGCTTCGGGTTCTTCGGCTTCACCGGGCGTCTGTTCCTCGGCAAGCAAAATGGGCGGTGGCGGGCGAAATTTCGGTGGTTGGAAAAAGGCGAGGTCGGGTCGTTGGGAAGCCCGGCTACGTCCCGTGCTTCCCGTGCTCGACAGGTCGTTGCCGTCACCCATTGGTCCTCGAAACAATCGCGCCATAACCAGATTGATGCTTTTGTTTATAGCGGAGGCGTGCTTGGGCGAGAACTGTGCGTTTCGACGCACAGTTTATTTTTCGACCGGGAGGTGCCCGAGGTGAACCAATTCACGGCGGCACACCAGCGCCGGAGATTCCCATGGTCACGAGGCTTTTGGTTGCACAGGTGGCAACATGACGGGATAATCCGGGCGTGGTTGACAACAGTTCGAACAATCCATGACGCCCAGGGTATGGATCACAGGCTGCGCTGTGGCGGTCACAGCGCTCGCGCCGACGATTTGGGCGCAACCGGTATCGTCCTGGCGTTCCTACAAGATGGCCGATGGTCTGCCAGAAGCCGCATGCTCGTCCATCACGGTCAATTCGCGAGGCACAATTCTGGCCCGTCATTTGATTTCACCCCACGTTACCAAATTGGACGGTTACTCGGTCAGCGTCCTGCCCGCCCCGCCCACGCGCACGGGCCGGGTCTATGAAACCCGGGTCGGTCAGCTTTGGGCGGCCGCCGGCAATGGTTTGTTTGAATTCAGAGAGGAACACTGGGCATTTCACCCCGTGCCGGAACTCGCCGCCAGCGGCGGTGAAGCGGCCAGCGTCCAACCGTACGGCATACCGTTGTGTCCGGTGCGGCAGGGGCGCGTGCTGGTTCTGTTGCGTGACCGTTTGATGGAACTGAACTCGTCGGACGCGGACCATGTTAAAATCGAGGTCCTGCGCTCTGCCGCGCAGACACGGATCGGGGACTTCCTCGGCCTGGCGGCGACGCGGCATGGCGGCTTGTGGATCAGCGGGACCCGCGGACTCGCGAAACTGCCCGCGCCGGTCCGCAATCTACGGTCCGATACCATATGGCAGGAATTTGAAGTGCCCGCAACCAGCCAGTTCCAGAACCTGCGCGAGCCGCGCGAGGACGACAGCGGTGCGGTCACTGCGATGGCGGAATCTGCCGGTGTGCGCAATCCGGTGATCGTGCGTTTCGATGGTCAAAGGTGGACCACGGAGGCCACCGGCGCCGAACGCGTCCGTTTCGCCTGGAACGGTCCGGACCAGTCGCACTGGATTGTTACCGCCAGCACGTTGTTTTCGCGACGGACCGGCAGCGGGTGGTTGCCCAACGAAGAATGCTCCACGCCCAAGTTTTTCGACATGGCCATCGAGCCCAGCGGGACGTTCTGGCTGGCGACCGTGGATGGCTTGTTTCGTTACTCGCCCGCGACGTGGCGGACGCCGCCCGCCATGCAGACGCTTTCCGGGGCGGTGCATGGGTTCGTGGAGGATCGCGAAGGAAAACTCTGGTTTGTATCCGGCGGAGAATTGCACAGCCTGTCAGGCCGGGAGATGCAAAGCTACCCGGTAGCGGACGCGGCACAACGCTGGCTGCAAACTGCGCGCCGGTTGATCGTTCTGCCCGAGGGCGCACTCTTGTTCGAGGCCAACAACCAACTGTATCAGTTTCGACCCGGGGCCGGCGAGCCGGCGCCCGTACCGTTGCCCGCGGCCGGCGAACAACTGCGCATCCTCGGCACGCTCAAAGACGGCCTGGCCTGCGTCTTGCGTTTCAAGGCGGGTGCGCCGGAACGTGATTCGCGTGTGGAAACCTACGATGGCAGCCAGTTCAAAGATCTTTCCGCGGCGGCGGGCTGCCCCCTGCCGGTGCAAACACTGACGGCGGTTTATCAGGCGGCGAATGGTGATTTCTGGTTCAGCACCGACCAGGGCGTTGCGCATCAACGGGCGGGACAGTGGGAATCCTTCCTCGCCGCGGAACGCGCGGTGCCCGAGGGCGCGGTTCATTTCGCCGAGACGACCGACGGGCGGATCTGGTGCGTCACGGATGACAAATTGTGGTTGTTCGAAAGCGGCAATTGGACCCTCCTCCGCGCGGGCTTCGATCACATCAACGGACTTGTCCGCGCCCGCGACGACAGTGTCTGGGTGGCATCCAACAGCGGATTGCACCGTCTGACCTCCGCCGGCTGGATCGAGAACGGGGTTGAGGAAGGGCTGCCCAGCGGAGTCGTTCGATCGGTTTTCGAGGATCGCCACGGACAACTCTGGGTTGGCACGAGCCTGGGATTGAGCGTGCATCATCCGGAAGCCGACCCCGATCCGCCGAAAACCGAGGTCCTCACGCCATCCGATCAGCGCATCCCGGAGGGCGGCTCGCTGACCATTGCTTTCAGCGGCCAGGACAAGTGGAAGTTCACCTCGCCGAAACGGCTGCTTTATTCCTGGCGACTGGATGACCGCGACTGGACGCCGTTCCAGGAGGCGACCACGGTCACCTTCACCGATCTGGTCGCCGGCAATCACGCCTTCCAGGTCCGCGCCATGGACCGCAATGCCAACGTCGAGCGCAAGCCCGCGCAGCTTGCGTTCATCGTGCCGCTCCCGTGGTTCAAGGAAACCCGGTTGGTGATGGTGGCGGCGTTCGGCGCCGCGGTGGCCATGTTCTTTGCCTCGCTGGCCTTCAACCGTCACCGGCAACTGCTGCGCAGTTATGCGGAGGTCGAACAAAAAGTGGCCGAGCGCACGCGCGAACTGGAGGTCGCCAGCCGCGAGTTGCTGCAAAGCCAGAAGATGACCGCGTTGGGCACGCTCGCCGCCGGGATTGCCCACGATTTCAACAACATCCTGTCCATCATCAAAGGCTCGGCGCAGATCATCGAGGACAACTTGGACAAGCCGGACAAAATCCGCACCCGGCTGGACCGCATCAAAATCGTCGTCGAGCAGGGCGCCGGGACCGTGCAGGCCATGTTGGGGTTCAGTCGCAGTTCCGACGGCTCCTGGGTGCCGTGCAGTCTGAACGCCATCGTCGAAAACACCATCACGTTGCTGGGCGACCGGTTCTTGCGCGAGGTCGAGGTGAAGGTTGAGGGCGACCCCGATCTTCCCGAGGTGCCCATCGCCAAGGATCTGGTGCAACAAATCCTGCTCAATTTCATTTTCAACGCGGCGGAGTCCATGAGCGAGGTCAAGCGCGTGATCTTGCGCACCGCGCGTTTGCGAACGTTGCCCGCGCATCTCGTCCTCAAACCCGCGGAAGCCGCGGAATACGTCGCGGTGTCCGTGCAGGACTTTGGTTGCGGGATACCCGCGGAAATTCTGCCCCGCGTCTTTGAGCCATTTTTCACCACCAAAGCCTTGTCCGCCCGGCGCGGCACCGGACTGGGGCTTTCGATGGTTTATGAACTGGCCAGACAGATGAATGCGGGCCTCGCCATGGAATCAACCGTCGGGCGGGGCAGCACCTTCACCCTCATTCTGCCGGTGACGTCCGGGCCGACGCCTCCGGATTCCGGAAACGCAGCCTGACTACCCGATCACGCGCATGAATCCAGCGACCATTCTCATCATCGAAGACGACGACTTCCAATTTGAAATTTACGAGGAAGCGCTGGCATCGTACCGCCTCGCCCGCGTGCGAAGCGGCAGCGAGGCGCTGGCGGCCATTCCGAAAACGCCGCCGGATGTGCTGATTCTTGATCACGTATTGGACAAGGGCGAACTCGGCCTGGATTTTTTGCCGGAATTAAAGGAGCTGCTACCGCACGTCCCCATCATCATCGTCTCCGGCGCGCTGGAGGTGCAGCAGCAGTTGAAGGCGTTGCAAGGGCCGCGACGTGCGCATTACTGCCTGCCCAAGCCCGTGGACGTGCATGAACTGAAACGCACCGTGGACACGGCGCTCGCGGAATGCGGTCAGCGGGAAGTGGTGCGCCAATTCGAGGCTCTGGAACGCTCGCGGCGCGTGGATGCGCTGGAGCTGTTCAGCCGCTCCACGGACCGCCTAAGCCGCCAGAATCAGATCCTTGAACTCCTGCGCAATTCGGGCGAGCGCGCGAATATTTCCGCACTGGCCCGGCAGTTCAACGTCGCCCGCCGCACCATCATCCGTGACCTCCAGGAGCTGATCCGCCGCGGGCAACTCAAGCAGGAGGTTTATCCGGAATGGGAAAGCCCGGCCACAGAGGAGTAGGCCTGCGCCCGTTTGCCTGTTCGGGTTTGGACCTGTTCTACGGAGTGGACTGCGGAAGACAGACGATTTACGATTCGCGCACGTAACTTGAATCACGAAGCGCAAACTAATACTACTCCGTCCGCAGTTGCCTCGGGGGCGCCGACCTCGAAGGCAAAGATTTTTGTTCGACGGCTGACCAGCACGGTGATTTTGTGGGGCGTAATCCTCGCGGCGCTGTTTTCCGGGAACAAGCTCATCTCGGATTATGTGTTTCTGGCCATCATGCTTTTCCTGGCGGTCGTGGGGTTGGTGGAGTTTTACGGCTTGGTCGAAAAGCGCGGACTGGTGTGTTTCAAGGGCTGGGGACTTTTGGGCGGCGTGCTGCTGATGGGGGTCACGTTCCTGCATTGCACGGGCAAACTCGGAATCCACGAGTCGCCCTCTCGCGTCAATGATTTTGAAACCAGCTTTCTCATCCTGTTCGTCCTCGGCCTGTGCCTGCGACAGTTTGTTTCGCGCAGCAACACCGCCGGCCTCCTCGCCATCTCCACCACGCTTTTTGGCCTGATGTATGTGCCGTGGCTGCTGAACTTCATCCAGAAAATCAATTTCTTTCCCGGTATCAGCGACAACGGGAAATTCTACGTGCTTTATTTCATCCTCGTCACCAAGTTCAGCGATACGGGCGCCTACGCGGTGGGTTCGCTGATTGGACGGCACAAGATGATTCCGCGCATCAGCCCGGGCAAGACGTGGGAAGGGTTCGGCGGGGCGATTGTGGTTTCCACGGTCGCCAGCCTTCTGTTCGCGCATTTCTTCAGCGACAAGATGCCCGGCATGAAGCCGCTTCATGCAATCATAATGGGAGTGGTCTTAAGCACAACCGCCGTGGTCGGAGACCTCATCGAGTCGCTCTTCAAACGCGAGGCCGGCGTGAAGGATTCGGGAAAACTGTTCCCCGGCATCGGCGGCATTCTGGACGTCCTCGACAGCCTTTTGTTCAACGCGCCGATCATGTATCTCTACCTGCGGCACGTGCTCACGCATCCGTGAAGAATTTACGATATACAATATACGATTTACGCGCGTAGCAACAAGAGCCCAGGAATCACTCAATCGTATGACACGCGAAGAAATGAAGAACCGGACGAAGGCGTATGCAAACCGCGTTGTGAAATTGTGTGCCGCGCTGCCGAACAACGGGATTGCACGTGTGCTTGGCCAACAACTATTGCGGAGCGGAACGTCCGTCGGCGCTAATTATCGCGCTGTCTGTCGGGCGAAATCGAACGCGGACTTTATCAACAAACTCCGGGTGGTGGAGGAAGAATGCGACGAATCAGTGTTCTGGATGGAACTCCTGGTGGACAACGAAATCGCGAAAGCATCCCGCCTTCGGGATCTCATGCGGGAAGGAGACGAAATTCTGGCCATCGTTGTTGCTTCCACCAAGACCGCCCGAACTTCACGCGGCGCGTAAATCGTATATCGTAAATCGCAAATGAAGAATGTGGTTTTGCTCGGCAGCACTGGCTCCATCGGCACCAGCACCATCAAGGTGGCCGAGGATTTGCCGGATCGCATTCGCCTGCTCGGACTGGCGGCGGGGAACAACACCGAGTTGCTGCTCGAACAAACGCGCAAGCACCGGCCGGAGGCGATCTCCATCACCGACCCCGCCCGGGCGCAGGCGTTGCGCGACACGCTCGGCACGGCCTGTGAAGTTTATTCCGGTAACGAAGGTTTGGTCAAACTCGCCAACCTGCCGGGCGCGGATATTGTTCTGATTGCGATTGTCGGCACGGCGGGGCTGCAACCGGCCCTGGCGGCCATTCGCGCGGGCAAGGACATTGCCGTGGCTTCGAAAGAAATCCTCGTCATGGCTGGCGAAATCGTGATGAGCGAGGCGCGCAAAAACGGCGTGCGCGTGCTGGCGGTGGACAGCGAACACTCGGCAATTTTCCAGTGCCTCGACGGTAAACCGTCCGCATCGGTTCGCAAACTCTGGCTCACGGCCAGCGGCGGCCCGTTTCGCAACACCCCGAAAGCGGAGTTTCCCGACATCACAGTCGAACGCGCGCTGAAACACCCGTCCTGGGTGATGGGCCGCAAGATCACGATTGATTCCGCCACGCTGTTCAACAAAGGGCTGGAGATGATCGAGGCGCGCTGGCTGTTCGACATCGAGATGGCGAGGGTCGGGGTGCTCGTCCACCCGCAAAGCATCGTTCATTCGATGGTCGAGTTCGTGGATGGATCGCTGCTCGCGCAGCTTTCCACACCCGACATGTGTCTGCCGATTCAATACGCCCTGACGTATCCTGAGCGCGTCCCCAGCGACCGTGTGCAGACCGACTTCCCCAAAATCGCCAACCTGGCCTTCGAGGCGCCGGATCTGGGACGGTTTCCATCCCTCGAATTGGCGCGCAGGGCAGGGGAGGTGGGCGGAACGCTGCCGGCCGTTTTGAACGCCGCCAACGAAGTCGCGGTCGAGGCGTTCGTGAATCGGAGAATCAACTTCCCGCAGATTACCGAAACGGTGTGCCGAACCATGGATGTCCACCAGTTGGTGTCGCATCCGACCCTGCCGCAAATTCTTGCCGCGGACGACTGGGCCCGTCGCCAGGCAGCCTCGTTTTGATGGATTGCAGGACGGCGGCTTCCTGCTATATTCACCGCGCTCCCGGATGAAGGGGGCGATTTTATTTTTGCCACATGGACATTTTAAAGACGATTTTGACGGTGCTGGAAGCACTGCTTGCCCTGAACCTGCTGATCTTCGTCCACGAGCTGGGACATTTCTGGGCTGCGAAATGGCGCGGGTTGAAAATTGACCGGTTCGCCATCTGGTTCGGCAAGCCCATCTGGAAAAAGACGATCAACGGCGTCGAATACGCGCTGGGCTGGATTCCCGCCGGCGGCTACGTGGCCTTGCCGCAGATGGCCAGCATGGAAATGATCGAGGGCAAGGGGGAACACGCCGAAGCAGCCCTGCCCAACATTTCGGCGCTGGACAAGATCATCGTTGCGTTTGCCGGACCGCTCTTCAGCTTCTTGTTGGCCGTTGCTTTTGCCTTCGTCGTCTGGGGCGTTGGGAAGCCGGAACGCGCCGCCAACGATTCCACGGTCATTGGTTGGGTGGAGCCGGACGGGCCGGCGTGGAAGGCCGGCCTGCGTCCCGGAGACCGGATTCTGGAGGTGGATGGCAAGCTCGTCACAAAATTTTCGCCGCCCGCGCAGGACAGCATCACCTGGCGCATCGTCACCAGCGAGGGCACGAACATCGCCATAAAGTACCTGCGCGATGGCCAGGAAGCCACGGCCTACGCCGTGCCCTACAAAGCGCCGACCAAGTGGTACGAGCGCCGGTCGTTGCGCAAAATTCTGGTCGGCCCGACCCAGCCGGCGGTCATTGGCGGCGTCGTCAGCAATGGTCCGGCCGCGCTGGCCGGACTGCGCGCGGATGACGAAGTGGTGGCCATCAACGGCGAGGAGATCTACAGTCTCGCAGCCGTTTTGCGCGCCGAGGAAATGCTGACCAACGGCCCGATCGTGCCGGTCAAGCTGACCATCAAGCGCGGCAACGAGAAGTTTGACACAAAGCTCGAAGCGGAGAAACCCATCCAACCCGCCAAGGCGCCGCCGTCCTTTGGCGTGGCCGCATGGGTCGTCAACTCCGATGAGGTCCTCGTTTATCCGAAACCCATGCAACAGATCAAGGAGAGTGCCGGGCAGATTTTTGCCACGATCAACACGGTCATGTCGCGCAAGTCGGACATCGGGGTGCAACAGCTCGGCGGCGCGGTCATGATCATCCGGGCCTACAAGAGTTTTTTTGCGAGTGAAAACGGCTGGCGGCGCGTGCTGTGGTTCAGCGTGCTGCTGAATGTAAATCTCGCCCTGCTCAACCTGCTGCCTTTCCCAGTGCTGGACGGCGGCCACATCACGCTCGCGTTGATCGAGGCGATGCGTCGCCGTCCGGTCAGTGCGCGGTTGTTGAGTTACCTCCAGAACGCCTGTGCGTTGCTTCTCATCGGCTTCATGCTCTTCATCGCATTTTACGACACGGGCGACTGGGTGCGCAGCGCCCGGCAGGATCGCGAAGACAGCGGGCCGGTTGTTTTCGCACCGAAACCATAACGGTCCAGGGCAGGTTCGGAGCGGGCCTGCGCCTGATTCGAAGACTGCCTCCGGCCTGTTCGCAGAATTGACCCCAGGCTGTCGAATTCATACGCTTGTCGCCGGAAGCAACACCATGCGCTATTGCGAATCGCCATATTACCACAAACGCCGCAAATCCCGTGAGATTGTCGTAGGGGATCCTGGGCGCGGTGGCTTTGTGATGGGCGGCGATCATCCGGTCGTGATGCAGTCCATGATCACGTGCGACACCATGGACACCGCCGAATGCGTGAAGCAGTCCTTGGATCTCGTCGCGGCAGGGTGTCAGTTGGTCCGCATTACGGCGCCCACGGTGAAGGACGCGGCCAATTTGCAGAACATCGTTGCCGAACTGCGGGGCCGCGGCTGTCTCGTGCCGATCGTCGCCGACATTCATTTCAAACCGGAAGCGGCGATGGAGGCGGTGAAATGGGTCGAGGTCGTGCGTGTGAATCCCGGTAATTATGCCGACTCCAAGAAGTTTGCGATCAAGGAATACACCGACGAGCAATACGCGGCCGAGTTAAAGCGCATCGAGGACAAGTTTGCGCCACTGGTGATTGAGGCAAAGCAACTCAAGCGCTGCCTGCGCATCGGCACAAATCACGGCTCGCTTTCCGACCGCATCATGAATCGTTACGGCGACACGCCGTTGGGCATGGTCGAGAGTGCGCTGGAATTTGCCCGCATCTGCCGCAAGCACGACTTCCACAACTTCAAGTTCTCGATGAAGTCTAGCAATCCGAAGGTGATGATCGAGTGCTATCGCCTGCTCGTGGCGCGTTTGGAGCAGGAAGGGCCGGATTGGATTTACCCGATCCACCTGGGCGTCACGGAAGCCGGGGAAGGGGAGGATGGGCGGATCAAATCCGCCATCGGCATCGGCTCGCTGTTGTGCGACGGCCTGGGCGACACGATTCGTGTTTCATTGACCGAAGATTCACCGCGCGAAATTGAAGTCTGTCGTGATTTACTGGCGCAAATACCCAAACTGACAACTGCAGCCTGCGGCGTTCAGCCTTCAGGCTTTCCGTTCGATCCGTTTCACTTCGAACGCCGCCGGACGCCCGAGGTCGAACTGACCGGTCAGGTAAAATGCGGCGGCGAACAACTCATCCGCGTCGTGGTCACCCGTGCGACGTGGGAAAAGGTTGCGCCAAGAATCCGGCCCAAGGACGATGTGAAGCCGGAAGCTGTTTACGAGGACCTGAACATCGCCGAAATTGATCCGACCCAGGATGTCGAGATCAACTGCGACACGCAACTCGTCACGGTGAAGGACGGCGTGCCACTTCCGGCCATTGCCGCATTTCGTTTGCTCGCGGCGAAGTTAAAGCGGCTTGGGCGCAACAATCCGATTCTGGTGAAAGACTGTCTTGCGTTTGAATCCACGCCACTAGAGCCGAAGATCGCGCTCCTCCGCGCCTCGGTCGTTATTGGTTCGCTGCTGGCGGATGGCATCGGGGACGCGATTCTGGTGCGCGGCGAATCCGGCGCGGGCATGTCGCTGCGGCTGGCATACAACATTTTGCAGGCGGCGGGTTGTCGGTCGTTCAAGACCGACTACGTCGCATGTCCATCCTGCGGGCGGACGCTGTTCAACCTCCAGACTGTCACCGCGCGCATCAAGACGCGCACCGAGCATCTCAAGGGCGTGAAGATTGCCATCATGGGTTGCATCGTGAACGGTCCGGGTGAAATGGCTGACGCGGACTTCGGTTACGTGGGCGGCGCGCCCGGCAAGATCAATCTTTACGTTGGCAAAACCCCCATCAAGTTTAACATCCCGGAAGCCGAGGCCGTGGAGCGGTTGGTGGATTTGATTCGCGAACATGGAAAATGGGTCGAGCCAGAGCCAAGTGTGCGCGACGGACAGCTTGCATGAATTAACGCGCCAGGCGGGCGGGGCAGGGGAGCTGGCGGTGTCACCTTTCAGTTCAGATCACAATTATGCCGGGTTTCGATTCGAGACATCGGGAAGCAGAGGAGCGGAGCAGCGACCAGCGGAAACTTTCCGGGGTGCTGGCCCATCCTTGGAGTCGGGTGTTGCTGGGGTTATGTGTGGTGGAGCTGGTCGTGCTCATTGCGCTAACGGTGACGTACCGGCAACTGCTGAACTCCAACCCCAAACCCGTGCGGCGACCCGCGGCAACGTTCGATCGGCAGGCGCCGCTGTTTCAAGGCAAGCCCGGACCATGGGGTGAATTGAAATATGTCCGGATCATGATCGAACCGCCGGATGAATTTGTGCCTTTGGACGAACGGTCGTTCGACAAAGCGCGCTGGCATTTCGTCGGCTGGCAGCGTGACCGGCTGAACCGTTTGTTCGATTCGGCCGACCTGACCCCGGAACAACGGGTGAAGTTGTTGAACACCAACGCCTGGAATGTGAGCAGCAATGAAATCGTCGTGACGCCGGGCGAGCGGCTCATTCTGGAACTCAACACCCGGGCGCGCGCGAAGATTTATTCCGCACTGGCCGAGTACGCGGAGAACGGTTTTCAGTGCTGGGCATTTACCTGGCGGTTGGGTGGATTCGATGACTGGTTTCAACGGAGCGGTGTCAGCACTTCCGTCGTCGCGCTCGTGAAGCGGCTCACGTATGTGCGCGGCCAATCGCTCTGTTTTTCCGACCTGCCCGAGGTTGTCGCCCAGATTCCCACGGTGGCTGAACGCCGCCGGCTGTACAAAACCCTGACCCGGAACTCGACGTTGGTGATGAAGTTGCAGACTTATCCGGACAGTGACGTTGACGGGCTCGTTGCCTATTGGGCCAAAGGCGGGCGGGCCAAGGACCTTCGACCGCTCCTGGAGTCGCTGGTCAACGTGCCCGGAGGAATCACCATGGACATCGCGCAAATGCTGCCGCCCTTCGCGCGAAAAAGGTTGAACAGCTATCCCATTCCGCCTCCGGACGGCCAGGCGTCGGCGCCCGACTGTTTCTGGACTGCGTTCAACTTTTTCAACGACCCGCCGGACGACCGCTACAACGACACGGCGGTTTGGCTCGAAGAAATGCGCACCAACTATGTCACCGTGACCACGGCCGTCTTCGGCGATCTGGTCTTCCTGGTGCGGCCCGACGAGACGCCGGTGCACTCAGCGGTGTACATTGCCGACGACGTGGTTTACACGAAGAACGGCGGGGATTACCGCCAACCGTGGATTCTGATGAAATGGGAGGACCTAGTGGCGCGTTATCCGCAGAACAGTTCACTTCACACGATGATCCTGCGTTCGCGGAAAGACCTGCACTGAACCTCCGGCTATCCACCGCGGGCCCAATTCGGCGGGTGCTGCAGGCGATAGAGCATCTCGCCGGCTTTGGGCACGAGGAGCACACCCTCGTCCTCCCGGTTCGCAAAATCGCCCGGACGGATGTCATTCGGATCACGGTAGCCCAGGTTGATGGCCTCGCATCTGGCGCGCGGAATTTGCGAAGCGAGCGTAACTTTGACCCGGCACTTTTCCACTCCGTTTTCCATCGTGCCGATGCCGCGGACGTGGGTTGAATGGGCCAGCACGCCCCACGGGACATGTTTGAACTTGTCCCATTGCCTCAAAAAGTAATCCCGACAGTGGTAGCCGATTTCTTCGATGTGCTTCCCGTGGCTGACGCAGATCTCATTCATGTGCGGCGCGTAGATGATGAGTTCACCACCGTCGGCCACGACGGGTTCGAGTTTGTACATGCACTTGCCGGCGGTCCAAAGCTCGTCGTACATCGTCGGCGCGCAGGAAAGGACCGTGTGAAACGGTTTGTCTTTGTAGATGATGTGGACCTTGTTTGAAAGGTCGCTCGCTTCGTCCCACGCCGCCTCCGGTGTGCCGGCAAACAGGCCCACAAGGTTCTTCTGCGGGTCAACCACCATCGCGAAACACAGCTTGTCCACCTTGACCATCGCGCCGGCGCGGTCCACCACGCGGCGCACCGGCGTCCATTTCGTGCCGATGATTTTCGGATTGGTGACAACCGCGCCCAGCCAGTGGAAGAAATTCAAAATCTGCGGGCCGCCCACGCCAGGGAACAGGTACTTGTTGCCGCCGGAAAACCCGACCACTTCGTGCGGGAACACCGGTCCCACGATGATGACCTGATCGTAATCAAACACGAGCTTGTTGATTTCCACGGGCACATCCATGGCGAACAGGCCGTCGCTGAGTTTGCTGATTTCGTCGGCGGTCAATGTTCCAACCTGCGTCAGCGCGGCGGGATGGTTCCATTGATGGTTGTGGAACCGGACGTGGCCATAAGTGTCGCGTCGCTCCGCTGCGGTGATTTCCAGCCGTTCACAAATCGCCGGCTCGGTCATCGGCTGGTGCGTGCCCAAAGCGATCAGCACGTCAAAGGCTTTCGTCGCACCGCCAATCTGGCGGTGCAGGGTCTTGAACAATAGTCCCACCGGCGCGGTGCGCGTGTGATCCGGGACAATGAGCAGGACGCGCTTGTCCTGATAAGTCGCGGCGGGTGTTGCTCTCGCGACGAGTTCAACAACCTGCTCGTCGGTCAGCCGGCCCGCGAAAGCGGACTTGGAAACGGTAGTCATGGCAGTCACAACCTAGATCGTCTGCGCCAGAAAGCCACCGTCCACCTGGATGTCTGCGCCGGTGACGAAGCCGCTGGCCTTGGCGCTCGCGAGAAAGATGGCCGCGCCGATCAGTTCGCTCGCTTCTCCAAAACGACCCATCGGCGTGTGTCCCCAAATCGCCTTGGTCCGGTCGGTGGGCGAGCCATCCGGATTGAACAACAGCGCCCGGTTTTGGTCCGCGGGAAAAAAGCCCGGCGTGATGGAATTCACGCGCACGCCTTTGGTTGCCCATTCACGACCAAGGAACTTGGTCAGGCTCAAGACGCCCGCCTTGGCCGCGGAGTAGCTGACCACGCGTGACAGGGGAATGTGCGCCGAGACGCTGGCGATGTTGATGATGCTGCCTTTGCCACGCGCGACCATGCCCGGACCAAACACCTGGCACGGCAGCAAAATTCCGGCGACGAGGTTGAGATCGAAATTGCGTTTCCAGTTTTCGAGCGGAATGGACTCGAAGGGATTGTCCGGCGTGACGGTGGTTTTGGGATCGTTGCCCCCCGCCGCGTTGAGCAGCACGGTCGGCCCACCGAGCGACGCCACGATCGCCTCGTGGGCCTGCGACAAACTTTCCTTTTCCATGGCGTTGCCTTGAAACGCCTTCGCCGTTCCGCCGCGCGAATTAATTTCCTTGGCCCGGACTTCCGCCGCTTCCAGGCGCAGGTCCACCACTGCAACCTTCGCGCCGGCTTGCGCGAAACCTTCGGCGATTGCCCCTGCCAAGGCGCCTCCCGCCCCGATGCACACCGCCACTTCACCCGAGAGATCAAATAATTTCATAAAGCGTTTTCCCATTGTGCGCGGAAACTGGCCGTCGTTGAAAGAATTTTTTCGGCTCGCCATGTTGCGTCGGCGCAAATTCCTGGCTGGCCAGCGCTGGTCGCATTGACTACGCTGCTTCCGCGATGACGAACTTTCCCCGACCAGATGTGGTCTTGACCCACGAAAGCGACCTCGACGGTCTGATCGCGGGCGTGCTTTTACAGCGCCTCGCCAAACAACTGTTCGGCGCCGATGTTCCGCTGCAGGCCTACCATTACAACTACTGGAAACAACGCGAACTGCGGGAGAAGGCCGGTTGGATCACCGACTTCACGTTTGAAGCGCGCCTCGACAAGCCCAACTGGCTGATTGTGGACCACCATGTCACCGACGCCGCGGCCAAGAACGCGATCCTGATTCACGACGTGAACAAATCCGCCGGGCTGCTCTGCTACGAACTATGCCAGCAACACGGGCTCGCATCGCCCACGCTGGATCGGCTCGTGCATCTGAATAACGTGGCGGACTTGTTTCTGGAGGACGACCCCGATTTTTTGCTGGCCGGCGACTACGCCAATCTGGTCAAACACTATCAATTTTGGAATCTGCACGCGCTGTTGGACGGCAAAATTGAAAAGCTGCTGGATCATCCGCTACTGGAGGTCATGGCCGTCAAGCGCCGCGTTGAGAATCCGCTGGGCTTCGAATGGAGCAAGGGCAATGTGACGGAACTAAGCCCGACGGTTGGCTTTGTGGACACGGTGGTGGGAAACAACAATCTCATTGTTCATCAACTGCTGGAACAGGGAGCGACGCGCTACCCGGTGCTGGTGACGTTGTTCCGGCGCGCGAACAACATGATCATCGCCAGCTTCCGCAGTCGAAACGGCGAAGCGATAAAAGTGGCGGAGAAATTCCAGGGCGGCGGGCACGCCAATGCCGCGGGGGCCATCCTGCCCAAGTCCATCCGTCAGATCGGCGACGCGGTGGAGTATTTGCGGCTGGTGCTGAGTCCGAAAAAGGAAGCGCCATTGAATAGTCTGGAAAGCTTGTTCGCCAGCATTGACGCCAAAAAATAGAACACCCGAGTGATGCTCACCAAAGCTGAGTTCGAACGCGGATGGCGCTCATATCATCGACAAATTTCGTGGAGCATTGTTGGGTTATGCATCATGTGGGGTGTGGTAACGACAACTCTTGCGGTAAGATGTGAAAAGTGGTTTCGGTCCCACTCCGACTTGTTGTTCGGATTGTTCCTGTTTGGTTCGTTGATCGCGTTTGTGGCAATGGTCATCATTATTGCCAAACGAATCGCCTCAAGGAACAAAGTCATCTGCCCGTCTTGTGGAAACTGGATGGGTGAGGGGAAACGCATGTTAGAGACGAACAAGTGTTCACGCTGCAAATCCGTGATTTACCAGTCTCCGTGATGTCTCTGATGTGATTGGTCGTTTGCTTCCGCGTTGATTTCCCAAGGCGGTTCACTACCATCGCCGCCGTCTATGGCCCAAACGCAAGCGCTCCAGAATCCCGCCCTCCGCCCGGACGGTCGCCGACCCGACCAACTGCGGCCCATTCGTTTTCAGAATCACATCGCCCCGAACGCCACCGGTTCGACGCTGATCGAATGGGGCAACACCCGCGTGATTTGCGGCGTAACCGTCGAAGAGATCGTCCCGCGGTGGATGAAGGAGCAGAATGTCAGGGGCGGTTGGATTACCGCGGAGTATTCGATGCTGCCGTATTCCACGCATCAACGTAAACCTCGCGACATCACCAAGGGAAAAATTGACGGCCGCTCCCAGGAAATCCAACGTCTGATCGGTCGCTCGATGCGCGCGGCGCTTGACCTCGAAAAGCTTGGCCCGCGTACCATTTGCGTGGATTGCGACGTGTTGCAGGCCGACGGCGGCACGCGCACGGCTGCAATCACCGGTGCGTATGTGGCGCTGCAACTCGCCGTGCGCAAGCTGGTGAACGATGGAAAAATTGCGGTGAACCCCGTCCTTCACGGTGTCGCGGCCGTCAGCATGGGCATCGTGGGCGCGACGGCGCTGTTGGATTTATGCTACACGGAAGATGTTGCGGCTTCGACTGACTTTAATCTGGTGATGAACTCCAAGGGCGAATTCATCGAGCTGCAAGGTACCGGGGAGGAGGCGACCTTTAGCGATTCACAACTGGCCGAGTTGCTCGCCCTCGGCAAGCGAGGCATCCGGCAATTGCTCGAAGCGCAGGAGGCGGCGCTGGCGGGATGAAGTCTGGAGTTTTGAGTTCAAAGATTGGAGTGGAAACGTCGTCGCCGCCGACGCGTTTGTTGCTCATCCGACATGCCGAAGTTGAGGCGCGCTATCATCGGGTTTTCGGCGGTCGGATTGACATGGATCTCTCGCCGCTGGGCCAGACCCAGGCGGGCGCGCTTGCGGATTTTCTCCGTCATCGGCCATTGGACGCGATTTACGTCAGCCCGATGAAGCGCGTGCAACAAACGATCGCTCCTTTGCTGAACAACGGCGCGCCCAAGCCGGTTGTTCTGGCCGACCTGCGCGAAGTGGATTTTGGCGATTGGACCGGCCTGAATTATGAGCAGGTGCTGGAGAAGTACGGGGTCACGGCGAGCGCGTGGCTGGATGAGCTGGAGCGCGGCACGATTCCCAATGCTGAAACCGTTCCCGCCTGGCGGGCGCGGGTGGAGCCGTGTTTGCGTCACATGCTTTCCAACCATCGGCATCAAACGGTTGCGGTCTATTGTCACGGCGGGATCGCGCGCATGATGCTGGCCATACTGCTGGGATTGCCGCTGCCGAGAACCGAAGCGTTTCAGATAGATTATGCCAGTCTGACGGAAGTTGCGATCGGACCGGAACGCACGCGGATTGAACTGCTCAATTTCACGCCCTGGCGGTATCCAGTGACTTCCTCGCCGTAGCCAGCCATGTGGAAGCTGTCAATCACCACAACGCCTGAAGCTGAAGAAGCGATTAGCGAAGAGCTGTCCGCGATTTTTGATCAAGCCCCGTCGTCGTACACGGACTTGAAAACGCGCCGGACCGTCGTTGCGGTATATTTGCGGCGCAAACCAGCCAATCTGCGAACGAAACTTGTCGCTTTACGGCAAGGTTTGACACGAATCAGGCAGTCAGGTTTGAAACTCGCGCCGGCCCGAATACGTGTGAGCCGGATTGCCCGGGCGGATTGGGCCGAATCGTGGAAACGTCACTTCAAACCGATCGAGATTGGTGGTCAATTGCTGATCAAGCCTAGTTGGAGCAAGCGCCGTCCACGCAAAGGGCAGGCTACCATGGTGCTTGATCCGGGCTTGAGTTTTGGCACCGGACATCATCCCACCACGCTGTTCTGCCTGCGCGAACTCGTGCGTCGGCGACGGTCTGACCGACGGCAGGCCTTTCTCGATCTGGGGACGGGCTCGGGAATTCTGGCGATTGCTGCGGCAAAACTGGGCTATTTGCCGATTCACGCGATTGATTTCGACCCGGAATCGGTCCGGGCGGCGCGCGCCAATGCACATACGAACCGGATGACGGGCAGGATGCGCATTTCGCGGCGGGATCTGGCCTCGCTTCCGCATACCACGAGGCGTCGCTACGATTTAATCTGCGCCAACCTGCTTTCGACTCTGCTTGTGGCGGAACGGAGACGCATCGTCCGCCGGCTAAACCCGGGCGGAGTTCTGGTGATCGCCGGAATACTACGAGCGGAGTTCGCGTTCGTTGCGAGGCACTACGTAAGGTTGGGGCTTCGGCAGGTCGCGGCAAGGAGCGAGGGAGAGTGGCGGTCGGGTGCATTCGCCCGGTGAATCCGTTTTTCTCCCGACCGCGATAAAAATAGCGTTAGCCAAATTTTTTGAATGACAAAGCTCGGACCCTGTCTTATACTCAAACGCACGTGAGACAGCCGATGCCAACCGATAGCACGGCAGGCCGCAAACAGGAACGGCCGAGGGTAGTGTTCACGTCTGACAACTGTTAACATCGAACTGTGGCTATGAGCAAAACGTTGGAAGTAATTGTCGAGGCCATCCGCAACCCGAAGCATCCCTTCCGCAAGCTGGACCACCAGCCCAAGAAGGCCCTGAAACACCGCTACGAGCGCAGAAAGATCAAGGCCTTCCTCCACTTGAGCGATTTGCAAGGCGAAGAGGCGGTTTGATCAAGCCAGCGCGGCGTTCAGGTAGCGCGGATTCCTGATTTTGGCGACCACGAATGCCCGGGCAACAAAAAGCGCGCAATCGGTCGGGCTGACTGACTGCGCGCGAAACGAACGGTTTGCCTACGTCGGGAGGCGTTTACTTCATCAACAGCATCTGCCGCGCTCGCTTGATGGCGCGGTTCAACCGGCGCTGGTAATGAGCGGGCATGCCGGTATATTTGCGCGGCAAAATGCGGCCCTGGTCCGTGACATATTGGCGAAGCAGGGCGGTGTTCTTGAAATCAAGGGCGTCCGCCGTGAAATCAATCTTGGGTTTGGGCCGTTGGATGCGGGTTTCGCCGTAACCACGGCGTGAGCTTCCGCCCCGGCGGTCGCGTTTCTCGGTGTGGGTCTTGCGCGGCATAGATTACTTGATTTCGCGGTGCAGGGTGTGACGGCGCAGATGCCGGTTGAACTTCATGATTTCCAGCTTCTCGGTCTTCGTCTTCTTGTTACGCGTTGTGGTGTAGCGCGAAGGGGATTTCCCCTCCTTGCGGGCTTCGGTGCATTCGATGGTGATTATTTCACGCGGCATAAATTACTCCTTCTCTTTTGGCTTTTCCTCCGGCTCGTCTTCTTCCTCAACTTCGGGCGCACCCGCGGAGTCCACGGTGCCCAGCGCGCCGAGACGGCGTTGCCGGAGCGCGCCTTCTCTTTCCAGCTGGGCCTGGGCCTGCACGGTAAATCGCGCCCAGGGAATCGCCTCCAACCGGGCCTTGGGAATCGCTTTCCCGGTCAGCTCGCAGACGCCGTAGGTGTTCTTCTCGATGCGTTTAAGCGCTTCCTCAATCTCGTAGATCGCGTCCTGGTCCGATGAAAGCAGGCTCAACGCAAAATCCCGGTCGAAATTATCCGTGCCGGAGTCGGCCATGTGGAGGCTGTAACCGGGAATTTCCTCGGCGGACTGTTTGGCCAGGCCATCCATTTGCCGGAGCAACTGCGCGCGCAGCTCGAGCAGGCGCGCATAGAACTTCTGCCACTCGGGCTTGACCTTTTTCGGCACGCCATCCTCGCTCGTTTTCACCACGGTTTTCCCGAGGATGGACGCAGCGGTGGCCGGCACGGGCGGACCGGACCGTTTGATCACTTTTTTCTTCGTTGTCACAGGTTCAAAATCAATCGTCAGACAGAACCGAACGCGGCTCCGTTCAACTCGCGGCAATCCGTTCCGCGCTTTTCAAGGGGCGGGAATGTAGCAAAGGAATTCGAATAAGCCACAAGTTTTTTTCGAAATCTTTCTCGGTGCGAAGGCTTAAACTTCAAGAAAGGTCGCGACCGCAAATTCAAAAGGCCCGGCCCGGGGCAAAGGCGCGGGCTTCCAACCCGCAGCTTCCCTTGAATTTCGCCCGGTAAACTTTTTCAGCCCTTCTCAATGCACGCATAGGCATTGTGATTGTGGATGCTTTCCTGGTTCTCCGCCTCAACCTTGTACCAGGTCACGTCCGGATGGGCGTTCAGCTTCAACGCCACATTTCGCACCAGGTCCTCGACAAATACCGGATTGTCGTAGGCCCGTTCGGTGACCGCCTTCTCGTCTTCGCGTTTGAGCAGGGCGTACAATTCTGAACTGGCCGAACTCTCCATGATGCCGATCAGGTCCTCGATCCAGATCGGTTTGCGAAAACGCACCCGCACCGTCACTTCGCCGCGCTGGTTGTGCGCTCCGCGGGCGCTGATGGCTTTGGAACACGGGCACAGCGTCGTCACGTTGGCCTTCACGGTAAGCACGAAATCAATTTCCTTCTCGCAGGCGGCCGCGTCGAACCGCGCCGTATAATCCATGACGCTGGCTTTGCCGGATACCGGCGCGGCCTTGGTCATGAAATACGGGAATTCCATCTCCAGATGCGACGTGGCCGCCGAAAATCTATCCTGCATGGCGTAAAGGATGTCCGGAATGTTTTCCACGTGCATCACGCTGCCGTGCGCGTTGAGCACTTCGAGAAACCGGCTCATGTGGGTGCCTTTGAATTCCTTGGGCAAATCCACGAACAGGCCGATGGTTGCCACGGTGTTTTGCACGCTGTGGGCCTTGTCGCGCACTTGGATGGGAAAACGCAGGCCGCGCACGCCCACCTTGTCAATCCGCAGTTCGCGATGGTCGCGCTCGCTCTGCTTGTCGTGCAGCTTGTGCCGGTGCTTTGCCGCCGCCGTTCGCGGCGGGGCTGGCCATTCAATCTGACTTGTCCGGGTCATGGCAGCAAGGTAGCAAGCAAAAATCATTTTGCAAAAAACAAAATGCGGCGAAGTGGCGCAGACGCCTCGCCTGCGAACCTACCACCGGCCGGCGCGATTGGTTGAAACGGAATCATCAACGGTCTCCGGACCATCGGATTCAGGGCGGCGTGTCACGGCGGCCAACCGCCCAGCCAACCGCCAACTTGCGCTTTGACTTCCGCTCGAGCCGCAATTATTACCGTCGCATGACATTGAAGCCTATCCTTCGTCAGTTCGGACTTGGCGCCGCTTTCCTGCTGCTCTACTCGCAGCTTCAGGCCGAGACTTTTCGTGTCGCCACCTACAATGTCGAGAACTACCTCGACAAGCCCACGGAATCCCGCCGTTACGTCAAATCCAACGCCGCCAAGGCCAAGATCCGGGAAACCATCCGCGCCGCGAAGCCGGATGTCCTCGCCCTCGAGGAAATCGGCAACGTAAGCGCGCTGATGGAGCTGCGCGACTCGCTCAAGCAGGAAGGGTTGGACTATCCGCATTGGGAACATGTCACCGGCTTCGACACCAACATCCACGTCGCAGTGTTGAGCCGGTTTCCGATTGTCGCGCGCCGCCCCCGCACCAACGACAACTTTTTGTTGAGTGGTCGCCGCTTTCAGGTGAGCCGCGGCTTTGCCGAGGTGGACATCAAAGTGAACGACCAATACACCTTCACGTTGCTCGCCGCGCATTTGAAATCGCGACGCCCCGTGCCGGAGGCTGACGAGGCCGAAATGCGGCTGGAGGAGGCCAAACTGCTCCGCGCCAAGGTGGATGCGCTCCTGACGGCCAACCCCAACGCCAATGTGATCGTGCTCGGCGATTTCAACGACACGAAGGACAGCAAATCCACCAAGGCCATCATCGGCCGCGGGAAGAACAAGCTGCTGGACACACGCCCCGCCGAGCGCAATGGCGACAACCTCCCCAATCCGAATCCGATTTGGGAGCCGATCAATATCACCTGGACGCATTATTACGGGAAGGAAGATACCTATAGTCGGATTGATTACATCATGCTCAGCCCGGGCATGGCGCGCGAATGGGTCGAGGGCGAAACTTACATTCCGACCATTGCGAATTGGGGCATCGGCTCGGACCACCGGCCGGTCGTGGCGACGTTCGAGGCGGTAAACAAATAGTGCGAAGTAACCGACGTAAGGAAGCTGGGAAGGTTTGGCGTGATTTTGCCGTCGGCTGCCGGCGCTAAACGTACAGCGCCGCTTTTACGTCCCGCGCCAGAACGCTGAGAAACGGATACCGCTTGTCCGGCTCGCGCTCGATACATTTCACAATCACCTTTTCCATTGCGGGCGGGATCTCCGGATTGTGCTGGCGCGGTGGAACGAACGAAGAACGATCCAGTTGTCGCCTTAAAATTTCGTCCGGCGTTTCGCCCGGGAAGGGTTTTTGATTTGTCAGCAGTTCATAGGCGGCCACGCCGTAAGCGAACACGTCCACCCGCCCATCAATCGGCTGCCGCTGCAACTGTTCCGGCGCCATGTAGGCGGGCGTGCCGGGATTCTTCGACATCTTCTTGGGCTTCTCGGGCAGCGGTTGCGCGAGATCAAAATCAATCAGCCGCACGCCGCCGTTTCGCGTCACGAGGACATTTTCCGGCTTGAAATCCAGATGCATGTAACCGTTCTCGTGCAGATGCTCCAGGCCCGTCACTGCATCAATCAGGATTTGCGCCACGTTCTCAAGCAGCAACGGATCGTGCCGCGCGTAAAGTTCCTTCAGGCTCGCGGCTTCCACGTAATCCATCAGCAAATACAACGTGCCGCCCGCCTTGCCATGTTCCACGTATCCGATGATATGTTCGTGATCGTGAATCTGTGAAAGAATCTCGCACCCGCGCACGAACTGGCGCCGGGCCGTGAAATTGAAACGCAACTTGGGATGCAATCGGCGCAGGGCGAAAGCTTTCCCTTGCGAATCCGTGGCGAGCCAGATGTCGGCCATGCCGCCGCTGTTGATCAACTCCTGAAGGTAATACCGTCCGAAGCGCTCGTGCCCGGTGCTGATCGCGTCCGATTTATCTGCTGTCGATCTGGCCATCACGCGTTTGTTTAGCACAACGCAGGGTCAGACGCCAACCGTTTGTGAGAGGTTTCGCGTTGGCGACCAGCGTTTTCACGTGCCAGCGGGAGAAATTCCTGTTTTCCTTCGGCCATGAATGAAACCAGCCGCCGGTTCGAGGGCTTGCTCGACCGGTACTTTGAAAACCTGCTCGCGGACGTTCCGGCCTACGCCGCGGTCACGGGCATTCGTTCCGCCGAGGGCAAATTGGGCCAGCTCGATCCGCGCACGGTTGTCCGGCGCGAAAAAGAACGGCAATCCGCCTTGTGTGAATTGGAAACCATCTCGCCGCGCGATCTTTCCCGCGAACAACACCTCGATCGCCTGGCCCTCCGCTCGATGTTATTGCACGAAGGCGAGGACTTTGCCCGGCGCCGGCACACGCTCGAACCCAACGCGCCGCAACAGGTGCTGGACATTTTGTTTCATGAACTGCTGCGCGGGGACGACGAGCCCGCTCGCGCCGCGCGCAACCTGCGTTCACTTCTCCCGCAATCGCCTCGCTTTCTCGCGGAGGCCGTCCAATTGATTGACCGACCGGAGCCGGTCTGGCTGCGTGTGATGGAGGCCACGGTTGCCGGCGGCGAAGCCTTGCTCCAGGGGGTCGGCGAGTTCCTCCGGCAAGTTCAACCGCAGCCCCAGGATGAAGATGACATCCGCGCCACGCTCCGAGCGATCCAGCAATACCGTGATCGGGTGAAACGCCGTCCGCTGGCGGCGGCCGGCTCGTTCGCGGTCGGCGCGGAAACACTTCAACGTCGGGTGCGCGATGAACTGGGGTTGGACTACACCCTCGGGCAAATCGAAAGCCTCGCCTGGGGCGAAATCCAACGCGTCAGTGGCCTGTTGAACACCGCCTGCGCCCGGCTTGGCCGCAAACACCACACGGAGGTTGTCGCCCGCTTGCGCGCGGAATGGCGGCCGCGTCAACCGCTCCTCAAACTGTATGAGGCCACCACGCGCAAAATTGCCAACGACTTCCGCGCCGCGCGTGCAGTCACGTTCCCTCAAGGCGACGAATTGATCGTAAAGCCCGTGCCGCCTTTTCTGCGGGCGCTGGTCGCCACCGCCGCTTACTCGCAACCTGGCGCTTTCGAGAAACGGCAACGCGGCATTTTCTGGGTCAACGATCTCAGCGTGTTGAAAAGAACCGCGGCCGAAAAGCTCGCCGAACAGCAGCAACATTTCGGTCTGCCGCTGACTTGCGCCCACGAAGCCTATCCCGGACATCACCTGCAATTCGTCACCGCCAACCGTCATCCGCGCAAGTGGCGGCGGCTGTTTGCGCACGCGGTGTTTTACGAAGGCTGGACGCTCTGGTGCGAACAGATGCTGGCGGATCTGAACCTTGACCGGTCGCCGGCGGTGCGCGTGCTGCAACTGCACGACGCGCTCTGGCGTTGCCACCGGATTCTCGTTGATCTCCGGCTGCAAACCCGGCGTTACAGTTACGACCAGGCCGTGCGGCATTTGCAAAAGCACCTCGGCTTTACCCGCGCCCGCGCCGGCGCGGATGTGAACTGGTACACTTCATCTCCCGGCGTGCCCATGAGCTACTGGCTGGGACGATTGGAAAACGCGCGGCTGCACCAGCGCCTGGTGACCGGCCGCGGCTGGAGTCTGCAAAAGTTCAACGACTGGCTCTTGAGTTTTGGCACGATCCCGCAGGCGTGGATCGAAAAATACGGCCTCGATTGACGTTCAGTGGTCAGGGCTTGCTGCAAAACAAGCTCAACTCCGACAGGGCAGGGCAGACGGGCGACTTCGTCACCCGCAAACGCACCTTCGCCGTGGTAATCGGCGCGCACCGCAGCAACCGGCAATTCCCAATGCTCGTTCCGGCGGCAAACTCAACCCATTGGCCCTCCTGCCACTGATCGAGCGCAAAGGCTTCGATGCGCTGGCCGAGCAGCAGATACTCGCGCAATCGCACGACATCGAAAGTCGTCGGCTGGCCCAGGTCGAGAATCAGTTCCGGCTGGGTGACGAAGTCGCCGGTGCTCCAATAAGTCTCGCGTTTACCGTCGTTCACATTGCGCGGTGAGAAATGCACATCGTTACCCCGGGTCGCCGACGCAGTGACCCGGGCGTTGCGGGCGAGGTCGTGCGCGAACACGGCGTCCAATTGGCGGCGGAAACCCCGCAACGACGCGACGTCGTTCTCGTGGATCACACCGCGTTGGTCCGGCGGGAGATTCAACAGCAGATTTGCGCCGCGACCGACGGAGGCGAAATAGATTTCCATCAGTTGCTCGGGGGTTTTCACCTTGCCATCCTCTTTCGCGTGATAAAACCAGCCGGGCCGAATGGATACGTCGCACTCCGCCGGCAGCCAATCCGTGCCGGGACGATCACCGCGGTTGAGCCGCTTCGTGTCCGCTTCACCGGGCCAGAAGTCCGCGCAGTTCAACGTGGCCCAGCACGTCTCGCCGGCCACACCCTTTTCATTCCCGACCCACCGGACATCCGGGCCGGCATCGCTGAACATGCACGCGCCGGGTTGCAGGTCGCGCACCAGTTGCCACGTGCCCGGCCAGTCGTAATAGGTCCGACGGTCAATCTTCCGCGTTTCGCGCGCGCCGCCGTAATAGCCCGAGCCGCCATTCGCGCCGTCAAACCAGACTTCACAAACCGGTCCATACCGCGTCAACAACTCACGCATCTGGTTGCGAAAATACGCAACATACTCCGGGCGGCCGTAATCCTTGTGATTGCGGTCCCACGGTGAAAGATAAACGCCGAACCTGACGCCGTATTTGCGGCACGCGGCCGAAATTTCTTTGACCACGTCGCCCTTGCCGTTGCGCCAGGGCGAGTTCTTCACGGAATGTTCCGTGAACTTTGACGGCCACAGGCAAAAGCCATCGTGATGCTTTGCCGTGAGGATCAACGATTTCATCCCCGCGTCGCGCGCCGTGCGCACAATCTGGCCGGCGTCAAAGGCGGTCGGGTTGAAAAGGCTTTCCGGCTCGTCGCCGTTGCCCCACTCGCGGTCGGTAAACGTGTTCACCGTGAAATGCAGGAAGCCAATGAACTCCATCTGCTGCCACGCAAGCTGCCGATTGCTTGGCACGGGGCCATACGGGGTGGGCGGCTCGACGGCGTATGTGTTGACTCCGGCCCAGGCGGTCAATGTCGTGGTCAGCAGAGCGTAATGGAGGGCACAATTCGTATTCATCACAATGATGCACTGCCGCGGTTGCTACGGGAGATTGCGCCTGGCCGCAATCCAAAAATGAAGCGGCCCGCGAAGCCGGCGCGCGTTTGGTGTCCACCCTTCAGGGTGTCACGGTGGAGCAGGGACACCAAACCGCCCTCCTGCTCCTTACCGGATCGGGAATGCCGGCAGATATTCCGCACGCCGTTCGTGCTTCCACCAGTTGCCGGTCTGCTGGCGCTCCGCCGGAGTCGTGAACTGATACTCGTAACGAATCGCGCGGATGAAACGGGGCGGCTGGTCCGGGAACGGATTTTTGTCCAGCAACGCCAGCACCTGGGGCGATGCTTGCAGCAGCCGGACGCAGAAGTTGCCGAACCAGGGACTCGGCCCGGCTGCGGCAGGTCGCAACGCCTCAAACCACATCTGCCAGTCCAGTCGCGGCTGATGTGGTTCGACGAACGCGGGACGGCGGTTTAGATCGCCGGGCTTCCACTTGAACTCGTACGGCCGCCACGTCACGCCATCCTCGCTGCCTTCGATGATGATTTCGTAACGCGGCCGGGTCATTACGCGGAACAAACCGTACGAGTTGAGCGAACGCAGGGGAGATACTGCCGCCGTCAATTCCAACACGGGTCTCGGCCAGGGCACATTGACCCGGCAGTTGAAAAGCATCTCCACCGTGGTGACCAGAACCACGAAACCGGCCAAGGCCCCGAAGAGCCAGGTGCGCCAGGTCGAGCGTTGCGAGTTGCAGGTTGAAGGGTGCAGGTTCCGCGCGAAGAATCGGCGGGCAAACACTGGTTTGACGCTTTGAAGTGCGAAATCATCCAGCAAGGGAATGCACAGCACGGCGGTCAGCAGATTGAAGAAGGTGTAATTGCCGGTGAGCCCGATAAGCACTTGCAGCAGGACGGTGCCAGTGGCAGCCACGAACCGCAAACGACGCGGGGCGAAGAAAAGAAATGGCAGCACGAGTTCGATGAAATACATCGCGCCACAGGAGAACTTCTGAAACCACAGCGGCAGTTGGTGCGCATACCAGCCGATCCACGTCGGCAACGGTTGCGTTTCATAATGAAACGTCAGTGCCGTCCAATCGCGCCATGTTGGGTCGTCGTAGATCAGTTTGGTGATGCCCGATTGGAACATCAGCCGGAACAACAACCAGCGCAGCAGCCACAGTGCGATTCGCGACGGTGGCCGTTCCCGCGCGAGGCCCGGCAACCAGGTTCGGGGCGCGAAGCAGACCGCCACCAATCCGGTTTCCAACAGCAACACATCCCACTGAAAACCGAGAAACTCCCGGCCCACGGTGGAAAGCGAGAGGTAGATGAGCCACAACAAAGACAGACTCGGCGCCGGGGCAATGCCGACGATGACCAGGAGCGCGAGAACCGTCCCCGCGGCACATTGCGCGCTCAACGAGCCATCCGATGCGCTGATCCAGCACAAAGTCGGGAGCAACCGAAATCGGTCGAGGCCCACGCCTTGAGCTTCAAAGTGCTTCGCGGCGGCCGGCATGAATTGATTGGCGGGCAGGATGCCGTTGTGCCCCACCAATCCGCCGATTTGCGTCCAGAGCGAAAGAAAAGCGATCAGATAAACCACACCCAACGCGCGCAGGAAAAGCCAGCGCGTCAAAACATAGGAGGGTTGTTCGACATGCCGCCCCCAGCCAATGCGCGTCAACCACGAGAACCATCGCCGATGCTCCGCAACGAACCGGTAGGCCCGCTCGGTGCCTTGGGCAAACCCCGCGGACTTTCGATACCAGCGCAGCAAAAGTCCCTTGTCCGGATGGTGCGCAAGTGCGGCGAACACCGCCTCCGCGCCGG
>CAYWMD010000050.1:0-51658 GCA_964458575.1 uncultured Bifidobacteriaceae bacterium | reverse complement strand
AGCTCCGCTCGCGTCACTTACAGAATCTCTCCCGCAAAAACTGGGGATAGTCCTGTCTCATCTCAAGCGGATTGTGCGAACGCGCCGGCACTTTCGGCTTTTTCCCCTATCCCGCTACCCTTATGCTGCGCGCATGGAAACGGCGCCGTTGATGGCGGTCTTCGCGGTCTTGATTTTCGCAGGCGCGAGTTTCTTCTTCGCGCTGGCGGAGACGGCGCTCTTTTCCCTCGGCAAATGGCAGGTGCGCCAGCTCGCGGAACGCCATCCCCGGCACGGAGTCGCGGTCGCCCGGCTGCTGGACCATCCGCGCGACCTGCTGGCCGCCATGGTCCTCGGCAACACGTTCGCCAACGCCGCCATGCTCGCGGTCGCGCTCTGGATGGCGCTCAACGGCCGGTGGCCCACTGCGGTCACCGTGGTCCTGTTGCTCGTGTTGATTCTGATCGGCGGCGAAGTCCTGCCCAAAACTCTCGCGGTGCGCCGGCCCGAACTCTGGGCGTTGCGCGTGGCGGCCAGCTTGTTGCTTTTTGAAAAGCTCGCCCTGCCCTTCCGCTGGCTGGCGCAGAAGTTGAACGAGGCCATCCTCAAAATCATCGTCCCCCAATCCATCAAACCCCAGACCGCGCTGACCGACGCGGATTATCAGGAATTGCTCGAACTCGCCACCCAGCAGGGCACGCTCGCCGAAGCCGAGAAGGAAATCATCCTGCAAATCATCAGTCTCGACCAACGGACGGCCCGGGACGTGATGAAGCCGCGCGCCCGCATGGCGTGCATCTCGGACGATTTGTCCGTGGAGGAAATGATCGAGGCCGCCCGCAAGTTCAAACATCGGCGCCTGCCCCTTTACGACGAAACGCCCGACACCATCGTCGGCATCCTGAACACCCGGGCGCTGTTGCACGATCCGCACATGGATCTGGCGGACGCCATCGAATTTCCGTCCTTCGTGCCGGAGACGATGAACTTGCTGCAACTGCTCAAGAGCCTCCAACGCCAGCAGCGCGGCATGGCGATGGTGCTGGACGAATTCGGCGGCACGGCCGGGCTCGTCACCCTCGAGGACATTCTCAGTGAACTGGTCGGCAAAATCGGCGGCGAACTGGAGGCGGATGGGTTTGTCATGGAAAAGCTGGGCGCGGGCCGTTGGCGGGTGAATGGCACGATGCGCCTGGACGATTTCCGGCGCGAATATCCGTCGTTGGGCGAAGTGCCCGAGGTCGAAACGATGGGCGGGTTGCTCACGCACCTGGTCGGCGTCGTGCCCGGCCGCGGCGAAACCGCAACGTTTCGCGGGTTGAAACTCACGGCGCACGTGGCGGACGAGCGGCGGGTTAGGGAATTGTCAGTCGAACAGACGAAATGAAAACATGAAAACAGAACTTCGAACTTTGAACCTCGAACCTCGAACTTTGAACGGGCTGCAGCCGGCCGCTTTGTTCAAAGTTCAAAATTCAAAGTTCAAGGTTCAAAGTGTCAGGCGACCCGTATGCTTACGCAATTCCTAGCCTGGCTCGTCATTCCGCTTTGTCTGGGGCTTTCGTTCCTGCTCTCAGGCATGGAGGCGGGCGTGTTTGCGTTGAGCCGGCTGCGCGTCCGGCAGCAAATGCGCGCCGGACGGGCGTCGGCCAGATTGCTGCACGGTTTTCTGCAAAATCCCGAGAACTTTCTCTGGACCATTCTGGTCGGCAATACCCTCGTCAATTTCGTCGTGCTCGGCTGGGTGGTGGCCACGTTGCACGAGAGTTTTGCCGGCCGATGGTGGTGGTTCGCGATGGTGTTTGCCGCCATTGTGTTCCTCTTCTACGCGCTGTTTGACCTGCTGCCGAAGATGCTGTTCCGGTCGTATCCGAATCGGCTGTGCATGCAGGCGGCGCGACCGTTCCGGCTGGTGCACTTCGCTCTGCGCCCACTCGTGGCCCTGGTCGAGCACGTTTCCGCTTTGCTGTTGCATTGGACCGGCGGCAAGGCCTTTTCCGGCCACCTCTTTGGCAACCGCGAAGAATTGCGGCAGGTGATGGCGGAATCGGCGCAGGCCTTCAGCTCGGAGGAGCGCGCGATGATCAGCCGCGTTCTCGATCTGCAAAACCTCACCGTGGGGCAAATCGCCAAGCCGCTGTCCGAAGCGGTGACTGTCACCGCGCAAACGCCCACGAGCGAAGCGCTCCAGCTCGGGCGCGAACGCGGCCTGACACGCCTGCCGGTTTGGGAAGCGCGCGACGGCCAGGAACGCATCGTCGGTCTGCTCAGCGTCAGCAAGCTCCTATTCCAACCGGATCGCGACACAACCAAACGCGTCGCCGAACACGTGACCCCGGCCCTGTATCTCGAGGAAGACCAGCGTCTCGAAGTGGCCTTGCGCCGGATGCAACGCAGCGGCCAGCGGCTGGCGGTCGTGGTGGGACGCGACCAGCGCGAGGTCGGCATCGTGAGCCTGGAGGACATTCTCAAGGTGATTTTTGGCGACGTGAAATTGTGACATGGACTGGAACACCGTCATCGTGATCGTCCTGAAACTCACCGCCGTGGCCGTGCTGGTGGGGCTCAATGGCTTCTTCGTCGCGGCGGAATTCGCGCTGGTCAAGATTCGCGATACGCAATTGCTGCCGCACATCCGGCAGGGACACCGACGGGCGGCGGTGGCGCGGTACATTTTGCACCGGCTCGACGCTTTTCTCAGCGCCGCGCAGTTGGGCATTACCCTGGCAAGCCTGGGGCTGGGCTGGATTGGCGAACCGGTGTTTAAGACGTTGCTCGAACCGGTGTTCGGCTGGTTGAACATCGAGTCTCCCGAAGTCCGGCACGTGCTGGCGTTTGCGATCGGTTTCTCGGCCATCACCTTCCTGCACATCAGCGCGGGCGAACAGGCGCCCAAATGGCTGGCGATCCAGAAGCCGCTGCCCACGACCTTGTGGATCGCCTACCCGATGCTTTGGTTTTACCGGCTCTCGTATCCCTTTGTCGTGGTCCTCAACTCCTTTTCGCAATGGCTGCTCCGGCAGGTTGGCATGGAGCCGGTCGCGGAAGGCGAACACGCGCATTCCGAGGAGGAGCTTCGCTTGCTGCTGGCGACGGCGCAGCAGCGAGCCGGCGGCTCAGCCTTGGGCCGGCACATCCTGTTGAACGCGCTCGAACTGCGCAGCCGGATTGTGCGCGACGTGATGCGTCCGCGCCAGGAAATCGCGGCGTTCGACACCGAGTCCAGCATCGCCGAATGCCTCGATGTGGCCGAGAAGACCCGCTATTCACGTTTGCCGCTGTGCGAAGGGGGTGATCTCGATAAAACCCTGGGTGTCGTTCACATCAAGGACCTTTACGCCATGCGCCTCAAGGCCCGCACGGGCGCGGACCTGTTGCCGGCGGCCCGCAAGCTGGTTTACGTCCCCGAGACGGCCCGGCTCGAAAAACTGCTGCAACTGCTGCTGGAACGGAAATTACACCTCGCCTTCGTCGTGGACGAATACGGCGGCACGGTCGGGCTGGTCACCTTGGAGAACATACTGGAGGAACTCGTGGGCCAGATTCAGGACGAGTTCGATCAGGAGAAGCCGCTGCTCGTGCGGGCGAGCGAAACCGCCTGGGAGGTTTCCGGCGCGCTGCCGTTGCACGAACTCGGGGAGTTCATCGGCGAACCTTTGCACGCGGAAGGCATCAGCACCACGAGCGGCTGGGTAACGCAGCGGCTGGGCGGGTTTCCCAAGGCGGGCGACACGTTAAGCATCGGCAACTGCGAATTGCGCGTGGAGGAAATGGCGGGAACACGCGTGGCCCGTTTGAGGATCACTCGACGCGTCGCTGCCGACACCTCGCCAGTCAGGGAAACCTGAGAGTCTTCGTCCTCACCACTTCGCTCCGCGCACGGCAAAAACCGCGACGGCGAAACCGATGCCCGCGCAAACTCCGGTCGCCAGCCACAGTTGTTTCGTTGCGGCCCCGACCGCAAAAAGCATCATGGTCAGCAACCAAGTCGCCAGCGGATGATAATCCGGCGGGCGGTGGGTCGAGCGCTGCTGCCGCTTGTCAATCAGCGCCGGCGTGGCGAAGGCCAGAATCAGCAGCGCGGTGAGCGCCCAGCCGAAAAAATTCGTCATCGGCGCGCCACCCCAGGTCATGGGCAGCCGCGTCGGATGCCAGACCCAATAGTGCTTCACGGTCGTGGCAAAAGGTTCGAGCGCCACGTCAAAAAGCAAGGTGAGCGCCGCCGTGACCCCGATGAGCCAGAAGCCGTAGCTTCGCAGTTTTCGCCAGGGTCGCAGGATCAACCGGGCAACCCCGCGTGAATTCAAAATGGCCATGACCCATAGGAAAGGCATCGGCCATGCAACGGTGCCAAAAATCGTCGGCCCCGCCTCTTCCAGATAAGTGAACGGCCCAAACGGAATCTGCGTTGCGGCACCCAGCGCATGAATGCCGGCCCCGACGAACGCGATGACCGTCGCCGCAAGGAGGACATTTTGCAAGGGCAACTGACGCGTCAGCGAAACCATCGTCGCGAGGGTTGTCGCCAGGACCAACACAGCTTCCGGCCAGCCCGGTTTGCCCGGCAGGCGCAACGGCACAACGAGCGTCGCCAGCACCAGCAGCCAGCTCGCGAGCGCCAGCCCCGACGCCACCCACTGCCGGAGCCGAAGCCATCCGGCCTGACTGGACGGGGACATTGACCGGGTTGATGCGATCGGATTCAAGCTGACGCGCACGAGATTAGTTCCAAAACCGGCGCAGCGCAGTCGAAAAGTGGACAGCAATGGGGGAAGCACCAAGCACCAACATCCGAGCTCCGGAGAAACACCAAATTCCAAACACAAGAAACTTAGCGCTTTTGCAGTTCCTAAATTCCCTTGTCTCGTGGCATCAAACCTGTTCTGCTGGGCACGATTACTGAGCCAACTATGACTTTGGACGAAGCCATCTTCTCGATTCGGGCGTGCGTGGACCAGATGAACGCCCGCTACACGAAAACCGTCTTTGACGAATGGGCGGTGGTGGCGCTGAACGAAAAGCCGGGCCGTATCCTCACCTACCACGGGCCGCGCAAGGACGATTTTCAGAAGAATTTCACGACCGATCTCGACGCGCTCCAGGCCGAACTCGTCGGCTCGCGTTACACCATCGGTGATTTCGAATTTGCGCGGCACGCCGTCGGCACCAAGTTCGAGGCCTTCATGGTCGTCGGTCCGGGGCTTTATCTGATTTGCAACAACACCAAGGCCTCGATGGACGACATCGCGAAAGATTCCCGATGGCTGGGCGCGCAGGTTCCCTTCGTTGAATTGAGCGACAAGATTCGCGCCAATCCGGTCACGCGCGGCACGTAACCGTTGGAGTTCAAGCTCAGCTTGTCCGGCGGGTGAAGGGTTGAACTCCAACTCACCGCAGCAACCCGCGATACACAAACCACCCGTAGGCCACCACCAGGACCAGGCCCATGATGCGTGGCAACTGGCCGAACAACGCCACGCAAAGAAAGTGCAGGGCCGTGGCCCCCAGCAAGACCAGCACCCCCGTCTGGAAGAAAGCCGGCACCACCAGCGTGTGGTAGAGCGCATAAACCCCGACGCACAGCGGAATGCAAATGTGGCCGTCGCCCACCTGCGACGAGTACGTGATTTCGGGCCGGCCCCGCCAGCCGTAGTAAATGGCCAGCAACCCGTTGGGCAACACCATGAGCCAGCCGCTGAGCCACCCGAGATAGTCCTTGCTGATGAGGCCACCCGTGGGCCGGTGTTCCAGCCACTTCACCAGCCAGTCAATGCTCAAATACACGCCATAGGCGCCGACCGCCAGCAACGCGAGATCCAGCGGCAACATCCAGCCGAATGATTTGTTCTGTCGCACGTTGCTCTTGAGCACGTCGAACACGTGAAAGCATTGCCAGAAGAAAAAAAGCCCCACCAACACCAGGCCGTCGCCGCGATCCAACCGCCCATCCCGGGCCAGCGCCCAGACCGCGCCCGTGAAGAACGCCACCGCCAGCAACGTCAGCAACAACGAGAGCCGGTTCAATTCGTGGACCTTGCCCCCGCTCTTTGATTTCGACTTCTTTTCCGGCCGGACCCGGATGCCCCAGATGATGGCCGGTATGCCGAGGATGAGCGTCATGTTCGTGACGTTGTTGACCAGCGAGTTGGTCATCACTTCCTTGCCCGGACCGCCGCTGCTGCCGAGCAGGAACGCGAGAATCAGATTCCCGATGCCGGAACAATAAGGCATGACCAGCGTGCCGAGCACCGTGCCCTCGAAACCCCGGTCGCTCATGGCTTCCAGCCGCCAGATCATCAGCACCGAAGCCGCGGCGAACAATACCAGAAATAGCCACGGCGCGCCCGCACCGGTGGCTTCCATCCACGTGATCAATGGCTTCGCCGGATTCAACGCGCGGAGTAAAACAGGCGATTGCCGGATTGGCAAATCTTCGGCGACTGCGACTCTGACGCAGGATCAAAGCACCCCGAGCTTCTCCCGAACCTGACTGGCCGAAACGCCGTGCAACTTCACCACCTTGTGCCGCGACGTGTGTCCGCGAATCAACTCCACCCGGCCCCGCGGACAATCCAGGGTTTCCGCCAGCAACCGCACCAACGCCTCGTTCGCGGCCGCGTCCACCGGCGGCGCGGTGACTTTGATCCGCAACTCGTCGCCCAACGGCTCGCCGATCTCATTTGCCGACGCGCGCGGTTGCAGCTTGATGGCCAGCGACACGCCGTCCGGCTGAACGGTCAGAAAGCCCGGCAGTTTGGGTTGGCTCATAACAGTCATTGACGCTGAATCTCGTCCCCATCGCGAAACCCCTCACCCGACCTTTGGACACCCTCTCCCCATTGGATGGGGAGAGGGACGGGGTGAGGGGCCGACTCAATTTCAAAGGTCATCACAGCGAGTGGCATAAGTCATTTACACGCACCGGCAAATTTATCGTCGTGCAAAATGAATGACAATCGCGCAGAATCGCAGCCCGTGATGAAGAAAACGTTTTTTATCCTGGCCGGTTGCGGCTGTCTGGCCGTGCTGCTCTCCGGTTGCGCCTCTGAACGCTATAAACCCTCGACCGTTTATCCCTCGCGTCCGTCCATCAGCCCGCCGCCGGAACCGGCGACCGATGAAGCCGGTCTCCTTACCCGCGCCGCCGCGCAACCTTCCGCCCCGCTCGCCGGCAACGACTGGCAGCCGCTCTTCGACGGCAAGACTTTGAACGGATGGCAGGTGACCAAGTTTGACGGCGCCGGCAAGGTCGAGATCCGGGACGGACTCATCTTCCTCCCCGGCGGTGATCCCTTCACTGGCGTCAACTACACCAACAATCCACCCAAGGTGAATTACGAAATCGTCCTCGATGCCATGCGGGTGGGCGGGTCGGACTTTTTTTGCGGCCTGAGCTTTCCGGTGCGCGATTCGTTTTGCAGCTTCGTCGTCGGCGGCTGGGGCGGATCGGTCGTCGGGCTTTCCAACGTGGACAGCATGGATGCCTCGGAAAACGAGACCACGCAATTCATAGATTTTGTCAACGGCCGCTGGTATCGCATCCGGCTGCGTGTGACCGAGCAAAAGATCGAAGCGTGGATCGAACAAAAGAAAGTCGTGAACCTGACCTACACCGGCCGGAAGATCTCGCAACGGTTCGGCGAAATTGAAATGTCCCGGCCGCTCGGCCTTTCGTCCTGGATGACCGGTGCCGCCGTGCGCGAAATCAAAATCCGCCGCACCACCACACCCGATTCGCCGACGGATCAATAGACCGTCCGGCAATCGCTCCGCATCGCAACCCGCCCCCGTTTCTCCCAGGCATGGAGGAGAGGGAGTTTGGTGCTGGTTTTGTGATGCGCCCGAACAAACCAAGCCGGCACGATTCTGCTGTCGCGATTCTGCTTGCCTGCTGACTTCGTTCCATTAGCCTGACGGCAGGGAAATGCAAAAGTTGCAGCACTTGGAAGCGTTCCTAAGCATGGTTTCGCGATTAGCCGCGAAGCGAAGTTCGGTTGTTTTCCTGTTCATGCTCCTCCTCACCCGCGCGGCTTCAAGCGGGGACGTGTTGCCGCAACGCGTGACCTTGGTGGATGTTCTGGTGCTTTATACGCCACAGGCCCGCGACGGTGCAGGTGGCACGACCGCCCTCCTCAAACAGATCAACGTGGCGCTGATGGAGGCCAACAATTCATTTCAGCGGAGCCGTGTCAATGTCCGCGTGCGCGTGCCGTTGGCCGTCCGTATCAATTACCTCGAATCGGGCAGTGTCGCCACCGACCTCGAACGCCTGCGCAACTCCAGCGATGGTTTCATGGACTCGGTCCAAACATTGCGCGACCGTTACGCGGCGGACCTGGTCTGCCTCGTGACTGAGACCGGCGACGACTGGTATTTCTACGGCTTGCAAGGACCTTCCGCCGCGAACGCCTTCAGCATCATTCGAAGGCCGTTTCTCACCGGCAACGCCTTTCTGCCGGTCGCCCTTGGTTTCAATTTCGGCTGCCAGTTGGAACGCGGTTATGCCGACAGTGCCGGCGCGTTTCCGTATGCGTATGGGTACAGTTTCTCGGCGAGTGGCACACTGTTCAGCACGGTGGATGCGTTTTCCGGCCAACGCCTTCCATTCTTCTCCAACCCGGAGATTTTTTACGAAGGCATCCCCGCGGGTGTTCCCGTCGGCATGGCAGGCGCGGCGAACAATGCGCTGGTCCTCAATCAAACAGGGCCAATCGTCGGTGCGTTTCGCGGCCGGCTGACACAAACTTTTCCGCCAATCGTTGATCTTGCAATGCCGGCGCAAGGCACAACTCTGCGCGCTGGCGAACAGGTCCGCATGGCGGCCAACGTCTCCGATGCGGATGGCCGCGTGCGCCGGGTGGATTTTTACGACGGCACAAACTGGCTTGGCTCGGTGGGCAGCCGGCCGTTTGTCGCCCTTTGGCGCAATGTGCCAGCGGGCCGCCATTCGCTCATCGCGACCGCAACGGATGATAGCGGCGCAACCACCGTTTCCGACGTTCGGCAATTGTCCATCCTGCCGAACAACGATCACTTCACCAATCGCACGCGAATCATCGGCAGCCGTTTCGCCACGCAAGTTGATAACGTGCTTGCGACCGCTGAACTGGACGAGCCAGCCCATGAGTTCTGGCCGGCGCACCATTCGTTGTGGTGGACCTGGACCGCCCCGGCCAATGGCGTTTTGTGGCTCGATACCGTTGGAAGTGAAGTGGACACGGCTCTTTCAGTTTATGCGGGTTCAACCCTTGCGGAGCTGACTCCCGCGGCATCCACATACAGCTTCGTCGCCGAACCGCGTCGCCTGCGCTTCAAAGTCGAGGCGGGCAACTCGTATCAGATCGCCGTGGACGGGCTTTATTTTGCCGCAGGTAAAATCGCGTTGAATTTGAACTACACGCCGTCGCCGCCGAATGACGCGTTCGCAACGCGTGCATTGATCAAGGGCAATCGCGCCCGAATCACCGCGTCGGTTGTCGGCGCGAGCATCGAACCGGACGAGCCGAACTTCGCTGAGACCTCGCTGTGGTGGTCTTGGGTGGCACCGGCGGCTGGCGGAGTTAAATTGCGTTTAGCACCAACGGCCGATGCCCTTGGCTATTGGATCTCGCTGTTTTCCGGCGACGTGATGTCCGAGTTGTCCTACCTAGGTGGCGGATACGCCAATGCGGATCACATCTACCAGGTGCAGGCCGGCGAGCGGTTGCAGCTCGCGGTGGGTACCCAAGGCGCACCGGATTACCCCTGCACGAACTGCTTGTTCACGCTCGATCTGACGTTTTCGCCTGTCGCGGCCAACGATCATTTCACGAACCGGACGCGGCTCGTCGGTTCACATATCATGCTGACCAATTCACTACTCGGAACAACGGTGGAAGAGGGCGAACCAAACCGTTTCTTCTATGGCACCTCCATTTGGTGGTCTTGGACCGCACCGACGTCCGGTTGGCTGGAACTTTCTTCAGCCAGCGGCCATATCTTGGAGGTCTATTCCGGAGATACCCTTTTCAACCTGGCCGTGCTTACATTCGGACCTGGCCTTCAGGTAACGGCGGGCACGATCTACGTCATCAAGGCCACCGGTGACCCCACGGACGTTGCGCTTGAGCTGACGTTCACACGCGCGCCGATTAACGATGATTTCGAAAGGCGAACACGCATTGCCGGATCGAAGGTCACACTCGAAAGTTCACTGCTCGGCGCCACCATTCAGGAAGGCGAACTTGATTCATCGATTGGCAACTCAATTTGGTGGTCGTGGACCGCCCCCGCATCAGGCTTGGTTACGCTCTACTCAGACGCCGACGCTATTCATGTCTTTACCGGTGACCAATTCATTAATCTGACCGTGATTGAAATCGGATACGGGTCGGTGAGCTTTCAAGCAACGGCCGGAACAACCTACGCCCTCAAGGTCTCTGGTGCGCCGCACGACATTATGTTGGACCTTCTGCTTTCCACCGTCCGCATTGCAAGTCCGACAGACGGGGCGCGTTTCGCTCTTGGCAAAAGTGTGCCCGTGCGGGTCAGCACCACTGCCAATGACGGAGCACGCCAAGTGGATTTGTTTCTCAACGGGCAAGCTGCCGGTAGTTTCACCCGAATGCCTTATGCCGTCATATGGACGAACGTGCCCCTTGGCGATAACATACTGACCGCAACTGCTACCGACCAGAGGGGAAGGCAGCGAAGTTCACCGCCAGTCACCTTCCACATCACACCAAGCAATGATGACTTTACAAACCGCATGGTAATCTCTGGAACTTGGATTTCGCTAACCAACAGTGCGGTAGCAGCCACGTTTGAGATCAATGAACCGCACCACGGCGGGGCTTATTGGGAGAGATCTCTTTGGTGGTCATGGACGGCGCCGGTTTCGGGATATGTAGAATTGGAATTCCCGAATGAGCAGTTCTTCGGCGTATATCGAGGCAGCTTTCTGACAAACCTCACAGAAGTGGTGAGTGGACGCTCGATTGGCGCTTTCGATGTGGTAGAGGGAGGAACGTATGCTATCGCGGCCTTGGGCTGGAAAGACGAAGTCCAGATGAAACTAAACCTCTCGACGGTACGAATAAAAACTCCCACAAACGGGACACATTTCACAGTCGGGTCGGATATACACATTGAAGCCGAGAATACTGCAGCGCATACGCTGATGCGTAAGATGGAGTTTTTCGCAAATGATCTTTTGCTGGGCATAACTACCAATCAGCCATTCAGCCTGGTCTGGAGCAACGCGCCTCCGGGCGTGTATAATCTGACACTTACCGGATTGGACGAGCAGGAGATTCAACGCCACTCGCCGCCGGTTACCATTTTCATCCCGCCGGTGAACGATTCGTTTTATAATGCGACGCCATTGTTAGGTGACGTCAGCGTTCAAGGCTCAACCGTTGGTGCAACAGAAGAAAACGGCGAACCCGGAGCGAACGATCCTTTTGGAGGCACGGTCTGGTACACATGGACAGCGACCCGCTCGGAGGTCGTCGCCATTGGCATCAGCGGCTCGGCATCACCTTATGCCACAGTTTATTTAGGCAACAGCCTGCCCAATCGATTCGTCATCGAACTGCCCACGCTGTACGCCATAGCCAGCACATCTGCATCACAGCCCGGAGCAAGATTTGCCGTCACAGCGGGAACAGTTTACAGAATCGCCGTCACTCACCCCTTTTACGGCGACTCCTTCACGCTAACGATTCGCCAGTTGCCCACGAACGATAACTTCGCTCAGCGAATCGCCATCACCAATGTTTTAAAACCCGTCGAGGGTAATAACTTGGGTGCGACAGCGGAAGTCGGAGAATGTCTTAATTGCCAGCGGCAATCCGTGTGGTGGACATGGACGGCGCCACGTTCCGGTCTCCTGACCTTAACCCGTTCCTATACAGAAGGCTTTCCCCTTTTGCAGATTTACACAGGCTCAAACGTAATGAATCTCGAGCAGGTGCCGCTGTTTGCATATTCTGCGGGAGACCACTTTGTCTACGAAGTGTCGGAAGGAATCTCATATCACATTGCAGCAGATCGGAAATGGAATTCCGACTGGTCGGTCATTTTCACGCTTGGGTTCATCCCCAAGCCGGAGAACGACAACTTCGCCGACCGGACTCTCGTCACCGGGACCAACCTCGTCCTGCAGGCGGATAACCGTCAGGGCACGAGTGAGCCGGGTGAACCAAACCACTTCGGCCCGCCCGCCCGGTCGCTCTGGTATTCCTGGACTGCGCCCGCGGACGGGGTTTTCACGATTGATAACGGCGGCGTGTTCGTCGCCGTTTATGCGGGCGACACCTTTTCCTCGCTCGTACGGATCGCCCAAACTAACGGCCTGTATCGAGTCACCGCCGGCGCAATGTGTGCCATCGCCATTGATGGTCCACCCACCGACTTTACAGTGAATCTTCGCTTCACGCCTTCACCGGCCAACGATCATTTTGCCAATCGCCTAGCCATGACAGGAATGGCGGTTTCGCATTCCGGCACAACGGGTTTCGCCACGTTGGAAACCGGTGAACCGGCTTGGACTCCGCCAACCCCAGACCGCTCCGTCTGGTTTGATTGGGTTGCGCCCGCCGATAGTTTCGCCCGCGTGCATTGCCCCCAAGGGCTGTTGCGCGTATTCAACGGTGAATCCCTGACGAATCTCATCCTCATTGCGGGTCCGCTTACCAATGAACTGTCGTTCGACGCGGTGGCCGGTCAACATTATCAGATCGAAGTCGCCGGCTGGTCCTCATCGCCAGATGACTACGAGCTTTCCGTGGCACTCGCGAAAGTGGCCATCGTCAGCCCCACCAACGGCGCGGCCTTCCCTCCATCCGCGGATATCCCGATCTTCACCAGCACGATTGATCTTGAAGGCGAAGTGCGGACGGTTGGCTTTTTTGCGGGAACGAATTCCCTCGGCGTCGCCACCAATCGCCCTTTCACAATTGTCTGGCGCAACGCTCCGGTCGGCCTTCATCAACTTACGGCGGTCGCGCTTGATGAATTCGAACATGTGACTCAGAGCAAGCCGGTCGAAATCCGCGTGCCCGCGCCGAACGACAATTTTGCAAACCGTGTTTTCTTAACGGGAGCAACCGCGACCTTCTCGGTGACCAATGCCGGGGCGACGCGCGAGCCGGACGAATTTTTGCCCGGCGGTGCCACGGGCAAGACTCTGTGGTGGTCCTGGACCGCACCATCAGATGGAACGGTCTCGATCACGACCTCCGCTTTCGCGACCGGAGTAGCTATGAATCCATCCACAGTAAAGAGCAACTCATCCTCGTCAATCGCTCTGAACTCGGTAATCATCATCATCATTAAGCCACCCCCACCGATACCGCCGTTGCCGCCCGGCACGTTCACGGGTCCTTTAATCGCGGTGTACACGGGCGCAACACTCCCCAGTTTGAGTTTGTGCGCCAGCAACACGGTTCGTTACTGGGACGGCCGTTGGAATTATATGGGGCAATTCGGGTTTCCAGTCGTGTCCGGACAGACGTATCACATCTCTCTGGACGGCATTAATGGCAGTTCCGGTGCGGCCACGTTCAACTTCACTTTCACCCCGCCCCCGCTGCCACCACCGCCACCGGCCAACGACCATTTCACCAACCGGTTCACTCTGCTCGGTTCGGCCATCTCCACCAACGCCACCACAATCCAAGCTTCGCGGGAGTCTTTGGAGCCCGGCCATGGGCTGGACGACAATGCCCAAACCGTTTGGTGGTCCTGGACCGCGCCGTCGAGCGGCGACGTGTCGGTGGATGCGGGCTATTCCAAAAATATTGCCGTCTATACCGGAAATGCGCTGGCAGAACTGACTCCGGTTGCCGTGAACTATTATTTGGCAAGATTTTACGCGCACGCCGGCACGACCTACCAGATCGTCGTGGCCAGCTCCAGCGGTGACGCCAGCACCTTCACGCTGTCTCTGAACGGCCAACCGCCACCGCCCGCCATTGATGAATTGAATTCCGGCCGGCTCCCCAACGGCTTCCATCACATCCGTGTAACCGGAGTTCGTGGCCAGAGTTTCGTTCTCCAAGCGTCGAGCGGCAATCTCAACTGGCAGACGCTGCTGATTGAAACGCTCCAAGGCGATTACATGGACGTCTTTGATAATCAGGCCGCCCGCTTTCCTAATCGCGTTTATCGAGTGCTGCCGCTTGCAGCGCTGTTTGACGCCCCGCAACCACTACAAGTTGCCGGCGCCGCCGTCAGTTTGCAGCCTGTACGCATCTCGAGCTTCGGCATGACAGACGACGGCAGATTCTGGGTGCGCGTAACCGGAACAGCCGGCCAATCGTTCCGGCTGCAATCTTCAATTGATTTGCAAAACTGGAGCGATTCGACCAACAGCGTCACGGTCGAAGGCGGAACCGACTTCACGGATGCCAGCATCCCGAACCGCGAACACCGCTTTTACCGGATTCTGATTCCGTAAGTGCGTACGTTTCCAAATCCTATTTCGCCGGTGTCACGCTTCAGTTCAACGCCACGCCACGACGGACGTAGGTCGGCAGGTCCAGGTCCTCACCTTTGTGCACCGTTGGCTCGGTACGGTCGAAGCGACCTTTGGTGACGATTTCGAGCGGCAATTGCGTCTGGCGCATCCGCATTGCTTTTTTCCGCAAGGTCGCCTTGCCGGCCTGTTTGGCGAGAATTTCTTCGCGCTGTTCCATCGTCAGTGGCGGCAGCGGCGGGACGAGGCGCGGCGCAGGCCGTTTCGTTTCCGACCCGTGCAGGAATTCCGTATCGAAATCCGGAGCGGCGTCCTTCGCGATTGCTTGGTCCGCGGGTTCGGACACACTGGACGCGGGCTTCGCCGGCACGTGACAACTGTGGCGCGTGGCGATGACGTTGATGGACAACCGGTCGTGCATGGCTTGGTCAATGGCCGCGCCCAGGACCACTTTTGCCTGCGCGCATTGCTGGTTGATTTGTTCCATCACACGGTTGACATCGGCCATGGTCATGTCCGGTCCGCCCAGCAGGCTCACGAGGACGGAGTCCGCGTCGGTCAGCGCCTTGCCACCGTCGAGCATCGGGTGGGCGAGCAGTTTTTCCGCGGCGTCGCGCGCACGGGTGGTGCCGGCCGCTTCGACGGCGGCAAAGCAACATTCCACGTTGCGTTCGCGCAGGAATGCGCGCAGGTCAGCGCGATGGACGTGGATCAAACCGGCGGGCGAAAGCAAACGCCAGACGCCATGTACTCCGGCGACCAAAAACTGGGCGATGGTCTTGAACGTATCCACGACCGTGGTGTTTTCATCAATCAGCTTGAACACCTTCTGGCACGGCAGCGAGATGACACCGTCCGCCGCGGTCATCAGTTGTTCCAGTCCTTTGCATGCCTGCGCCTGCCGTCGGCCGCCCTCGCAATCGAAAGGTAGTGTGACGAAGGCCAGGGTCAAAGCGCCCGCCTTTTTGGCCGCGCGCGCCAGCACCGGAGCGATGCCGGTGCCCGCCCCGCCGCCCAGTCCAGTCACGATGAACACCACGTCCACCCCCGCGCAGGCGTCCTTGAGCTTTTGCAGGTTCTCCTCGGCGGCGGCGTGTCCGCGTTCGGGGTCGCCACCCGTGCCCAGGCCGCGCAATAATTTTGTCTCCAGGAAAAGCGCCTCCGCCAGCCCGGGCATCGCCGCCGGGACCGGCTCGGTATTCACGGCCACCAAGGCAGCCCCGGCGAATCCGGCCCGATGCATTGGTTCGATCATCTGGATGCCGGCCGTGCCGACCCCGAAGATTTTCACCGACATGGCCGTAACGGGAGCGGGAGCGGCCGTCGCCGCCGGGATTGAGGTTGCGTCATTCATGACCGGTTGATTCAGCTTCGTTGCAGGATTTTTGCGAACACGCTTTTGAGGTTTTGCCGCAGCGACTTGGTTTCGCGTTTGCGGTTTTTGAACGAGCCGAACTTCACCAGGCCGATGGGCGCGGCGAATTCCGGCTGGTCGAGCGCGGATTTGAGTCCGCTGATGGAGTTGGTCCGGGTGGTCATGACCGGCAGTTCGAAGGCCTCCTCCGCCAGCCGCGAAATCTCCGGCGTGCGCGCCCCGCCGCCGCACAGAAAAACCCCGGCGCGCAAATAATCCAGCAGGCCGGCCTTGTCCACGTCCTGCGCCACCAGGTCGAGCGTTTCCTCCAGGCGCAAGTTCATGATGCGGCGCAAATGTTCGAGGTTGATTTCGCGGGCCGGGAAACCGTGCTCGTTGTTCACCGTGCTCACCTGCCCCTTGACGACGTCGTCCACGAACGCGCCGCCGTGTTCGAGCTTCAACTGTTCGGCCCGGCTCAACGGCACCTTCAATCCAATCGCCAGGTCCTGCGTCACGTGGTCGCCACCGACCGCGAGACAGCCGGTGTGCTTGATGACGCCGTCGGCGTACACGGCGTAATCGGTGGTGCCGCCGCCGAGATCCACCACCAGCGCGCCCATTTCCTTTTGCTCGTTGGTCAGCAGGGCCAGGGAAGCGGCCAGGCCGTTGAACACAACCTCGTCCACCTCGAGTTGCATGCCTTTGACGAGGCGGATGGCGTTTTGCAGCCGGTTCAAATTGCCGTGGACCACGTGCATGTCCACTTCGAGCCGCGCGCCCAACATGCCCACGGGATTCGTCACCCCGTCCTGGCCGTCCACGAGAAAATGTTGCCGGATGGCGTGCAGCACGGAGTTTTCGTTCGGCAGATTGATGGCCTTGGCGTTCTTGATGACGTCCTGCACGTCGTCCTCGGAGATTTCGCGGTCGGCGGAAACGACCGGATGCACGCCGCGATTGTTGAAGCCGCGAATGTGGCCGCCGGTTACGCCAAGATAGACGCTGCGGATTTCCACGTCCGCCATTTTCTCCGCCTCAACGATGGCGGCGCGCACGGCTTCCTCGGCCTCGGAGGCGTCGCGGATTTCGCCCTTGCGCACCCCACGCGAGCGGGCCTGGCCCACGCCGACGATGTTCAGGTTGCCTTCGGCGTTGAACTCGCCAACGACGGCGCAAACCTTGGACGTTCCGATTTCCAATCCGACGATGATGGAGGAGGAATCAAACATGATTGTTTGATCCTTTCTGCCGGTACGAAGTCGCCCAAATCTGCGGCGGCCTTGCCCGAACCCGGTCCGCCCGCGCCGGGAAAGCGTCAGGGGCAGGGAGAATGGTTGATCGTACCGGCACGATTTTGTTTTGCGAAATGACAGTCATGCTTCTCGTAGATCTCACACGGGTTTCTTTTTGTTTCGAACGGCTTTGGTTGCCTTGGGGGACGCGGCGGGCGCGGGCGCGAGTGTCGCTTCCAGCCAGCGGGCCGGGATGTTGTTCGTCACCGCGAGATCGAGAGACGCGATGACACGCTGATTGCGCTGGCCGAGTTCGTGAATCTCCGCCCAGCGCCGGAGTTGCCGGCCCAGATCGCGCAGGCCGAAAGTCACTTCGCTCCCCCGCCCCGTCGTGACGACCAGCACCTCGGGCGCGCCCACGTCAATGCGTTTCAAATCCACCAGGCCCGCCATGGGTGAATGGGCGAACTCGGTGACCAGTTGCAACGCGGCGCGCACCTGCGGCAGGTCGAGCTGCCGGCCCGGCTGCAATTCGTGCAAGCCCACACCGGTGAGCACCGGCAACGATTCATCGGGCTGTCCCAACGGTGTCGTGCGCAGCCGCGGATCGAGGGGCACCATGACAAACCCATTGGGGTCGAGCCGGAAAACGGCGACCTCCACTCCGCCCCGACCGTCGGACCGGGGCACATTCACCTGCGCCACCGCCTCGCGCTCGGTGACGCGGATGCGCACGGTACGGGGCAGGACGCGTTCCACGGAAACCGACGCAAGCAACGGCACCATTTCGAGGTCGCGCTTCACGCACGCGAGGTCGAGCGCAAAAAGATTCTGGCCCGGGTTCACACCCGCCCAGCGGCGCAGTTGATCCGGGGAAATCACCCCGTCGGTTTGCGCGTCAATTTCCCGGATGGCGAAGGCCTGGTTTTGATAAACCATCCGGTCGAGCAGCCATTCGCCCGCCCGCCAAAGCAGGTAAAGTCCGAAGCACGTGCCGAACAGGAGACCGAAGGCCAGCGCGCCCATGCGCACGCGCGACCGGCGGACCTGATCGGAACGCAGCTTCACATCGAGCACATGGCGGCGGCCCGAGCGGCGATTGGTTGGTTTTCGATTAAACGGCCACATGTCTGAAATCGGTTTTGAATCTTCAACCTTCAACCTTCAACGCCCAACATCCAACCCACCCGCCGTCGGGGTTCGATGTTGAATGTTGAGCGTTGAATGTTTGCATTTACTTTCTGCGCATCGCCAGATCCACCATGCGCTGGCACAGTTCGGCGTAACTGATGCCGGCCGCCCGCGCCACCTTGGGCAGCGAACTGGTCGCCGTCATGCCCGGCAGTGTGTTGACTTCCAACACCGCCGGCTCGCCGTTGGCGCGCACCATCACGTCCACGCGGGAGTAGTCCCGGCCGCCGATCGCCTGGAACGCTCCCATCGCCGCCTCCCCGATGCGTTTCGTCGTCGCCGCATTGAAGGGCGCCGGGCAAAAATACTCCGTCGTCCCCACGCTGTATTTTGTCTTGTAGTCGTAGATGCCGGTCTTGGGCCGGACTTCGAGGATCGGCAGGATCTGGTCGCCCAAAATGCCCACGGTGCATTCACGACCGGTGATCTTTTCCTCCACCAACACCTCGGAATCGTGGCGGATCGCTTCCGCGAGCCCTTTGCTCCAGTCCTCGACGCGCTCGACGAATTGCAAACCGACACTCGAACCCTGGCGCAGCGGTTTGAGCACGACGGGCGGATTCCAGCCCATGGGCCAGCTCGCGCCCGGCTTGTCAACAATTGTGAACCGCGCCGTCGGAACGCCCTTGGCGATGCAGCGCTCCTTCGTCAACGCCTTGTTGAAGCCAATGCGGCTGGCCTCGGCGTCGCAACCCGTATAAGGCACCCCCAGCTTTTCCAATTCCGCCTGCACCGTGCCGTCCTCGCCGTAGGTGCCGTGCAAAGCCAGGAACACGACGTCCGTTCCGGTCGGCAAGGTCCAGCCCGGGTCACGCGGATCCAGCTCGTGCACGACATGTCCCAACGGGCGCAGGGCCTGAGCGACCTGCGCACCGGAGCGCAGCGACACCTCACGCTCGGCGCTTGGGCCGCCCAGCATGACAACGATGTTTAATTTTCCAGACATGGCTCAACCCGCGGGACAGCCGCGGTGATCAATTTTCATCGCCAATGATTTCCACTTCGGTTTGCAGTTCGATCCCGCGCCGGGTTTTCGCACAACGCTTCACCAGCTCGATCAATTCCAAGACATCCCGGGCGGTGGCGGTGCCGTCGTTCACGATGAAATTCCCGTGCTCGGCCGAAACCATCGCCCCGCCGACGCGCGTGCCTTTCAAACCCAGTTCGTCTATCAATTTGCCCGCCGGCATCGCCGCGGGATTTTTGAACATGCAGCCGGCGCTCGGCGCGGCGGGCTGGGAGTCCCAGCGTTTCCGGCTGAACTCGTTCATCCGGTGTTCGATGGTTTCGCGCGGCGTGGGCCGGCATTTGAAAACGGCCCCGAGCGCCACGTGATTCTTCAACAGGGGACAGGACCGGTATTCGACCCGGAACAGCCCGGGCACGAGTTCCTGCACCGATCCGAAGTAATCCATGATGCGGATTTTTTCGACGGCATCAAACGTCGCGCCGCCCATCGCGCCGGCATTCATGCGAAGCGCGCCGCCCACCGTGCCGGGGATGCCTTCCAGAAACTCCAATCCGCTCAAGCCGTGCTGCTTCGCCTCGACCGCGACCTGTTTCAATTTCGCGCCCGCGCCGCAACGCACATGCTCGCCGTCAAATTGAATCCGGCTGAACACCGGATGCGCCAGGCAAATCACCACGCCGCGGAAGCCGTCATCGCGCACGAGCAGGTTCGAACCGCGGCCGAGGGTGAAAAACTTCACGCCGTGTTCGCTGCAAAATTTCACCACGGCGGCGAGGTCGGCCTCCGAAGCCGGCTCCACATAAACATCCGCCGGACCGCCGATCCGCAAGGTGGTACGCCGGGCGAGCGGTTCGTCGCGCCGGACGACCGTTTCCGTGGAAACGCGCTTCGCGATCTCGTCGGCCATGTGTCCTTTGGCCGGCATCGGGTGTTTCAAGCTGGCGAAGGCGGCGCTCATGCGACAAAAAAACTCCCCGCGCCGAACAACGACCACAAAACAAGCGCCACCCGCGAAACGCCCATCGTCGCAGCGCGAATGGTCTCCTGGGAATTGGCGTTTGAGATTGCTTCGGCGTTGGGCCGCCGCGTTTCCGTGATTTGCCGGCCGGCCGCCGCATCAATTGGTGCCGCGATGGTTTTCAAAATGTGTTCGGCAATCTGCTCCGCCGCCTTGGGCGCGTGCCATTGGACGAGCGCGGCCTGCATTTTGTCCCGTCGTTCCGTGTTTTCGACCAGGTCGCACAACCGGTCGGCCACGATATCCGCTGTGGCGTCTTTCTGTTCCAGCAACGCCGCCGCGCCGGTTGCAACGAAAGCGCGGGCGTTGTGCAATTGATGATTGTCCGCCGCGAACGGAAACGGCACCAGCAAGGACGGCAGGCGCATGGCCGCCAGTTCGGCCAGGGACGAGGCCCCCGCGCGGCTGACGACGGCCGAGGCCGCGCCGAGCGCCAGGTGCATTTCGGCGAGGAACGGATGCACGACCGCCGGTGTCCCCAGCCGGGCGTAACTGGCTTTAACCTTATCGGCGTCGTTCGGGCCGGTAAGATGCAGCCATTGCCAGTGCGGGACTCGGGAGGCGAGGTTGGGCAAGGCCGACAAAATAATTTCGTTGAGGCCACTGGCGCCCTGGCTGCCGCCCGTGACAAGCACGACCGGTCGCGCCGGGTCAAGCCCCAGTGCCGCGCGGCATGCGGCGGGATCGCCTGGACGAAACTCCGCCCGCACCGGTGTTCCGGTGACGGTGGCCTCGCGCACGCGCAACCGCTCGATGGCCGACGGGAAGCCGACGAACGCCTGATCCACGAACCGCGCAAGCCAGCGGTTGGCGCGTCCCGGAATGCTGTTGGACTCGTGAAGATAAGTTTTCGCCCCCAAACCGCGTGCGGCGAGAACGGGCGGTGCGCTGGTGAAGCCGCCCATCGCCAGAGCAGCGTGCGGCGGACGGCGCTTGAACATTTTTCGCGCGGCGCGCCAGGATCGCCAGAAGCCGCGCAAGAAGCCGAGATAGTTGCCACCTTGCAGCGCGACTGCGGGCAAAGTGACGACTGCCACATCCCGGGCATTTCTCACCCCCTGCTGGTCCACTTCCTTGGGTGAAATCAACAACGTGACGGCGCAACCGCGTTGCACGAGTTGCTCCGCAACGGCCAGGCCGGGAAAGAGATGCCCGCCCGTGCCACCGCACGCGATGGCGATGTACGGTTTGGTCGGGGCGCAGGTCATGCCGTCTGGGGGAGTTCAGCGGGTTCAAACCCGCCGGAAACCGCGGTTTTGGGCGAGCCTGCTTTGCGCGCGATGCCGAGCAGCAATCCCGTGGACGCCAGCAGCGAGAGCAGGTTCGAACCGCCGTAGCTGATGAACGGCAGCGGCAGACCCTTGTTCGGCAGCGCACTGGTGACCACGCCGATGTTGATGAACGCCTGCAATACGATGAGAAACGTAATCCCCACCGCGAGCAACTGCCCGAAGGGATCGCGCGCGTGCCACGCGATGTAAACGCCGCAGAACAAAATCAGCACGAACGCCAGAACGATGGAAAGCGTCGCCACCAGACCCAGTTCCTCCCCGATGATCGGGAAAATGAAATCCGTGTGATGTTCCGGGATGAAGCCGAGCTTTTGCCGGCTGTCGCCCAACCCTTCGCCAAAGACTCCACCCGACCCCAGCGCGACCATCGCCTCGTAGGCCTGCAAGCCCTTGTCCCGCCGGGTTTCCTCGACGTGCAACCAGGAGTAGATCCGTTCGGAGCGCATGGGGTTGTGGTAGATGAACACCCCCACGGCAACCGCCGCCGCAAGCACCGGGGGCAGAAAGTATCTCAACCGGATGCCGGCCACCAAGAGCATGATCCCGCTCACAGTGGCAAGCAGCAGGGCGTTGCCGACGTCCGGCTCGATGAAAATGAGCCCCAAGGTCAGGCCAATGAGGGAACCGGGAATGACGATGCCGTGCTTCAACGTGTGCATCTGGCGTTGGCAACGGTCGCCATACCAGGCGAGCAACAGGATGAGCGCGAGCTTGGCGAGTTCGGACGGCTGACAAAACGAGGTTTTATGGTAACCGAGCCAGCGCGAGGCGCCGTTGCGATGGATGCCAACCACCGGTGCGAAAACCAGCGCCAGCAGGATCAAGGCGCAGATGAAAACCGGCCACGCAAATTTCTTGAGCACCCGGTAATCCATTGAGCCGGCCACGATACACGCCACCAGGCCGAGGGTGCACCAGACAAGTTGCGACATCAGGTAATGTGCGCCGACCTGCGACATGCTGGAGCTGTACAACATCACCATGCCCAGCGCGAGCAGGGCGGCAACGCAACAAACCAGAGTCGTGACGGCGATTTTCATGGCCCGGTAAAACCCAGACGCCGGGCTGAGGTGGCCCGGCGTCGGGGACGCAGTTTACTGGCCCGGAGGGGCCGTCGGCGCCACCGGCGCCGGCGCGATCGGCGCCGTTTCCATGGGAGGCGTGACGGGCGCCGTGGCTTTGCCCGGGATGATAAGTTTCTGGCCCACCTTGATCCGGTCGGTTTTCAAGTTGTTGGCGGCGCGCAAAGCTTTGATGGTGGTGCCGTGCTGGGTGGCGATTTTGGTCAGGTTGTCGCCGGACCGAACGGTATAGGATTGCTCACCGCCGGCTGTCTCAGGCATCGGACTGCCCGGGGCGATGCCGCCAGCCGCCGGTGCGGAAGGAATCACAATCTTTTGACCAGGTTGCAGCTTGCTCGGGTTGACGTTTGGATTGGCGTCCTGAATCGCCTTCATCGGGATGTTGAGCTTCTTCCCGATGCTGTAGAAGGAATCGCCCTTTTGGATGACGTACTCCTGCGGGGACGCGATAGGCGCGACGGGCGCGACATCGGGAATGGGCGGCACAACCGGAACATTGGTGTCCACCGCCAACGGAGGGATGGCATTGGTATCCATCGCCGGCAGGTTGGTGTCGGTCATTTCCGGAAACGACGTGGTGTCCACCGGCGCCGGCGCCGGTTCACGTTTGCAGCCTTGCATGAGCAGCACCATGAGACCGACGACATGAACGCCGACGATGCAGAAGAAGGCGACTTTGACACGTGAACGGCTGCGGTTTTTCTGCTCCAGCAAGGAGCCCTGGGGAATCAGCGGACTTGGATTATTCATTGGGTTGGCGCGAAATGCGTCCTTTCATTGAGGTTAGGTTGGAGGTGTTTGCTCCGGAGTTTTCCCTCAAAAAACTCCGTGACAAATTGTGTAGCTGACGGCCGATGCGCATTGAATCCGGTTGCAAGCTGTCGTTTCCCTTGGGGGTGCCACCCGGCCCACCCCAATGGGTTGATTTGGTTTCTGCCAAAAGCCATTCGCCGTGTCGCAAATCGGTTCGAGACAAGGCGAAGCTTGAACGAGCGAGTGATGGCCTGGCCGCGTTTCCGAACGGCTCGCGCCCCACCGCTTCCGGGAATGGTTCTAACGGCGAACCGCCCGGGGTGCAAGGTAAAAAGGTGACGGAACGGCGGCCGTTCACATCGCTCATCACCGCGGCATTGGTTGTCGGACAAATCATCGCAAAATTCGGGTCGGGACGCCGGGCGCCACGTCCCGAACGTTCAAGCCATCACTATCGTATCTTCAGCGTGCTGAACGCGATCACTGCGAACAGGACGCACAAAATATAAAACCGCGTCACCACCTGGGATTCATACCAGCCCTTCTTCTCGAAGTGATGGTGAATGGGTGACATCAAGAAAATTCGCTGGCCGACGCCGGTGCGCCGTTTCGTGTAGCGAAACCATCCCCGTTGCAGGATCACCGAAACCGCTTCCATCACAAACACCCCGCCCGCGATCACCAGGATGAACGGCTGATGGATCAAGACCGCCACAATGCCCAGCGCCCCGCCGAGCGCGAGCGAACCGGTGTCGCCCATGAACATCTGCGCCGGATGACAATTGAACCAGAGGAAACCCATGCCCGCGCCCATCATGCCGGCGCAGAACACCGTCAGTTCGCCCGCGCCAATGACGTGCGGCACCTGGAGGTATTTCGAAATCTCCGCGTGCCCGGACACATACGTCAGCACCAGGAACACGAGCGACACGATGAGCGTGCAGCCGATGGCCAGGCCGTCCAGCCCGTCGGTGAGATTCACTGAGTTGGAACTCCCGACGATGGCGAACACGACCAGCACGAGCCCCACCAATGCCCCGGCGTGGATGGGGTACTTGTAGAACGGCACCATCATCACGCTCACGAGATTGCTGGTGAGGGCAGCTTTGCTCTCCGGAATGCGCAGTTCGCTCACCACGGGCAGCTTCCAGAGATAAAACGCCACGAACAACGCCAGCACGAATTGCACGATTAGTTTGAGCCGCGCGGTGGCGCCGCCGCCGGTCTGCTTCGTGATCTTCGCGTAGTCGTCGTAAAACCCCAACGCCGTCAACACGACCACCGACAGCAGCGTCAACTGGATTAGCGTGTTCCACTGCGCCCAGAGCAGCGTCGTCACATTCAACACGGTGATGATGAGGATGCCGCCCATGGTGGGCGTGCCCTTCTTCTGGATCACCCGCGCATGCAGACCGCCCGCTTCCTCGGCTTTGTCCGCGTATTCCTGGCCGAACTTCAATTTTTTCAACCATACGATGACCTTCGGCCCCAGCCACCAGCTCAAGACCAGCGCGGTAACGGCCGCGCCGGCGCTGCGAAACGTGATGTAACGAAACAGGCGCAACGGCGAAACCGTCTCCGCCCAGGGCGTCCCCGCTGACCAATCCAGCAACCACTGGCTGATGTAATAGAACATTCAAAATCTTTCCGACGCGCCGGCCGGACGGGCCCGGGCGGGCGCACTGCGTTGCCGCAACGTTCTGAATCCGCCTCAGCTCCGGATGCCGTTGCGAAAGCCGTTGCCCGCCTTCAACACCTCGGCAATGCGCTCGATGCGCGTCGCGCGCGAGGCTTTCAGCAGCACCACATCGCCGGTCTTCAGAAACGATTTCAGCGCGGTCGCGGCGGTTTCCACATCCGAAAATTCAATCACGCGATTCAACCCCGCCTGGCGGGCGGCCTGCGCCATGACGGGCGCCATCTTGCCCACCGCGAACAACTGGCCGACTCCCAGCTCCGCGGCGCGGCGGCCGACCTCCGCGTGGGCGGATTCGCTTTGCGCGCCGAGTTCCGCCATGTCGCCCAGCACCGCCACGCGCCGGCCCTTGCAGGGCAGTTCCGTCAGGGTCTCCAGCGCGGCGCTCATCGAATCGGCGTTGGCGTTGTAAGCGTCATCGAGCACACGCATGCCGTGTGTCTCGTACAATTGCATGCGCATTTTGGCAGGCTGGCATTCCGCCAGGCCACGCTGAATCTCCTCCCGGGTCAAACCCAGTTCCCGCCCGATGGCGATGGCGAACAGCGCGTTCACCACCTGATGCCGCCCGAGCAGACCGATCCGGTACTCGCCGCCAAACGCCACGTCCGGCGCCCGCACATGAAACGTCACACCCTTTGTGTCCGGCCGCACGGTGCGCGCGCGCCAGTCGTTGCCTTCACCCAGGCCAACCCGGACCACCGGCGCCAACGTGCGGCGGACGATACGTTCGGTCCATTCGCCATCGCCGTTCAAAAACAGCTGGCCCCCCGCGCCCAGCAACTCCGCCAGCACGCTCTCTTCGTCCAACACCCCCGCAACGTCGCCAAAGTGCTCCAGGTGTTCGCGCCCGATGTTGGTGATCACACCAAACTTCGGCTGGATCATTTTTACCAACGGCGCCAGCTCGCCCGGGTGGTTGGTCCCAACCTCCAACACGGCGGCTTGGTGCGAGCGTTCGAGGCGCAACAACGTCAGCGGCACACCAATGTCATTATTGAAGCTGGCCTCGCTCCACAGCGAGGCCAGCTTCTGACGCAAGACGGCGGCGATGAGCTCTTTCGTCGTCGTCTTTCCGTTCGAACCGCCGACTGCGATCATCGGCAGCGCGAAATCCTGGCGATAAGCCGCCCCCAGCTGGCCGAGCGCCCGGCGCGGGTTCTCAACCGCCACCACGCCGCACGCGAGCGAGCCCAGCCCCGGAACTCGGGATCGCTCCACCACCACCGCGGCGGCGCCCCGGTGCGCGACCCCATCAAGGAAGTCGTGTCCGTCAAACCGCTCACCCGCCAGGGCAAAGAAGAGGTCGCCCGCCTGCACGGCACGCGAATCCGTGCAAACGCGGTTGAACGGCGTCTGGGACGTGCCGTTCACCAATTCACCGGCGCAAGCCGATAGGACAAAATCCAAAGCTCGTGTTTCCACTTTTTACTTACAGTAGTTCAGGCGGCCGAAAATCGCATCACGATGCCGGGCCTTTCTCCCAGTCACCGACAAACGGCCAATTCACCCACGGACGCGCGGCCCAGGTGGCGAGTGTTTCACTCGATGGTACGGCCGGCTGGGTGCGGGTGACGCCCTTGGCCGGAGCATTGCGCCCATTTGTCTGTGCCTTCTCCGGCGGATGGTCGTCAGGATGCGCCAGCGCTGCCACGAACATGCGATGGGAGATGGGGGAGGTATTCATGTTTTTGGTTTCAGGGGTTGGTTTGCGTTCGGGCCAAAATGTTTTTTCCAGGCCGGCCTTCGGGCGAAACGGCCACGGAATCCGTCTTGCCGGAGTCATCGTCGTTCACATCCGGCCGGATGTTCAGGTAGTTGGCGGCGAGCTGGGCGATGCGCTTGAATACTGGCGCCGCCACCTGTCCGCCGTAGTAACCGTGTTTTGGTTCGTCCAGGACCACAGCAATACAAAGTTGCGGGTCGTCCGCCGGGAAGAAACCCTGGAACGAGGAAATGTATTTGCCGCGAACGTAGGCCCCGTTCTCGGCTTTTTGCGCGGTGCCGGTCTTCCCCGCGACGGAGTAATGCTCCAAGGCGGCTTTCGGCGCGGTGCCCTCGGGCGTCACAACCGTTTTCAGCGCGGTCACCATGAGCTTGGAGGTTGGCGCGCTGACGATCTGACGCACCCGTTGGGGGGAATACTTTACCACCGTGTTGCCGGTGCGATCCTCGAGCCGGTCCACGAGCATGGGACGCATGAGCGAACCGCCATTGGCGATCGCGCACATCGCCATGACCATTTGCAACCGGGTCACCGCGATGCCGTGTCCCATGGGAATCTGGGCCAAGGATACTTTGTACCAGTTTTTGGTCGGCGGCACGTAACCCGCCACTTCGCCCAGCAACGGGATGCCGGTCTTCGCTCCAAAACCGTAGTCGCAGATGTATTCATACAGCCGTTTCTCCCCGAGCCGGATGCCAATTTTCGCCGCCCCGATGTTGGACGATTTGGTGATGATGTTTTTCACCGAAAGCGCGCCATAGGACTCATGGTCGTGCAGGGGACGGCCGGCATACAGAAAACGCCCGTGCTCGCAATCGAACACATCGTTCAAGGATACCAACCGTTCATTCAGCGCGCCGGACACGACGACGATTTTGAAGGTGGAACCCGGCTCCATTATGTCCGTGATGACGCGGTTGCGTCGCGCCTCGGGCGGAGCGGAGCCGGGGGAATTGGGATCGAAGCTCGGCAGCGTGGCCAGGGCGAGGATTTCGCCGGTACGCGGACGAACAACGATGCCCGAAATGCTGGCGGGAGCGTGCTGTTCCACGGCCTCGGCCAGGGCGGACTCGACAATGTGCTGAATCACCGAATCAATGGTGAGCACGACGTTGAAACCGTCACGCGGCTCGACATCCTGATCGCGCAGCGCCACGACCTCCCGGCCGCGGCGATCTCTTTCGGTCATCCGCCAGCCCCGCACGCCACTCAGTTTGGAATTCAAGGCGAATTCAATTCCCTCTTTGCCGGCGGTCTCGATCAAACGCTGGCCGTCGAGCTCGCGCTCATTCATGCCCACAAAACCCAGGACGTGGGCGGCAAGCGCCTGGTTCGGATACACCCGTTGCTGGTCGTCCACCGGATCAACGAACACCGCCCGCTGCCGTAGGTCCCGGTAGAACGCCCGTTCGGACGGCCGCAATTTTTTTTCATCCACGCCGAAGGCGAGCTGGTTCATCGCGGTCCGGATCTTTTCCCAGGTCTCGACTGGCACCTTGCGCTGGAGCACGACGTAACGGTTGGTGACGGTTTCACCCTTTTCGTTCTGGCGCAGGCGCGGAAGCAGGCGCTGGTAAAGGTCACCCTCCCCCATTTGCAACCAGGGGGCGAGCGTGCGCGCCACGTCCGCCTGGCGGTTGCCGATCAGCACCGGGTCGGCGCAAACCGTCTTCACAAACACGCTGGTCGCCAGCAGGTTGCCCTTCGCGTCGAGGATGTCACCGCGGCGCGGCTCGCGGTAGATTTCGCGCTCGGTGTTTTGGGCGGCCCGGACGCGCCATTCCTCGTGGCGCAGGACCTGCAAGTCCACGAGCCGGTAGCCAAGACCAGCAAAGGCCGCTCCCAACAAAATTGTCAGGAGCAGCAGCCGGCGATATTGCAAACGTTTGGCCATCGTAAAAGTTACCAGCCGCTCATGGCCATCGGTTCCTCAACCAATGGCGTCATGAGCGGTGGTAAAACCATGCGCGTTATTCGGTTCGGTTTTTTTCCGCAATGCCGGTTTCCACCGGCCTTCGCAAATCATGCGCACCGCCCGCGGCGATCGGTTCCTCTCCGACGGCGTCACGGGCGGCGGCATAAAAATTTCATCGTTTCAAGGCATCAGATTCTTCTCGGTCCGCCCGGCGGCGTACTGAGCGGTCGCGACCCGCGGCAAGGCGGGCAGTCCTTCCGGCTCGACCACGCGCCAGACCTGCGCCGGCGATGGGGGGCCGAGACCCAGATTGAACTCGCGCACACGCTGTTCGAGCTTTCCGGGCGACTGCAACATCGCGAGCTGGTCGTGCAGCTTTTTGTTCTGGTCGCGCAACTGGATCAGGTGCTTTTCGCTTTTGGCGATCTGCTGGCCCAGTTCAATGATCTGGCTCTTTTGCCAGACATAGCCCACTCCAGCCCCGCCGATCAGCATGCACAGCAAAACGGCTTTGAGCGCCGGACCGAACCGGACCGCCGCCGACTGATATTTTCGATTTTTTGCCATCTAAATTTTCTCCAGCACCCGCAACTGCGCGCTGCGGCTGCGCGGATTTTCCGCCAGTTCCACCGCGCCCGGTTTGATTGCCCGGCGATTCACCCAAACCGCCTCGGGCGTGCGCGGCACGCGCAACTCCGGCACGTCGGTTCCTCCCGGAAACGTGTAGTCCCGCGTCCGCGCCCGCCCGAATTCCTTCACCACCCGGTCTTCCAGCGAGTGGAAAGTGATGACGGCCAGCCGCCCGCCCGGCTTGAGAATCGTCCACCCCGCAACCAGCCCGCGTTTCAAAGAGCCGATTTCATCATTCACCGCCAGGCGCAGGGCCTGGAAAACTTTCGTGGCCGGATGCGTTCTCCGGCCGGGCTGCGGCGTCACCCGCTCGATCAACTCCGCCAATTGCCGCGTGGTCTCAAACCGCACGCCGCGCTGCTCGCGGTCGTGCACAATCGCCCTGGCCAGTCGCCGCGAATCCCGTTCATCGCCGAGTTCCCAAAAAATCTTCGCCAGTTCATCGGCGCTTTTTCCGTTCACCAGTTCCGCCGCCGTCAGCGATTGGCGCCGGTCCATCCGCATGTCCAGCGGCCCATCCTGCTGAAAACTGAATCCGCGTTCCGCCCGATCCAGTTGCGGCGAACTCACGCCCAGGTCCAACAGCACGCCGTCGCAACTGCCGGCTTCGATCCACTGGGCCAAATCCGCAAAATTACTGCGGCGGACTTCAAATCTTCCCGCATACTCCGCCAACTGCGCTGCCGCGGCTTCAACCGCGTCGCCATCGCAATCGCAACCAAACAACCATCCAGTCGGCGCACTCGCGGCCAGGATCGCCGCCGCGTGCCCTGCCCGCCCCAACGTACCGTCGGCGTACCGCCCGCCGGCCCCCGGCCTCAACGCCGCCACCGCTTCCACCACCATCACCGGCTTGTGGATGAAGTCGGGCACTGCGCATCGGCTCCTCAATCACGTCGGGCGCGCACCAAAAATCTTCGTGCTCAGGCGACCCCAACTGTTTCCCACCAGCGCAAATTTCTCATCCGAGACCAACCGCGCGCTCGCCATCGGCGCTTTAACCGGCACGACTTCCAAATCCCCATCGCTCAAGTCGTTTCGAACGACCTTGACCTGGTCCAAGGACAATTCTGCTTGAACCGGTGAACGAGTGGCGACGGTGACCGCCGATCTTGCGGGACCGGGTGGCTTCGTGGCCCGCGGCAAAGGCTTCAGCCTCCGCCCCCATTCGCCCAGCCAGCGGACGGCTCGGTCGCCGATGGAAAGCCGGGACTGGCCCTCCCCGTCCGCACGCCGCACGGCCTTCGCCGAGGTGACCGCCGGCGTCTCCGCGCGACCTTGTGTCGGCGCGTCCGCGACAGGTGCCGTGGCATCGGGAGCAGGAGCGGCGGCGAAGGGATTGCGCGGCGAGATGAACTTCGGCAGGGCGACGCCTTTGTTCACGCGGTAGCGCCCGCTCCGGTCCTGTCCTCCGACCAGACTTTTTCCTGCTGCCAGTAATCGTCCCAGGCTCATTCTTATTCCATGAGTTTGAAAGCTTCGTGCGCCATGACGGCGTCCGTCGCTTTGATTTTCTCGTATCGCGCCGGATTCCATATCTCGAACCGGTCGAGCAACCCGACGAGCACCGCTTCGTCTTTGATCCCTGCGGCCGAACTCATCCCCTCCGGCAGGCAAATGCGGCCTGCCTTGTCGAGCGTGACCTGCACTGACTCACTGCCGATGATCCGTTTCAAAATCGTTTTGTTCTTGTCGTCGTTCGGCATAGCGTCGAGCGCTTGCATCAACTCCGCCATTTCTTTCGGCGGCAGCACACGCAGACAGGGCCCGACTTCGTACTTCGGCCAGACGATCAATGTCAGTTCCGTGCCGGGAGTCGTGGGCCGCCACTTGGAAGGGATCTGTACCCGCCGCTTCTCGTCCACTCCATGGCGATAGAGCGAGTTATAAAAAATCTGCTCAGATGTTCCGTTGTCCGACATGTTATTCACCGAGGAGAAGCTTAAAGCCCTTCTCCCCCACGACGCCCCATTGTTAAACACTTCTCCCCACTATCTGTCAATGAGTTTTTTTGCGATTTATTCAGAAGTTATTCACACTTGAATTGGGTGATTCGGAGCGACCCCAGTATCTTGTGCCCCCGCGCAATCAACCCACAACCCGCGTGGAGTAGCCCATGTTGGTCAGGATTGTTGGTAGAGAGACCGCTTGATAATCTTGGCGAGATGCAAACGGCAGACTTTGATTACGAGCTCCCGCCTGAATTGATTGCCCAGCAGCCGGCACCGCGGCGCGACCAATCCCGCCTGCTCGTCTTGCACCGCAAGTCGGGCCAGTTCGAGCATCGGCGATTTCGCGAACTCCCCGCGTTTCTCCAGACCGGCGACGTGTTGGTCCTTAACAACTCGCGCGTTATCCCGGCACGGCTGCGGGGCACCAACTCGCGCACCGGAGGCACTTTTGAAATTCTTCTCCTCGAGGAAAAGGCGGCCAACGATTGGTGGGCGATGCTGAAACCCGGAAGACGCGCACGCATCGGCACCCAAATCGACATCGTCCATGCGAAAGCAGGGACCGGAAAAACGAGCGGCGTCACCGCGAGCGTCACCGACATCAACGGCGAAGGTCATCGTCGTCTGCGTTTCGACGGCATCGCCAACATTCTCAATGTGCTGGATGAATTCGGCGAAGTGCCTTTGCCGCCTTACATCAATCGCCGGAGCACGGACAACCTCATCGCCGACCATGACCGTTACCAGACCGTGTACGCCAAAGTCGCGGGCTCGGTGGCGGCGCCGACGGCGGGATTGCATTTCACTAAAAACCTGCTCGACGAAATTCGGGCGCGCGGCATTCAGGTACAGTTTGTCTCGTTGCATGTTGGGTTGGGAACGTTCGCCCCGGTGAAAACACCAACGCTCGCGCAGCACATCATGCACGAGGAACGATTTGAAGTCAGCCAGGCGACCGCCGACGCCGTGAACCACGCCAGGGCAAATGGCCGGCGCGTCGTCGCCATCGGCACGACGGCCGTGCGCGTGCTGGAGACCGTCGCCGCGCAACACGGCGGCAAGCTCACCGCGGGCGTTGGGCGGACGCGCATCTTTATTCATCCTCCCTACGATTTCAAAATCGTGGATGTCTTGCTCACGAACTTTCATCTCCCCTGCTCCACCCTGCTGATGTTGGTCAGCGCGTTTGCCGCGCCGGGGCAGACCGCGGGCCGCGCCATGATTCTTTCCGCGTATGCCACCGCCATTCGCGAACGGTATCGCTTTTTCAGTTACGGCGATGCCATGCTTATTCTATGAGTCCAGAGTCCAGGGTCCGGAGTCCAGAGTCGGCGAGGCGGCGACATTCGTCCTTGCCGTCCGTTCTGATCAACATGGCGATGACCGCGGACGGAAAGATCGCCACGGCCAACCGCACAGTTTCGAGTTTCGGCAGCGCGCGCGATCACGAAAATCTCCTGGCGCTCCGCGCAACCGCCGATGCCGTGATGGCCGGCGCGCGCACCGTGGACTCGAATCCGATCAACCTCGGCCCCGGACCGGCCAAATTCCGCCGACTCCGACTTCTGCGTGGTCTGGCCGAATACAACCTCCGCGTCATCGTCAGCGGCGCCGGCACCATCAGCCCCAACGCGGAAATCTTCCGGCGGCGTTTCTCTCCCATCATCATCATCACCTCCGGCCGCGCCTCCCCGGCGACCATCCGGCGGCTGCGAATATTGGCCGACGACGTCAAGGTTTGTGGTGAAACCGAAGTTGATTTTCCGGCCGCGCTTCGCTGGTTGCGCCGGCGTTGGGGCGTACAGCGGCTCGTTTGTGAAGGTGGCGGTGAATTGAACGAAGCCCTGTTGCGGGACGGATTGGTGAACGAATTGCACGTCACGATTTGTCCGAAGATATTCGGTGGCCGCAACGCTCCGACGATTGCCGACGGCCACGGCTTTGCCACGCTCTCGTACGCCGCGCTGTTCCAATTGCAATCCGCCCAGCGCGTTGCGGATGAGATGTTCCTAGTGTTCAAGAAATCATCGTAAGCGATGACGACTGGGTCACTCCCAACGAAAACGCATTTGAACTCCGATCATTCCGTTTGACTCTTCGTCTCCACCCACCGCGCGAAGAGCCAGAGCAAATCGGCCAGGCGGTTCAGGTAGATGATGATCTCGCCATTCTGCAACTGATTCGTCTCGTGCAAGGCGCACACGCGTCGCTCGGCCCGCCGGCACACTGTGCGCGCCAGGTCCAACGCCGCCGAGGCGCGATTGTCTCCGGGTGTGGCCCAGCCTTTCAAAGAAATCTTCTGCGCTTCGATTTCCTTCACGAGCGCGTCGAGCTTGTGCGTCATCGGTGCCGTGACGAGCGTGTAGCCATCCTTGAGGTAACGGGGCAGGTCGTCCACGGCCGTCGCCAGTTCGCCCATGAGCACGACGAGGTCCTGTTGGATGGGCAACAGGTTCGTCCGGATGAATTCGGGTTTCGCCGTGGCGCGCGCCAGCCCCAGCGCGGCGTTCAATTCATCCACGCACCCGTAGGCTTCCACGCGCGGGTGGCACTTGGACACGCGCCGGCCATACATCAGGGTCGTCGTGCCCTGATCGCCGGTTTTGGTGACGATGCTCATGTAGTTTCGTTCTTAATCTGAATCTTCATCTTACTCTTAATCTCACTCCGGAATTAAGATTAAGATGAAGATTAAGAGTAAGAAAAGAAATTCACCGTTCCACCATCCGCTTGTAACTTCTAATTCCGTCCACAATCGCCCCCGCCATCGCGCGGCGATAGGTCGCGTCGAAAATCCGGCTGCCCTCGATGGGGTGCGACATGAAGCCCGCTTCGATGAGCACCGCCGGCATGGTGGCGTCGCGCAAAACGGCGAACCGCGCGCGGCGCACACCGCGATCCTCCGCAGGCAGCTTGCGCACGAGGGATCGTTGAATTTCGCACGCGAGGAGGAGGTTCTTCGCGTTGAATTTGTTGCCGGGGTACCCGCCCCCGCTGCCTTCGCCGCGCGCGTTGGTGGACGGCGCGCCCGCCGGCGTCAGCGCATAAACTTCAGCGCCCCTGGCCTCGCTCCGGTTTCCGTCGGTCGCGTTGAAATGCAGGCTCACGAACAGGTCCGCCTTGTTCGCGCGAGCCACGGCGGGCCGGTCGGGCAACTCCACGGTCTGGTCCGTCGCGCGCGTCAAAACCACCTTGAACCCGGCTTGGCGCAGTTGTTCGCGCAGTTCAAAGGCGAGGCGCAACGTGTAGTCCTTTTCCAATCTGGAACCGACCCGGTAGCCCGCCTCCTTGCCGCCATGCCCGGGGTCCAGGCAGATGGTTTTGATTTTGTCGCCCGCGGCGTTTCTGGCGGGGGACAGCACCGGGCGGAGGGTCGCGTCGGCATCCAGCCGCGCGATGTAAACATTGCCGTTGCGGCTCAACAGCGGAAAGAGCAGCCAGAGTTGGAGACCGTTGAAACGCGCCTCGCGCGAATCCACGCTGAACTGGAGTCGCGTCGTGCGATTGGTCAGTTGGAAGGACTCGTCGCGCTGGAGCCACTGCCATTTCAAGCCGTGGCCCCGCGACCACTCGGCCAAGCGAAAGTAATCGGTGCCGTGCCAGCGGATCGTGTCGCCGCGAACCGCCGCCGCGGGCGCGCGGATGGCCAGCAGCGCCAGCGACGCGGCGAGCAGCGCGAACCGGAAGCCGGACTTCATGGCGGCGCACTGTGCCCGCCGCCGGCGGGAGGTTCAAGGCAAATGGCGGGCCGGCCGGGCGAATCGCACCGGCGGCTAATGCTGCTTCATGAGGTCGGCCAGGATTCCCAAACCGAACAGCCCGATGAAAAAGAACACGGCGAGCACGTTGAGAATCAACAGCACCGTGCCGATGATTCCGCAGATCCGGCCGGCATTCGTGTTGTCCCGTCCGCTCGGATCCATGAGGCCAGCGTTCATTTCCTTGAGGTCGCCGTTCCCCATGACCCAGGCGGCGATGCCCAGCGGGCCGCACAGCACGATGCCGAGAATGCCGAAAACCAGGATGAGCGTGCCCCGATGTGGTTTCATGTTGTCAGGTTACAGTTGATTTCTTGTAAGAAGGCCGGTTCAATTCCGCAACTTAAATCTGACATGAACATTCAAGAGTTTCAGGCAAAGCAATTATTGGCGCAATTTGGCGTGGCCCTGCCCGCGGGCGATGTGTGCGATTCGGCCGAAGGCGCAAGGCAGATCGCGGAGCGGCTGCTGGCCGGCGGCGCCACGCTGCTCGCGGTCAAATCGCAGATTCACGCGGGCGGCCGCGGCAAGGGCACGTTCAAATCCGGCTTCAAGGGCGGCGTGAAATTGTGCAAGACCACCGACGAGGTTTACCACGACGCGAAGGCGATGCTCGGCAACGTGCTGGTGACCAAACAAACCGGGCCGGACGGCCGGCTCGTGAGCAAACTGCTCATCGCCGTCGCGCCGAAGATCCGGAAGGAACTTTACCTCGCCGTGCTGCTCGACCGGGCGAACTCCCGTCCGCTCATCATGGCCAGCAGCGAGGGCGGCGTGGATATCGAGGAAGTCGCCGCGAAAACGCCGGAAAAAATCGTGAAGGAATGGATTGATCCCGCCGTGGGTATCCAACCCTTCAACGCGCGACGGGTCGCCGTCGCGCTGGGCATCAAAGGCGACGCCTTCAATGGCGCGGTCAAATTGATCATGGGTGTTTACAAAACCTGGTGGGAATTCGACGCGAACATGGTCGAGATCAACCCGCTCTGCATCATTGCCGGACCGGATGACAAGGACGCCATGCTTGCCCTGGATGCCAAAATCACGGTGGACGACAACTCGCTCTACCGGCACAAGGATATTCAGGCCATGCGCGACCTGAACGAGGAGGCGCCGTTGGAAATCGAAGCGAGCAAGTTCAACCTGAACTACATCAAGCTCGAGGGCAGCATCGCCTGCCTCGTCAACGGCGCGGGCCTGGCGATGGCGACGATGGACATCATCAAGCATTACGGCGGCGAGCCGGCGAACTTCCTCGACGTGGGCGGCGGCGCGAGCGAGGAACAGGTGGCGGCGGCGTTCAAGATCATCATGCAGGACCCGAACGTGAAGGGCATCCTCGTGAACATTTTCGGCGGTATCATGGACTGCAACGTCATCGCCACCGGCATCGTGGCGGCGGTGAAGGAAACCGGCTTGAAACTTCCGCTCGTCGTCCGGCTCGAAGGCAATAACGTCGTCGCCGGCAAAAAGACGCTGGCTGCTTCCGGTCTGACGCTCATCACGGGTGATTCGATGGCCGACGCGGCGCAGAAGGTTGTGAAGGCGGTTGGCAAGTAAAAGCAGGCCATGCTCAAAGTCCTCGAAATCGCTTTTTGCTGCTACGCGGTCACGGACGTGGCGCGGGCGCGAAAGTTTTACGAGGGCGTGCTGAATTTGAAACCCACGTCCGTTGTGGATTCCGAACACGGCCAATGGACGGAGTATGAATTCGGACCTTACGCCCTGGCCATCGGCAGCGCCCCGCAGTTCAAGCCCAGTCCCGACGGCTGCACCGCCGCGTTGGAAGTCGAGGACTTCGATGCGGCGATTGAGCACTTGAAGAATCACAACGTGAAATTTCGCATGGACCAATGCCAGACGCCCGTCTGCCGCATGGCGATGATTTTCGACCCGGACGGCAACACGATTTGCGTTCACAAGCGGAATCCCGGACGCTGAACCTCACCATGCAACCGGCGCAAACATCCAATTCAATCCGCGAGGACTCAGAAGTCGCGGCCATCTTTCGCGAGCAGTGGGAGAACGCGAACAAGCTCCCCCAGAACATCAAGCAGCAGTTGCCGCAACTCGAAAAAATGTTGGCGCACGTCGAGAGTCACTGGTGCATGGAAGATGGCTTTTACCGATTCTACCACCAATCGTTCAAGGTCTATCACTTTCAGCAATTAACCGAGGGAATCTGCAAAGCTTTGCAAAATTTGTTTCCCGACCGCCCACTGAACAAGTGGTTCAAGGAAATCGTTGCCCAAGGAACCGGGAAGGAATTCGAGGTGTCGCACAACAAAGAATGGCTTAGTCACACGCGGCCCATCGTCGAAGCGCTTTTCCACGCGCATTACTTTTTGAAAATGGTGGTGAAATACGGGAAAGAATTGGAGACTCCGCCCAGTTCGATGCCCAGCGGCTGGGCTGCAGTTCTGTATTTGTTTGACCTCCGATAATCAGCACAACAGTCACGGACGCGTAAATCGTAAATCTAAAATCGTAAATGTTTCATGGCCATCCTCGTTAAACCCAACACCAAAGTTCTCGTCCAAGGCATCACCGGCAGCTTCGGCGCGCGGCATGCCCAACTCTCGATTGATTACGGCACGCAAATCGTCGCCGGCGTCACGCCTGGCAAGGGCGGCCAAACCTTCGAGCACAATGGAAAGCGCGTTCCCATCTTCGATACCGTGGCCGACGCGATGAAACAAACTGGCGCAACGGCCAGCGCGGTGTTCGTCCCGCCCGCCTTCGCGGCGGATGCGATTCTGGAAGGCGTTGATGCCGGACTCGACCTCGTGGTCGCCATCACCGAAGGCATTCCGGTCAATGACATGGTCAAGGTGAAACGCGCGATGGACGGCAAGCGCACACGGCTCATCGGACCAAATTGCCCAGGCATCGTGACCCCCGGGGACGGCAAAGATTCTCACGGCGGCTGCCGCATCGGCATTGCGCCGGGTTACATCCACAAGAAGGGCGACATCGGCGTCGTGTCGCGCAGCGGCACGTTGACCTATGAAGCCGTGTGGCAACTCACCTCGCGCGGGGTCGGCCAGAGCACCTGCGTCGGCATCGGCGGTGATCCGGTCAACGGCACGTCCCACCTGGACGTCATCAAAATGTTCAACGACGATCCCGAGACGCATGGCATCATCATGATCGGCGAAATCGGCGGCAGCGCCGAGGAAGAAGCCGCCGAATGGATCAAACAGAATTGCAAGAAGCCCGTCGCCGGTTTCATCGCGGGCGCGACGGCGCCGGCCGGACGCCGCATGGGGCACGCGGGCGCGATCATCAGCGGCGGCAAGGGCACGGCCGCGGCGAAGATCGCGGCGTTCAAGGACGCGGGCATCGGCGTGGCGGCAACTCCGAGCGAAATGGCGGAGGCTTTGCTGAAGCTGATGTGAGAAACAACGTTGAATCGTGATTCGTTAAATCGTTGAACCGGTTCAATGATTCACGGTCTTACCGTTTAACGGTTCTGTGGACATCATTGATTTCATCCTGAACCTCGCCGGGCTTCTTTTGTGGCTGAACTGGCGGACGCTGCCGTTGGATCCGCTCAGTTCCGCAACGCCGGCCACGCTGATCGGCACGTTGCGCCGGGCCGAGCCCAGCCGGTACCGGCGCTGGCATTACGCAGCCGCGCTGACGGTTTTGCTCGTGATGCGCGCGGGCTTCTACCGCGTAATCGGCCCGGCGGTGGAATGGACAGGCACGTTGAATCTGGTCGCGACGCAACTGGCGTTCCGCAGCGACGCGCTGAATCTGATGTTCCTTTATTCCCTGCTCAGTTTCGGCCTGTTGCTGGGAAATTTCGTGCTGTGGCTGCTGCTCCTCTCGCTGCTGCTGCCCGCCGGCGGCGCGAATCAACTTATGTTCCGGCTGGCGCGCGCTCATTTGGGCTTTGTCACCGGCTGGCCGGCGGGGCGAAAACTGCTGTTACCCTTCGTGCTCGGATTTTCCTTGTGGTGGCTCCTGTCCTGGCCGCTTGCCCGTTGGGGGTTGATGCCCCAACCGATTTCGGAACTCAGCCGGCTGGCGCAAGGGGCGTTGGTGGGTTTGAGCGCGTATTTTTCGTGGCAATATCTGATCGCCGCGCTGCTCACCGTTTACCTGCTGCACAACTATCTCTACTTCGGGCGGCATCCGGGCTGGGACTCCTTGGACGCCGCCGCACGCCGATTGCTCGCGCCGATGCGTTACCTGCCGATGCGAGTGGGGAAAGTGGACTTTACGCCGGTCGTGGGCATCACCGTGCTCTTTCTGCTCGCGCACCTGGTCGAACATGGACTGCGGCCGCCGTTACAACTCGACCCGCTGACCGGCCGGCCGGAGCCACCGGCGTGGGAGATTCCGGGATTGCAGCAACGTTACGAACACCTGCTGCGGTGACATCGGGGTGGATCAACGCCCCGGATCCAAAGGCAGGCGAACCTGAACCACCGCGCCGGCGCCCCGGGGACTTTGAATGGTGAGCGTGCCACCATGCAATTCGGTCAGCCGCCGGGCGATGCTCAATCCCAGACCGAGGCCCTGTTGTTCGTGCAGTTTGCGATCGAACTGCATGTAAGCGCCGACCTTGGAAATCTGTTCCGTGGAAAAACCACGGCCGCTGTCCGCCACGACAAGGATCACCGCGCCATCCGTTTCCATCAGGCTGACCTGAATTTTAGTGCCGGCTTTTGAAAACTTGAACGCGTTTTGGGTCAGTTCATCCACCACCTTGCCGAGGTAATTCTCCGACATCGGCACGGGAACACTGCGGACGTTCAGTTCGAGGTCCGCGGCGCGGTTGGCCTGCTCCGCCTGCCGGCTTGCGTGGGTTTCAACGACCCGCGCCGGGAACAACGATCGCTTCGAACGCAGGACCGCGACGCGGCCAGGGTCCGCGCCCAGCAGTTCCAACTGGGCATAAATGAGAAAATTCTCCACCAGCCGTTCGAGGCGATGGCCGGAGTCTGAAATCACCTGCCCCATTTCGGCAATTTCACCGGGCTGCAACGTGGCCGCGTCCGATTTGAAGATCTCCCCGTAGGCGATGATGCCGTTGAGCGGCGTGCGCAGTTCATGGGGCAGGGCCATGCTGATGGCGTTGCGCAGGTCGGTCAATCGCCGCTCGGATTCTTCCCGGAGCATTTGCGCCTTCCGGAGGCGCGCCTCCACCGCCGCGTAGAGCGCCTCAATCGTGAACGGTTTGGGCAAGTAATCGTCCGCCCCCAGTTCCATCCCGTGACGCATGCCGGCGTTGTCGGCCAGGCCGGTCATGAGAATGAACGGAATGGCCGCGGTGGCGGGCTCGTTGCGCAGGGACGACAGCGTGAGATAGCCGTCCACCTTCTCCATGTTAACGTCGCAAAGGATCAGGTCCGGCAGTTCCATGCGCGCCTTTTCGATGCCCACGGCGCCGTTCTCCGCCTCGACCACGGAATAACCGCGCTGCCGCAGGGCCAGTTGCACCATTTCGCGCAACCACTCTTCGTCGTCAATAACCAGGATCTTCTTCATGCTGGAACTGCGTCAACCAGGCGACTTTTTATCGGAAAACCCCAACCTGTCAACTCATGGCGTTGCAGTTTTCATACCGTGTCGCTGCTCCGCAACGCGTATAATTCCCTCCGCCCGGTTTTCTCCTCATTTTGGCGATTCCACAACTGACGGCTGTCCGGCGGCGAGGGAGCACTATCTTGAAATGATGCGGTGCCTCACCGGAGGATGGGGTTGACTCGCGCGCCGGCATCGCAGCATCATGCCGGCATGTTCGCGCGCCAGAAACCGCGTTTCACAAAAGTGCGAGTTTTCAGAGCCAAATCCCGTTCACTCGTCTCCCCTCGAGCTGGGAACAAAAGTCCCTAAACCAACCCCCAAACACCACCCCGCCATGGATGCCACCACCCCACCGCCCGTGACCACAACACCCGATGTCCCCGAGGACAAGAGCGTCGCCATTGTCAGCTATCTCACGTTGATTGGATTCATCGTCGCAATTGTTCTGCACAGCAGCAAAAAGACCCGCCTGGGAGCGTTTCACCTCCGGCAGGTGCTCGGCTTCTTTTTGACGGGTATTGCTGTCGGGCTGGCCCAGTTCATCTTGTTGTTTATCCCAATCGTGGGCTGGCTGGCTGTTTTTGCCCTCTGGGTTTCGATGCTGGTGCTTTGGGTGATGGGCCTGATCGCCGCCATCAACGGTCAGCTGAAACCGATGCCCGTGGTGGGCCCGCTTTACCAAAAGTGGTTCGGCACGACGTTCGACTGAACAGACCTGATCGGCGGACCATCGCCCCGCCGGGCGGCCTTACTTCGGCGCTTTCCGCTGATGCAAGGGAATGTAGTGGTTGACAGCCGGCCCGGTATAAATCTGGCGCGGACGATAAATCCGGCCCTTGAGGTCTTCGGCAATTTCCTTGTAGTTGGCAATCCAGCCCGGCATGCGCCCAATGGCGAAGATCACCGGGAACATTTCCAAGGGAATGCCGAGCGCGCGCATGATGATGCCACTGTAAAAATCCACGTTGGGATAAAGCTTGCGCTCGACGAAATAGGAATCCTTCAGCGCCGTCTCTTCCAGCCGTTTGGCAATGTCCAGCAACGGGTCGGAAATTTGGAGCACGTTGAGCAAATTGTCGCAGGCCTGCTTGATGATCTTGGCGCGCGGATCGTAATGCTTGTAAATGCGGTGACCAAAACCCATCAGCCGCCGGCCGCTGGTTTTGTCCTTGGCCGCCGCGATGAACTTGGACCCGTCGTCGCCTTCCTGGTGAATGGCTTCGAGCATCTCCACCACCGCCTGATTGGCGCCGCCGTGCAACGGCCCCCACAACGCGCATACCCCCGCCGCCGCACTGGCGAACAGATTCGCCTGACTGGATGCCACCATGCGCACCGTCGCCGTCGAACAATTCTGCTCGTGATCGGCGTGTAGCAGGAAGATCAGATCCAGGGCCCGCACCACCTCCGGTTTGATTTCATAATCCTCATACGGCTCGGAGAACATCATGTGCAGGAAGTTGGCCGTGTATTTGTAGGCCGGCTTGGGATAAATGATCGGCAGACCGTGCGACTTGCGGTAGGAAAAAGCCGCGATGGTGCGGACCTGGGAGATCAACCGCGCGGCATGAATTTCAAAGCGGCCATTGTTGTAACGCCGCATCACGCTCGCGTCGAAACAACTGCTGGCGTTGATCATCGCCGAGAGAATCGCCATCGGATGCGCGTTCGACGGGAAACCCTCGAAGTGGTACTTCATGTCCTCGTGCAGATTCGCGTTGGCGGTCAGCAGGTCGGAAAACTTCTTCAACTCCGGCCGGGTCGGCAGGTGGCCGTAAATGATCAGGTGCGCCGTCTCCACGAACGTGGACTTCTCCGCCAGTTCCTCGATGGGAATTCCGCGATAACGCAGGATGCCCTGCTCGCCGTCAATGAAGGTGATCTGGCTCAGGCACGATCCCGTGTTGCCGTAGCCGTCATCCAGCGTGATGTAGCCGGACGTGTCACGCAGCTTGGAGATGTCAATCGCCTTCTCGCGTTCCGTCCCCTCGGTCACGGGGAGGCTGTAAACCTTCCCGTCCAATTCCAATTTGGCCTCTTTACTCATGTGCAACCTGATTGCTGATGTTTAATAATTGCCGCTTAGTGTGCGAGGAAACGCATTTTTGGCAAGCGAGGAAACGCGGGAACTCAAAAAATGTGCCTGCCGCCACACCGGATCGTCTCTCCATCCGGACAGCCGGAGCATGCCGGGCGACATCCCGTGGTGCGCCCGCCATGGGCGCCGCGACGGGAATTGAAATTGGTTTTGCCGGACTCGCGCCCGCTTACTAAAGTCTCTGCCGATGACGCCCGGCGAGTTCCGCTCCATTGTGCCGTTGCCCAGCCGCCTCGATCGGTTGTCTCCCCTGATCGGCCAACTTCCGGATCGCCGCACCTGAGCCAAAACCCATGGTTTTCAGCTCTCCCATCTTCCTGTTTCTCTTTCTCCCCGTGGTATTGCTGGGGCTGGGCATTCCTTCGTTGCGCCTGCGAAATCTCTGGCTCCTGATTTTCAGCATCATTTTTTACGCGTGGGGCGAGGTGATTTTTGTCTTTCTCATGCTGGCTTCAACGCTCCTGAACTTCCTCCTCGGGCGATGGGTGGAGCAAACCCCGAATCCGGCGCAACGCAAATGGGCCGTCGGCGTGGCCATCGCCCTGAACATCGGCGTGCTCGCCTTTTTCAAATACGCCAACTTCGCCGTGGACAACCTGAACGCCGTGCTGGCCCTTGTCGGCATCGCCCCCGTGCGCTTCAACCGGGTGACCCTGCCCATCGGCATTTCGTTTTTCACCTTTCACGCGCTGTCCTACGTCATTGACGTTTACCGACGCAAATGGACGGCCGCAAAAACCCCGGGTGAGGTTGCGCTCTACATTTTCTTTTTCCCGCAATTGATTGCCGGGCCGATCCTGCGCTGGAGCGGCATCGCGCCACAGCTGGTGCAACGAACCGTCACGCTCGCGAAGTTTTCCGACGGCGTCCGGCGGTTCGTTTACGGCCTGGCCAAGAAGGTGATCATCGCGAATGCGGTGGCGCTGCCGGCCGATAAAATCTTCGGGCTGCCCGCAGCTGAATTGACTCCGGCACTGGCATGGGTCGGCGCCCTGTGTTACACGGTGCAAATCTATTTTGATTTCTCCGGCTACTCGGACATGGCCATCGGTCTGGGAAAAATGTTCGGCTTCGAGTTTTTGGAGAACTTCAACTTTCCCTACGTGGCGCAATCCATCCGGGATTTCTGGCATCGCTGGCACATGTCGCTCTCGAGCTGGTTTCGCGATTATCTGTACATTCCCCTGGGCGGCAACCGCTGCTCCGAGGGACGCAATTATCTCAATCTCGTCATCGTGTTCTTTCTCTGCGGCCTCTGGCACGGAGCCAGTTGGACCTTTGTCGTTTGGGGCCTGTATCACGGCTGCTTCCTGGTGATCGAACGCACGCGGCTCGAAACGGCGATGCAAAATCTGTGGCGACCGGCCCGGCATGTGTATGCCCTGCTGGTAATCATCGTGGGCTGGGTCGTGTTTCGCGCGGATAGTTTCAGCCACGCCCTCGCCCTGCTTCAGAACATGGCCGGCTTCACATCAACCGCGGGCGCCGGTCATCCGGTAAAGGAATATCTGACGCACCAGGTCGCATGGGCAATGGCCGCCGGCGTGCTTTTTTCGATGCCGTTGCGGACCGGACTGCACGCGCTCACCACACGACTTGCGCCCGGGTTTTCGGATGATTTCCGCTCCCTCGGTCGCGTGACGACGGACCTCGTCGAATCGCTTTGCTTGATTGGCTTGCTGGTTGTGTGCGCCGCGTGGCTGGCCGGCGGCACGTACAATCCCTTCATCTACTTCAAATTCTAGACATGAACACTCCGACCATTTGTGAAAAAGCGCGCGGCGGCATCCGGGCGCTGTTGGTCCTGCTGTTCCTCGGCGTGCTTTGGTTGCCGAGCCTGGATGCGCTGTTCCATTGGGACGCCACTCCACCTGCCAACGAAAACCGGCGCTTCGCCACTTTCCCCGAATTCGCGGGCTTCAAAAGCAGCAAGGCTTTCATCGCCGGACTGGAGGCCTTTTTCAACGACCATTTCGGGTTTCGGAAACTGCTGGTGACTTGGAACAATGAATGGAAACACGCGTTGTTTCACGAAGCCCCCTTCAGTTCGGTGATGAATGGCCGGAACGGCTGGCTGTTTCTGGCCAGCTACCAAATGACGGAACATTACACGGGCCTGTCGCGCTGGACTCCGGAAGACCTCATTGACTGGCAGCGATTACTCGAGGCCCGCCGCGACTGGCTGGAACCGTTCGGCGTCAAATACATCTACGTCGTCCCGCCCGACAAACACTCGGTCTATCCCGAGCACCTGCCCGAGTGGTTGAAGCAAGGGCCGCTGCCTTCGAAACTTGACCAGTTCATCGCGCACATGAAGGCGCATTCGACCGTGGAAGTGCTCGACCTTCGCGCATCCCTGCTGGCCGCCAAATCAAACGGGCTGGTCTATCCCCTGACCGACACGCATTGGAACGCGTATGGCGGCTTCATTGCCAGCCAGGAAATCATCAAGGCGCTTAAACGCCAGATTCCCGGATTGCAGCCCATGTCGCTGGACGACTTTGAACGCAAACCGCTGCCGGACCGCCAGGGAGATTTGGCCCGGCTCGCGGGACAATTGCAGCCGGAGGCCGGCCAGTTTGCAATTGTCCCCCGCCCTCCCGTCGCTCCGCTCCGGCAAATCACAGGCAAATCAAAGCTCCTCGAACCTTGGCATGACCCCCAAACCTTGATCACCTTGTGCGATGATGCGCATGGCAAAGCCATCGTGTTCCGGGATTCGTTCGGAGATAATTTGATTCCATTCCTAGGATTTTACTTCCATGAAGTCGTCTATCGGTTTCGCCGCGACCTGGACGCCGACATGTTGCGACGGGAAAAGCCGGTGGTTGTCATTGATGAGGAACTCGAGCGAATGTTCAACCTGCGCAATCCCCGGCTCTCGCTCGAAGCGTTTAAAGCCGAGATCAAAGCCGGCAAAGAAACCACCCGGTAGCGAGCCCTCAACCGAATCTTCGCTGCAACCGAAAGGTGTCGTAGGCGAGGCGCTGGGCCGGGCTCATCGAGGAAAAATCCGGCGAGCCGTCCGGCCGCTTGGGCCAGTCTACCTTCGGGCTGGATTTTTCAGTGGCCGTGGATTGACGGTCGGCAGGCGTCGCCAGGGCGCCCGACATCCGCGCCGCCGGCATGCTGGTTGCCCGCCGGCTGGCGCTGCCATCGTAACTCATCGCCTGATCGGTGAGCTGCAGGTCTTGTTCGAGCGAACGATGAGGTTTGATGCCTTTGCCCTGCAACACGCCGTGGTAGGCGCGCACGGCTTCATCGGGTGATACTTTTCCGTCCGTGATCAGCCGCAGCATTTCGATGAAGGCGAGTTGGTGCTCGGCGTTATTGATTTTGCGTCCGAACAACGCCACGCGCGCGCCATACTTTTGCGCGTCGTGGATTAAGCGAAACGCGTCATACGTCGTTCCAGCGCTGCCACCGAGGATGCCCACGACCAGGTTGGGATCGTATTGCGCCAATTCCTCCATCGCCTTCGGGCCGTGATAGACGATCTTCAGGAAAACGGGGCGACCTGATTCCGGCACTCCCGCCAGCGTGCGGAGGATGTTGTCGTTGATAAATTCGCCCAGCTTTTCGGGCGCGACGCCGCTGTCCACGTTGGGATCGAACACTTCGAGGAAATGCCGGAAGCTTTTCCGCTCGGCTTCCTCGCGAAATTCCTTGTACCAAAGCAGCGCCTCGCGGTCTTGTTCGAGGTCGTTGACGTAGGTAATGGAGTAAAGACCCAGGTTCGCACCGGGGAAATTATTGCTGCCGTCCCGTTCGCACTCGACTTCGCCGCACTGAATATGATCAATGCTTGCCGAACGAAACGGCTGCGACGGCTCGCGCGTGTAGCAGCCGTGTCGCACGGCCCAAACGTCCGTGGTGTCGTTCGCGCGCGCGGCGGGCGTGACGTGGGAATTCTTGAACAGTCCCTCCTTGATCGTGAGCTGTTCGTTCACGTAGGCGGACATCAGCATGATGTCAATCAAGCCCTGATGCGTGACCTCGCGAATGATGTCGAGAAACTCCGGCAGGTTGCGGTAGCCAAACTCACCGCGCGTCCAGACTTCGGGCGAAAACCGCGCCGGTCGCTCGCCGTGTTTCGCGAGATAGCTGCGCGGCCCGGGTGCGCGCACACCAAAAGCCATGTCCGCATCCTTCGCATCCGCAATGATGAAAGCGCGCGAAGCGCGGTTGGCCCTTACTTCAGCAAGTTTTTGGTCGAGAGATTTCACAGAGAGAAATCAGAAGTTACTTCATCTGCGACATGATTTGGTCAGTGATGGCTTGCACCGCTGCTTCAGCTTCGGCGTCAAAACCCGTCGTCGGCGTTTCCTTTGGCGGCACGGCGCAGGTCACGCCCGGACGCCACTCGTCATTGTCGCACAATTCACATTCCTTCAAGCCATGCCGCGGATCGGGGATGCCCAGGCTTTGTTTGATCTTGAGCAAATCCTGAAGCTGCCCCGGCGTCATGGTTTGCGGCGGAACGCCAAGTTGCGCAGTCACCAGCACCGTGCGGCAATACGCCTCCAGGATTTCCATCTTGAAGTAAGCGTCCTCGACGTTGTTGTGACTCCAGGAAACGACGCCGTGGTTCGCCATCAAAATCGTGTTGTGCTTGTCCACCAGGTCGGCAACGAGCTTGCCCATTTCCGGCGTGCCCGGCGTGCGATACGGCGCGACGGCCACGCTCGCGAACACTTCATATTCGGGAATCATGCACGTTGGCGGCACAAGTCCCGCCACCGCGAAACCGGTGCTGTAAGGCGGATGGCAATGACACGTCGCAACCGCTTTTGGCTGTCGCTTCATGATTTGCAAATGCATCAAGATTTCGCTCGTGCGCTTTTTGGTGCCGGCGAGTTGATTGCCCTCGAAATCCACCAAGCACATGTCCTCCGGCTTCATGAAGCCTTTGCTGACCAGGGTCGGCGTGCAGAGCGCGATGTCCTCTCCGACTTTGATCGCGATGTTTCCGCCATTACCGTCCACGTAGGCGCGCCCCCACAGCCGCCGGCCGATGTCGCAAAGCTGTTCCTTCAACGTGAGCGCGTAAGGCGAGTTGAAGAACGCCTCCAACTCGGCTTTCGACGACTTGGAGGTCAGCGGCTTGGCAGGCGCTGCCGCTTGGTTGCCCGTGGCCGCGTTTACATGTCGGCCCTTGGCGCCGCCACTGGTTTCTAACTCCAGCAAATAGTCGCGCGCGGACGGCGTAAGAATCGCCTCGGGCGGCAGGTTTCGAACATCCTGCCCCTTCCGCACCATGTCTTCCAGATCCCGAACACTGATGACGTTTTTCATTTGAACGGCGAATAAAAGAGTTCATCCACAAGCGCGACGTTGATCGCATCCACCGGTGTCGGTTGCGCAAACGGCTGCGCCGCCTCGCGGCCTTCAACGTAGCCAATCACTTGCTTCACACCGCCACCGATGTCGTCGTAAACCACCAAACTTGGATCTTTGCCGAAGCTGACCGGAGCATCCAGGCCGCGCTCGTATTGTTCGCGCGCAAACGGGCTGACGATGAGAAATCGCCCGCCTTCGAGCGCCGGAACGGTGCGGTTTAAAGTCACGCGGCCAACAACAGAGCCGAGTTTCATACGCGCACTCCCGGTTCATGTTCGTCCACCACACCAATGACCAACCAGCGCACGGGACTTTTCTGGTCGCCAACCGCATTTCGCGCCGCCGCACCATCTGACGAGATCACCACTTGTTGATGCATGCCCGCGCCGTGCGCATCAATCGCCACCTGCGGTGAACCTTCCGCTTCGCCCGCCGCGCTGATCGGTTGGCAAACGACGAGCCGCCACCCTTCCAAGCTCGGATGCTTGCGGGTCGCGACTATGTTGCCTTCGACGCGTGCGAGTAACATGACTCAATAAATCCTCAAATTATCCACCATCACGCAGCGGCGAACGCGCGTGAACGTGCGCGGATTCGTGATGCCTTCGCCCGTAGGCGTGGCGATGGAGAAACTCAAATAACCTTCGCCGCCGAGACCGAGACCGGCAGGTGACGGTCCGTTCTTTACGAACAGCGTCGTGTCCAACGCTCGCCCCATCGCGGTGATGTTCTCGACATCGTGCGAGTGAATGACAGCGGTGTGCTTGTAGTTGTGTTCGGATTGCAGCGACAGCGCGATGCCTTCTTCGGCGCTTTTCACGCGCACGATGGGCAGCATCGGCATCATTTGCTCCTCCTGCACGAACGGATGGTTCACATCAGTTTCCGCGAACAAGAGCTGCGTGTCAGCGGGCACGTTTACGGACGCCGCTTGGGCCAACACAGCTGCGTCCTTGCCGATGAGCTCCTTGTTCACGCTGGCATGAGCGCAACCGCCGCCCTGGCCTTCCTTGAATGTGAAGGCCGCCTTCGTGAGCTTTTCCAACTGCGCAGAATTCAATTTCACCGCGCCGTTCTCGGACATGCGCTGCATCAATTTGTCGGCCACGTGATCCAGAACGAAAACCTGTTTTTCACCGATGCAAAGCAGATTGTTGTCGAACGCCGCACCGGAAATGATCGCCTTGGCCGCGCGGGTCGTGCAGCAGGTGTCGTCCACAAACACCGGCGGATTGCCCGGGCCGGCGCAAATGGCGCGTTTGCCGGTTTGCATCGCCGCCTTCACGACAGCGGGTCCACCGGTAACGAGCAAGAGGCGCGTGTTTTCGCTTTTGCAAAGCGCGTTGAAGGACTCAAGCGTCGGCGTTTCGATAATGCAGGCGATGTTCTCGATGCCGGTCTCGCGATAAATGGCTTCGTTGTAAGCCCGCACCGCCACCGCCGCGCATTTGGCCGCGTTCGGATGCGCGTTGAACACGACTGCGTTTCCGGCGGCGACAATGTTCACGATGTTGCCGCTCAACGTGGGAATCGAGTGCGTGCTGGGTGTAATCGCACCGACCACACCGAACGGCGTGTATTCCTCCAACGTGATGCCGTGGTCACCGCTCCGGGCGTCCGGACGCAACCAATCTACTCCGGGCACTAGCTTGATTAACTCCAGCTTGGCGATTTTATGCGGCAGACTGCCGATCTTGGTTTCTTCAAATTCAATTGTTCCCCACGGCACTTTATTTTTCTCCGCCAGAGTCTTGACGATTTCTTCGATCTTGCGCCGGGCGGCCATGCCTTTTTGCTGAAGCTGCAAAAATGCTTCCTGCGCCGCCGCACAAGCTTCATCCGCCGTCGCGAACACGCCGAATTTGCCACGCAATGCTGGAGCAGCCGTTGAAGACTTCTTCGCGCTGCAACCACATGAATCACTTTTCGGCGCAGCGGCCGGCGCGCTCGGAGCGGGTGTGGCCGCTGGTCTAGTTGTGGTTGTCGTCGCGCCGCCGATGCGGCCGAGCACTTCGGCCACCACGTCACGGATTAAAGTTTCGTTCACTGCGCTCATACAAATGATTCAGTTGCGGTTAACTGGCCTTGCCGCTGTAGATCTGCTTTCCGAAAACATCCACTACATCCACGATGCCGATGATGACGGCGTCCACCGGCGCGTCTTTCATGCCCGGCGCGAGGCGGGCCGAACTACCCTGTGTGAACATCACCATTTCGCCGATGCCTGCGCCGAGGCAGTCCACGGCCACGATGGTGTTCACGCCGGCACGGAACTTCGTCGGGTCTTTCTCGTCCACGAGTTGCGGGCGGAGTAAGAGCAGTTTGCGCCCGCTCATAGACGCGTCCTTCTTGGTCGCGACCACCGAACCTTCGACTTTGGCGAGGAACATAGTTTTGCCTTTGTGGCGGCGTCTCGTAAGAGCGCCGCATTTTAGATGTAGGTCAGCCGCGCTCTTACGAGCGCAGCCACGCTTACTTCTTCTTCGGCAACACCGCGTCCACGTCGCTGTGCGGGCGGGCGATGACGTGCACGCTGACCAGTTCGCCTTTGATGGCTTTGATGGCTTGCGCGCCGGCGTCAGTCGCGGCCTTGACCGCCGCGACGTCGCCAACGACGACCGCCGTGACGAGGGCATTGCCGACCTGCGTCATCGGGCCGACGAGTTCGACATTGGCGGCCTTGAGCATCGCGTCCGTGCCCTCGACGAGGGCCACGAGTCCGCGCGTTTCAATGAGTCCGATTGCTTGAGGCATATGTTTGTTTTCTTTCTTGGTTAATGTTGAGAAATCAATTTCGGGAAAATTCCAATAGCCGTTTGGTTTCGCGCGCGACGACGAGTTCTTCGTTGGTCGGAATAACCATGAGCTTCACGCGCGAGGTGGGTTTGCTGATCACCGTTTCGGTGGCGCGGGAGTTGGCGTTCAAAGCGGAATCCAATTCAATTCCCAGCCCGCCAAGGTTCGCGCAAATCGCTTCGCGGAGTTCGGTCCGGTTTTCGCCGATGCCCGCGGTAAACACGATCGCATCTGCGCCGCCCATTTCGAAAAAGTAACTGCCGATCCAATGACGCGCGCTGGAGATAAAAACGTTGAGCGCCAATCTCGCGCTTTTATTTCCCTGCTCCGCCGCGGTCGTGATATCACGCACGTCATTTGAGATTCCACTGACGCCCTTTAGGCCGGATTCCTTGGTCAGTTGCCGTTGGGCTTCATCATTGGTGATTCCCAGCTTTTTCACGGCATACGGGATGGCCTCAGAATCGAGGTCTCCCACGCGGTTATTGTGCGGCAACCCCGATTGCGGGCTCATGCCCATGCTGTTGCCGATGGCGACGCCGTTGCGGATCCCCGTGATGCTCGAACTGCCGCCGAGATGACAGGAAATAACGCGGAGCGCCGGTTCGTTCACGGGAGTTTTGCCGCCGTCCACGTAGAGTTTGCGGACACGTTCAGCAACGTCGTTTCGGCCGAGCAATTCCGCCGAACGTTCGGCGATGAACTTGTGGCTCGCACCATGAAAACCCCAGCGGCGGATGCCGATGTCGTGCCAGGCTTGCGGCACGGCGTAACGCATCATGGCCTCGGGCGCGAACTGGTAGAACGCGGTCTCGAACAATCCGACCAGCGGCACTCCGGGCATGCGTTTCCCAAACAGGCGGATGCCGGTGATGTA
>CAYWMD010000049.1:48494-51787 GCA_964458575.1 uncultured Bifidobacteriaceae bacterium | reverse complement strand
GCCATGATGTCGCAGATGTCGTCCCAGTGGGTGTAGAGGAAATTCTCCTGGTGATGGGCGAGACACCATTTGGCCATGATGCTGCCGCCGCGCGAAACGATACCGGTCATGCGGTTCGCAGTGAGCGGCACGAAGCGCAGCAACACGCCGGCGTGAATGGTGAAGTAGTCCACGCCTTGCTCGGCTTGTTCGATGAGGGTGTCGCGGAAGAGTTCCCACGTGAGGTCCTCGGCCTTGCCGCCGACTTTTTCGAGCGCCTGATAAATCGGCACTGTGCCGATGGGCACGGGGGAGTTGCGGAGAATCCATTCGCGCGTGGCGTGGATGTTCTTGCCCGTGGAGAGGTCCATGACGGTGTCCGCGCCCCACTTGGTGGCCCAGCGCATCTTCTCGACCTCCTCCTCGATGCTCGACGCGACGGCGCTGTTGCCGATGTTGGCGTTGATCTTCACGAGGAAGTTGCGCCCGATGATCATCGGCTCGGATTCGGGGTGATTGATGTTGTTCGGGATGATGGCGCGGCCGGCGGCGACTTCGGAGCGGACGAACTCCGGGGTGATCTGCGCGGGGATGCGTTGGGGAAAGCGTTTGAAGATTGACGGAGAGTAATCAGTGATCAGTGGGTCGGTGTTCAGTGAAAGCTGCGCGCTGCCGGCGTGTTGTTTGTTTAGGTCGTTCCGGACGTTGTCGTTCCGTAAATCTGAACACTGTTTACTGATTACTGAATACTGCCCCCGTCCCATATTCTCGCGGATGGCAATGAATTCCATCTCCGGCGTGATGATGCCGGCGCGGGCGTAGGCGAGTTGCGTGACAACCTTGCCAGCCTTGGCGCGTAGCGGACGACGGCGCTGGCTGGTCAGTCCGGGAAATTCCACAAGGCGATTCTTCTCTGCCTTGCTGGCGAACTCGGCGTGTTTGCCGGAGAGATAGCCATTGTCCTGCGGCTTCACTTCGCGGCCGTCAATCTCCTCCACGTCGCCGCGTTCGCGAATCCACTTGGCGCGCAACGCAGGCAACCCTTGCTCGGAAGTGCCGGTGAACGCGGGGTCGCCCCATGGCCCAGAGCAATCATAGACACGGACCGGCTTGTTGACCCGCATATCGCACTCGTTGAGCTTCGTGGGGCTCTGCTTGATCTCGCGCATTGGCACACGGACGTCGGGGTGCAGCGTGCCGTTGACATAAATCCGCTTGCTGTTCGGCAGTTGTTCGCTGCTATGCGGCTCGAAGGATTCTTTGGTCGCGATCATAAATAAATCTTTGGCGTCCAACTGCCGAAGAAGGAAAGAAATGAAAACCGACTTTCCTACGCCAGCATTACCTGGATCAGGTTCTACGGGTCTCCCGAGGCATCGGGACTCTCAGCCGTTGCGACGGCTCCCCAGTGACAAACAAACTCTAAAGCGACGGGTAGGAAGGGTCAAGCGTCCTGATACTTGCGTGGACTCGATGCTTTTCCATTGAATCAGATAGGTTGCTACCTTTAAAACTTCCTCTGTCTCAGTTGAATCATACATAACAACCAACCACCGTCTGTTCCTCCATGAGCAAGCTCATTTCCTTAAAAAGCGCCCTTTCAATTCTTTTGACGCTCGCAGCCGGCTTGGTTTCCAGCAAGGCGGCCGGAATCGTTTGGACCAATACCGCGGGCGGAAATTGGAATAACACCAACAATTGGAGTCCGAACACCGTTCCGGCCTCCGGCGACACGGTGTTCATTACGAACTCCGGCACTTACGCGGTGACGGTGAATGTCAGCGCCACGCTCGCCGGTCTGACTGTCGGCAGCACCAACGGTGGCGCAGTCACGCTGAATCTGGCGTCCGCGACGCTCACTTTGAACGGCTCGGGCTACTTCGAGACGAACACCGTGTTCAACTTTTCCGGCGGAACGCTGGACGGCACGGGGGCGGTGGTCTTCGCAGGGCAGTTTAATTGGAGCGGCGGGTTCATGGACAGCAGCACGCCGGGCGGCAAGACCGTGTTCACCAATTCCGCGAATGTGACAATCAACGGCACGACCAAGACCTTCTACCGTCGCACCGTGGACAACTACACCACGGTCGCTTGGACGGCGGGCACCATCAGCGCCGGAGTGACGCCAGTTTGGAACAACGCGTCCGGCGCTATTTTTGATGTGCAAGGCGATGTGGTCATGTCGTACCCCGGAAGCGGCTATCTCACTATCAACAACAACGGAACCATCCGAAAATCCGCAGGCGCGGGCCAAGCGACGTTGCAGTGCGCCGTCAACAACGGCGCGTTGGTGGCCTGCCAAAGCGGCACCTTGAGCCTCGATGGCGGGGGCATCGGCATTAACTCCACCTACAGCGCAAGTCCAGGCTGCGTGCTCCAATTTGGTGGCGGCACGCACACGCTGGCGGGCAGTTGCGGCTTCATCGGCGCCGGGTTGCACCGCGTCAACGGCAGCACGCTGAACATTGCCGCCCCGCAAACGATTAATTCGAGCTTCGAACTGGCCGCCGGCACGTTGGACGGGACCAACACCGTCGTCTTCACCGGTCCATTCACCTGGAGCGGCGGACAGATGGACAGCAGCACGCTCGGTGGCAAGACGGTTTTCACCAACACCGCCACGGTGGCCATCAATGGTTCGCCGAAAACGTTCTATCGCCGTACGGTGGACAATTATGCCACGGTCAATTGGACGGCAGGCTCCATCAGTGCCGGCGTTGCGCCCGTTTGGAACAACCAGCCGGGCTCGACGTTTGATGTGCAAGGCGACGTGGTTATCGCTTATGCCGGAAGCGGCTACCTGACCTTCAACAATAATGGCACGCTCAAGAAATCTTCCGGCGCCGGCCAGGCTACGCTTCAAAGCATCGTGAATAATGGCGGCTTGGCTTCAAGTCTGAGTGGCGTGTTGAGTTTGGACGGCGGCGGCGTCAGCAGCGGCTGCACGTTCAACGCCAATAACACGTGTGTTCTACAATTCGGCGGCGGCACGCAAACGCTGCTGACCGGTTGCAGCTTCACCGGGGCGGGTTTGCATCGGATCAACGGCGGCACGCTCAACATCGCCGCACCCATCGCGATCAATCCCAGTTTCGAACTAGCCGCGGGCACGCTCGATGGAACCAACACCGTTATCTTTCGCGGACCATTCACCTGGAGCGGCGGAGTCATGGACAGCACCACGTTGGGCGGCAAAACGGTTTTTACCAACTCCGCCACAGTGACCATCAACGGTTCGCCGAAAACGTTCTATCGCCGCACGGTGGACAATTATGCCACGGTCAATTGGACGGCAGGCTCCATCAGTGCCGGCG
>CAYWMD010000049.1:0-48394 GCA_964458575.1 uncultured Bifidobacteriaceae bacterium | reverse complement strand
GCACGGTGGACAATTATGCCACGGTCAATTGGACGGCAGGCTCCATCAGTGCCGGAGTCGCGCCCGTTTGGAACAACACGATGGGATCGGTTTTTGACATGCAGGCCGATGTGGTCATCGCTTATGCCGGCAGCGGGTATCTCACGTTTAACAACCACGGCACGCTCAAAAAATCAGCGGGCGGAGGCACATCCACGTTGCAGTGTGTCACCACCAACACCGGGAAGGTTCAACCCCAGAGCGGCACGCTGGACTTGCAACCGACCTACACGCAGACCGCCGGGCTGACCGAGATGGCCGGCGGGAATCTCGCGGGGACATTGCTGGACATTCAGGGCGGCCTGCTGACGGGCACTGGCAATGTCGCCGCCAACGTGCGTAACGCAGCGCAGGTTGCGCCCGGCACGGGCGTGGGCGTGATGACCCTGCTCAGCCCGCAAACCTACACCGCAACGACGAACAGCCAGATTGCGTTTCAGATTGGTGGACTTACGCCGGGCAGCGGCCACGATCAACTGCGCCTGAACAACGGCACGGCCACGCTCGCCGGCACGTTGTACGCCGGGTTGACCAACGGCTATGTTCCCGCCAGCGGCAACACTTACACGGTGATGACCTTCACGGCGCGTTCGGGGACTTTCACCAATTTCTCCTTCCCGGACTATGAGTTTGGCGTAATTCACACCGCCAATCAGGTGATCCTGGTCGCGTCGAACGCACGACCGACCGTCACCCTGAGCGGGGCGGTTACGCAACTGGTTTGCACCCCGCTGCAATTGACTGCTTCGGTGAACGACCTCGATGGCTCCGTCACCAACTTGCAACTCTTCCTGAACGGAACGAACCTGTTGGCGAACTACAATAACCCGCCACACAATTCCCCGCAGAAGCTCACATTGACGTACGATTTCCCTTCAACCGTCAACTTCAGCGCCGTGGCCACCGACGACAAGGGCTACACCAAGACGGCAGCCGTGGCGACGGTGTATTACACCCTGCCGTTGCACGTGCTGAATCTGGGGGGCCTGGCCACGAACGGCACCTTTAAGTTCTGCATGCTGGGTGAGACGGGCTCGAATTACGTCGTGTTGGCCACCACCAATGTGACCGAACCCGCCAGCAACTGGCTCAACCTCGGTCTCATGGAATCCACCAACGGCATCTGGCGTTTCCTCGATCACGGGACGCTCACCAATCGCCACGAGCGTTACTACCGGGCGCTGCGACAGTGAGCCCTGGATTCAGAGTAGCGTACCGTGCAGGATCTGGTAGGCGATGGTGAAGTAAATCACGAGACCAGTCACATCCACGAGCGTTGCAACAAATGGCGCAGAAGCAGCCGCAGGATCGAAACCAAGCCGGCGCAGGATGAACGGTAACATCGAACCCGCCACGCTACCAAACAACACGACGCCGATCAGGCTGCATGCGACCGTGGCGGCGACCAGCGCGTAGTGCTCGGTATAAACTTTTTCCTTATGCGGCCAAAGCAGAATGCGCGCGAGCGCAATGCACGCCAATACGCAGCCAAGGGCGAAGCCCGCGAAGATTTCCCGGCGCATCACATGCCACCAATCTTTCAACGAAATGTCCCGCACAGCCAGCGCACGAATGATGAGCGAGGTGGCTTGTGACCCTGCATTGCCACCGCTGGAAATGATCAGCGGCACGAATAACGCGAGCACAACCGCCTTCGCGATCTCGTCCTCGAAGTGTCCCATCGCCGTGGCGGTGAGCATTTCGCCGACGAACAGGACCGCCAGCCAGCCCGCGCGCTTTTTGATCATGGAAAACAAACCGATCTTCAGATACGGCGCGTCGAGGGCCTCCATGCCACCCAGCTTTTGAATATCTTCGGTGGCCTCGCGTTCGGCCACGTCAAGGACGTCGTCCACGGTAACAACGCCCACAAGCACGTCCTTGGAATCCACGACAGGCAGAATGGTGACATCGTACTTTTTGAAGGCAGCTACGGCGGTTTCCTGATCGTCGGCAGCGCGCAGGAAGATTTGCTGGTTTTCCAACAGTTCCAGCACCGACATCTGGATGGGTGCGACCACGAGATTGCGCAGCCGGACAAAATCCACAAGGCGGCCCTTGCCGTCCACAACGTAAAGCTGATTCATCGCGTCGCGACGGTGCGCCTGCGTGCGCAAATGGGCCAAAACTTCGGCGACGGTCCAATTCTGCTGGATCGCCACGTAGCCCGGCGTCATGCGGCGACCGACGGAATTCTTCGGGTAACCCAGCAATTCAGTCGCGATCTTGCGTTCCTCGGGTTTGAGCGACGCGAGCAGCTTCTGCGTGGCGGCGGCGGGCAACTCTTCCAGCAAACGCGTGCGGTCGTCGGGCGGCAGATCGTTGAGGATCGCCGCCACCTCCTCGCTGCCGAGTGCGTGGAGCATTTTCTCCTGATTATCGAGCGGCAGATAATCAAAGACCTCGGCCGCCAGTTCGCGCGGCAGCAGGCGCAGCAGCACCGCCTCGTCACCCGGATCGAGATCGTAGAATATCTCGGCAACGTCTGGCGCCGGAAATCCGCAGAGAATCTCGCGGAGTTGATTGAAATTGCGCTGGCGAATCAACTCGGCCAGTTCCGGTTTGAGGAGGCTGCCGATCACGGCGGTTACTCAACTGAAATTGCCGTCCGCGCGCAAAACAAAAAGCCGGCCCGCATCACACGGACCGGCGTTCATAGGCTTGCGCGGGTTGATCGCGTCCGCTCAAGTCTCAAAGGATTTGCCGCAGCCGCAACTTTGCTTCGCGTTCGGATTGGAAAGCTTGAAACCGCCGCCCGTCAGCGCGTCGCTGAAGTCCACAATCGTGCCCCGCAGGTATTGCGCACTAAAGGCGTCCACGAGGGTCGTGACGCCGTCATGCTCGGCGACCAAATCCCCGTCGCGCTTCTCGTCGAACGTCAGGCCGTATTGCATGCCGGAGCAGCCACCCTGCTCCACGTAAACGCGCAGCGACTTGCCCGCATTTTCGGTCTGGGTAATCAGCACCCGCACCTGCTCCACGGCGGCGGGCGTGAGCCGGATGACGGAATTGTTGTTGCTGGCGTTGGTCATTTGTGTTCTCCAGGCAAGCTTACCTGCAACCGCCGGCGTGTCAAACCGCGCAGTCCGGGCACCCACCGTGCGAGTGGGGCGGTGACCGTGGCTCGGTTCAACTCTTGCCGGTGGCGGAATGTTCCTGCGCCTTTTGGATCCTGCGTTCCAGCGACGCCTTCAACGGCGGGATCAATTCTCCGAGCCGCTGGTAAAGTTTGATGGCTTGTGGCCATTCCTGCATGGACTCCGCCAGTCGGGCGGCTTCCAGGCCGGCCTTCTTGACCCAGAACAAATCCGGCGACTCGCCCTCGGCAAGATTCGTTTCCAGCACAACGTCCAGATAATTGTCGAGGGCCTGTCTGAGCGCGGCGATTTGCTCCCCGCCGGACAGGTTGCTGGCCTGCGCTTCGAGCGTCAGGCCCAGGCCCACTTGCGCCTGACTGCGGGTGGTGACCGTCGCGTTGGTGCACACGATCGCCTGTTGGAACGCATTGGAGGCGCGTTGATAACTTCCCGCGTCCTGGGCGCCGAGTTGGAAGTAACATTTCCCGATTTCACCCCAGGCCCGGGCCGCGTAATCGGAATTCGGATACTGGTCGCGCAGCGCCGCAAAAACGTCTATGGCCAGTCGGATGTCCGCGAAGGGATTGTTGGTATCGCCGGCGTTGCGCAGCATCAACGTGCCGCCGTAGGCGAACATGGCGTCAATCCAGAGATTGGAGGGGCAACTCTTGTCGCTCGTCAGCAGCTTGAAATACTCGATGGCCGGGCCGTATTCGGGCCGGCGGAACGCCGCCCATCCCGCCATCATGCGTGCGGCATAAGTCAGGCTGGAGTTCGGCCAGTTTTGGAACACACCCTTGTAGTTTTTTTCGGCCTCGTTGAACTCGCCCTTGCCGTAGTAGTGGTCGGCCACCCACCACTGGGCCCGCGCGGCCAATTCGTTCGTGCCGAACCGGGCCACGAAGTTGGTGAACAGGCTCAAGGCGTTGGTTTCCTCGTCCGCCCGATAGGTCGCCAGCGCCCGACGGAACTCCACCTGGGGCCGCAGCCGGTTGGTGGGAAACCGGTCGAGCCAGCCGTTGTAAAGCACGAGCGCCTGCGTCCAGTTGGTTTCCCCTTCCAGCGCCCGGGCCATGAGCAGTTCCACGGTGGGCCGTTCCGGGGCCGCCGGGAACCGCGCCAGATAATCCTTGAACAACGTGGCCGCCCCCACCGGCTCGCCGGCGTCCAGGAAACCCTGTCCCACCAGTAAAACACTCCGCGAAGCATCCTCGTCGTCCGGGCGCAGCTCCAGAAGTTGGCGCATGGCTGCGGACGCGCCGTCGGCATTGGTCAGCGCCACGTTGGCGCGGACCAGTTGGTGGAGAATTTTCGGCACGAGCGACTCCCGGGTGGCTGGCCAGTTGGTGGCTTCGGCGAGCGCGCTGGCATACTGCGCCACGGCTCCGGAAAAATCATTCGTGGCAAACTGCACGTCCGCCAGTTTGCAGCGCGCTTCAACCCGGGCCTCCGACGGCGGCAGCGTGGCGGTCGCGGCGCTGAACGCCTCGGCGCTGGCGGGAAGATTGGTGCTGATCCAATAGCACCAGCCGCGGCCAAGCTGGGCCCGGCCCACGAGCGCGCTGTTGGTAAACGTGGTCACGAGCCGGTTGAAATAATCCAGGGCGAGTTGAAGATGATTCGTGGCCGGTGGCGACCCCGCTGCGGGACTGGCCGGCTGCCGGTATTCCTTCAAATGCAACTCCCCCAGGTTCAACAGGGCCGCGTCCGCCGCCGGCGCGTTGGAAAATTGACTCAAGAAACTTTCCATCGTGGCCATCGCCTCGGAAACCTGGCCCTGCTGGAGCGTCAATGCCGTGATTCTCAACAAGGCCTCACGTTGCCGGTCCGGCGGCGCGTTGGTGGTGATTAGTTTCAGCGTGGCGATGGCGTCGTCGCGCTTTCCCAGTTTCTCCAGGATGGACGCCAGCAAATCCACGCTTTCGGCAAGCAGTTCGGGCCGGCCGGTCGTCGTCGCCAGCTTGCGGAGGGCTTCCGCGTTGCGAAGCGCCTCGTCGGTTTTCCCTCCGCCCAGTTGCGCCTGGCAAAGGAAGAACAGCCGCTGCCATTCCGATTCCGGCGGGAGTTTCAGCAGCGCGAGCGGCTGCAACGCGGCCTCGGCCTCGGCGAACTGCTTTTGTTTGAGCCGCGCTTCCCCGAGCAACAACCGGCCGCGCACGACGAGTTGAGATTCCGGTCTGGCCGGCGCGGCGGTTTGAAACGGGCCGCCCGCCTTGTCGAGTAATTCGACCACGCGCGGCCACCGGCCGAGCGTCGCGCAGGCCGCCGCCTCGTCCACCGCCGCCTCCAGCCGGCGGTTCGACGCGGGAAATTGAGTCACGAGCTTGCCGAACGTCTCGGCCGCGGCGGCGTGTTGCCCGGCCTGATACTGGGCTTCCCCGATCCAATAAAGATATTGGTCGGCCAGCGGGCCGGCCTCGGCGAGCCGCGCGGTCAGCAGGGCGATGGCCGGCTCGAACTTGCCCTGTTTGAATTGGGCCTGTGCCTGAAGCAGCACGGCTTCCGGCACACGCTCGGATTTGGGATGCCGCGCGATGAACTGTTCGAACTGCGCTTCCGCGCGCCACCACACCGCCAGATTGAACGAGTCCGCCGCCGCCTTGAAAGCACGGTCGCCGGCGTTCGCCGCGAGCAGCGGGCCGCCAGATGCAAGCAGGAGGGCGCACGCCAGCGCGGTGGCGCGGCACCAACCCCGTTGGAACGGCAGACTCATGCGGGCCAGTTATGCGACATTCCGATGGAGAAGACGATTCAAATATTGTCCCGTGTGGCTTTCCGCGCACCGCGCCACCAGTTCCGGCGGACCTTGCGCCACGATGCGCCCGCCACCGTCGCCGCCTTCCGGTCCAAGATCCAGGATCCAATCCGCCGTTTTGATGACATCGAGATTGTGTTCGATCACGAGCAGCGTGTTGCCGGAGGCGCGCAGCTTGAAAAGCACTTCGAGCAGTTTGGCCACGTCGGCAAAGTGCAGGCCGGTGGTCGGTTCATCGAGAATGTAAAGCGTGCGGCCGGTTTGCTTCCGGCTCAATTCCGCGGCAAGCTTGACGCGCTGCGCTTCGCCGCCGCTCAAAGTCGTGGCGGATTGGCCCAGTCGGATGTAGCCCAGCCCCACCTCGGCCAGGGTCAAAAGCGGATCGTAAATCTGCGGCACGGCGCGGAAAAACGTGACCGCCTCGTCCACCGTCATGTCCAGCACGTCGGCGATGTTCATGCCCTTGTAGGCAATCTCCAGCGTCTCACGATTGTAGCGCCGGCCGTTGCACGCCTCGCAGGTCACGTAAACGGGCGGCAGGAAGTGCATCTCAATTTTGATAAGCCCGTCCCCCTGGCATTTTTCGCAGCGCCCACCTTTCACGTTGAAACTGAACCGGCCGGATTCGTAGCCGCGAACTTTGGCGGCGGGAAGTTTTGCAAAGAGGTCGCGGATGGCGTTGAACATGCCCGTGTAGGTCGCGGGGTTCGAACGCGGCGTGCGGCCAATCGGTGTCTGGTCAATCACCACGATCTTGTCCAGCCCTTCAAATCCTTTGAGCAGACGATGCGCGCCGGGCCGTTCCTTCGAGCCGAAGAATTTTCGGAAGAGCGCCCGGCGCAGAATGTCATCCACCAGCGTGCTTTTGCCCGAACCGCTCACGCCGGTGACGCAGGTGAGCAGGCCGATGGGAAAACGCGCGTCCACGTTTTGTAAATTGTTTTCCCGCGCTCCGAGCACTTCCAGCCAGCCGCGGTCGGGCGAGGGTTTGGCGCGTTGTTTGGGAACGGGAATCGAGAGTTCGCCGGTGAGATAATTGGCCGTCAGGGATTTTTTGCAGGCCAGAACCTGCGCCAACGTCCCGGCGGCCACCACCTCACCGCCACGCACGCCGGCGCCCGGGCCGAGGTCGAGGATGTAATCCGCCTGGCGGATGGTGTCCTCGTCGTGCTCGACCACAATGACGGAGTTGCCGAGGTCGCGCAGGCCTTTGAGGGTTTGGAGCAGGCGGTCATTATCGCGCTGATGGAGGCCGATGCTCGGTTCGTCGAGAATGTAAAGCACGCCGACCAGGCCCGCGCCGATCTGCGTGGCCAGCCGGATGCGTTGCGCTTCACCGCCGCTGAGCGACCCGCTCTCGCGGTTGAGCGTGAGATAACCGAGCCCGACGTTTTTCAAGAAACCCAGGCGGGCGCGAATTTCTTTGATGACTTCGTGGGCGATTTTTTCCTGGAACTCCGAAAGCTTGAGGCTCGCGAAGAATGTCTCGGCTTTTTCCACCGAGAGCGAACAGACGTCCATGATGGACAAGCCAGGGATCTGGAGTCCGGAGTCCGGAGTCCGGAGTCCCGAGCCAGCGCGCTTCCCCGACTCCGGACTCTGGACTCTGGGCTCGGGACGGTCCTCACCCAGCGTCACCGCCAGAATCTCCGGCTTCAATCGCTGGCCCTGGCACGCGTCGCAAAACTGCGGCGACATAAAGGCTTTCAGCCGGTTGCGCGTGAACTCGCTTTCACTCTCGGCATAGAGGCGTTCCATGTTGGGGATCACGCCTTCAAAGGGGCGCTTGATGACGCTCTGTTTGCCGGCACGCCAGAAATGAAACTCGATTTCCGTGTCGCCCGAGCCGTGCAGCAGAATGCTTTTGAAATCGTCCGGCAAATCCTTGTACGGCTTTTCCAGACTCTGGCCGTAGTGTCCGGCGACGGCGCGCAACATGGCCTTGTAATAAATCACCATCCGTTTGCCGCCTCGCCGCCAGGGCAGGACGGCGCCTTGTTCAAGCGACTTTTCCGGGTCCGGTACGACGAGGCCGTCGTCGAAAACCATTTTCTGACCGAGCCCGTGGCAGACCGGGCACGCTCCCGATGGCGCATTGAAGGAGAAATGTTTGGGCGTCAGTGGCTCGTAACTTTTGCCCGTGGCCGGCGAATACATGCGATTGGAATGAAGCGTTTCGATCCAAGTGTCGGATAGGTCGGACGGGGCGGGCGGGACTGGCGGCACGCTTCTGGACTTTGGACTCTGGACTCTGGATTCTGGACCCTGGACTCTGGACTTCTCTTCCGGCAACTGGTGCAGCGTCAGCATCACGCCTTCACCCCAGCGCAAGGTCGTTTCCACCGAGTCCTGCAACCGCACGCGAACTTTTTCCTCCATGACGAGCCGGTCCACCACGGCTTCAATCGTATGCGCCTGCTTCGCGTCCAACTTTACGCGGACGTTCGGATTGCCCAGTTCCACAAACGCACCATCCACCCGGGCGCGGACAAAGCCTTCCCGTTGCAGGCGTTCGATCACATCGCGGAACTCGCCCTTCTGGCCGCGGACCACGGGCGCGAGCAGCATGACGCGAGTCTTGGCCGGCAACGCAAGAATCTTGTCCACGATGTCGCTGGTGGTTTGCGCGACGATGGGCACGCCGGTGTCCGGGCAATGCGGCTGGCCGATGTGCGCGTAGAGCAATCGGAGATAATCGTAAATCTCCGTGGTCGTGGCGACCGTCGAGCGCGGATTCATGCCGGAACTGCGCTGTTCGATGGCAATGGCCGGCGAGAGCCCTTCGATGTAGTCCACGTCCGGCTTCTGCATCTGGTCGAGGAACTGCCGGGCGTAGGCCGAGAGGCTCTCGACATATTTGCGCTGGCCCTCGGCGTAAATGGTGTCGAACGCCAGCGACGATTTGCCGCTGCCGCTCAGGCCGGTGATGACCACCAGCCGGTCGCGCGGGATTTCAAGCGTGAGGTTCTTGAGGTTGTGCTCACGCGCGCCGCCGATGCGGATGAATTCTTTGCTCATGGCGTGCGAATTTCACGTTCAAACCAAAGGGTGATCGTAGGCGGGAACCGGATCAAAGCAAAGCCTGTTGTCTTCAACGCGAACACGGCTTCCCCGGCCCAATTCGACATTCGACATTTCGCCGGGGTTTCCGCATATTCCCGGTATGAAGTCAATGACGGGTTATGGGCGGGGCGATTGCGCGCGCAATGGCTTCAAAATCACCGTGGAACTCAGTTCGGTGAACCGCCGACAGGCCGAAATCTCCGTGAACCTCCCGCGCGAGATGGACATGCTGGAGGCGCCCCTGCGCGACGAGATCAACCGCCACGTGTCGCGCGGGCGGTTGACCGTGCGGGTTTCCTTGCACGCGGCCGAAAACAAAAGTTCGGCGCGGATGCACCTCAATCTGCCGCTGGCCAAAGCGTACGCGCGTGAACTCGGACGGCTCGCCCGGCAGCTTGGTCTCGCCGGCCCGGTCACCCTCGATCAACTCGTGCGCGCGCCGGGGGTCTTCCAGACGGACGAGGAACTGGCGGATGCGGAACATCTCTGGCCCGCCGTCGAAAAGGCGCTCAAGCAGGCGCTGGCAGGTTTGGTAAGGATGCGCGAACGCGAAGGCGCGCACCTGGCCCGCGACCTCGCCGCCCGGGTGGCGGCCATGCGAAAGTCCGCGGCGAAAATCGAGGCGCGATCGCCGCTGGCCACGGAACGTTACCGGGAACAACTCATCGAACGCATCAAGAGCGCCGGTTTGGAGGCACCCGCGACCGATGACGAGCGGTTGTTGAAGGAAGTGGTTTTCTTCGCCGATCGCTCGGACATTTCCGAGGAGCTGACCCGGTTGCAGAGTCATTTCCAACAATTCGAGGATTGCCGGAAAGCGAAGGAGCCGGTGGGCCGGATGCTGGATTTCCTGGCGCAGGAAATGAATCGCGAGGTCAACACCATCGGCTCGAAGGCAAACGATGCCCTCATCTCGCGCGAGGTGGTGACACTGAAGGCGGAGTTGGAAAAATTCCGCGAGCAGGCGCAGAACGTGGAATGAAGACCAGCGGACAGAAAATCGCGGGCCGAAACCGGCGGCCCGAAGCCCGACATCCCAAATCGGAAGGGCAAAAAGTCGACCTCCGACCTGCGAGCGCCGGAGGAACTCCGTTGCTCGTGGTCATTTCTGCGCCTTCGGGCGGCGGCAAGACCACGATCTGCCAGCAACTTCTGGCCGCCCGACCGGACATGACCCGCGTGGTGACCTGCACCACGCGCGAGCCGCGCAAAGGGGAAAAGGACGGGGTGGATTATTACTTTCTGGATGCGACCTCGTTCTTGAAGCGGGTGCAGGCGGGAAATTTTCTCGAGCACGCCACGGTTTACGGTCACAGCTACGGCACGTTGAAGTCCGAGGTGCTGGGCAAACTGCGCCTGGGCAAGGACGTTTTGCTGAATGTGGATGTGCAGGGCGCGGCGACCGTCCGCCAGCGCGCGGACGAGGACCCGGAACTCAAACGGGCGCTGGTTTCGGTCTTTCTCACCCCGCCGTCGGCGGAAATCCTGGAAACCCGGTTGCGCCGGCGCGGCACCGACAGCGAGACGGCGATTCAAAAGCGCCTCAGCGTGGCCCGCCAGGAGGTTGCGCAATGGAAGAATTTCGATTACCTGCTCATCAGCACGACCATCGAGGCGGATTTGCGGCGCATGCTGGCGATTGTGGATGCGGAGAAGATGCGGTCGGGCCGGATGTCGCCGCCGGAATTTTGAAGCCTTTCTTGATCTTAATCTTAATCGTAATCTTAATCATGTTGGGTTTGGGGGATTGAGATTAAGATTAAGATGAAGATGAAGAAGAACATCGTGTTGGGTGTGACCGGCTCCATCGCGGCACACAAGGCAGCCGACTTGGCGAGCCTTTTGAGCAAGGCCGGTTACGACGTGCACGTGGTGATGACCGCCGACGCGCAACGGTTCATCACGCCCCTGCCGTTCAAAACGCTTTCACGCCACCCGGTCGTGACGGACCTTTACGACGAGGAGGAAGGATGGAAGCCCCGGCACATCGGGCTGGCGGACGAGGCGGACCTGTTGCTGGTCGCGCCGGCCACGGCCAATTTCATCGCGCGGCTGGCGCTCGGACTGGCGAACGATGCGCTGACTTGTCTGGCCCTGGCGTTGAACCCCGACGCCAAGGTTTTGATCGCGCCGGCGATGAACGGGAAGATGTGGTTGCATCCCGCCACGCAGCAGAATGTCGCCACCCTGAAATCCCGCGGGGTCGAATTCATCGGGCCGGACAAAGGCATGTTGTCCTGCGGCTACGAAGGGCTGGGGCGGTTGTGGCCGGTGGAGGACATTGTCCGGCGCGTGAGACGGGTCTTGCGCTAAGAGTTTGCGGCCCATACGCGCTATGAAATGGGGACCCCGGCAGTGGTTGAAACGGCTGTTCACGCTGATCGAGATTCCGGCGCCGGACCGGCGTCAACTCCTGGAGCGCATGCAGATGATGGAGCGCGACCTGGTGCTGCCGGCCAAGGCGATCATCCTCATCATCCTGCTCACGTCATTCTATGTGTCCCCCTGGACGGGCAGTGTTCTTGGTTCCATCGAAGTGGCGGTCGAATGGACCCTTAATTACTTCATCGTTTACATGGTGGTCAACGTCATCGGTGCCTGGATGCTGCTGAATTTGCACCGTCTGCCCTTGCCGTTGGTGCAATGGATGGTTTTCACCACCTGCCTGTTGGATTGCATTCTGCTGGCCGGCATTACGGTGGTGACCCTTGACTTCGCCAGCATCCTGTATTGGCTGTTGTTCCTGATTCTGATCGTCCGTAATGCGATCAGCATAACCAAGGGCGTGTCGCAACTGGCGCTCAACTTCGTGACCGGGCTCAGTTACGTGCTGGCGGGAATCGGGGAAGGGTACGTTTTCGATAATCTGAGCGACAAGATTCAGGATGGCGAGGTGCAAATGGGCCACACCACCTTGTCGCTCGAGGTCATGGTGCTGCGGCTGGTGTTGTTGTGGCTCATGGCCGTGTGCTGTTACGGCGTGCAGGTGTTGCTCGAACGCCAGCGGCGGGCCATCGAGGAGGCGCGCGAATTTGCCGTGCGCGAAGGCCAGTTGCGCTCCGCGGGCCGGCTCGCCGCCGAGTTCGCCCACCAGATCAAAAACCCGCTCGCCATCATCAACAATGCCGTGTTCTCCCTTCAGCGCGCCTTGAAGGATGCGAAACCCGAGACACTCAAGCCGGTTGAGATCATCCGGGAAGAAGTCGCCCACGCGGATCAAATCATCACGCAGGTCATGGGCTACGCCCAATTAAGCGAGGGCCGCGTCGAAAAGCTGGACGTGATCGAGGAATTGGACCGCGCCATTGCTGAAGTTTTCCCTCCGGCGGTGATCACGGGCATCAACATCCATCGTGATTATGACGGACCGTTCCCCCCCCTGCTCATGCAGCGGCGACACCTGGCCGACTCGCTGGTCAACATCCTGCAAAATGCCCGTGAAGCCCTTGATGGCAATGGCAACGTCCACATCAAAGCCGCCCGCCGCCCGGATTTTTCCGTGGAAATCTCGATCCGCGACGACGGGCCGGGCATCGGTCCGGACAAGCTGGAAAAGATCTTTGACGCGTACTACACGACCAAGCCGCGCGGCACGGGGCTGGGGCTGTCCATGGTCAAGCACAACGTCGAGCTGTACGGGGGTTCGGTGGGTGTGGAATCCGGGCTTGGAATGGGCGCCGGGTTTGTTCTACTCTTCCCCGCGCGGGCGCTGCCCAAACTGGCTGATCAAAGTTGAACTTTTCAGGCACAACATTGAACCGGGACTTCGAAGGCCGGAAGATTGAACGGCGATCCCCCGCCCTCAGGCCTTCCGGGCGCCACCCTCGTTTAGCAACATTCCGGTCATGAGCGCGTCCCTACCACCTGTGCTCGTCGTGGATGACGAGAAAAACATGCGGCTCTCCCTCCAGACACTGTTGGGTGACGAGGGCTACGCGGTGCGTGCCGTCGAGTCGGCCGAAGAGGGTTTGAACCGGCTGACGCACGAGGAATTCTTCATGGTCATCACCGACGCGCGCCTGGGCGGTATGAGCGGTTATGAGTTTCTGGGCAGGATTCATCAACAATGGCCCGATCTCCCGGCGTTGATGATCACGGCTTACGCGACGCCCAAGCTTGCGGTCGAAGCCATCAAGGCCGGTGCGATTGATTACCTCGCCAAGCCGTTCGCGCCGGAGGAACTGCTTCACGCCATCGGACGCTGTGCCGAACGTTACCGGCTGTTGCGGGAAAACGCCGTGCTTCGCGCCCGAACGGGTGAAACGTATCAACTCGAACAAATCGTGGGTGAATGCCCCGCGATTTGCGAGTTGCGCCAGCTCATCCAAACGGTGGCGCCCACGGACACGCGCGTGCTCGTCCTCGGTGAGAGCGGCACTGGCAAGGAACTCGTGGCCGGGGCGCTGCACAGTCTCGGTCACCGCCGCCAGGCCGGTTATGTCCGGCTCAACTGTGCCGCGATACCCGAGACGCTGCTCGAAAGCGAATTGTTCGGCCACGAGAAGGGCGCCTTTACGGGGGCGCTTCGCCAAAAACCCGGACGCGTCGAGGAAGCCGACGGCGGCACGCTGTTCCTGGACGAGATTGCCGACATGAGCCGGCCGTTGCAGGCCAAGCTGCTGCGCTTTCTCGAAGACGGCTCGTTCACGCGCGTCGGCGGCACGCAGGAACTGCGCGTCAACGTGCGCCTTATCGCCGCCACCAACCGCGACATCGTCAAGGCCATCGGCGAAGACCAGTTCCGCGAGGATTTGTTCCACCGGCTCAACGTGGTGCAAATGCGTCTGCCGCCGTTGCGCGAACGTGGCGACGACGTTTCCCTGCTGGCGGGACATTTTCTCAAAATGTTCGGCCCCACGATGAACAAGACGGTGAAGGCCATCTCCCGTCTGGCGCGGCAAAAACTCCTCGCCCACCATTGGCCGGGCAACGTGCGCGAGTTGCGCAACGTGATTGAGCGCGCCCTGATCCTGGAAAACACCCGCGAAATCCAGGCCGGCAATCTGCCGGATTTCCAGCTCGAAGCCCGTTTGCACAAGAGCGGCGCCCCGCCGGCCATCGGGGAGGGCAGCCTGGACGAAATTGTGGCCAACTTTGAGCGCGATCTCGTCACCCGCACGCTCGAACAGAACCATTTCAGCCTCACCCGCAGCGCCGAACGGTTGAAGCTCAGTCGCCACGCCCTGCGCTACCGTATGCAGCGCCTGAACATCGCCGTGCCAGCGGAGGGCGACGACGACGCGGCAGAACCGGCGGGTCCGGCGGGCCGCAATACATGAACACCATGCTGCTATGGAGCCTGTCCAGTCCGGATGATCCCCTGCCCATCGTGGGGCCGGTCACTCCGGTTGTGCGCGAGCGCCTGATGCTGCTGGGCGTGATTTTGTTCGTCCTGGCGGTGGCATTCGTGGGTTTAATGGTGCGTCGGCAGCTCAAGCACCGTCGGTCCCATCGGCATCGTCACCGCCATCACCGTGGCACGTTCCAACGCGCGGCGGCCGGCGTGGCTGAACTCAGGCAGATGATTCCGGACAAACCGCGCCGCCGGCGTCGCGAGCACCGGCCCCGCAACCCGACCCTGGCCGAGACCGGCGGGCTGCCACCCTTGCGTCGCGCCGCCCCGTCCGAGCCCCCCCCATCCAACGCGGGCAATCCGTAGCGGCCATGCAGCAAAGCCGCGCCATCACCCGCAAGAGCGCCTCCAACCTCGCGTTGGCGTTTGTCCTACTGCCCAAACCAAAGCGCGATGCCATGTCCGCCCTCTACGCCTTTTGTCGCGAGGTGGATGACGTGGCGGACGAGGAGTCCCATCCGGTCGCCCAACGCCGGCAGCAACTCGCCGCGTGGCGCGACGATGTGCGCCGGGCCGCAACCGGCGGCCATCCGGAGTTTCCGGTCAATCGCGAGTTGCAGCCGGTCATCCAGCAATTCCGCCTGCCTTTCGGCCTTTTTGACGAACTGCTCCAGGGTGTCGAGATGGACCTGGACATCAATCGCTACGAGAATTACGAGCAACTGGAACTTTACTGCTACCGCGTTGCGTCCGTGGTGGGGCTGTTGAGCATCGAAATCTTCGGCTACAAGAATTCGGCGTGCCGTGAGTACGCCGTCGCGCTCGGCAAAGCGCTGCAACTGACAAACATTCTCCGTGACGTGCGCACCGATGCCGGGCGCGGCCGGATTTACCTGCCGGTTTCCGAACTGGAACGCTTCCAGGTCTCGCCGGAGGAAATTTTGCGTTACGAATACTCCGAGCGCTTTGTGAGTCTGGCGGCCAGCGTGGCGGAGCGCGCGCGGAATTTTTACCGGCTCGCCCGGGAAACGCTGCCCGCGGAAGATCGCCGATCAATGGTGGCGGCGGAGTTGATGGGCTCGGTCTATTGGCGGTTGTTGCAGAAACTCGAAGCGAAACGGTTTGACGTCTTTGGTCCGGAGCCGACCCGCTTGGGCAAGGTGCAAAAATTGGGCCTGATTGCGCGCACCTGGTGGCGTTTTGCCTCCGGGGCCATGTCGCCGAACTATGGGAATCTATGAGCTCAGTGTGACTGCGATCGTCATCATGACCCTGGCCCTGCGGCAGGCCATCAGATGAGTTCCCCGCGCAAGTTCGCAACCGACCGGCCGTAACTCCCATGACCCCACCCCGCCGCCTCATCGTCAACGCGGACGATTTTGGCCGTTCGTCCTCCATCAACACCGCCGCCATCCGGGCGCACCGCGAGGGCATCCTCACCAGCGCCAGTTTGATGGTCAACGAACCGTATTGCGCCGAGGCCGTCGCGCTGGCGAAGGAGAATCCACGGCTCGGCGTTGGGTTGCATCTCACATTGTTATGCGGACACTCGGCGCTGCCGCCCGACAAGGTCCCGGGTCTGGCCAACGCTCGCAGTGAATTCAGGGAGAATCCGGCTGCCGTGGGATGGCGTTACTTCTTTCAACGCGACCTGCGCCAGCAGCTTCGCGCTGAAATTCACGCGCAGTTTGAGCGGTTTCGTGCCACCGGTTTACCGCTCGATCATGTCAACGGTCATCTGCATCTTCATCTGCATCCGACCGTGTTCCGGATTTTGATCGAAGACGCGGACAAACTGGGTGTCCGGCATCTGCGTCTGACGCGAGAACCGTTCTGGCTGGACTGGCCGCTCGCAAAAGGACGGCGGGTGTATCGTGCCGGTCACGCGGCGTTGTTCCGCCTCCTGGCCGGGTTCGCGCAATCACGCTTGCACGATCAAAAGATCCGCCACACCCACAGGGTGTTTGGCCTGCTGGAAAACGACCGTGTGGATGAGAACTACGTTCTGAAATTGCTGGACGCGCTGCCGCCCGGCGATTCGGAGCTTTATTCCCATCCGTCGCTGGACAAGTTCCCGCACGAGTTTGAAGCGCTGATCAGTCCGCGGGTCAAGCTGCTCGCGGAGAAACTCGGCGTTCAACTCATTCGTTACCAGGACTTGTAGCCAGACGCTGGCGGGCGGTTACCTCAAACCGGGTTGGGCTTTGTCGCGTTCCCTTCCGCCGGCTTTGCAACTGTCGGTTTTCGTGCCGCATCACCCGCCGCCAGCAATTCGGCCAGCACCGGACTGCCCTGCGGGAGCAGCGTGATCCGAGCCTCGCCCGCGATCAGCTTCTGCGTTTCGAGCACGGCGAACAGCGCGTCGAAGACCTCCGCATCCTTCGCGATCTTTTGCATCGCCGCCCCGACGATGCGGGGACGAATCGCGCCCGCCTTGGCGAATTCCACCGCGGCCTGGCGCTCCGCCGTGCTGGTGATGACGCTGACCCGGTTCGCGCCGTCCTGCTTGATGGCCGCCGTGACCTGGCGCAAGCGGTTCACCACCTTGCTTTCGATTTGCCGGATCATTTCGCGGTCGCGAAAATGCACCTTGCGGATATAGACCGAGCCAAGTTTGTAGCCCCATTCGTGCGACTTGGGCGAAACCTCGGCCCGCACCGTCTGGCTCATCGAGTGGCGGTTGGTGAGCATTTGATCCAGCGGCATGTTGCTCAGGCAACGGACGGTGGAATTGCTGACGTTGGCCGCCAGTGAACCGCGCGGGTCGGCGTTCTTGAACAAGTACGCCACCGGATCACTGATGAACATTTCATACCAAATGCCGATGCCCATCGGCGCGCCTTCCTCGGAATTCACCGGATTGCTGCGGAGATATTCCTGATCGAGACGCATGTCGAGCACGTAACGCTTGCCCAGCCAGCGCATGACGAGCGCCTTCCAGCCCAATTGCGTAATGAGCAGGTGCAAGCCCGGTTCGTTGATCGTTGCGATTACTTTTCCGAACAGCATGTAAACCTGGCACGTGCGCTCCTCCACGATGGTGTAAAGCCCGAAAAACCGGGCGATGCCGAGAAGCAAGGGCACGACGATGAGACAGCCAAAAAATGTCGCCGCCGCTGCGATCAAGAAGTTCATGGCTTCACCTCCAGGAATGAATGGGTGGCCTGTTCAAACAACGCGAGTTTCACGTTGCGCACATAAGCCGGCAGGACGCCCGAACCGCTCTTCTTCAATTCCGCCAGTTGGTCTGCCAACCGTTCGAGCGGTTCGGTTTCCGCCTGGGCTTTGAGGGTTTCGATTTCCACGGCGCGCCTGGACTGCACGATCTTCTGGTCCGCCGCTGCCTGGGCCAGGCTGATTTCGGACGATACCTGGTTGTGCGCCGTGTTGATCGCTGCCAGCGCCGATTCCACCTCCGGTGGCGGATCAATGCCGGTGATCAGCGTCGCGTCCAGCACCATCCCGTAACGCGCCGCCGACGTGCGGCACTCGTGTTCCATGTGCTCGTTGAGGTCGCGGAGATTCTTGCGCAGGTCGTTGATCGAAATGCCGTGGGCCACGTCGCTGTCCAACGCGGCGACGCCATCCGACTTTTCAACCGACCGCTTCGGCGCTTCAAAATTCGCAATCCGCTCGCGCAGGACCGAAACAAAATATCCCATGACGTGCGCGAACGGATGTTTCACGCCGAACAGGTAGGCGTAGAGATTGCGTTCGCACACGCCGTAGCGGATTTGTCCGGTCAGGCCCGTGTTCAACTGGTCCTTCGTGACCGCTTCGAGAATCGTGCCGCTCTGGTTCGCGGAAGGGGTTTCGGGATCGAACGCCATGTTCACGGTCTGCGTGGCGACCGAGACCTTGTAAACCCGCTCCCACGGCCACTTGAAGTACGGCCCGCCCGGCGGAATGACGCGGAGTTGCGGCCACGCATAACGCTGCCGTTCATCCTCATCGAGTCCTTCCGAAATGGGATCGTTCAACGTCGTCGTGCTGTCCGCGAGACGTTGGGCGCGGCCAAAGCTTGTCTTCACCGCGCGCTCGTTCTGGTTCACGGTGTAAAGCCCCGCGATCAGGTAACGCACGAGAAACCACGCGGTGAATCCGCACAGGCAGCCAAGTATTATCGTCATAAGCGAGGGTCCTTTCCGCGGCACATTGCATAGCGGCGATTGTCCGGCGCGCCAAGTAAAAACTGCCGTTCGTCTGCTACGTCTCCGGCGGCGGCAAGTTCAGTTCAATGATCTGCTTCAAGACTCCCGCGAGGCGTTCGGCGGCAAACCGACAATTCTTCTGCAATCGCAACAACGCGGGAATTTTTCCGGGCGACTTCGCAACGGCCCAGGCCAGCTTCGTATAGTTTAAACTTTGGTCTGGATTGGAGAGCTGGTTGAAATTTAGTGGCATGTCTTCGTGCGCGGTGTCTGAAATCACACGCAAGGTGGCTACCGGAATCCCACGCTCGATGCAAATTTTGTGAATGGACACCGACTCCATCTCCACCGCGTCCGCGCCAGTCGTGCGCCGCAGTTCCGCCTTTTCCACCGCGGTTGTGACCACGCGCGGCGAGCAGTAAAAGTTCGCCGGGCGCGCACCCGCCTCAACCAAAGCTTTATCCAGCATCCAATCCGGCGTCAGGAATACCAAATCGCCGACTTTGAGGGTTGGATCGAGTCCGCCCGCAAAGCCGCAGGTGAAGACTTGTTGCGCGGAATTATGCTGAAGGAAACCACGAACCGAATTCTCGGCGTTCTGCCGCCCAATGCCGGTGATGAGGATGGAAACATCAGGTCTGCCCTTGGCGAATTTCTCGAACGCGCCCGCTTCCTCCTTGAGTGCAAAACAAACCAGCATCCGGCCAAATTCCGCACTCCGTGCTCCGCACTCCGCACTCATTTGATTCCCGCCAGCCGTTCCTTCCACACCCGATAAAGCTCCACCGTCGCCCGCACGTCGCGCAGGCAGTATTCGGCGATCTCGCGGAATTTTTTCTCCGCCAGCAGCGTGCTCACGTCCATGCCGGTGACGCCGTGCGCCTTCGGTGAATCAATGCCGAATGCCTTGCAGTAGAAATCCAGATTGAACTTGCGCGCCGCGCCATCGCGCCCGCTCACATTGTAAAACGTGAATTGCTCCGCCAGATCGCAGTGCGGCTCGGTGGCGAAACGGTAACCGAGCCAGTTCTTCTTCGAGATGGCCACATTCAACACCGCCGAGCGCAAATAAAGAAACGGCACGTCGAAGCCGCGCCCATTGAAGGTCACGATCTCGTCATAATGCCTCGCCACGTCCCAGAAGGCAGTGAGCAATTCGCTTTCATCGGCGCAAGGCACAAACTTAACCGGTGCATCTCCCGCATCCTCTTCGAAATCCTCGGCGAGAAAAAGCACCTGACCCTTTTGCGAATCGGCATTGAGCATGGCGATGCACACGACCTGCGCGGTGAAGGGCCAGAGGTTGAGCTGGCGCAAAACCTCTTCGCGTTTGGTCGCACGCGCGGCTTCATCCGGAATCTTCTCCACTTCGCGCAGCAAGTATTCCTGCTGCACCTCGTCGAAGTTTTCCAACGGCAACGCCGAGGTTTCGATGTCGAAAACAAGTTTGGCCATACTAGAATCTCATTAACACCCGGCTTCAGCCGGGTGATCTCCGACCGCAGAACACAAAACCTTTGCAACGGCTTTGCGCCGCGCCAGCTTAACTTCGACCTGGAAACCGTTGAAACGGTTCCCACGCCCTCGTCCGTTTAACACCCGGCTGAAGCCGGGTGTTAATGAGAGCGTGGAGGTAATTCTTCTCACGCCCCGAACTTGTCGAACATCTTTGCGTTCGCCTGCATGAGCCGAATCAAAAATTTTGCTTCGAACACACCGAGCGAGCCGGTGTTTGCGCCGGTTTCGGTGAAGCGTTCCAGCTTGTCCGAACCGCTCAACGCGGAATGAAGCAACACCGGTTGCGGATGCCAAGAGTGGCCCTTCACCGCGACCGGCGTCGAGTGATCACCGGTGATGGCGAGCACGTCCGGCTTTTTCTTCAGTAGAATCGGCAGCGCGGCGTCGAAGTCTTCGATGGCTTTCTTCTTCGCGGCGAAGTTGCCGTCCTCGCCGGCTTTGTCCGTGTATTTGTAATGGATGAAAAAGAAATCGAAGTTGTCGAATTCGGTCAGGTAACGCTCGAATTGCTCGGCGATGGTTTGCGGGCCTTCGATTTTCTTCATGCCCACCAGTTGGGCGAGGCCCTTGTACATCGGATAAACCGCGAGACACGCCGGCTTGAGTTTGTAGCGATCCTCGAACAGCGGAATGTCGGGCTGATGCGCAATGCCCCGCATGAGGAAGCCGTTGGCCGGCTTTTCCTTCGCAATGATTGGCAGCGCCGCCTTGTAAAAATCCGCGATCAGCTTCGCCATCTTCTTCTGCTTGGCGTTCTTGGGGTCGCGCGGCCTGACGGTGGGAATCGCGAATCCTTCACGATTCGGGTCGGCATCGGTCAATGGGCCTTGCAGTCCCTTGCCACGGAACACGACCACAAAGCGATGTTCCTTGCCGGCCTTGATGATGACCTGCGTGTCGCCGATTTTCTTCACCTTGGCCGCAAGCATCGCGCAGAGCTTCTCGCAAGTCTCGGTGGGAATGCGGCCCGCGCGGCGGTCGGTGACGATGCCTTTCGAGTCGAGCGTGGCAAAATTTGCGCGGGCGCAGACATCGCCGGGTTTCAGTTCCACACCGAGGCCGAGCGCCTCGATCACGCCGCGGCCGACTTGGAATTCCAAAGGATCATAGCCAAACAATCCCAAATGCCCCGGCCCGCTGCCCGGCGTGATGCCGGGTGCGACCGGAATCATCCGGCCTTGCGCAGAATCCTTGGCGAGTAAGTCGAGGTTCGGCGTTGCAGCGGCTTCGAGCGGTGTCAAATAGCCTTGTTCTTTCGTGGCCAGGTCGCCCAAGCCGTCGAGCACGACCAGCGCGAGCTTGGCCTTCGTCTTTAATGTCAGTTCAGAATATTGTGCGTCCAAATTCATGCGAAAATCATGCGGCCAACCGCGCCGCAGCGTCAACGGAAATGCGGGATGGATTTTGCCGCTGACGCACTGGCGGCAAGGATGTCGCAATCACCGGCACGCTGGAAGCGCGCCTCCACCGTGGCGGCGGGCATCCTGCCTGCCGGTTATCGCGGCATCCGTGCCGCGTGTTGTGTGCACCGTTTGCCTTTCCGTCCGCGGTATTTTCTGGTTTGCTCAACGCGATGGGCAGCGATTCTTTTCGCCGACTGCGCGCGCTCCTGATTTTGGGGCGCGTTTCCAATCTTCCCACCGTCTGGTCAAACTGCCTGGCGGGTTGGTGGCTGGGCGGCGGTGGCAATGTGTCGAAGCTGCCGTTTCTGTTTTCCGGGGTCACATGCCTCTATCTCGGCGGAATGTATCTGAACGACGTGTTCGACGTGCAATTCGACCGGCAGCATCGCAAGGAACGTCCGATTCCGTCCGGGGCCATTTCGTCGCGCGCGGCCGGATGGTGGGGTTGGGGCTGGTTGGTTGCGGGCTTGATGCTCCTTTTCGTCTGCGGCAAAGCGCCGGGGTGGCTCGGTCTGGTGTTGGCGCTGTGCATCGTGCTTTACGACGGGATTCACAAGCTCATCACTTTTTCTCCGGCATTGATGGGCCTCTGCCGGTTTTTCGTTTACGTCATTGCCACGTCAAGCGGAGCCCGGAGTGTGACGGGCGGGGCGATCTGGTGCGGGCTGGTTTTGGCGGCTTACGTGGCGGGATTGAGTTTTCTTGCGCGCGTCGAAAGCACGCGCGGCGCGGTTCGATATTGGCCGGCCGTGTTGCTGGGCACGCCTGTTCTCCTCGCGTTGCTCATGAACGCCGGGGTGTATCGTGAACCCGCTTTGTGGGTGTCGCTGGTTTTGGTGCTGTGGGTGGTGCGTTGCTTGCGCACAACCTTCTGGGCCAGTGACACCAATGTCGGGCGAACGGTTTCCGGTTTGCTGGCGGGGATTGTCTTCGTAGACTGGCTGGCCGTGGCACCCGGCTTGCCACGTGAAATGAGTTTCGGGTTTCCTGTCCTCTTTGGCGCCGCCTGGTTGGGGCAGCGTTTTGTGCCAGCGACCTGAGACCGGTCGGAGGGCCTCGGGAAAGGGGCAGAGTCCTGGAACTGCACTTGCCGTTTTTGTTTGGCGCAAATTCAGTTCAACTCACAGAATATCACCAGCATGAAACAACACCGAATCGGTATCATCGGCGGCACGGGGCTTTACAACCTCGAAGGCTTCACGAACCAGAAATGGGTGAAGGTCAAAACCCCGTTTGGCCCGCCGTCAGATGAATTACTCACCGGCCGGCTCGCTGGGCGCGAGGTCGTCTTCCTGCCGCGCCACGGCCGTGGACATCGCATCCTGCCAAGCGAGCTGAATCATCGCGCCAACATCTGGGCCATGAAAAAACTCGGTGTCGCCTGGATCATCAGCGTCAGTGCCGTGGGTTCGCTTCAAAAAAAGTATCACCCGTGCGACATCGTGCTCGTGGATCAATTCCTCGACCGGACAAAGCGCGACTTCGAACACACTTACTTTGGCCGTGGCATCGTCGCGCACGTGGCGTTCGCGCATCCCATTTGCGAGGAGTTGCGGCGTTTGCTCCTGAAATCGGCTCGTTCTGTGAAAGCCCGCGTCCACGATGGCGGCACTTACGTGAACATGGAAGGCCCAGCCTTCAGCACCCGCGCCGAGTCTCAGACCAATCACACCTTGGGCTACGACGTCATCGGCATGACGAACCTGGGCGAAGCCAAGTGCGCACGCGAGGCCGAAATCGCCTACGCCACGGTGGCGATGATTACCGACTACGATTGCTGGAACGAGGAACACGACCACGTGACCGTGGAAATGGTCGTTGGCAACCTGACGAAAAACGCGGCCACAGCCAAAGCCATCATCGCCCGCACGATCCCGCGGATTCCTGCCCGACCGAACTGGTCGTGTCACTCGGCGTTGAATAGTGCAATCATGACCGATCGCAAACTCTGGCCAAAGAAAACCATCGCCGAGTTGAAGCCGCTACTGGCAAAATATCTTTAATCGCACCTTAAGCGGAACAGCCGCGGGCTGGTGTCGGCCGGAATCGTCGCGGGGGATTCCACGTTCAGGTCATACCACGGTCCTTCGATGGATTCCGCGCCTTGCAGGTGGAAGCCGTCGCCCTCCCAAGACAGGGTGACGCCGGTGGACGAAGGCGTGACCTGCAAAGGAATCGGTGAACATGCCGGCGTGGTCTGCAGGCGGTGGAGCAGATAATACATGTCTTCCCCAATGCTCGCACTGAACCCGGTGTAGGCCGTCGGCGGCGTGAACATCGTGGACGGCTCCGCAATGATGCGCAGTTCCGTGCCGACGCATCCCAACGTGCCGCAGGTCATCCCGTCGAGAACGACGACGGGATTCGTGTCCGACAAGCTCACCACCCCGACACCGGAGCAGCCGAGAATTCCCGGGAGCCCGGCGAGCATGACCAGCGTGCTGGTGGGCCCGACTGGCACGTGATTGGTTTCGCCAACGAGCGATGGGCCGTCCCAGAGTTGCAGCGTGACGGTGGAAACGCCCCAATCCACGAAGTCCGTGCCGAGTTGTACTCCGCCAAGGCCGCTGTTGTCCGGCACGAGACGCACGTTGATCACGGGCGGCGGTGGGCGATTCGTCGTCGTGCCCGGCGGCCAGCCACGGATGGCGAATTGTTGTTCGGCGGGCGGCAGGCCGGGGTTGTCGCGCGGTGTCATGCGCAACGAGAAGCTGGCCGCGTGGCCGAGTTCGGCTTCCACTCCGCCGCCGTCGGCATCGGCGAAGAATTCCATGCCGCGCTCCGTGCCGTCGTCGTAGGCTTTCATCAAAGTCACGTGGCCATCGCTCCATTTGCGGCCCGACATGGTGATGGACGGATTGTCGAACGCCAGCGTCGTGAGGTTGCTGATTGTCAAATTGAGTTCGGTGATTGGCGGCAGCGGCGGCACGGCTGGCGGCGTGATGATGACGCGCGCGGTCTTGTTGGTCTTTGCGGGGCGCGGCTTGTCCGGTCCATAAATGCAGCCATCCCAGCCCTTGTGCCGCGCGCTGGGCGTCCAGTTGCAGTTCGGGAAACCGAGGGTGACCTCCCGCGTCAGGCAATCGAGCGTGACCTGCATCACGACACTCGTTGCGCCGTTCATGAGTTCAATTCGGGCGAAGACATTGGTGTCGAGCGCAGCGCGGTCCACGGACACGGAGTCAAGCAACATGCCATCCTGATTAATCGCGACGGAGCGAAGTTGCGCCGCCGGATCGCTGACAATCTGCGGCGCGAGTCGGATGTCCCAGGCACTGTTCGTCTCTGCCGCGCGTTCGAAGCACACGAGCGGTGTGCTGGTGGTGCTGCCGCCGCCGGGGGGCAGGCGCAATTCGAAGCTGGCGTTCGTAGGCGTGGTGAAATCCAGCACGGTGCTGAAGGTGAATTTCTCCGCCGCGCCGAGATCGAAGCGCAGTCCCTCGGTGCCACTGAGGTCGGCGAGGTCCACGCCTTTGCCGCCATCGGGAAAGTCGGGGAGATAAATGATACGGCCCGTGGGCGGCGGCAAATTGACCTTGATGCCTATGATCTTGGTGATGCAGTCCCAGATGCGGCGCGGTGGTTTTACGGTGACGTTGAAGCCGCAGATCGCGATGCCGCCACAACTGCTCGTCGCCGTGCACGTTACATACGTGACTCCCTGCGTGAAGACGCTGCCCGGCGGCGGCGAATATACGATCGGCCCGACGTTGCCAATGGCGGTCGCGGCGAAGTTCACGATCGCGCTGTTGTTGCTGCAACCGGTGACGACGATGTTCGGCGGGCAGGTGATCGTTGGCACGGGTGCGTTCACATAGAACGGCAGAACGCAGGTATTGGTGATGCCGGCGCAGTTGGAGATCTTCACGGTAATGTTGTGCTGCCCCGCGCCGACGACGGTTCCGGCTGGAGGTGTTTGCGTAATGGCGAGCGCGCCGCAGTTGTTCACGATGCACGGTGAATTTGACAGCACGGAGAGGTTCGGCACAACCGCCTGACACGCATTCGTGGTGAGGAGCGACAGTGCGCCATCCATCAGACAATCGCAGTTCACCGCCAGCGCGCCACCGTTGGTCGAAGCGATCACGGTCTGACTCCAGTTGGTCGCGTTGCCGCAGGCGTCGGTGAGCGTCCAGGTGCGCACGGCGTTGACCGGGCAGGTGCTGTTCGTGACCGTGCTCGCGAGGGTGACGGTCACATTGCTGCCCGCACAAAGATCAACGCTCAGCGGTGCGGGATCGAAATTCCACGGTGCGGCACAGGCCACGGTCTTGACGGGTGTGTTGGTGCAGAGCGCGATCACTTTTACGTCGTCGAAGTAATAATAGCCGGAATTGTACGTGCCGCCGATGGATTGTGCGGTGGTGTTGGCGTCGGTGAGAAAGTTACCGAGGATGAGCGTGTCCTCGTTGCCGGTGGCAGTGAAGGTGCCGGCGATGAGCGTCCAGTTGGTCGCGGAGGTGATGATGTTGGCGGAGGGATTCACGATCTGGGGCGTGAGGGAGAAGTAGTTGGGCAAGTTCGTGACCGCGATGTTGCCCAGATACGCGCCGATCTCGGCGATACCCCAGGCGCAGTTGTCGGCGCGGCTCACTCGGAAGGAAATCGCGTAGGATTGACCAGCGATCAACGGCGCGATGAGCGGCGTGGTCAGATATTCGCGGTAGGAGTTCGTTCCGAGTGAGCCGTAAACATAGCAGCCGCCGTAGCCGCCACCCGAGAACGCCGCCTGGGTGCCGATCCAGTTGACGGGGACAGAGACGCCAGACGCGAACGTGGCGCAGGCGTGATACAACTCCGAACTCCAGCCCTGCCATGGCTGCGCGTATTCCAGGAACGAAAATGCACCGGGACATTGAACGTAATTCTCGAAGTCCGGGTTCGGCACCATGTTCAAGCCGTTGCAGACAAGCACGGGCGCAACGGTGTCCACCTCGGTCACCGACTGCGTCGCAGTCATGGGGTTGGCGCACGCGTCGTAAATCGTCCAGACGCGCGTGTGGACTTTGGGGCACGGGCCGGTCGTCCAATTGGTCGTCACGAATACGGAAACGTAATCGCCGCTACATTCGTCATAGGCCATGGGCGGATCGAATTCCCACTGGCTGCCGCAGGGAACAGTCTTGTTCGTGAAGCTGCACAAGGGCACCACCGAGATGTCATCGTAGTAGTAATAGGTGTGGTTCGTGCCAAAGGCGTTCGTGATGGCCGTGGTCGAAGCGTCGTCGAGGAAATTTCCGAGCGTGATATGATTTTCGCCGCCGCTGGCGGTGAAGATGCCGGAGACCAGCGTCCACCCGGTCTTGTTCGTGAGCAGATTGCCCGGCGGATTAGCCACTTGCGGAACGACGTTCAACGGCCCTTGCGTCGAGCCGTTGACGAGGGCGCCAACGGAGAAGTGCGCGCCAATGTTTCCGATGGACCAACCCGACGTGTCGGCAAGGCTCACGTAGAATGACACTTGATATTGCATGCCGGGTTGCAACGGCGCGAGCAGCGGGGCTTCGATGTATTCGCGGTAACCGGGCACGGGATTGGTTCCGTAAACCGAGTAGGCAAACGCGCCCATGTAGCCGTCGCCACTGAACGCGGCCTGGTTGCCCATGGCGTTACTGGGCACGCCCATCAGCCAGAAGGGCGAGCAGGCGTTCATGTAATCCGGGGTGGCGATGGTGGGGTTGAACCACGGCGCGGCAGCGCTGACCTGGCCGAAGTAGAAGGGACAGTACGCCTTGTTCTCAAACTGCGGATTCGGAACGAGGTTCGCGCCGGGAGCGCACTGGAGCTTCGGCGGAGTCGTATCCACGTTGGTGATGGTCTGGGTGAAGTAGTTCGAGTTGCCGCAGGCATCGGTAAGTTCCCATTCGCGCTGGATCACCGTCGGGCAGTAGCTGTTGGTGGTGGTCGTGGTGTTGATGGTCAGGCCGATGCCGCTGCAATTGTCGAAAAACGACTGATCGCGAAGATCCCAATCCCATGGCTGGCCGCACTCGGTGACCTTGTTCGTGATGGGATCGCAGAGCATGGTCACCGAGATGTCGTCGAAATAATAATAGGCGTAATCCGGCAGCGGCGCGTTGGGGTTGGCATTCGTCCAGGTCGTGTTCGCGTCTGTGCGGAAATTGCCAATCGTCAGATACTCCTCGTTGCCGGTGGCGATGAACGTGCCTTGCACGAGCATCCAGCCGTTCGTCGCGAGCAGCAGGTTCGTTGAAGCATTCTCCACCTGCGGCGTGACGGCGAAGTTGCGGTAGAAACCATTCGTCTGGAGGGGAAGCTTGGAGAAATATGCGCCCAGCTCGGCGATGGCATAAGGACGATTGTCCGATCGGCTCACGTAGAAAGAAACCTGATACCGCGCTCCGCCGACCAGCGTCGTGCGCAATGGCACTTCGAGATACTCGCGATAATCCCGGTAGCTGTTGTTGGTGTTCAGGCCGTATTGTGACCACACCACCGCGCCGGCGTAAGCTTGGCCATCTTGGGGGATTTCAACGCCCGCCAGATTGGTTGGCGTGGAAACCGACGACCACGGTCCGCCGCACGAACTGTAGAGATCGGTGGTGCCGTCGCTCGGCGTGAACCACGGCGCGGCGAAATCGAACTGCGAAATCATGCTGGGACAATTCGTGTAGCGCTCGAAGCTCGGGTTCGGGACCATGTTCACGCCGCAAGCCCGGCCGGGCGGCGTTGTGTCCACCGTGGTGACCTTTTGAGTGCAGGTGGTGGAATTGCCGCAGCCGTCGGTGATCAGCCACGTGCGCTCAATGACTTCACCACACGACGACTGGCTCAAGGTCACGTCTGATGAAGTCACCGTCACGCCGCAGCATGACGACAGAATGACCGGCGAATCAAAACTCCATCCGCCGCCGCACTCAACGGTCTTGTTCGTCGGACAAACCACCGTCAGCGGTGGCGCCGGTACCGGCGGCTGAACTGTGACGTTGACGATGCAGTTAAAGGCGTTGCTCTGGAGGTCGAGCACCTGGACGAAGATGGGGTAGCTGCCCGCCGTCAGCGGCATGCCCGGTGGAAAATTCTGCGTGCAAGAGCCGGGGATCATGTTCGTGCCAAAACAGTTCGCCGCCAGCGCGCAGAAATCCGGGACGTTGGCCGGGCAGGTGAGAGTGAGATTCGTGAAACAGTTGCAGTCCAGCCCGGAGCTTGAATTGGTCAACGCATTCAAGATCACATCGTCGAGCACGAGTTCGTCGGAGAGAAACCCGTTCTGATCGAAGTAGTGTCCCCAGTTGCTCCATTTGAACGTCACCGAGGTGGAGGTCGGCGTGAAATAAACCTGGTAGCGCTGCGACGGACCGACGGGGGCGAAATTTCCGCTCGGCGCCGCGAAGTAGAGGGTCGGTTCGCCCGTGATATCGAGGCCGAAGAAACCGTCCACCGGCAATCCGGGTTGACCGACGTTTTCGCCACTCGTCCAAAAATCGAGAACGTACGTGGTGGATGGGTTCAGTCCGTTGACGGTTTGCTGCAAAATCACCGGCCCATCGGTAAACTTGGGAAGTATTGCAGGCGTGGAAGTGAACGTCACGAGCCCGTTGTTCGCTTCCACCGGCCACGGCGCGACCAATTGCATGATGCCCGCGCCAAAATAAAGGCCGTTCGTGCCGTGCGGAAACGGCGCGCTAGATTTGATTCCCCCAAAGCCGTCGCTTCCCCAATAGGCATAACTGGCAACCTGTCCGCTGGCGGTCCACGCCGTCAGCGACATCGGCGGCGTCAGACTCGTGCCCGTGGCCCAGTAAGCGAGGTTCGGCGCCACGCCACCATCCGCCTCGAAGCTGCCGTTCGTGATCAGGTTCGCCGGACGATTACCGACAAGCGTGTCGTTGCCGGTGACGGAGAGGATTGCCGCGGAAGCGGGCATCATCCAGCCCGGGACGCCGATGAGTAACGCCAGATGAACGAACAACAAGTGAACTTTCATAGACATGCAGTTGGGCCGACCGACGAACTGATTGCTGAATTACGCGCGAATACCCGGATTGCCATGCCAGGCCAAGGCAAACGTTTCCTGAATGAGCCAGGCATTGTGCGTTGCTGAATGCCCACCGAATCGCATTTTTCTCTCCGAAATGCAAGGATTCTGTTTCGATCCCTTGTTGATCCCGGGTTTTGACCGGTCAGCATGAGCAGAGTTGCTTCCGCCAGGCGAACCCACACCGAACCGCGGTCCAAGTCCGGCCTACTTACTTGCCGAACGAACTTCCCGCGCCAAGCGCACCAGTTCCCAATACGGTGGCACGTAGCCTCTTTCGGTTCTGAATTGTTCGGCCATTTCCAGCATCCGCGTTTTGACCGCCGCGTGATTGGCTTTGAGGCTTTGCACCCGCAATGCCGTCGCGGCGCTCATGCCTTCGGGAATCGGCCCAACCTTGCCAAACCAGTTCAGCACCACACTGTAAACCTTCATCAACCGAGTCACCGGTAACAGCCACAAGTTGTAATCCAGTTTGTCGCCGCGTTCCGCGCCTTCAAGCATCACATCAATCACCGCGTTGTCCGCATGATCCTTGAAGAGCGTGTCCCGGTCGCGCCACTCGGCCACGACGCGCAATTGCGGGTCGTATTCGAGGTCGGACGGCTCCTGCGTTTCAAAATGCCGCACGCCCAGCGCGGAAAGCCATGCGGTCACACCGGGCGTCGAGAGATGCGACATTCCCATCCACAACGTCATGCCCTGGGTTTTGTAAGCAGCGGACACGACTTCGGAACAAAATTGCTTCGCCGGGTCAGCGTGATCCATCGCAAAGTCGTAGGGAATGTGCCGTGCCTGCGCCACGCTCAACGCTTGTGATGCAGCCTTGTGCGGCAACATCGGATCGGCACGCAGCGCGGGCGAATCGTTCCGCGGACGTAGCAGCATGATGCGCAGTTTGGTTTCCTGAAAATACGCTTCGATGGGTCGCACCCCCACCCCGCTTTCGATGTGCGATTCGATGACGGAAACCCTTTTGGTCTGCTCGTCCACCTGCACGAGCGCCACGTGCGAAAAGTTTCCGGGAAAATCGTTCCCGCGTGCGATGAGCGCCGACGTGGCCGCGCCCCCGCGCGAAATCAAAATGTCCCCGCTGTGCAACGTGACGCCATGCACTCTTGCCGACGGCGTGGCGGAAGGTTCGTTGTCACTCGCAACCAGCGCCGGCACCTTTTCCGGCAGCGACTGAAGCAAGGCTTCTTCCACCGCCGCGCGGGCCCCGTAGAGCGAACGATAAAGCCGTTCGCGCGTTTCCGGTGAATCCATCGGCCAACGTTCGGATTGCTTTTTCACCAAACTCCGCATCCGGGCGAACGCTTGAAGAAATTCCGGCAACCGTTCCGGACACGCCGCCACCTTCGGCGCGAGCTGAAAGAAATTGGTTTCCAACGAACCGAAAACGGTTGCGCCTGGCGGCAGGTGGGTCGCAGCCAGCATATCAAGCTGCCGGTGGATTTCGTTGAGTGAATCGGCAATGGGAGTCGTCAGTCCATGGCAACCGATCGCGCGGGCCTGTTGAAACTCGCCTTCCAGCGCGGCCCAAAATGCGTCGCGTTGCCAGCGGAAAGCTTGTTTGCCCGCGCCCTGCGGCTGGCGCGATGCCGGCCCGGGAATCAGCAGCAGAAGATATAGCGCGACCAGCACCAGCAAACATCGGGCGATAAAACGGAGTCGGCGAACACGGTTTGAACTGGAATGCACGGCGCCATCCTACGGGCACGGCGCGCAGGCTTTCAAGTGCCGGACTTCTGCACGCTGCCCGGATGCACTCACCGATCCGGCATTTGCCCGCGGAGGACATGCATTTCCATTTTGCTTTTGCCCACCGTCCCGACTGTTTAATCTCCGCCACATGAAAATTGTATTGGCATATTCGGGCGGACTGGACACCTCGGTGTTGCTCTCGTGGATCAAGGACAACTACAACGCGGAAATGATCGCCTTCTGCGCGAACATCGGGCAGGAGGACGAACTTACCGGGCTGCGCCAGAAAGCGCTGCGCACCGGCGCGTCCAAGCTTTACATCGTGGATTTGCAGGAGGAGTTCGCGCGCGACTTCATCTTCCCCATGATCCGGGCGGGCGCGGTTTATGAGGGCCAGTATTTCCTCGGCACGAGCATCGCGCGGCCGCTCATCGCCAAGGGCATGCTGGAAGTCGCCCGCAAGGAAAAGGCGGATGCCATCGCCCACGGTGCGACGGGCAAGGGCAACGACCAGGTCCGCTTCGAACTCACCGCCGCCGCGCTCGCGCCGGATTTGCAGGTCATCGCCCCGTGGCGGGAGGAACGTTTCCGGAACGAATTTCCCGGCCGCGCCGAAATGATTTCCTATTGCGCGAGGAAAAAAATCCCCGTGCAGGCCAGCGCAAAGAAACCGTTTTCGTCCGACCGCAACCTGCTGCACATCTCCTACGAGGCGGGCATTCTCGAAGACCCGTGGATGGACGCGAGCGCGCCGAAATATCGGGCTTCGTTCAACACTCTTTCCGTTTTTCCCGAAGACGCGCCGGACAAACCGGAGTTCGTCACGCTGGAATTCGCTCGCGGCAATTGCGTGGCCGTGAACGGCAAGAAACTGTCTCCGCTCGGTGTGATGAAGACGTTGAACAAGCTCGGCGGCAAACACGGCGTCGGGCGTGTGGACATGGTGGAGAACCGTTACGTGGGGATGAAATCGCGCGGCGTGTATGAGACGCCCGGCGGCGCGATCCTGCATTTCGCCCATCGCCAGATGGAATCGCTCACGATGGACCGCGAAGTCATGCACCTGCGCGACTCGCTCATTCCGCGCTACGCGGAACTGGTGTACTACGGCTACTGGTATTCGCCGGAACGGCTGGCGCTGCAATCGCTCGTCGAGGAATCGCAGAAAAATGTGCGCGGCACGGTGCGCGTGAAACTCTACAAGGGCAACCTCATGGTCGCGGGCCGCAAGAGTCCGGTGAGCCTCTACAATCCGCACATCGCCACGATGGAAGCCGACCCGACCAAAGCCTACAACCAGGACGACGCGACGGGTTTCATCCGGCTCAACGCGCTGCGGTTGAAGGTGGCGGCGAAGGTGCAGAAAAAGAAATAGAGCGAATCACAAAAAGCCCCAACGTGAAGCCGCCGCTTGAATTCTATCTGATGGCTCGCGCCTACAACGTTTATGGAGGCCACTCAACGTTGTCGTTGATTCCCGATTTTCTGCTAACAGATGCGCCAGAATTTGGAAAGGCAATCTCTGAACTCACGGTTACGTTTCACTTTCCAACCAGCGGACCTGCGCGAAAATCGCTGGAACAGCTTTACGCCAACTTTCACGCCAATCGCGCTACGCTGCCGAAAGTTGTTTTTCGCCGCAGCCGAGAGAAAGCTTCGATTGATGTCGCTAGCGAACTGCTTGATGGCAGTGACTGGGAAACTCGCCGTGGCCTGTCGCTGCCGCTGTTCACCGCAGCAGTAAAAGAGACTATCGCTGCGTTGCGTTTGCTCAGAGCTCGTCTGACAACCAAAGATGATTTCTCGTTGGATGCGCTTCTCTCGCATTGCGAGAGGTGCGAGGCTTCTCTGCCAACCACAGATGAAGCCTTGGCTCAGCTCAAAACAATGTTAGACCAAAGACGCGCAGTAGTCCGTGCGGCCATGTCTCCTTGGGAACGTCTCGGCATCGATTGGAGAGATTATCACCCGAACGCTCGGCAGATACTCGACGATCCATTTTTCTGGGAAGAGGCGAATGACTTCTCTCCTCACGGAAATGATACGGGCGCAGACTTGCTATCTGATTACCGCAATTGGCTGAAACGAAATCCAACGGGCGAACCTTTGGACTTCTACAAGAACTCGATAATACGCTGGGGATTTGCACTGAACTCATCTGATGCCACCGCGCGCACAGTCATTGACGAGGCAGCCGTTGCGCTGGCGTTTGCCGAACTCAAGCTGAGAGGTGAATGTCGCCCCGACGTTTCTGAGCTCGCACGACAAGCGACAGACCGGCAACGGCAGGAAGCATTGGAGGCTGTTGATTGGCCACACCGCGAAGACCGACTCAAGAGCCTCGATCTCATTCAGGCGAAGCTTCATGCTAGAAACTGATTTTTTGTTTGTAGCGCCGTAGGCGCGCCATCTTTGTAGAAACCCGTCGCAGAAATTTCCCAACTCCGTCAGGAGCGACATCTTCCGCCCAAGCCGCCCCTGACGGGGCTTTGTGATTTTGTTGAACGCCGCTCTACAACGATGCCGCGCCTACGGCGCTTTCGCGGAGCGCGGCTCTGTGAGCCGCAGCACAATCACAAATTTCATTGCCGATCAATTGGCCTTGGTGACGCGGAAGAATCGCGTCGGAGAGCCAGTCACGGGAACGTCATTGGTCAGCACGTTGCCGTTGCCACTGCAAGCGGGACCGCAAGGTGTCCAGGTTTGCAGATCGGAGCTGGACCAGAGTTGATAATTTGCACCGGCAACGGTCGGGCAGGTCAAGCGCAGCGTGGTCGCGTCAATCACACTGGGGGTGAGCGGCGGCGTGGTGATGACGAACAGATCATCAATGAGCACGCCGGCATTGGGCACGCCGGATCGCCATTCCAAGGAAGCAATCGGCTCAGTTGTTCTGACGGATACCGTGTTTTCGAACAAGTAAACGTTCGTGATGGCCGGCGAGGTGGCGACCGCAATGGTCTGTCCCGCCGCGTTCCTGGCGGTCATGGTGACCCGGTAGCCCAATCCGCCGGTGACTTTCGCGCTGGCACCAAACACCGGCATGTCAAAGCTGACGGCCGCATTGAAGCCAACCGGATAGGAGTCGAACCCCGTCAAACAGTGATTCGTCGGACTGACGCTGCTGCTGATCTGGCACTCGCGGTTTTGAATCGTATGCAAGCGCGCGCCGCAAGCGTCGTAAGCCTTCAAATACGCGATTGGCGCCGTGGTGCCCGGAAGGTTGTCGAAATCAATGAGAAAATCTGTCGGCGGCGGCGGAGCGGGGATCACCTGGAAGTTAGTGGGAGAGGAAAATCCATACCCAATCACCTCGCCAACAACGCTGTGGTTCCCGAGGCCAACGTCATACTCATACTCCCTGTGAGCAATGGACCAGGTGTACGGTGTTGTTCGGGACGTGAACGTTTGGAAACAAAACTGGCCGCGTGTGTAGAGGCCATCCATGCTGTAATTTGCCTGGCACGAACTGGAAAAATTGAGGTTTGCTGTCTCCGGGACGGTCACAAGAATGTAAATCTTTTCGCCCACATAGCATTGTGGCTTGGATGTGGATACCTGGACGGTTATGGCGAGAGCACATGGTTTAAGGAGCAGAGCGGCAATCAACATGCCGCAGGTTGAAATGACTCCGTGGTTAAATTTTCCACCGGTCCTGCCAAGATTGGTTTTCATGCCTGTCCTCAGATTCCCGAACGGTGGTTAGCACTCGAAGCGTTCGAAGTCAATCGCCCGAAACAGAAAGAAGCGCCGCTTAGGGAATCCTGTAGTTTATCCAAAAATCACGACGTCGCTTCCGCCTGCAACTTCGCCAAACATGCAAGGGTTATGACTTTTCGAGGTCCCCTCGCCCGACCTGCGGCCACCCTCTCCCCATCGGATGGCGAGAGAGACAGGGGGGAGTTCGGATATTAGTTCCGGCAACGGCTCCAGAACTCAGGTCACAGCTCCGCTGCCACGCCTGCACTTTGATTTATTTGTCGCCGTCTGTTCGTGCTTCCACCCGGTAAAGATGCGCTTTCGTCCTCAAGTAAAACGCCTTGCCATCCGCCGCAGGTGACGCCATGAAGCCGTCGTCCAGTTTGTTCGTGGCCAATACTTCGAGCGTTCGACCCGGTTTAAGCACCGTGGTGGTGCCGTCCTGACTGAAGAAATACAGGCGGCCATCAGCGTAAATCGGCGATGCAGCGTATTTCCCGCCGACGCGTTCGGTCCAGACGACCTTCCCGGTGTCCGCTTCGACGCAGGTGACGAAGCTTTCATCGAACGCCGTATAGATCAGGCCGTCCACCAGCAGCGGCGAAGCGTATTTGCCCACGCGCCCGATGAGTTTCCACCGCACGTGCGTGTCGGTGACCACGCCATGCCCGTCGGTTTTGACGGCCCAGAGTTCCTTCTTGATCAGGCCCGTGACGATGTAGGCGACATCGCGATCGAACAATGGCCGGGGTGCGCTGGAAAAGTCGTTATATTCGACGCGCCAGAGTTCGCTGCCGGTGCGCGGGTCATAACCATACGTGGCCTTGGCGCCCACGCTGAGCAATTGGGGTTTCCCGTCGACGGTTGCGATCAGCGGCGTGCCGTGGGCTTTGCGCTGATCTCCGTCCTTCGCATAAGGCCCCGGCGCGTTTTCGTCGTTCCACGCGACCGAGCGGTTGGTTTTCCAGACTGTCTCGCCGGTTTGCTTATCGAGGCCGACCAGGTATTGCAGATCCGCGCCGTCCAACGTGAGTATTAGCAGATTTTCAAACAGGACTGGCGACGACGACGCGCCGCGATAATGCCGGCAGCGCAAATCGTCGCGCTTCCAAAGCACCTTGCCGGTCTTGGTGTCGAGACACGCCGTGCCCGGGCTGCCAAAATGAACGTACACCCGCCCCGGTTCGATCACGGACGAAGGCGTCGCGTACGAATTCATGGAAGCGCCGTTGCCCAGCGGTTCGGGATTGTCCGTGTGAAAAAGTTTTTCGTTGAAAAGTATTTTGCCGTTCTCCTTGTCCACGCAAATGGCGAAGTAGTCGCGGCCCTCCGGCGTGGCGGTGGTGATCCAGACCTGCTCGTCCATCACGACCGGCGTGGACCAGCCTTTGTGCGGGATTTCAGTTTTCCACTGGATGTTGTTGGTTTCGCTCCAGTGCAACGGCAGGCCGATCGGTTTCGTTTCACCCGGCGCGGAGACATGACCGTCGCCTCGCGGCCCGCGGAAGTCCGGCCAGTTTGCGCTGGTGGTCAACAGCCCGAAGTTCAGGGTGATGAGCAAAGATACGGAATGAAAGATACCGGATTGGAAGAGCCATTTGGCTTGTCGCATGATGGCAGCGTGGCAAGGCGACGAAGCCAAGTCAACCAGTGTCGTTCTCTCAGGAACGTCTTTCGGCGCGTTCCGAATCTATGCCACTTGATACACCGTCACCGGTTCGTCCCGACCGCGCACCCGGATGGGTGTGACCGGTCGCGCGTCAGCGACCTGTGCGGCCTCGCGAACCGGCTCAGAAATCAGCAGGCGCGAGCGGAAATCCTTGTTCAGCGCCTCGAGCCGGAACGCCACGTTCACCACGTCGCCAATGACGGTGTATTCCTTGCGCTCCGCCGAGCCGATGTTGCCGATGATCGCGTCACCCACGTGCAAGGCCATCCCCACTTGCGTGGGTGGCAATGCTCCCTTGGCGGTCATTTCATCCAGCTCGTGCAAAATGTGGCGGGCGGTGGCGAGCGCATTTTGACAATCATTGCCCTTTGAGAGCGGCGCGCCGAACACGGCCAGAAAACCGTCCCCGAGAAACTTGTTCACGAAGCCGTGATGATCGTTGACCGCGCGCACCATGAAACTCCACAGCGTGTTGAGCAGCGCGACGACTTCCGCGGCGGGGCGTTTCTCGGAAAAGTTGGTGAAGTTGCGGATGTCGAGCACAAGGATGCAAACGCGGCGGACTTCCGAGGTGTCGGCGCGCGGCTGAGTGAGCAGTTGATCCACCACCTCCGGCGAAACGTGCTGGCCAAACAAGGCAACGACGCGCTCGCGTTCACGGAGCGTTTCCATGGTTTCAATCAACGTTCGGCGCAGGCGCACACTCACCAGGCCGGCAACGATGCCACCCAGCAGAAACATCAACACGCGCGTGATAAAGCTGAATTGCATGGCCAGCGGTTGTCCTTCGAACGCCGCTTCCAATGCGGTCCAATGCAAACTCCCGACGAATGCGTAGGCCGCCGCCGCGAAGGCGCCCGTGAACACGCAAAGGCGAAAATCAAGCCGCAGTGCGGACAGGATGATGAACAGAAAGTAGATGTAGCTCGCCGGGCCGGTGGTTGCCGCCGCCGGGTTCATGTGCGCCGCCACGATCAGAATCATGATGGTGGGCACGCTGAGTTCGACCAGGGCACTCGCGTACAAACGGAAACGGGCCAAGGGCAGCCCTCGTTTGACAGCCCGGGCCAGGAGGCGGCTGCCCATCCATTCGAAACCGCACCCGAGGCACGCAATCGCAATGATCCAGGCGAAGGCCGGAAACTGCTCGCCCCGCAGTCTCGCGATCAACGCAAAGGTCAGGGCCAAGACGGTCAAACCGCTGAGCACCCACGCCAGAATGACCGCCCGACGCTGTTCGCTGATGAGAATTCGCCGGGTCAGTTCCGCTTCAAAGCCGGGCGGCGGCATCGTCGGCAGTTTCACGTCCGGAAGGATTGCCGACATCAGCTTCGAATGGGAGTGAAATGTGTGGAGACGGCCCGCACGGTCGAGGACTCGACGATGTTCTTCTTCGGTAACGTGTTTTCATGTTTTTCACGCAACCGCGAGAATAATGGAAGCCGATCTCGAAGGCTTAGATAGCCGGCAAAATGATTGTCCAAGCAATCCAAGATTATGCCGGAGCACCGAAAATGGTGTCCGTTTTGGTGTCCACTTTGGGTCCACGAACTCACAACTCCTTGCTGCCAAAACAGTTTGGAGTGGAGCCAGTGGTCGGGATCGAACCGACGACCGACGGTTTACAAAACCGTTGCTCTACCGCTGAGCTACACTGGCCTCCAACCGGCCCTTGTTTTACGCCAGCACGACGGGTTTGGCAAGTTTGCGCCGCCGGCGCTCAATGCAAAATCGGATGGTCCTGACGCTCGCGGATCAACTTCGCATCAAGGTCGAGGTAAAAATCCAATCGCCGGTCGGCTTCCGGTTCGTCAATCGCCCGCGCCATCAGCAGGTAGGTGGCGTAGTGATTGCCTTCGGACTCGACCAAGCCCGCGTAGAAATCCGACAGCTCCTGGTCGCGGGCTTTCAACGCCTCCGCCAGCACCTGGAATTTCTCGCAGCTCCGGCCCTCGATGAGCGCGCAGCACATCAAATGGTCAATGACCTGGTGCCGCTGGCCATTGCGCACCGACCGCATCAAGCCGCTGATCCAACGGCTGGGAATGGCATGGGTGAAGGGAATGCCACGCCGCTTCAACAGCGCCAGCACGAGCTGAAAATGTTGCAACTCCTCAATCGCAATCGCGTTCAACTCATCCACGCGCGGGTGGAGGTCGTGATATTTCTCCAGGTTGATCGCCGAGGTCGCGGCCTTGCGCTCCAAATGCGCGTGGTCCACCAGCACGGCGGGGAGGTTGGCCAGCACTTTGGGCAGCCAGTCAGCGGGAACTTTTTCGCGGAAGAGCAACATGCGAAGCTTGGGAAAGTCGCGTGGGTTTCCGTTCGGGCGTCAGACCTTTTCTTCCGGAAACCGCTCGCGAATCCGGCGGCGCAAGCGCTCCTCGTCGTCCGGCTGCAAGCGCCGGCGGTTGACCATGCGCTGCACCGCGTCCAGCAGCATCAGCCAGTCCTCCAGCGGGGGTTCGGCCACGGGCTGCCATTGATCAAACCGCTTTTCGCGCGCGAAGAAGCGCCAGTCGCGGCTGAGGCGCCGCGCATAGACCTGGATCTTCTCCCCGTCTTCAGTGACGCGCTTCCAACTGATTTCGGCTTTGGGCATTTGCTTTAGTCAAAAGTCTGAAGTCCAAGGTCTAAAGTCGGAGGTCCGAAAAAGTGGGCAGCGGTAGCGCGACTTTGGGCTTCCTTCAGACTGGTTCATGGCAGTTCCACGCTCGCCACCGCCATCGCAGCGATGCCTTCTTCACGGCCAATGAAACCAAGATGTTCGTTGGTGGTGGCCTTGATGCCGACCTGGCCGGCGTCCAGGTTGAGCGCAGCGGCGATGTGCAATTTCATGGCGGCGATGTGCGGTGCGAGTTTGGGTTGTTGCGCGACGAGGCTGGCGTCCACGTTCACCAACTTGCCACCGCGAGCGGCAACCACCCGGGCCGCCTCCTGCAAAAACACCCGGCTCGGCGCGCCCTTCCAGCGTGGATCGGTATTTGGAAAAAAATGTCCGATATCGCTCTCCCCCAGCGCACCCAAAACCGCATCGCAGATCGCGTGCATCAAAACATCCGCATCGGAATGGCCGTCGAGGCCCTTCGGGTGCGGGATTTCCACGCCGCCGAGGATGAGTTTCCGTCCGGCAACCAGCTGATGAACATCGTATCCAATCCCAACGCGCGTCATGGGCTGACTATATCCGGGAGGCGGACCGCCACAAAGCCAAAAAGCCCGTTGACAACCGGCAGCGCCTTATTACGATAACCGACATCGCCCATCGTAATATGCCGTTCAGCACAAAAGAAGTCAGTCGCGAGATTCTGCTGGCGTTTTGGAAGGTGCACATTTTACACCACGCCAGCGAGGAGCCGTTGCACGGGCAATGGATGCTCAAGGAATTGCAACATCACGGCTACGAGATCAGTCCCGGCACTCTGTATCCGTTGCTGGCGCGGATGGAGCGGTTGGGCTGGCTCAAATGCAAATCAGCCAGACGCGCCGGCCCACGCGCCCGGAAAGATTACACGCTCACCGCCGAGGGGAAGAAAGTCCTCGAACACGTTCGCGAACAACTTCATGAACTTCACAATGAAGTCGCAACCAATGTTGGCAGAACTCGGCGGTGAATTTCCGACCGTTGCCGTTTAACGAATGAACCTGGTCCAAATCGCCCTGCGCCGACCGCTCACGATCCTCGTGTTGGTCATTGCCGTCATGCTCGGCGCGGGGATTGCCGTGCAACGGATGACGCGCGACATCTTCCCGCCACTGGGCATTCCCACGATTTACGTCGCGCAACCTTACGGCGGCATGGACCCGGCGCAGATGGAGGGCTATCTCACCTACCGCTACGAGTATCACTTCCTTTACATCAGCGGCATCGAGCACGTGGAATCGAAGTCCATCCAGGGCGCTTCGATCATGAAACTGCAATTCCATCCCGGCACGGACATGAGCCAGGCGATGTCCGAGACCGTCGCGCAAGTAAATCGCGCGCGCGCGTTCATGCCGCCGGGCACAGTCGCGCCGTTCATCATGCGCTTTGACGCCGGGAGCGTCGCGGTTGGGTATCTGGTTTTCTCCACCGACGATCCAAACATCACGCTCAACCAGATGCAGGATCAGGCGCTGAACCGCGTGCGACCGGCGTTCGCCACGTTGCCCGGTGTGTCCGCGCCGCCGCCGTTTGGTGGCAGTTCTCGTGGCATCATCGTCAACGTGAACCCCGACCGCATGCGCGCCGTGGGTCTTTCGCCGGATGACATCGTGCAGGCGCTCGCCAAGGGCAACACGATCAGTCCCTCGGGCAACATGAACCTGGGCGACAAATATCCCATCGTGCCCGTCAACGCCATCGTCTCGAACATCAAGGACCTCGAAGGCGTGCCGCTCAAGCGCGGGCCCAACGGCACGGTCTTCGTGCGCGACGTCGCCACCGTGGAAGACAGCGCCGACATCACGACTTCCTACGCCCTCGCGAACGGACGCCGCTCGGTTTATTTGCCCGTCACCAAACGCGGCGACGCCTCGACGCTCTCGGTCGTCAACCTCGTAAAGAAGAACATTCCCGAGTTTCAAAAACTTTTGCCCGACGGCATCAAAGTCAGCTACGAGTTCGATCAATCGCCGGTGGTCAAACGCTCGATCCGCGATTTGCTCAAAGAAGGCGGACTCGGCGCGATCCTCACGGGCATCATGGTGCTGCTCTTTCTGCGCGACTGGCGTAGCGCGTTCATCGTGGTCATCAACATTCCGCTCTCACTGGCAGCGGCGGCGTTTGGCTTGTGGCTCTCGGGAGAAAACGTGCATCTCATGACGCTCGGCGGCATGGCGCTGGCCGTGGGCATTCTCGTGGACGAAGCGACTGTGACGATGGAAAACATCCACACGCATCTGGCGCACGGCGCCGGCGCGGCGCGGGCGGCCCGCGATGCCACCGAGGAAACCACCATCCCACGATTGCTGGCGATGTTGTGCATCCTGGCAGTTTTCATCCCGGCGTTTTTCATGGTGGGCGCGGCCAAGGCGCTGTTCGTTCCCATGGCGCTATCGGTCGGTTTCTCCATGGTCGCTTCCTACCTGCTGTCGAGCACGCTCGTGCCCGTGTTGACGGTGTGGATGGTGCGGGCGCATCAGAAGGATGAACTGGAGCACGCCACGTCGGCGCGCGGCGCGTTTGATCGGTTGACGCACAACTTTGCTGCACTGGTTGGCCGCGTGGTTCGATTGCCCTGGCTCGTCACGGCGGCTTACGTGATTTTGGCCGGGCTCGTCATTTGGATTTGTGGCAGCCGGCTCGGTGTGGAGATTTTTCCCAAGACCGACACGGGCCAATTCGCGTTGCGCTTTCGCGCGCCGAGCGGCACGCAAGTCGGTATCACGGAACAAATCTCGCAGAAGATTCTCGCGACCATCGCGCGCGAAGCGGGCGGGCCGGACAAAGTGGATGTTAGCATCGGCCTCGTGGGCGTGCATAATTCGAGCTTTCCGGTGAACCTCGTCCATCTTTGGAACGGCGGACCGGAGGAAGGCTGGTTGGCCGTGCAACTCAAGCGCGAAGCTGGCAAACGCGTCGAAGATTTCAAGGAACATCTGCGCGGAGTGCTCGCGCGCGAACTGCCGGAGGTGCGGTTGTCGTTCGAGCCGCAGGACATCGTCACCCGCGTGATGAGTTTTGGTTCGCCCACGCCCATCGAGGTCGCCGTCAGCGGGCCGGACTTGAACGTGAGCAAAGGTCATGCGGAAAAAATCCTGGAGCGATTGAAACAAATTCCATTCCTGCGCGACGTGCAGATTGCGCAAACGCTCGATTTCCCGACGGTGGGCGTGGACATCAACCGCGAGCGCGCCGGTTTGTTGGGCGTCAAGGTCGAGGACGTGACGAAATCGCTCGTCGCGGCCACCACGTCGAGCCGGTTCACCGTGGCGAATTTCTGGGCCGACCCCAAATCCGGCATCAGCTACAATCTTCAGGTCCAAATTCCCGAGTCGCGCACGCAGACCATCGAGGACTTGAAAAATGTCCCCGTCACGGCTGAGGGCGGCAAGACGGTGCTGTTGCGCAACGTGGCAAACATCAATCCCGGCACGGCCGTCGGCACTTACGAGCGTTACAACATGGCGCGCGTTGCCAGTGTCACCGCGAATATTCACGGCGTGGATTTGGGCAAAGCGATCCGCGAAATCAATAAAGCCCTCGACGAACTCGGCCCGCCGCCGGATGCGAAAACGAAATGCGATCTGCGCGGCCAGGTTGTGCCGTTGAATCAACTGCTCGACGGTTTCCGCACGGGATTGTTTCTGACGGTGGTTGTGATTTTCCTGCTGCTCGCGGCGAATTTCCAATCGCTGCGGCTTTCGCTCGTCGTCGTGTCCACCGTGCCGGCGGCGATTGCCGGCGTGGTGCTCGCGTTGTGGCTGACGGGCACGACGCTGAACATCCAATCCGCGATGGGCGCAATCATGGCCGTGGGTGTGGCCGTGGCCAACGCGATCCTGCTCGTGACTTTCGCCGAGCGCGCACGCATTGCCGGTGGAACGGCGAACGATGCCGCCGTGGACGGAGCGCGCAGCCGGTTACGTCCGATTTTGATGACCAGTTGCGCCATGATCGCCGGCATGTTGCCGCTTGCGCTCGGCCTCGGCGAAGGCAGCGACCAAACCGCGCCGCTCGGACGCGCGGTTATCGGTGGTCTGGCGGCAGCCACAATCGCGACATTGCTGGTGTTGCCGGCGGTGTTTGCACTGGTGCGCAATCGTGCGAGCACCAAGTCCCGTTCGCTTGATCCCGACGATCCGTTGAGCGGGCATTTTGTGACTCCGGTTGGCCATGATTGAAACCCGGTTCGTTTTCACCATTCACCATGAAAGCAAATAGTTCACTGACAACTCCCGCCGCAGTCGCGCTGTCATTGCTCGCCGCCGCCGGCCCACTTCACGCCGCCGACGCGGTTGCGGTCAAAACAGCGACTCCGACCCGCGGCGAGATTCATCGCTTCGTTACACTACCCGGCAGCATCAAGGCGAATCAGCAGGCGACGCTTTACGCCAAGGTCGCGGGTTACCTGAAATCGCTCAACGTGGACAAAGGCGATCGCGTGGAAGCCGGCCAGTCACTCGGCGAAATCGAAGTGCCCGAATTGCTCGCCGATCTCGCCCGTTACAAAGCCGAGGTGAAAGTTGCTGAGACCGACCACCAACGCATCAGCGCCGCGCAAAAAAAAGCGCCCGACCTCATCACGCCTCAGTCGGTTGATGAAGCGTTGGGCCGGCTGGACATCGCCCGGGCCAATCTCGAACACACCGAGACGTTGTTGCGCTACGCGAAGATTACCGCGCCGTTTTCCGGCATTGTGACCGCGCGATTTGTTGATCCCGGCGCCTTTATTCCGGCTGCGACTTCCGGCAGCGCGGCGCAAACGGCGGCTATCGTGACGGTCGCGGATTTCAACACGGTCCGGGTGCAGGTTGCCGTGCCGGAACTTGAGGCTTCGCGTGTGCAAATTGGCCAACCGGTGAAATTCTCCGTTGAAGGTCTGGCGGGAAAAATGTTTGAAACCAAAGTCACCCGTCTCAGTTACGCGCTTGACGACGCGACCCGCACCATGCTGGTGGAAGCCGATTTGCCGAATACCGACCTCGTCCTTCGACCCGGGATGTACGCCATGATCAAGATCGGCGTGGAGAAGCATTCGGACACGCTCTTGATTCCCGTGGAAGCGCTCGTGCTGGAAAAAACCAGCGCGTTCACGTTCGTGGCCGACGGCGGCAAAGCGAAGAAGACACCGATCAAGATTGGATTCAACGACGGCGCGAAGGTCGAGGTCTTGAGCGGGCTGACAGGAAGCGAGGCGGTGATTCTCGTGGGCAAGCTGGCTTTAACGGATGGCGCAACCGTAAATGTGATGGAGGCGAAGTGAAAATGAAGGGGAAGATTAAGATGAAGATTAAGAAGAAGAGCAATGGCGCGGACTCGTTCTTAATCTTAATCCTATTCTTAATCTTAATCCTTCCCGCAATCGCTCAACCAACGAACAGCGCTTTGCCTATTGATCTTCCCACCGCCCTCCGCCTCGCCGGCGCGCAAAACCTCGATGTGAAAATTGCCCGCGAACGGCTGGCCGAGGCGAAAGCCCATCACCAAAGCGCCGTGTCGCAATTCTTCCCGTGGTTGTCGCCCGGCATCGCCTACCGCAAACACGAGGACAACACCCAGGATGTGCAAGGGAACATTGTCAACGCGGACAAATACTCCTACGCACCGGGCGCAACGGTCGGCCTGCAACTCGACCTCGGCGACGCGATTTACACGTCGCTGGCGTCGAAGCAACTCGCCCAAGCCGCCGATCACGCACTCGAAGCGCAGCGGCAAGACACCGTGCTGGCTGCGGCCCAAGGTTACTTTGAACTGGCCCTGGCGCAGAGCGCCGTGAACGTGGCCACCGAAGCCGTCCGCATCTCCAGCGACTACGAACAGCAACTGGCAAACGCCGTCGCCGCCGGCATCGCCTTCAAAGGCGATTTGCTGCGGGCCCGCGTTCAGGTCGAACGCAACCGGCTCGGACTGCGCCAGGCCAGGGAGCAGCAACGCATCGCCGCCGCGCGGCTCGCGCAGGTGTTGCGCCTCGATCCCGCGGTGGAACTGGTGGCGCAGGATGCCGACCTCGCGCCGCTGACACTCATTGAAACCAACCGGACGCTCGATTCGCTCGTGGCGCAAACACTCGCGACGCGACCGGAATTGAAGCAAAGCACGGCGCTCGCCTCCGCCGCGCGCGACACCAAGATCGGCGCCAAGTATGGCCCGCTGATTCCGACGCTGGGTGCGCAAGCGTTCTGGGGCGGCCTGGGTGGCGGGCAGGACGGCGGGAACGACACCTTCGGCGGGCAGCAGGATTATCTGGTGGGCGCAAGCTGGCGCATCGGACCGGGCGGGTTGTTGGATCTCGGCCGACAGCGGACGACGGAAGCCCAACTGAAAATCGCCGAGTTGAATTCCGATAAATTGAAGGACGAAGTCACCCGGCAGGTCGTTGAAGCCTTCACGCGCTGGCAATCGTTGGCGGACCAGCTGGAAACCGCGAAACGCGCCCTTGCCGCCGCGGAAGAAAGCCTGCGGCTGGCGCAGCAGCGGAAAGAATTCGCCGTGGGCGTGGTGTTGGAAACGATTCAGGCCGAACAGGACCTGACCCGCACGCGGCTCGACTACTTCAAAGCCGTGGCCGATTTCGACAAGTCGCAATACGCCCTGAGCAAAGCGATTGGGAAGCTTTGATCCAAGGCCGCGCGTCGGAGAAAGTTGTACCCTTACCAACGGACAACTCTTTTTCAGTGATCCGGAGTGGACGAATTATCCCGCCCGTTTCTACCGCGTCCGCTGGCCGTGAGGCGCGTAGCAGTGGACCAGCTCGGATTGCCTTTCCGGGCGGCAAGATGCCGCCCTCTACGTCAGGCGGGACGCCCGACGCTACGCAGCCACCGGCAGCGTGAAGAAAAACGTGGCGCCGTTGCCCGGCTCGCTCTTGGCCCAGACGCGGCCGCCGTGGCCCTGGACGATGTGTTTCACGATGGAAAGCCCCAGGCCGGTGCCGCCTTGTTCGCGCGAGCGCGCCTTGTCCACGCGGTAGAACCGCTCGAACACGCGTTCCAAGGCTTCCGCCGGCAGGCCGGGGCCGTCGTCGCTGACAGAGACCTGAACTTTCCCCTCTTCACCAAGGCCAGCGGCAACGGTGACGTGGCCGTCGCTGCGGCCGTATTTGATGGCGTTGTCAACGAGGTTAGACAAAACCTGTTCCAGGCGCGTGGAATCCGCACGGGCCGAGAGTTCCGGCACATGATTTATGAGCGTCAGACTCTTGCCCTTGGCCCGGGTCCTGAAATCGTCGAGGACCTTTTGCACCAGCGGCTGAAGCGGGACGGATTGCAATGTCAGCATGACGCGCCCGGATTCGAGTTCCGAAATTGTCAGCAAGTCTTCGATGAGCAATCGCAGGCGGTCCGCATTGCGCGCGATGGTTTGCAGGAAGCGGGTGGAAACCTCCGGATCATCCTTCGCGCCATCCAGCAACGTCTCAACGTAACCTTTGATATGGGAAAGCGGCGTGCGCAACTCGTGGCTGACGTTGGCGACGAATTCTTCCCGCGTGCGTTCGAGCTGTTTGAGCCGCGTCAGGTCGCGAAACACCAGGATCGTGCCCTCGCGCTCGCCCGCGGAATTCAGAATGACAGCGGCGTTGACCTGCAACCAGCGTTCGTTCAACTGCGGCAGCTTCAATTCGTAATCGAGCACCTGCCCGTCGCGTTCGGCGCGCGCGACCAGGGCGGCCAGTTCGTGCACGCGTAACGCTTCCAGGATGGTTTTGCCCCGAAGTTCGGTCGTTTGACCAAAGAGGTTGTTGAAGGCGCGGTTGGCGAGGTAAATCCGGCCGTTGCGGTCGAGCAACAACAAACCTTCCAACATGCTGTTGAACAGGACCTGTTGCTGGGCCTTCGCTTCCGCCGCCGTTTGCTGCTGCCGCTGCTGGATGGCCTCCAGCTCGGTTTGCATCCGGTGTTGTTGTTGACGGAATCTTTGCCGCCATGCGAAATGCACGGCAGCCAAGACGACCAACGCAAGAACGGCGAAGACAGGCCACATCACTCCGCGAAGCGATACCCCACGCCGCGCACGGTGTCGAGATGCTTTGCCGCCGGGCCGAGTTTTTCCCGCAACCGGCGCATGTGCGTGTCCACCGTGCGAGTGTCAATCGCCGTGTCGTATTCCCACACATCACGGAGCAACGCGTCACGGGACTGGACGCGGCCGGCGCGTTGAACGAGGGTGACCAGGAGTTTGAATTCGGTGGCGGTCAGATCCAGGGGCTTGTTCCGCCACGTTGCCTGATGTTTCGGCACGTCAATCTTCAACTCGCCAAAGCGCATGGTTTCCTGCCGTTCCTCCGTGGCCTCACGACGCTGGAGAATTTTCTTCACACGCAGGACCAGTTCGCGCGGGCTGAACGGTTTGGTGATGTAATCGTCCGCACCCAATTCAAGACCCAGCACGCGGTCAATTTCCGCGGCCTTGGCCGTGAGCATGATGATGGGAATGCCAGCGGTGGTGGGATCGCGCCGCAGCAGCTTGCAGACTTCCATGCCGTCAATCTCTGGCAGCATGAGATCGAGAACGATGAGCGCCGGCAGGGTCGCCCGGGCTTTTTTCAAGGCCTCCTCACCATCCGCCGCCGTGGTGACGCTGTAACCGGCCGAGCGGAGATTGAACTCCACGAGTTCAACCGCCTCCGGCTCATCGTCCACCACCAAAATCGTGGTCTTCATCGTGGCCTGAATATCACGCGAACCAGAGTCACACAATCCAAACCGGGCAACAAGAATGTAACGGGATTGTGACGATTGGGTGACGAAACAAAACCCCCACGCATCAACTTCCAAGCTCCAGAGAAACCCCAAACTTCAAATCATCAAATCTGCGTTGCGCGTGCTGAGATTGGTGCTTGGGGCTTGGGTGTTCTGTGGAGCTGGAGCTTGGAATCTGGAACTTTATTTCATCGCGGTGCGCAATTCGGCCGCATACGTCTCAAACACGCGCCGCATTTCATCCCGCACACGGCGGAACACCTCCATCTGCTCGGCGTCGCTGCCGGTGGCGTGCGCCGGATCATCAAATGGCCAGTGATGCCGCTTCACCTGGCCGGGAAAGACCGGGCATACCTGGTCCGCCTTGCCGCAAACCGTGATGACGGTCTGGACCGGTTCGTTCAGAAATTCCGTCAGCGGCTTGGAGCGATGACCGGAAATATCAATGCCGATCTCCGCCATGGCCTTGATCGCGAGCGGATGAACGAAGCCGGCGGGCTTCGAGCCGGCGCTTTGAACGTTGATCAAGTCGCCGGCCGCCGCGCGAAGGATGCCTTCGCCCATGTGGCTGCGACACGAGTTGCCGGTGCAGAGGATCAGAATGGTGGTTTTCATGATAATTCAACAGTGACCGCTTTACCCTCAACCCTCACCCCGGCCCTCTCCCATCCGATGGGAGAG
>CAYWMD010000048.1:36595-52456 GCA_964458575.1 uncultured Bifidobacteriaceae bacterium | reverse complement strand
CGGCGGAAATCAAAGTCCTGCCGTTTCTCCCAACTGCCGCGCCCGGCGGATTGGCGTGGTTAAAGAGTTCTGCGAGTGTGAAACGGCGGACGCCGCGGGGTGCCAATACAAGATCCCCTTCGGCCACACCATGTTTTGCCGGCATCCGCGCTGGCCGGAGATAGTGGCCCAAACCGAAGCCGGTAATTGAAACTTCCCCGCGTCCGCGGTCTCAGGTTGTCAGTGGCAGACGCACCGGTTGCTGCGTTTCGTACGAACGCAGCGCGGCAAAGACGACTTCGTGGGTTTTGCTGACGTCCTCCAGGTTGCAGTGTGATTCGCGACCGGCCTGAATACATTCCACGAAGTGATTCATCTCGCCTTGAAACGGATGGTGGCGCACGTCGCTGGAGTCGGGGAGAATCCCGGCGATTTCCTGCCACTCCTTTTGCTCCGGAAACTGGTGTGACCAGATGCGGTTGTCGAACACCGAGCCTTTGCTCCCAAACATGCGGAAAGGAAAGCGGTAGGGCATGATGCAATCGGCGTTGACGCTCACCTTGCCCAGCACGCCGTTGCTGAATTTCACCAGCGCGACTTCGAGGCCGTCGTATTCCATCGGCAGTTTTTCATCGTGCCACGAGTTGGTGAGGGGATTGTAGTCGTGGGTGCTGCCCTTGCGATAGCCGCCGCGCATCGCGAAAACCTCCACCGGGGTGGCCGCCTCGAACTCGCCGGTTGCCGCGAACCAGCGCAGCGCATCAATCGCATGGCAACCGGCCACGAGCATCGCGCTCACGCCCTGTTTCACGGTGTGCGCATCCTTCCAGCCACCCCACCAACTGCCGTTGTGACTGATGTAATCCGCTTCCACGTAGTAAGGCCGCCCGAAGGCGTCCTCCGCCAGCAGGCGTTTTATGTTTTGAAACAGCGGATTCCAGCGCAGCACGAAGCTCACGACCGTCCGCACGCCGGCGGCGCGAACGGCGTCGCGCATCTGTCGCAACTCCGCGACGCTGTTCGCCACCGGTTTTTCGATGACGAGGTGTTTGCCCGCGTGCGCGGCGCTGAGGACATTTTCGCAATGCAGATGTTGTGGCGTGCAAATCGAAACGATGTCCACGCCGGGATGGGCGAGCGCACGGTCGAGGTTGTCGTAGGCGGCGACGTTGTTCAGTCCCGCTTCGGCGATGCGTTTGCGGGCGCTGTCCAGCGTGCGGCTGCAAACCGCGAGCACTTGTGCGTGTGGATTGTTTTGAAAGGCGGCGATGTGCTGGGTGGAAACCCAGCCCGCGCCGTGAATGAGAACGCCGAGGTTTTTCATGGTTCAACTTGATGCAGTGGTCAGGGTAACCAGGCTCGCACTTTCCCGGAGGTCACGTTTGCGCTGTTTGGACTGAGCCTCCGCACGCCGGTTGCCGCAAATCACACGTTTGGCCAGTTCTTCGCCGTGTTAATGAGCGCGTGCAGGTTTTCGTCCGGCGTTTCCATGGCGAGTGTGCAGCCGGAACTGACCACAAAACGCTCATGGCCCGCGGTGTTCATGATGCCGACGTAATCCTTCACCGCGTGGACAACATCCTGGGGCGTTCCGCGGGCAAGCACCGCCACCGGATCCAGGTTGCCCCAAATGGCAACGTTCCGGGGGATGACTTTGACCGCGTCCCGCATATCGGTGCGCTGGTCCATTTCCAAACAATCCGCACCGGATTGGGCCATCGTCGCGAGCACCGGTTTGGCATTGCCGCACATGTGCAGCGAAACCGGCCGGCGGGTCCGGGCTTTGATCCGGGCAATGACCTCGCGCTCGAATGGCGCGGCGATTTCGGCGTACAATTTCGGGCCGAGCAACGCGCCGGTCGAAGCGCCCCCGCTCAACATGTCCGCGCCCGCTTCCGCGAGGGCGCAGGCGTACGCGACCGTGTAATCGGCGCAGCGAGTCATCAGCGCCCGGACCAGCTCCGGATTTTCCGTCACTTCCACCATGACGCGCTCCATGCCCATCGCGCAGCAGGCGAGTGAGAAGGGATACTGGTCGAAGCACCCAATGATGAACACATCCGGACCGAGTTCCTGCCGAATGCGGCGCAACGCTTCGATCATGAGCGGCCAACGACCCTGCGTGTTTGGATCGGGCGGCGGCAGGCGGTCAATGTCAGCTGCGTTATTGACGATCGTTTCGCCGGTGCCGCCCATGGGTTGGTCCTCGCCGGGAAAAGCGCACGGCACGCCCAGGGCGCTGGCGTTCACCCAGGTGTCGGACGACATCCACACCGCGTCCGGCTTGAATTTTCGATGGTATCGGACGACACAATCGGCAAGGAGTTCGGCGTTGAGGGTGTAGTCGCGCAGCGAAACGCCGCCGACCGCGGCGTGATAATGCGAGGCAAGCGGGCCGACGGCAGGACGGGGAATCGCCTCCCCTTTCAAGGCGCGGTGGACGAGTTCCTGCGAGGTCATGAGAGGTATTGCTTCGGGAATTTCCACGGCGACCGGTATTTCGGCACGGCGAGCTTTGCCGCTTCGCGGTCGCCGACGATCCATTCCTTCGTGGAATCAAATTTGATGGACCGCTTCAATTTGAGCGAGAGCAGGCTGAGAACGATCGGCACGTCCACGTGCACATGATAGAAGACGCTGCACAGCGGTTGCTGGCGCGTTTTGATGCAATCGAGCCACTCGCGTTCCTGGCCCGGGGACGGCGGAATGGAAGGCGGCGGCGGTTGCTTGTCCTTCATCGCGTCGCCCTCGGGTACGATTTTGAACATGCCGTAATTCGCGTACATCGTCCCGTTGACGCCGTGGAAGTAAATGCCCAGACGCCGCGCGCGTTCGAGCTCGCCGTTTTCGCCCAGCTTGCCATTGAGATCGAAAGCGTAGCTGTTCGTGAGCGACGACATCCAAGTCATGGTCATTTTTGGATAACGCCAGAGGACTTCGTGGTGATCATAGGCGTCGCCGTCGTCGTTGATGACAAAACGGCCGCCGGATGAACTGGTTTCCGAGGGAAAACCGAGGTTCAACGCCCAGACGGGCAGATCAATAATGTGCGGCGCCATGCCGGGCGTCCAGCCGCCGCTGTAAGCCATCCAAGAGCAATGATTGTAGGCGTTGGCCGCCAGGATGCGGTTGTAGGGAATGAGTTCCGCCGGACCGCACCACAAGTCCCAGTTCATGCCTTCGGGCATGGCGTTGTCCTTGGCGTGGCCGACGCCCGCAGGCGTCTGGTTCATCACATCAAAGGTGCGCACGACGCCGACCTCGCCCAGATTCCCGCTGCGGATGTATTCGACCACGCGGCGATAATTGTCCGAGGCGTGAATCTGCGTGCCGACCTGGGAAATGATATTGTGCTGCTTGACGGCATTACGGATGGCGAAACTTTCACCGAGATGGAGCGTCATCGGTTTTTGCACGTAAATGTCCTTGCCTGCCTCGCACGCGGCGATGGCCTGCAAACAATGCCAATGCGGCGGCGTGGCGATGATGACGGCATCGAGATCGGGTTGCTGGAGCATCTCGCGGAAATCGGTGTAGCCCTTGCAGGTCGGTTTGTAGGACTCGACCGTGGCTTCGAGCCGCGCGTCGAACACGTCGCACGCGGCCGTCACGACCACGTCCGGCTGGCGCGCACAATTGCCGAGGTTTGCACGGCCCATGCCGCCGCAGCCAATAAGGCCGACGTGGATGCGGCTGTTGGGCGAAACCTTGCGCGCTGGTTTCGCACTTGCCCCCAGCGCCAGATGCGGCGCGGCAAAGCCGATGGCGGTGATGGTGGCGGCCTTTTGAATGAACTCGCGGCGGGACGAACTGGTTTCGTTATTCATGATGAGCTTGGACGTTTCAAGTCCGTGGAAATTGGAAAGAATTTCGGGGTGGCTGACAGTTGGTATGCCTGCCACCGGGCCGCGCACTTTTCCCCGGCAGAGTTCCCGCCGCGGTGCAGCCAAAGGCGAAAGCGCAACACGAGCGGCCGGCCTTTCTGCAATTCGTAACGCGTGCCGCTGGCGGGAAAGGTGGGCTGCAGCCAGTTCAAGTTTGGATACGTGACCCAGTCGCCGGGGTAATCCGGATTGACACCGTGTTGTAAAATAACGACGCCGGACGGGTTCGTCGCCCCGTCGAATTTTCCGAACAGTTCCGCCCACGCCGCGCGAGGTGTGACCTGGGCCGGGCCGGTGTTGGTGATGATTTGCTGATCTTCGACTTTCGCAAACCGGAGGTTCAGCCCGCCATAATGAAGCGTCTGCCGGCGCGCGAGCAGCACGGGTTCGTCGAGCGCTGTGAATTCAAATTCGAGATCAACCATGCGATCATCACCGGTTGCCCGGTAGGCGCGGATGACGGCGCGTTCGTGAACGACCGCGTTGGTGTCCCCCCACTTCCAAAGATTCTCCGCCTCAATCTGGGCAAAGACGGGGCCGCTGCTCGTCTTGCATTTGCCGGTTGGCCGCGCGAAAACATGCTGTAACGCATGCAGGTCGCCGCGGTTGGTGCGCCAGTCCACTTCCGGCCAGGCCCAGTAAATGCCGCGGTGATGCGGATGATCCCGCGACCAGTCTTTCGTCAACGTCTCGCCATCCAGCCCAAAGAGCGGGTGAATGTAGTCACTGCGCGCGCGGGCGTAGATGCGGGAGTTGGTAGCCACTTCGGAAATGATGGCGCCCGGTTCAACGGTCGCGTAGTTGTAGCGCAACACCGGCTTTTGAGCGTCCGTGATGTCAAACTGGCCGCTGTGCGGATCCGCCTGCGCGGAAATTGCCGGACCGGCGACCTCGGATGCCCGCTCCAGCTTGAAGGTGCGCCGGCCTTTCCCCCACGGCGGCATCAGCCAGCAAATTTGCGTTTGGCGACCGTTGTCGCTGGTTGAAAAAAGCTGCACGGGGATGGGCGCGGATGACGGGGAGGTGAGTTCCTGCAAGTGCAAGCGTCCCTGTTCCGCCGCGCGCCGTTCGCTCGGGCTTAATTTGACGGTTGCTGTTACCGGGGCGCGGGTTGCGCCCAGTACGCCATCGGTGTCGTCCACGATGATCTCGGCGCTGTGCGCCGCAACCGCAGTGAGCAGAAACAGGCCGAAGCCCTTGAAGCATCCCGTGTTCATCATCATTCCTGGCTGCCAAGCCCGGAATGATTTAAGGAAACAGCGCACCGCATGTCGAGCGGATTTCAGCGCTCCAACCGGAAACCTTGCGTGGTTTTGATCGCGGAATGCCGGCAAGGTCCACGGTCTGCCACGAGCAGGATAGTGGTGGGCACCGCCGCTTCACGCGGCGAGTCTCGCCGGCCGCGGATTACTTCGCCTTGTCTTCCTTCTTGGATGCGTCGGGCTTCGCCTCGTCCTTCTTGGAGTCGGCCGCGGTCTTGGGCAATTCCATCGGCGCGCCGAGGTTTAGCTGCTTGAGTACGTCGTCGGTCAGGTCGTTGTCGCCGCTGGTGTAAAGGACAAAGGGCGTGCCGTTGGCACTATCCGCGGCGACATCCAGCACCAGCGAGAAGGCGGCCGACTTGGCTTTGGCATTCACGATGGTGCGGATTTCGGTGAGGATGTTTTCACGCATCCGAAGGCGTTGGTCGCCGAGCGTGCTTTTCGCCTGCCGCTCGAATTGCACGATGGCTTCCTCGGTGTCTTTGATGCTCCGGAGTTTCGCTTCGGCGGCCTGCTTGCGTTTGTCCCGTTCCTCCGCGGACACGGCCTGGTCGTTGGCATCCGTCATCAGTTTCTGGTAGTCTTCCTTCAATTTCTGGTAATCGTCCTTCAGGTCCTTGTATTCCTTGTCGAGATCGGCGGCGCGGTCTTTGAGCGCGGTGTCGGCCTGCTTGGTCTTCCAGTAATTGTCAAAGAGCTTGCGTAAATCCACCGTGGCAATGCGCGTCTGCCCGAAGGCGGGAACGGTCAGCACGCCGGCCAGAAAGGCGGCCAGCAGAATTCTGCGAAACAAATTTTTCATAAACAAAGCAAACCAGATTTTGCGGCCAGCGCCAACCCAAAATATGCGGCTGCCGGCAGGCGGGCCTGTGGGGGCGCAGGGCACAAGACGGGAAATGAGACATGGTCGTCGGTCAATTCGTTCAGGGGAAAACGTTGATTCCTCAGGAGGAATACCGTGCGCGGCAGTCGCTGGCGCGCATCAACCTTGTTTGTTCGCCCGGTGGTCGGGAACAGCTAAGGATAGCGCAATCTGAAGAACCGGGGACCGTTGGTCGCTCCCAAGGTGACGGTTTCCCAACCATTGACCAGCACCGGTGGCGTGGGCACAGTCACCCAGCCGTTGCTCGCGACGATGTTGGTGTTCGATTGAAGCTTGAACTCCGGCGAATACCCCGCCCAATGGAGGACCACGTTGGTACCCACGGCAGTCTCGTGGAGCACGGGTTCGACCAGGATCTTGGCGACAAACGCATCGTAGCCGCCTCCCCAATTGGTCTGGTAAGCCGCCACCGTGGGGAAATTGATCGAAAACGTCTGGCCCACCAGATAGTCATTGCCGGCCATGTCCGTCTCGATGCCGTTGCCGAATTCAGCGGCGGTGCCGCCGAGGTAGGCCGAGAACAGGAGCGCCGTGCCGTTGCTGTTCACCAAGCAAACAAAGACATCTGGCACGCCAATATAGGTCCCCCGCAGATTGCCATTGGTGTTGATCGTCGGGAAGTTGACTGAATAGGTTTCACCGATCACATGCGCCCGGCCTTTGGCATCCACGCAAATGTCCCAGCCCTCGTCCTGACCCGCGCCGCCGAACAGGACCGAATAGACCCAGTTCGTGCCGCTGGCCGCGAGCTTGGCGACAAACACATCCAAGTAACCATACAGGACACCCTGGGGGATATTGGTGTTCCAGGCCGGGTGAATCGGGAAATTCGCCGACAGGGTGGAGCCGGTCACATACACGTTGGTTTCGGCATCCACGGCGACGCGGAAGCCGGTGTCGTTGAGAGCGCCCCCGATCAGTGTCGAGAACTCCAGACCGCTGCCGTCCGATTTGAGTTTGGTGATGAACGCGTCGCGATAACCGATGAAGTAACCGGTCGCGTTGGTGGCCGGATTGTTCAGGTAGCGTTGCGGTGCGTTGGGGGTGGTCGGATAATTCGTTGAGAGGGTGTAGCCCGTAACGTAGGCGCAGCCGGCGCCGTCCACCGCAATTCCGTCACCGTGATCGTCATTGATGCCGCCGATGAAAGTTGTATAGAGAAACGCGGTGCCGGTGCTGTTCAGTTTGGCGACAAACACATCGTCCTGACCAAAGGGACTCGGGTAGGCGGCGTTGACCATGTAGAAATTCGTCGAGTCGGTGGAGCCGGAAACATAGACGTTGTCCGCGGAGTCCACGGCGATGCTGACGCCGAGGTCGGTATTGGTGCCGCCCAGGTAGGTCGAATAGATCAACTGGCCGGTGCCGTTGAGCTTGGCAATGAACGCATCCTCCTGGTAAACCCCCAACCCGGGGTACGCCGGGCCGGAGATGTTGGTGAAGATGCCGTTCGGCGTTGGAAAATTTGTGGAAGTGGTAAAGCCCGTGATGCACGCATTTCCCTGTGAGTCCAGCGTGATGGCCAGCGCACCGTCCTCGCCATTGCCGCCCAGATAGGTGAGATAGGAAATGGCGCTGCCAGTTTGGTTGAACTTCGCCACAAAGACATCACCGGCGCTGAAGCCTCCGCCGAAGGTGTTCGTGGTGGTAACCGGCAGGTTGGGAGACGTGCTCTCCCCGGCGATGTAGATGGCGCCGTTGGTGCCGGACTTGTCCACGGCGATATCCCAGCCGATATCCGTGCCGGCCTTGCCGAAATAGGTGGAATAACCGAGTACCGGGTCTATGACGAGCGGCAGTTCAGGATCGTAGTCGCCGATGCGGAACCGGACGGTCCGCGAATCGGCAAACTCGTATCCGCCCGAGATTTCCTTGGACAGACCCGCGACGGTTTGATAGATGCGCGGTTTGGGCTGGACGATTTCGTCCGCGCCCAGGGCGAAAACCAAGTCGCCTTGCGCATTCAACCGGACCTGGTCCGCGCCGGTAAAACGCAGCGCAATGACCCGCGGGTCCGTCTTGGGCGCAACGGTGAAATCATACTCGAGCCGCCGTTCGTTCCCGTAGTAAACCAGGTCCACGCCGGGGTAGATTTTTTCCACGTTGACGCGCGCGAACAGCGGGACGCCCGTGCGCCACCGCGCCGGGTCCTTGCCGAGGAGGTAGTTGACTTTCCCGGTCAATTCCCCGGCGCCCGTAATCCGGGCGCGCGGGTTCGCCCCCGGGAAGTTGAAATGCAGCGTGCGCGATTGCGCCACGGCCGGGCGCGCGCCCGGGCCGCGTTCAATCCGCGCAACCTCCGCGGGCAGCTCGTACTTGATGAGCGTCAGCGTGGCTTCCGTTGGCGTGACAAAGAAGTTGCAGCCGCGGCCGCGCGCCAGAAACGAGCCGGTTTCAAGATTCGCGCCGGCGGCCGCTTCGAAGTAGAGGGGAAGGTTGACGGGCGCGGTCAAACGGGCGTCGCCGGGCGTGGCGGCGGCGACCGCGCCGGGCAGCCACGACAAAGTCAACGCGCCCAGCAGCAACCGCCGCGCACCGGCAGTCGCCAAGAACCTCGACCAATTGGATAGGAGAAACAGGTTCATGCTTAGAATCCGCGCGTGTAACCGACCCCGAACTGGAAGCGGCCGTTGCCGCTGTTGAATTCGTCGTGTTGAAGCGGGAAGGCGTAATCCAGCCGCAACGGCCCGATGGGGAGATTCAGCCGCAACCCGATGCCCCAATCATCACTGTAGTTCCCAAATTGATAGTCGTAGGGATCCGCCATCACGTTGCCGATGTCATAGAAAAGGGCGAACCGGACGCCGACCATCTTCTCCTTCTCAATGACCGGGATGCTGTATTCAGCCGAACCAAACCAGTAAGTATCGCCGCCGATTGGTTCGTCCGACATGTTCGGATTGATGCCGTAGGTCGGATCGCGCGGGCTCACCCCGCGGTATTCGAAGCCGCGCAGCGAGTAAAGGCCGCCCAGGTAATAGCGCTCGTAAAAGGGCACGTCCGAGCCATTGAAGCTGTCCGCAATACCAGTGCGGCCGGTCAATTCCAGCACGTGGCCCTTCAACAGGCCGCGGATGTACCAGGCGCTCTTGAGTTCAGTTTTGTAGAAGTCCTTGTCTCCGCCCAGCGGTCCCCCGGTGAATTCCATGGAGAATTCCGTCCGTTGGCCGGCATCCGGCAGCAACGTGCTGTTGCGCGTGTCGTAAGCCAGCGAGAACCCCACTCGGGATAGGAGCGAGTAGCCGGACTCTTCGAGAATCGCCTCCGGGGTATTGGACTCATCTATGACATACCGTTGCTCGCGCCCGTCGGTGACCAGAATTTGTTCGGTGCCGTGTTGGTCATTGTCCAGGTGGATGCCGACGTTTTCGATGTTGTACCAGACGCTGCCGATGAGAAAATCGCTCCACAGGGCGCGGGTCAGGCTGACGCGGATGCCGGCGCGGGTTTCCGTGTAGAGGTCGTCAACGCTTTGAAAATCCAGGTCGCGGTAATAGAAATCAACCCCGAGGGAGAGCTTGCGGCCGAGAAACCAGGGTTCGACGAAGGACAGGACGTAATCCTGGCGTTCCGTGCCCAATTGGACGCGCAGCCGGATTTTCTGTCCGCCGCCGGTGAAGGTCGGCGGATGAAACAAATCGAAATTCCCCTGGCTGACCTCGGCAAAACCCACGAGCGCATCCACGGAACTGAAGCCCGCGCCCACCGAAATGTTGCCGGTGTTCTTCTCCTCGACGCTGACGACCAGGTTCTTCCGGTTGGGAATCGTGGTGTCCTCGGGGCGCGTATCCACCTTTTCAAAGTAGTTCAAACCTTCGAGGCGCTTCTTGCTGATCTTGACGCGGACGGTGTTGTAGATTTCACCCGGGGAAACCGCCAGTTCGCGCCGGATCACCCGGTCCTTGGTCTTCGTGTTGCCGCGAATGTCAATCTTCTCAATGTAGGACGCCTGACCTTCGTTCACCTTGTATTTCAAATCCATGGTGCCGGTCTGTGTGTTGGCCACGCGTTTGACCTGGAGGTCGCCCGTGGCCGTGGTGACATCAATGTGGCCGCGCGCGCCGTAATAGTCTTCCACCGATTCGATGTCCTTGCTCAGGTCGCCCGGCACGAACACGGCGCCGGGCTTGAGCTTGAAGGCCTGTTCCACGCGGTTGGTGGGCAGCATCGTCGTGCCGGAGAACGTGACGGTGCCCACCTTGTATTGCTGTCCCTCGTAAATGCTGATCTGGATCACCATCGTCGTGGGCGTGGGGTTCTCGAATTTCACGTCCTTGATATCGAAATCAATGTAGCCCTGGCTCCGGTAAAACTCCGCGAGCCGTTCGCGGTCCTGCTCGAACTGGTCTTCCTTGAATTTGCCGCGGCCGGTCAGCCAGGAGAACATGCCATATTTCTTGGTCTTAATCTGCTTGCGCAATTTCTTCTCCGTGAAGTGCTGCGCGCCGATGAAATTCACGCTGGTGATTTTGATCTTCGGATACTCGGTGATCAGAAAGGTGGTCGTGCCCCGGCCGGCGACCTCGTCAATGTTGACCGTGTTCGTGACGGTCGTGGCGTAACGGCCGGATTTTTGGTAAAGTTCCCGGATGGCCAGCGTGTCGGAAAACAATTTCCGTTCATCCAGCGGTTCGCCGACCTTCGAGGTGATTTTCTTTTTGATCTTGGAATCGCTGTACTTCTTGTTGCCCTCGATCTTGATGGCCGTCAGCGTCGGACGGCCCTGCACGATGTAAACGAGGATCAATCCGCCGTCGGTGGCGCGATCAGCGGCCACCCGGACGTTGTAGAAGAGCCCGGTCGCGTACAGATTGCGCACGTCGTCATCAATGGTGTTGTTCATCGCGATCGGGGACGTGAACGAGTCGCCGGGCTTGATGCGGATGTTGTCGCGGATGAGTTCGTCGCTGACCTTCGCGGGGCCGATGTGTCTGATGTCAATGCGGAAAACCTTCACGGGGGTCAACTGACCCCACACGGGCAGGCAGGTCAACAAGGCACAAAGCCCGCAAAGGCGAAGCAGTAATTTCATCACGGCTCAGTTACCCGGCACATCTTCATCGCTGACTTTGGCGGCGCTTTCAAAGCGGGTGTATGATTTCAAAAACGTCAAATTCACATCGCCGGTCGGACCATTGCGTTGTTTGGCGATGAGCAGGTTCACCGGAATGCCATCCAGCTCTTCGGGCGCCCCGCCCTCGTCGTCGTCGCCGCTGCTCGGCTTGTAAAGCAGACCCACGAGGTCGGCATCCTGTTCAATCGCGCCCGACTCGCGCAAGTCTGACAAACGCGGCTTGCGGCTCTTGTCCTTCTCCAACTCGCGGTTCAACTGACTCAAGACGATCACCGGGACCTTCAGTTCTTTGGCCAGCGCTTTGATCCCGTTGGAAATATCCGCAATTTCCTGCTGCCGGTTTTCCTGCGAACGCCGCGCAGTAGAATGGAGCAGTTGAAGGTAGTCAATGACGAAAAGTTTGATGCCGTGCTGCTGCGCCAGCCGCCGGGCGCGGGCGCGCAATTGCAGGATCGAAAGCCCCGGCGTGTCGTCAATGAACAGCGGCGCATTGGCCAGCCGGCCCGCCGAGCTGGTCAGCTTGGGGAAATCCGTTTCGGACATGAAGCCTTCGCGGATGCTGCGCAGGTTCACGCGCGCGAGCGAGCACAGCATGCGCAGCACGAGCGACTCGGCCGTCATTTCCAGGCTGAACACGCCCACCGGCATCTTCTGTTGCAGCGCCGCGTGCTCGGCGATGTTCATCGCGAGACTCGTCTTGCCCATGCTCGGCCGCGCCGCAATCACGATCATCTCTCCGCCGTGCAAACCGTCGGTCATCTTGTCCAGGTCCGGAAAGCCCGTGCCCACGCCGCCCAGTTCGCCGCGGCGGTTGAAAAAATTCTCCGTCGTGTGAATCGCCTCGGTCACGAGTTGCTTGATCGGAGTGGCGCCGCCCTGCACGCGCGACTCGTTCAACCGCAGCACCTCGCTTTCAACCTGGTCCAGCAGCGCCTCCACGTCGCCGTCGAAATCGTACACGCGACTGATGACGTCCGTGCAGGTGTGGATCATTTTCCGCAGGAGAAACTTTTCCTGCACGATGTCGAGATAGTAGGAAAGGTTCGCCGCCGACGGCACGCCGTCCTGCAGGCTGTTCAGGTACGGAATACCGCCGATGGGCTCAAGCTGCTGCTGGTCGGCGAGGCGCTGTTGCAGCGTGATGATGTCAATGGCCTCGCGGCGGTCGTACATGCCCACCAAGGTTTGGTAAATCGTCTGGTGTCGCAGGTCATAAAACACCTCGGCCTCGGTTTTGAGTTTCTGGATGCATTCGCCGAGACATTCATTCGGCGAAAGGAGAATGCAACCGAGCACGCCCTGTTCCGCCTCGGGCGCGTACGGGGGCAGGCGGTCGGCGCGCGCGGCTTCGGCGGCCGGCATTTTGCGACGGCGGGCCTTCTTCAAGTCCGCCACGCCGCCGGTACTTTCTGCAACTGAATCAATCATGCCGCCACTAAAATAAAAAATGACCGTTTGAGCAAAGCGGAGTTATTGAATCTTAGTCACACGCTCTTCACAAGGGCGGAGTGACCCCGGCGTGGCCCGAATCGAAGGGGCGCGACGCCCAAACGGAAGGCGGATGAAACGCATCGCGCTTCATCCGCCCGGCCGGTGCTCCGTGGGGTGGGGGTGGTAATTCCGTCGGTCCTTCGGCTTGAATTCTTGAAATCAGTGGCCGGCGTTCAGGCGGCGACCGGTTGTTCCAGGGAAACCCAGCCCCGGGCGATGGCAAATTTGGTCAGGCCGGCGACGTGATGGATGTCGAGCTTGCGCATGATGCGTTCCCGATGCGTTTCCACCGTGCGGACGCCGACGCCCAGGCGGATGGCGATTTCCTTGTTGCTCAAACCGTCCGCGATCTGGGTCAGCACCTCGCGTTCGCGATGTGTCAAATGTGGGGTGTCGTTCGGAGTCGTCGGCCGGCGGACAAACCGGTTGAGCGCGGATTGCGCCACTTGCGAACTGAAAAAGGTCCCGCCGGCATGCACGGTTTCGATGGCGCGCACCAGTTCCTCGGTTGGCGACTCTTTGAGCACGAAGCCTTGGGCGCCGGATTGGACGACGCGCATCACGCCCTCCGGTTGTCCCTGACCGGACAGAATGAGGACCTTGATCTTCGGCATTTCGCGCCGCAACAGTTCGGTCACCGCCAGGCCGTTCATCTGCGGCATGTTGATGTCCGCCAGCAGGAGGTCCGGTTGTAGTGTGCGCGCCAGGCGCACCGCTTCCTCGCCGTCGCTGGCTTCACCAACGATGATGATGTTTGCGTGCTGTGCGAGGCACAGATTGATTCCCCGTCGGACGACCGGATGATCATCCGCGATCAATAGTTTGATTCGATTCTTCATTTGTGTGTGTTGTGTCCCTGTAAAGTTCACTGCGGCTGGCAAGCGAACTGCCGGATGCCCTTCGCCTAGAACGAATAGTTTACGCCCACTGTCACAAAAACTGCCGCCTTCAGGTCGAGCACGGCCTTCTGGCCGCCTTCCTTGTGCGTATAATCGCCCAGGTTCTGGTATTGGGCGCCAACGACGAGTTGCCAGTCTTTCTGCCGGGTCAAATCCAGCGCGAAGGTTCCGCCCACGTAGCCGCCGACCAGCCAGTCACTGTGCGAACCCGACCCGCTGTGTGTTTCCGTGCCGACGTCTGAAATCGTCACTGTTTCGTAGAAGGAAAAATCGCTGTCCACGTAGGCGACTGCCAGGCCGCCGTTGAGCGTGAACGTGATGTTTTCCTTCAGCGGAAACGTCACATACGGCCCGAAACGGATGCCGTACAAATGGGCGTCGAAACTCCGTTTGCCGGTGATAATCGCACCGCCGGGCATCAACGCGGTGGTGCGGGTGGGTTCGCTGCCCAGCAATGGTCCGGCGAGATTGCTGCCTTGGTGTCCGGCCGGCGGGATGAAACGGAAGCCTTCTTCGTCCGCGGGCACCTCGAAGGAATCATTGACCTGATTGACATCGCCGGCAAGCGTCCGCCCGTCATCAATGTTGAACCAGGTGATGCCGAACGCGCCTTCCAGACCCCAGCTCCATTTTTCTTTGCGGCCAAGCTCCCGCTGATAAGCCAACTCGAAGCCGCTTTGCGGATTATCACACCGGTCATCGGACGACACGTTGGCCGGCGCCGAAGAACTGTGCATCACGATGTACCGGTCATCCACCACCTGGCTTGCGTTGTCGTAGCCCCAGTAACGCGTGGCCGGAGGCAAACCATCGTAGGTGTTGTTGTTGTTATCCACCCAGTTGTAGCCGTCCTCGTACGTGCGGTTTTCAATACCGCCGGTGGCCGGGCCCGGGTTGGCGGGTTGATCGCCGGCCCCCGGCACGAAATGACCCACCGGGCTGAAGCCGCCGATTTTTTTGAAACTCACACCGGCGTTGAACAGCATCCGGTAGCTGGCCGAAAATCGGTTGAGCGTTTCGGTTTCCGTTTTGGTCAACGGCACTGGCTCGGCGGCGGGCGCCGTGACACACAGGAGCAGGACGCCCAGCATGGTGAGCGCCGGCTTGGAGGAGCGAATCAGATGGTTTTTCATATGGATTGATTCAGGTTCGGATCAGGGCAGCAAGATCAGGCGGTAGAATCGTTTCGGCGTCGTGGCGGGCGGGCTGTCCGTCTTGGGCAGGCCGCCGTCCAGCCATTGATACCAGTTGCCGCTGCCCGCGATGGCGGGTTGGGCGGTTTTCCAGTCGGTCAAATTGGTGCTGTACTGCACGTAATACACCCGGTTCGAGAGACTCGGGAACTCGATCAGGAAGGTCCGGTTGGGCAGCATCAGCGCGCGGTGCAGCGGTTGCGCCGTGCCGAACAACGCCGCCGTGCCGCCGGGCCGGTTGGCGGAAATCAGTTGCGGCCGGAAGGTCGGGTTCGGAACAACGCCGGAAGTCGTGTAAAACTCGATCACGAACTCCACGGAGGTGCCGTCGGGCGTTACCGCAAACTGCGTTTCCACGTAGGGCACACCGTTGGTCGTGCCGGACGGATTGTAAACCTGGATCGTGGGCGGCAGGCCCTCGACAAGCACCCGGACCGCATCGAAGAATGAATACGTCGGATTGGTCACCCGCACCCGGATTTCATACAAACTGGTGGCCGGATTCAGGCGCATGGACCGCACAACTGTCAGCGGCGGGCGGTCAATCACGTTGATGCTCACGGGTGCGGACGTCCTCATGTTCCCGCACGCGTCGGTTGCCCGCGCCGTCAATACGTAGGTGCCGGCCGGCACACCACTGGTGACTGCGAAGTAGGGCGCACCGTTGGTGGCCTCACCGAAGCGATTGGTGCTGGCAAAGAATTCGACCCGGGCAATGCCCCCATTGGTGTCCTGCGCGTCGGCAAGGACGGTGAAATCGGCCGGCGCAATGAACATCGCGCCGTTGGTGGGGCTGGTGATGCTGACGACCGGCGCGGTGGTGTCCAGCACCGACACGGTCTGGGTGCATTCAGCCGCATTGCCGCTCGAATCGGTGGCGCGCCAGGTCCGCACGGCGGTGAATGTATGGCCGCAACCCAGATTGGTGACCGTGGTTACGGAAAGAGCAGGCGTGCCGCAATTGTCCGTGACCGTCACCGTGTCAAACGCCCAGGGCATGCCGGCCTCAACAATTCGATTCTGAATTTGCGGACAACTGATCTGCGGCGGCTGACCGTCCGTGATAACAACGGTCTGAACACAGGAAGCGGAGTTACCGGCGTTGTCCTTGACGGTCCAGGTGACGAAGTTGGTGCCGACAGGGAAGATGGCCGGGGCGTTGTTGGTCACACTGGCCACACCACAGTTATCATTCA
>CAYWMD010000048.1:0-36495 GCA_964458575.1 uncultured Bifidobacteriaceae bacterium | reverse complement strand
CGTTGTCCTTGACGGTCCAGGTGACAAAGTTGGTGCCGACGGGGAAGATCGCCGGAGCATTGTTGGTGATGGAAGCGACGCCGCAGTTGTCGTTCACGGTGGGCGTGCCGAGGATGACGTTGGTGGCGGCGCACGAACCGTTGTTGGCGACGACGGTGACCAACAGCGGGCAACTGATGGTCGGAATTTGGTTGTCGGTGACGATCACCGTCTGAACACAGGAAGCGGAGTTGCCGGCGTTATCCTTGGCCGTCCAGGTGATGAAATTGGTGCCGACAGGGAAGATCGCCGGAGCATTGTTAGTGATGGAAGCGACGCCGCAGTTGTCATTCACGGCAGGGGTGCCGAGGGTGACGTTGGTGGCGGCGCACGAACCGTTGTTAGCGATCACGGTGACCAACGGCGGGCAACTGATGGTCGGGTTTTGAGCGTCGTTGATGGTAACGGTGAATATGCACGTGCTTTGATTGCCGCTGGCATCCGTCGCCGTGCTGGTCACTGTCGTTACACCGACAGGGAATGTGCTGCCGCTGGGCGGGACGGTTGTCAGGTTTGTCACGCCGCAATTGTCGGTTGCGGTAACCGTGAACGTGACATTGCTCCGTGAGCAAACTCCGTCGTTCGCCGGCAGGACCAAATTGGCCGGGCAGGTGATCACCGGCGGAGTCCGGTCCAGGACAGTTACGGTCTGGGTGGCCTGTGCGACGTTGCCGCACGGGTCGGTGGTCTGCCAGGTGCGTTGCGCGATCAAGGCATCGCCGCAAAGATTGTTGGTGGTCGTGCTCACGACGACGATGGGATAATTGGCGGTTGGCGTGCCGAACGTCCAAGGCGTGCCGGAGTTGACGGTGCGGTCGCCGGGGGCGGAGATAGCCGGCGGCGGGTTGACGGTGAGACTGGCGGAGTTGGTCACGGGGGCGCCGCAGACGCCGCTCACAACGACGCCGTAATTGGCCGAGTCGTTGGTGGAAATCGAATTCAACATCAGGGTGGCGCCGGTCTGTCCGGGGATGACGCTTCCGTTCCGCAACCACTGATACGTGTACGGTCCCGTGCCGCCGGCTGTCGTGGTGAAAGTAGCGCTGCCACCGGTGCAGTTCGTCTGACTGAAAGGCCCCATGGCAGTGACGTTCGAGCGGACGGTCAGCGTGGCGCTGTTCGTCACGCTCTTGCAGTTGCTCCTGACTTCGACGCCATAAACACCCGCGTTGGTCGCCGAGACGTTGGGGATGAGGAGCGAGTTGTTGGTCTGGCCGGCCAGTGGCGATCCGCCTTTGGTCCACTGATAGGTGAACGCGTCGCAACCGGAAGCCGCCACGGTGAAGGTGGCATGGTCGCCCGGACATACAATCAGATTTGACGGACCGATGGTGAAGATGTTCGTCGGCGGCCGGCAAATGATGGTCGAGATGGCATTGAAGAGATCGGTGAGATCCGATGAGTTGGTCGTGTAGAAATAATCACCCGGATACGAAGCGATGCCCGACATGAGAGCGTGATCCACGCCGCCCAGGCCGACGGTGAAAATGCGCGTGCCCGCGCCCTTGGCCTGCGCGGCGGCAAACAGCGCGTTGCTGGGACTATCCGTGCCGGTGGGCAATCCGTCCGAGAGCAACAGGATGACCGGCAACGCCTCGGGATTGTGCCGGGCGGAGAGGAGTTCGTTTTGGGCGGTTTGCAGACCTAGGGTGATCGAGGTGTAACCGTTCGCCGCCGGGATGGAGTTGATGGATTGTTTCAGGAGCTGCAAATTATTGGTCAACTTCTGGTCGAGAGTCGCGGAGGAATTGTAAGAAGCCAGACCCGCCTGGTCGGCCGTCGGAGCGAACTTGAGATTTTGCACGAAGTTGCTGCAAGCTCTGCGTGCGTCATCGTAAGGCTGGCCTTTCATTGAACTCGAACGATCAATGACCAGCATCACGTCCACGGCGGGATAGCAAGGTTGCACCGACAGCGTCACCGTGGCCACGCCCGAATTCGCGTAACCGTCGTTGGCCCGGTAGGTGAAATTGTCCAGGCCCACGAAATCGTCGGCCGGTTGATAGATGAAGCCGCCGTTCGGATTCAGTGTCAGCGTGCCATGAGCGGGTGGGTTCACCAGCACGGTGGTCAGGGCGCTGGCTTCCGGGTCGCTGTCGTTGCCCAGAATGCCCGGCGCCGGGACGGTGAGGGTCGTCTTCTCGGTGAGGATGTAGAAATCGTCTTGTGCGACGGGCGGACGATTCGTGATCAGCGTAACCAGGATCGAAGTATTGTTGTTCGTCTTGCCCGTCTCTTCGGCTTCCTTGCCGGTGATTTGGGCGCGGTTGGTGAGGGACAGGCCGAAGAAGGCGTTGGTGGTGACCCGAACCTGAAACGAACGCGAGCCTTGGCTGCCGGAGTAGAGCGTGCCAATGCTCCACGTCACCGTGCTGCCGGAAACCGAGCCGTTGACAAGGGTGTTGGTCAGGACGGTGACGTAGTTCGGAAGGTAATCCTTGAGCACGACACTCGTGCTTTTTTGGCCACCGTTGTTCGAATACGCCAGCGTGTAAGTGAGCACATCACCCGGGGCGGCGAGCGCGGGGCCGGTCTTCACGACCTGGAGATCGGGCCAAGCCCAGGCGGCGGTGGAAACGAACAGCGAGAGCAGTCCGAGTTTCAAACCCTGACCGGCTCTATTCCTTGGCGATTTGACTGTTGCTCTCATAACGTGCGGAGCTGCCTGCGCAAGCCGCTCTGCTGTGCCCACACTAGGTCGCGTCAAAAGCGGTCACAATCGGGGCACGGCACGAACGTTTCCCCGGACGGATGGTGGAAAACGTCCCGGGGAATCTCCGGGGTCGGGGAGTACGGGGACGGTCTATTCCCGCAAGCGCAACAAGTTATGAGCGCAATTGGCGGATGCCGCTCATGGACTGGAACGGCTGCCCAAAAGAATTTACGAAAAGCGCTTCACCCGTCCGATGGAGAGAATTCGCCGAAAAATGATTTCGCGCGTTGAACCTCGGAGCCGGAGCGCGGCCATCCTGGCCGCAGCCCGGCCGAGGTGGATCGTTCTTAGGAACTGCTCCGCCGCGCTCAGGACGGCGTTTCGCGTTGCACCCAGGCCGTGGCGTGCTGGGTCAGCTCGGCGCCGCTCTTGAGGTTCAATTTCTTTTTGATCTGCTCGCGATAATACTCGACGGTCTTGACGCTCAGGTGCAGTTCAGCGGCGATCTCCTTGGTCTTCTTCCACTGGCCGATCAGTTGGAAGACCTCGAGTTCGCGGTCGCTCAGACTCTTGACCGGTGAGTCGTGAATGTCCGTCTGCCCCCGGACCTGCTGTTGTAGCATCCGCGCGGCGAGGGCGTCGCTCACGTAAATGTTTCCCTCCAGCACCCGACGGATCGCGGTGGGGATTTGTTCCAATGACGACTGTTTCATCAGGTAACCCAACGCGCCTGCGCGGAACGCGATCTCGGCGTAAATGTTCTCATCATGGGCGCTGACCATCAGCACCGGCAATTTCGGATACTGCGCCTTGATATTGCGCATCAACTCCAAACCGCTGCTGTCCTTGAGCGAAATGTCCGCGATGACCAGATCGGGTTTCAACGTTTCAATGGCCGTCAAAGCCTTCGCGGCGGCTTCCTCTTCGCCGCACACAACCAGGTCGGCCTGTTTGTTGATCAACTGCGCGATGCCGAACCGCACCACGGCGTGGTCGTCCACCAACAGGACCCGCTTCCGGTGGTCGCCCGCCGAGGTTGGTTTCGATTGTGCCATGCGTTTGCCATCGCGCTCGAGCGCGTGCCGGCAATTTTGCGCCAAGCCGCCGTTCAATGCAACGCGTATCGTGCGTCGGATCCGGCGTCGCGCGCCGGTCGCTTGACTGAACCTCCGCGGCCCATACACTCAGACCATGTTCATCAAGACTCACATCCGCCCCGGGGGCGCCGTGCGATTGCGCCACTCATGAGGAAGCCTTCCGTTCTCATCATCTTCCTGACGGTTTTCATTGACCTCATCGGCTTCGGTGTCGTCGTGCCGCTCGTCCCCCTGTTCAGCCGACATTTTGGCGCGCATGGATTTGTGATCGGCGTCATCATCGCGGCCTTTTCGGCGATGCAATTCATCTTTGCCCCGATCTGGGGGCGGCTGTCCGACCGCATCGGACGGCGGCCGGTGCTGCTGGTCAGCACGCTGGGCGCGGCGGGATCCTATGTGCTCTTTGCCCTGAGTTGCGGACTGGAGCATCACGCGGCCGCGTTGTGGTTGATGGTGCTGTCGCGGGTGTTCGCCGGGATTTGCGGCGGCAACATCACCGTGGCCCAAGCCTACATCGCGGACATTACGCCCAAAGAGCAGCGCTCGAAGAAAATGGGGCTGATCGGCATGGCGTTTGGATTGGGTTTTATTTTCGGCCCCATCCTCGGCGGCCTGAGCCTGAAATTCATCGGCCATACCGGCCCGGGTTGGGTGGCCGCGAGTTTGTGCGCCGCGAATTTCGTGTTCGCCTATTTCATCCTGACCGAGAGCCGCAAGCCGACCTCCGAATGCGTCGCCCAACGTCCGCATCTCGATCAGTGGTTGCACACCTTGCGCACGCCCAAGATCGGATTGCTCGTCATCGTCTTTTTCCTCGCGACGTTTTGTTTTAGCGCTTTCGAGAGCACATTACCGCTATTGGTCAGCGACAATTTTCACCTGGACATTCAAAACGATGAAACGTCGGCGACGACGGTCGTTTACCTGTTCGCGTATTGCGGCATCATCGGCGCGTTTGTGCAGGGCGGCGCGATTGGCCAGCTCGTCAAGCGCATGGGCGAGCCGAAGCTGATTGCCTGGAGTCTCGTGCTGACCGCCATCAGTCTGGCGCTCCTGCCTTTCATCAAGGGCAACGCGCCGCTTTCGTGGAAAATCCTCTTTCAGCGTGAAGGTGTGGTGTGGCTCGTCATGCTTTTTGCGCTCGGGTTGCTGGCGATTGGCACCAGCCTGACGCGTCCGCCGTTGTTCGGTTTGCTCTCGAACCTCACGCACGAAAACGAACAAGGCGCAAATCTCGGCGTCGCCCAGGGCGCGGGCAGTCTCGCTCGCATTCTCGGGCCGATCTTCGCCACGACCACACTCCATTACCTGGCGCCGCTACCCTATCTGTCATGCACCGTGGTTTTGTTGGTCACGGCGGCGATGTTCGCGAAGCGGATGGGAAATCAACCTTCAACCGCCGAGTCGGCCCAACCGACCGGGGCAACCAAATAAGCCTTGCCGGTTTGGGTTCACGCGACTGGATCAATGGCGGGATGAGCTGTGGCCAGCTTTCTCCAACATCACAGCATCAAGATATTCCTCGTCCTGGTTTTGGTAGATGGCATCCAGAACCGCCGGGATGCGCGGGGAAACCTTTAGCAAACGGGCCAGCCGTTCCGGGTTGGCCTGATTGAAGATCGGTGCGTTGAAGTCCCAGACCACGCCCGCGACGTCGCGGCGCGCAGCCGCCACGAGCCAGAAGCCGATTTTTTCTGCCAACTGCTCGGCGCTAATATTGTTGGGCGGCCGAGGACCGAACGATTCTGCATTCATCGCCAGCTTCAGGTTTGGTTCGCCGACGCGGTCGAGCCACTGAAGCCCTTCGGCAAAATTCCCCGGCGTTTTGCCCGAACCCGTTCGAAGATGCAGGGTCACGCCGCGGCGGGCGGCTGACTTCGCGAGCAACTTGAGCGTCGTGGTGAATCCATCCTGCGTTTGCTCGGGCGTGATGTTGGTTTCCGGAACGCGATGCAGCGGCAGGATCAAATCGCGCACGCCCAGCATTTCCATCTTCGTCAACACGTCATTGATGACGGTAACGCTCGTTTCAAAATCCGCATGGACGTTGTCAACCAGCCGCAGGGTCGGATAAAGATTCACCCCTGAACTCAGGTCCACAACCAGGCGCGGGCCCTGACGTTTGAGCCAGCGACCTTCCGCTTGCAGCGCCGCGGCTTCCCGCTCGTGGAAATAGCGCCAATCCACGCAAACCCCGTCGAAGTGCTGGAAAAACGTGGGCCGCGCCAGAAGCTCGCCTTTGATCGAGTTCACGTTGCGCAGCGTCAGCAGCCGTCCCCGCGGACGCGGCGGCGGCGCCACGTGCGGGATTTCGTCAACGCCGGTTTCCTTCACCGTCACGGCAAAGATGCGCACATCACCGCCGGCGATTGTGCCCGGGCTGCTTTTGCCGAGCTTTGATGCATCTACTCCGATTGGGGTCTGCCCGACGGCACCCTTCTCTGACTGGTCCAAGGGAAGTTCGCGCAAGGACTCGATCCGGCCGCAGCAAGATTCCAACTGGAACGGCTGTTCCCGCCAGGTGTTGTTTGCGATACCAATGGTGTATTCCCCGGCGCGTTTGCGGCAGGTGATAAAGCTGAGACCTTCGCCTTTTACCGCGAAGAGTTGTTGGGAGCGGAAAATCTTCTCCAGGCCAAGGCGCACATCCCGGTCGAGGGAGTGGGGTTTTGGCAGAGGCTTGTCAATTTCACTGCGCACTGGCGATTGGGGCGATGGGTCAACTTTCACGCCGAAGGGACTGACGAAGAACGATACCTGCCCGAGACCGCAGGGAATGGTTGCATTCGCCGTCACGTTGGTTTGTCCCGCCAGTCCGCCGGGTAGCTTCGCCAGGTTGCCGGCGGTGATTACGATGTGCCCGCCGCGTTCCGCGCAGGCTTGGAGCTTGTCGCGGATTTCGCGTCCGCCGCCGAGTTCGCCGGCGACGACAATCACCGCGTAACGGTCGAGCACCCAAAGGGGCGCGTCGCTTAACACACAATCGGCGATGTCGCCAAACGGCGTGGGGGCAATGAACCCGGATTCGTCATGAAAATAGGATGAATCCTGATAACCCGCATACAACAGGTCGAGGACCGCGTCCGTGAAATAATCGCCGGCTTCGTAAGGGCGATTGCCCCAGACGCGATAGACATTGTCCGAATAGAGATGGCGGGGAAAGGACCAGCCGGAATAGAAGTCGAGCAGCAGCGCCACCGGCGTGTCCAGCACACCGGGTTGGCCGTGTTCCTTGACCCAGCGTTGAGCGGATTGCTGAATCCGGCCGATGGGCGAGAGTTGCTCGCCTTCAAACCAACCGTTCTCGAAGCCTGCGGCAACGCAATTGTAGAGGATGTGCGAGTAGAGCAATCGCTTCAACAGGCTCAGGCTGGTGCCGTTGGTCGGGCTGTGGGTTTCGCCGCCGGTGCCGCCGGCGTAACCGTAGGTTTTGTAGCCCCAGCGATTCCAAATGCTCGCGTTGCCGAACCACGGCACGCCATATTGTTTGCCGGCGCCGCGGATGAAGGCGTAATAAACCTGGTTGTTCGGGAGCGCCTGCGCCGTCTCCGCGCCAATGAGTGTGTACGTTCCTTCCTTGAGGAAGTAATGCCCGAAGTTCAGCGAGACGAGCGTCGCGTGCTTGTTGCCGAGGTCGTCGCTCATTCGCTCGAAGTGTCGCTGGAAATTGAGATATTGCTCGAACCGGCTGACCGAAGCGGGTGTCATTTGATTCGCATAACCGCCGATGTAGCGCCCGTCCTGTTCGCCGATGTCCGTGCCCAACCAGCGCTCACCCAATTTCGCTTCCAGCGTCGCGAAGGCTTCTGCGGGCGGAGTGAATTGTTGCCAATACCCGCCTGGTCCGGACCCCGGCACGTAACCCCAGATGTCGAACAGGTAAAGGTCGCGCCGTTTGATTTCATCCGCGAGGTCACCAATGTCCTTGGCAAACAACGTGTCGTAGGAAGGCCAGATTACGTCACCGAGCTCATGCGTGCGGGTGTATTTTTCGATCTCCTCCACATAACCCACAAGCTTGCCGTCCTTGACCCCAAACGCGCGCACGCCCGTGAACTGCGTGCGATGCTTGAACGTTTCCCACGTCGGAGGTTTCACCGCGCGCCGGTCGTAATCCGGATGCTCACGCGGTTCGAGCAGGTGGGTGTAAACGCGGCGACTCGTTGGTTCGCCGGCCCTCAGCGCCAGCCCATTTTCCAGGCACATCCCCACCGCCACGACCGCGCCGGCCATCGGCCATCCAATTTTAAATCTCATGCGCACGTAGTTGAACATAGACGGTCCAAGAATTCGACAACGAAGACGGGCGCTTGACCCATCGGCGCAAAACCACACAATGAAGACCGGTTAACATGAATTCATCAACCAACGTCGTCAGCATCCATCCCTACTTCAAAGCCAAACCGGACAAACTCGCCGAAGCCAAGGCCGTGCTTCCGCGGTTCGTGGCCACCACGGCAGCCGAATCGCTTGTGCTTCATTATGATTTCACCATCAACGGCGATGAAATCCATTGCCGTGAAGCCTACGTCGGCGCGGACGGCCTGCTGGCCCATGTGGAAAACATCGGCGGTGTGCTGGCCGAGTTTCTAAAGCTGGTTGACCTGGTGCGGTTGGAAGTTCACGGACCGGCGGCCGAATTGGCCAGACTCAAAGCTCCGCTGGCGGATTTGAAGCCGACGTGGTTTGTGTATGAATGCGGCCTGAAACGCTGACCGTTCGTGTTGGGTTCGATTTTCACCCGGTCGGCTGAAGCACGCGCCGTTCGAGGGTGACCTGATTCCGCTTGCACTGCCCCCGGCGATTGTTAGAGTCAACGCGCGTTTCGCCCGACTCAGGGCGGTTTTCATTTTTAACCGAGCACAGAACAGATTTTATTTGTGAAAGTATTCAGCGGCACCGCCAATCCGCCTTTGGCCAAAGCCATTTGCCAGTCCATCGGGATTGAACTGGGCAAGTGTACGATCGAGCCGTTCCCCGACGGCGAGTCATTCGTGAAGATTGAGGAGAACGTCCGTGGCGAGGATGTCTTCATCATCCAGCCGACTTCCCCGCCGACGAATCACAATCTGATGGAATTGTTCATTATGATTGACGCGGTGCGGCGTGCGAGTGCGGACCGGATCACGGCCGTGTTGCCTTTTTACGGTTACGCCCGGCAGGATCGCAAAGACCAGCCGCGCGTGCCCATCACGGCCAAGCTCGTCGCCAACCTGCTCGTCGCCGCCGGCGCGAGCCGCATCCTGGCGATGGACCTGCACGCGCAGCAGATTCAGGGTTTCTTCGATATTCCGGTGGATCATCTCTACGCCGCGCCGGTGATGTATGAGTATCTCAAGAAAAAAAGCCTGACTGATTTGGTCGTGGTCAGTCCGGACGTGGGCGGGTTGAAAATGGCGCACGCGTATTCCCAAACCTTGGAAGGGGGACTCGCCATCGTCGCCAAACGCCGGAAAAGCGCCACCGAAGTCGAATCCATGGCGGTCATTGGCGAGATCAGGGGAAAGAACGTTTTGCTGGTGGACGATTTGACGGAAACGGCCGGAACCTTGTCCAGCGCGGCCAAATTGCTCAAAAAGAAGGGCGCCAAGCAGATTTTGGCCTGTGTTTCCCATGCCATTTTGAACGACGTGGGCATCGAAAGACTCCGAAAATCGGCCATTGACGAACTGATTACGACTGATACAGTCCTGCGCCCTGCCATCACCGGCGTGAAGATCACCACGCTGTCGGTGGCCGGGTTGCTGGGCGAAGCCATCAAGCGAATCCACAACAATGCGTCGGTCAACTCGCTGTTTGAGTTCAAGGGCGGGCGCACAAGTTGAGCGCCTGACCGTCGCCGAAAATATTTTTTACGAATGAAATCAGTACCTTTGAACGCGGCTCCCCGTTCGCAAACGCGACACGGCGGAGTGAAGAAATTGCGGGCCGATGGCCGCATTCCGGCGGTTATTTATGGCCGTCAGACCCAACCCGAGAACCTCGAGGTCAACGCCCGGGAGTTGAGCGATTTGATCCATCACTCGGCATCCGAGAACATTCTCGTGGACCTCGCCGTCAAGGATGCCTCCCGCCCGAAGCGACTCGCCCTCGTCCAGGAAGTCCAGCATCACCCGCTCAGCGGCAAGGTGCTGCACGTGGATTTTCACGAAGTCGCCGAGAACGAGTCCGTCACCGTCAGCGTGCCGTTGGAAACCACCGGTGAAGCCATCGGCGTCAAGACCGGTGGCGGCGTGTTGGAACACGTGTTGTTCAAGATCAAGGTCCGGGCCCTGCCCAAGGATTTGCCCGAGCAGCTTGTGGTGGACGTGACCCATCTCGAAGTCGGCAAGTCCATCCACCTCGGCGACATCAAAGCGCCGCCCGGCGTCGAGATTCTCGGCGACAAGAAGATTTCCGTGATTGCCGTGGCGATGCCGAAGACCGAGGAAGAGGAAGCCGCCGCGACGGCCGCCGAACCGGCTGCTGCTGGCGACGTGGAGATGATCAAAGAGAAGAAAGAAGAGGGCGAAGAAGGCGCGGCCCCGGCCAAGGGCGAAAAGGCGGCGGCCAAGCCGGGCGAAAAAGCCCCGGCCGCGAAAGCCGGCGAAAAGGCGCCAGCGGCTGCCGCTCCGGCCGACAAAAAGGCCGCGGCCCCGGCCGAAAAGAAAAAGTAGTTTTGGCGATCCAGCCGCGAAATCCAGCGGCTGGGTGCGCCCGTCCCGCGCATGGAGGATTTGCATCTCATCGTGGGTCTGGGAAATCCTGGCGCGGAATACGCGAAGACGCGCCACAATGTCGGATTTGCGCTCGCCGATTTGCTGGCCGAACGCTGGCGGGCCGGCTGGCGGGCGGAACGCAAGTTCCAGTCGCAGGTGGCGCGGACGGAACGCGACGGGAAGCGGGTTTTGCTGTGCCAGCCGCAGACGTTCATGAACGCCAGTGGTGAGGCTGTCGGGGCGATGGTGAATTTTTACCGGTTGCCACTGGCGGGATTGCTGGTTGTGATGGATGACGCGGACCTGCCGTTGGGCGGCATTCGTTTGCGGCCGGGTGGCAGCAGTGGTGGACATCACGGGTTGGAGTCCATCGAACAGCATCTGGGTTCGTGCGAGTTTGCGCGCTTGCGGATTGGCATCGGTCGTACGGATGGCGCACGAGAAATTACGAATTACGTGCTCGGGCGATTGACCGCGACCGAGACCGCAACAATGAAGAAAGTTCTGGTTCGCGCGGCTGACCAGGTGGAATGCTGGCTGGTCCACGGAATACAGAAAGCGATGAGTCAATTTAACGGCATCGTTGAAACATGAAACGTTGAACCGAAGAATCGGAAATTCCGGTTCAACGATTCAACCAGTCAGCGTTTTAACGGTTAAATAAATTTAACGGTTCAACGAGTTAACGATAGACAACATGAAACGATACGAAGGCTTGTTCATCCTGAACACGGCGGGCAAAGAAGAGGGCATCCCGGAAACCCTCGAAAAAATCTCCGCTGAAATCACCGCCGCGGGCGGCAAGGTGGAAACGGTGCAGAAAATGGACCGCAAGAGTTTCGCGCGCGTGTCCGACAAGAAATACACCGCGGGCTTCTACGCGAACATCATTTTCAACGGCCCCCCCACGGCCATCGCCGCGCTGCACTCCAAGTTCGCGCTGAACGACGACGTTTTTCGCGTCCTGTTCAGCGAATCGCCCGAACCGAAACCCGCGAAGTAAACCCCAACCCCGGAGGCCACCATGGCCAGTTTCAATAAAGTCATCCTTGCCGGCAACCTCACCCGTGATCCCGAGTTGCGTTACACGCCCAAGGGCACGGCGGTCGCCCGCATCACGCTTGCGGTGAACCGCACCTGGAAGGGTGAAGATGGTCAGAGCAAGGAGGAAGTGAGCTTCGTGGATGTGGATGTCTGGGGGCGGCAGGCCGAGGTCATCGCCCAGTACATGAAAAAGGGCCGCCCGCTCCTCGTCGAGGGCCGGCTCAAACAGGACACGTGGGAAGACAAAAACACGAAGCAGAAGCAGAGCAAACTCAAAGTCGTGCTCGAAAGCTTTTCGTTCATTGATTCCAATCGCGGCGATGCTGGCGGTGGCGCTCCGTCTGCGCGCGCTGCTGCACTTTCAGCCGCCGCGCCTGCTGCCGCGACCGAACCCGCCGACGCCGACGCCCCACCGCACGAAGGCGACGACGTGCCGTTCTGAACGGCAACACGTTCACGTTTTAACGATTCAACGATTTAACGCACATGAAAACAGACGTCATTCTCACCAGCAACATCATCGGTTTGGGCGGCGAGTCCGACCAGGTCAAGGTCGCCGCCGGCTACGCGCGCAACTATTTGTTCCCGCAACGCCTGGCCATTCCGCTTACGCAGGCCAACAAACGCCGCCTCGAAGCCCTGCGCCAGCGCCGCGCCGAACGCGAATCGCACGAGTTCAACACCATGACCGAAATGTCCAAGGGCCTGGCCAAACTCGTCTGCCTCATCAAGGTGAAAACTGGTGATGACGGCAAGATGTTCGGCGCCGTGACCGCGGGCATGATTGCCGATGAACTCAAGCACCAGTTCGATGTCACCCTGGACAAGCGGAAGATTCATCTCGAACACCCGATCAAGGCCGTGGGCGAATACGAAGTCGAATTGCATCTCCATGCCGAAGTCAAAGGCACGCTCAAGGTGCGCGTCGAGAGCACCACACCCCCACCGGTGGTTGATCCCGCCGCCGCTGCCGAACCGAAGGAAGAAGGCCGGCGGACCGAGAAGCGCGGTCATCGCGGTGACATCTACGCGCCAACCAAACCCGTGACGGCCGAACAGAAAGCTGCGGCCGCCAAAGGCGAGAAACCGGCCCGGGCCGAACGTGCGCCGCGCGCTGCGAAGCCAGAACGGCCCGCAAAGAAAGAAAAGGCCGAGTAGCCTATCGTCGCTAAGTAAGAATTTACAAAGCCACGGACGCAAGTCCGTGGCTTTTTTGTTTAAGCGGTAGGGACGGCGCGCTGCGCCGTCACCGCGCCGTGCCAGGCGCGGAACGAGCGTTGATGGATCAGGGTTCGTTCCACCCGCTGTACGCGGACGCGCACAGCACGCTATCCCTACCACATTCGCGCAATGTTCGATCCGAATTTCCGGTAGATTTGTGCGCCAGCAATAATTGAAACCGCTTAGCCTCGTTGGTAGCTTCAGCCCATGAAACAACCGGCTCACGTCGTTTGCCGTCTTCGCTTCTTCGTCGGGTGCATCATTTTGGCGGTCGCGGTCACACAAGCCGCGACGACCAGGCCAAACATCGTCCTCATCCTCGCCGACGACATGGGGTTTTCCGACCTTGGTTGTTATGGAGGTGAAATCAAAACTCCGAATCTCGACAAGCTCGCGACTGGCGGGTTGAGGTTCTCCCAATTTTACAACTGCGCGTTGTGTGGTCCGTCGCGCGCGGCATTGATGAGCGGCCTGTATCCGGCGCAGGTGGGCGTCACCAGTTGGACCGGCGAGTTGAACCACCGTTGCGTCACCGCGTTTGAATTGCTCAAGCGCGCCGGCTACAGAACCTGCGCCGTGGGCCGGTTGGACATGACCGTCGCTGGCCCATGGTACGAACCGGTGGCGCTCTCCCGCTATTTGGACCGGTATCTCGGAAGCACTGGACGCACCGGACCGGGGAACTATTTCAAAGCTGTGCGCGGCGGTGATTTCCTTTGCGACGGCAAGCCGTACACGCTGCCCGCCGATGGCTACAAGACCGATCTCATCACCGATTTTGCAGCGAATTTCATCCGCGAGTCGGCGACAAATTCCCAGCCGTTTTTCCTCTACGTGGCGAACTACGCCCCGCATTGGCCGTTGCACGCCAAGCCGGAGGACATCGCTAAATATCGCAAGCTCTACCGGGAACTGGGCTGGGACGAGGCACGCTCGCGGCGCTACCAACGATTGAAGAAACTCGGTCTAATTTCCAGCAACTGCCCTCTCTCGCCGCGCGACAAACGCGTGCCCGCTTGGAAAGACGCGGAGCACAAGGATTGGGAAGCTGAACGCATGGCCGTCTATGCCGCGCAGATAGATTCGCTCGATCAAAGCGTCGGGCGTATCCTCGAAGCACTCCGTCGCGCGAAGGCTGACAAGAATACTCTCGTTCTATTTCTCTCGGACAACGGCGCGTCCGATCAGCCGCCCAATCCAAATTTGGACAAACCGGGTGAAACCTGGCGGCTCGATGGCACGCCCACGCGCGTCGGCAACCAGCCGGACATTCAACCTGGCCCCGCCGACAACTTTGTTACCGCCGGTCCGGCTTGGGCCAACGTGGCGAACACGCCGTTCCGCCAACACAAGAACTCAAACTACGAAGGCGGGATTGCGACACCGTTGATCGCCTGGTGGCCGGGTGTTGTTAAAATGACCGGGACGGTGTCAGACGAACCCGGTCACCTTGTGGATATCCTGACCACGTGTCTCGACGTCGCAGGCGCGACGTATCCGACCCGGTTCGATGGCCGGGAAGTGCAGCCCGCCGCTGGCCGAAGTCTGTTACCCGTGTTCAAGCTTGGCAAGCGTGACAGCCACCGGGAACTGTGCTGGGCAACTTCCGGCAGCCGCGCCATTCGCGCGGGCAATTGGAAATTGGTAGCTCGCAAAGGTGGGGACTGGGAACTTTTCGACCTCGCTGCCGACCGTGCGGAGACCCATGATTTATCCTTCAAGTTTCCAGAGCGAACGAAAGAACTCGCAGCGCGTTGGGTACAATGGGCACAACTTACCGGCGCAAAGCCGTAGCGTTTCTACATTCTTTGTCAAAACCGCCGGAGTCAACTGGACTTGTGCAATTTGCGCATTACCAACGGGAGGATATTGGGGCCAATCGTTATCCGTGATACAACGAGTGGACTCAGCAGACTGCAACACAACACAGAAAAGAACCCACTTAAAAAGTCATTCATTGACCGCGCAGACAACAGGTCTTTCCAAATTTCAACGTGCAGATTCCAGACACAACACATCAAGAGCACTACCACCTTGTTGATTACGCACAAGATAGCCAAAGAAAACCTCAATTCAGCCTGTGCCAAAGCCCACCAAACCAGACAGTTCGCAATGGTGAAGCCGAACATCAGTCTGAAAACCAATATCAATGCGCAGCCATTGAGAAGCGCTAGAAAGTAATTCCCATCCACGGTTGAAGCTTGCCAGCTCTTTGAGATTCCGTCTATTACGAGCAGTATCAGGGAATAAAGAATGGTCTCCACTACCGCCAAATATATTGATGTGATAAATGAGCGCCAAAAGATTTGAAGTTCACCAGGCTTGATTGGCTTGGTAAGCAAGTCTTCGCTCCTGTGAAGATCCATCATGTTTTGTTGTTACGCGGCAACGTATAAATCGTCAGCCCGTCGAGCGTTTTGGCCGGTGGCGCAAAGAACAAACTAGCGAGGTAACCCACCAACATGCACGAGCCGACCGCGACGCTTGTCAGTAGAAAGTCATTCACCCGATTCTTGGCTACAGCCGTGACGATGATACTAACCGACAAACCGATCACGACCCCGGGCGTATTAGCCCGCCGCGTCAGCACGCCCAGCGCAAAAATTCCCGGAAACCCGCCGCCGAGGAGGCCCATCAACGCGGCAAACGTTTTCCACAGCGATTTGATGTTCATGCCCGCCATGATTACGGCGATGATGGTTGCCGATCCGCCGACCACCAGGGTGGTCCAACGCGCCAGTTTCATTTTGGTTTCTTCGGTGCTTTCGGGCCGGATGGGAAGCAGGAAGTCGCGCACCGCAACAGCCGCAATCGCGTTGACCGTGCCGCTCACGGTGGACATGGCGGCGGCGAAGATTCCGGCAATGACCAGGCCGATGATTCCATGAGGCAATTGGTGGCCCACGAAATAGGGAAAGATGCTGTCGTTGGGCAGGCCCGGGGCGAGCGCGCCGGAATGATGGCGATAATAGATGAACAGCGCTGTGCCGGTGAAAAACAACATCAGCGAAATTGGCAGGGTGAGCACGCCGGCCAGCACCACACTGTTGCGGGCGGATTTTTCGTCCGGGGCGCTTAACGCCCGTTGCATGAGCGATTGGTCGCCGAGTTGCAGGAAGATGGTAGTGATTGAAAGACAGCAGAAAACCCAGAAAGTCGGCTGCACGAAATCCCAGTCGAAGGTAAAGGTGTTGAGTTTGCCGGCCGCGCGCGCTTCGGAAATCACGCCGCCGAGGCCGCCCGGCACGCCGCCGGCAATGATGGCGATTGCGACGAGGATGGCGCCATACATCAGCACGAACTGAACAACATCCGTCCACACCACGGCCTTCATGCCGCCTTTCAGGCAGTAAATGACGGTGACACCTCCCATCAGCACCACGCTCACGAAGACGTTGAGCCCGCTCACGGCGGAGAACGCCATCGCCGGAAGCAGCATGACGATGCTCAAACGCCCGCAGACCTGGCTCAAAATCATCAGCGTGGCGCCGAGCAGGCGAACCACCCGTCCGAAACGTTGTTCGAGGTACTCGAAGACCGTGGTGATGTTCAATCGTCGGAACATCCCGATGAACAAAAAGCCGGCGACCACCACGGCGCCGGCCTGAAAAATCGGCACCCCGATCATGCGCCAGTCGTTGGCATACGCGTCCGACGGGAGCAGCATGAAACTCATGCTGCTGACGGCTGTGGCCATATAACTGATGGCCAGCGCCCACCATTGAATGTGTCCACCGCCGCGGAAAAAATGGTCGGAGTCGGCCTTGCGCCTTCCGCACCAAAAGCCAATGGCGAGGTTCAGCGCGAAATACGCCACCAGCATGGCGTAGTCGAGGAAAGTCAGTTTGTTCTGCATCGTGTCGCGCGATTTCCAAAGTTGCGTGGCCGTAATCCGAGTGTAGCGGAGCGCTCTCCCTCACCCTGACCCTCTCTCGCTGGGAGAGGGAACAGCAATCGGGTTGTTTTTGATTTGTGTAAGTTGGGCGGATTGTTCTCTGTCACTGATTTGCCAACAACCCTGAGGGCGATTCCCCCTCCCCCAGCGGGAGAGGTCAGGGATGAGGGAGAGGTCATCGTTGACATCGTGCCCACAATTTCATTTCGGCCGCGACGGCTCATCTTATCTCCGCAATGTCCACGAAGCGCTTCTCGCGAAACGAGCGAATAGCGGCGGTGCAGATTTCCACGGCACGGACGGCATCGGCGACGGGACTGACGGGCGCGGAGCGTTGGCCGCGGATTTCCTCGATGAACGCACCCAACATGCGGGCGTGGCCTTTGTCCGGTTCGGCAACGGCAATCCAGTCGTCGTTGCCGGCGCGCTGGCTTGCTTCGCGCGCGGCTTGTTTCTTTTCCATCCAACCGGCGAGGCCGCCTTGCGTGCCAATGGTCGGGCAACGATCGTTCAACATCGGGTAAATCTTACGAGGCGGTGCGTCGGCAATGCCCGCCGTGCGGACTTCAAGCATGTGATCCACGATGACCGCGCCTCCGTTGCCAAAAGCCTCCAACAACTCTTTTGGATAACCGAACGTGCCGTTCGCCGCCATGAAGATGCTCGCGATTCCGCCGCCCTCAAACTCAATCACCGTGGCGTGATTGAGAATCCCGCTGCTCAAAACGCCCACCCTTTTCGGTTCGGCGTCGAGAAACCAGCAGGCGAGATCGGCGAAATGCGTCATCTCACTCAGGAGCAAACCATATTCGGCGTTGTCGCCTTGCAGGTGCACCGACTTCCAACTCATCCAGTCATCGTTGATACGGATGGAAACTGCGGGCATGTGCTCCTCGTTACCCACGCTGTCGCGCACCTGTTCCCAGCCCGGACGCCGAAACCGCCACGGGCACGGCGCTGGATTCGTCATGTGCTGGCGAAAAATGTTTCGCGCCTCAGCCATCGCCGGGGAGCAACGGCGGTTGTGTCCGACGCAAAACGGAAGCTTCGCCGCGGCACCCATGTCGCGCACCCGGCGTGCTTCGGCTAATGTGGCCGCGACCGGCTTTTCCGTGAGCACGGGTTTGCGTGCGGCGATGGCGGCTTCGTAAATCGGAAGGCGGAAATGTTCTGTCGTAGCTACGACCAGCAAATTCACCTCCGGGTCGGTCACGGCGGAACGAAAATCGGTCGTCGTCTTCAGGCTGGGATGCGCATTTTTCAAATCGCGGAGGATTTGTGCGTCCACATCGCAACATGTGTGCAGGCGAGCGTCCGGACAGGCGAGGATGTTGGGGATGTGCTGGGCGCGAGCCAGCATGCCGCAACCGATCACGGCGACGTTTAATGGTTTCTTTGTGGCGTCCACGCGCGGCGCATCAAACCAAATCTGCAACCAAAAGGAAATATTCTCTTCGCCCCGTAGCCGCCGACGTGCGGAGGCCCATTCTGAATTCTGGCCACCCGGAGCAGTCAAAGCCGCCTCAGATCGGTTGCGACAAGAATTTGTTTGTTTCGCGCCAGCGACTTGGTCGAAACTGCCGCGGGATGAAAACGCGATGGTTCATTTTGGGTTTGGCGGCGATGGCGCGGCTCGCTGTTGCGGCGGGAGGCGATTTGCGTCTGGCAGTCAACGAAGGCCAGGGAAGGATTGACATTGGCTTCAAAGGCAAGCCCCTGCTCGTTTATGTCTTTGCGACGAACCAGTTCAAGCCGTATGTCCGCGAGCTTTACACTTTGAATGGTGAGAACGTGCTGCGCGATGCGCCCGCCGACCATCTGCACCATCACGGGCTGATGTACGCCATCCGGGTCAACGGCATCAATTTCTGGGAAGAACGCGATGCGCCCGGCGTGGAAAAAGCAGTGAAGCTGCTCGCGAAAGATTCCGGCAAAGGTCCGGGCGGCTTGCCGTCCGCGCATTTTACGCAACTGATCCACTGGCTCGCACCGACCAACCGGGATGCGGCGGATTCCGCGCCGGCCGCATTGCTCATCGAACAGCGGACGCTGACGCTGACCGTTGATGAAAAGACCGGCGAGGTCGCGTTGGCATGGGATGCGCAGTTTCAGGCGGGGCCGGCCGGGAAGTTCAACCTGCAAGGGACGGATTACAACGGGCTCGGCCTGCGTCTGCCACAATCATTTGATCACGTGGCTGTTTTTCAAAACCCGGAGAATGCGCCCTACATCGGCGCCAATACCCGCGACAACATCCGGGCCGAATGGACGGCGGTCACGGGCAAGACCGCGCAGGGTGAAATTACGGTCGCGCTGTTTGGCCAGCCGTCCAACCCCGGAGGTGATGCCGTGTTTTTTACGCTGCGCGATCCTTTTGCCTATCTTGCCGCAACCCAGGGCCTGAACCAGAAGCCGCTCGAATACGCGGCCGGGGACAAGTTTCGCCTGACCTATCTGCTCACGGTTTACAACCAGCCGAAGCCGGCGGGATTCCTCAAGCAGCGTTACGGGACATGGGCGAAGACTGGACGATGAAAACAACGACCGCGTTGGTTTAACAATCGAAACGCAACCCGCAATCTTATGGGCAAAATTCACATCGGCATCAACCTGGAGTTCGTTCGGCATCAGGACAAAACCTTCGAGTGGGGCGTCGCCCGGGCGGCGGAACTTGGCTACGCGTACGTCGAACCCATGGTTCATTGGGGCCGGGAGCTGTTGAGCGAGGCCGGCTATTTCCACAGCGTCTCGATGCTCGACGACCCGTTGCGCATCCAGCGCGCGTGCGCCCGGCATCGGGTGAAACTCTCCGGTCTGTCCACCCACACGCCCATCACCAAGCCGGAAATCGGCGTGGAGTACCTGAAACAGGCCATCCGCTTTGCCGCCGAATGTGGAGCGCCGGTTGTCAACACGGACGAAGGGCCCAAGCAACCGTGGACGACACCGGCCGAGGATTTTGCGCTGATGCGTTACACGCTGATGGAAGCGGCGAAGGTTGCCGAACCGCGCCAGATTCTCATCGGGTTGGAATGTCATCAGCAATACAGCAAGACGCCCGCGGGGCTGGACCGGATTTACAAACTCGTGAAGAGTCCGGCCATCGGCATCAACTTTGACACCGGCAACGCATATCTCAGCGGTCAGGACCCGTACCGGTGGCTGGAGCGCGTGGTGGGACGCCTGGTGCACTTGCACGCCAAGGACATCTCCATCCAACACTCGCACGCCGAACGCGGCAAGGTCACCGGCACCCCGGTTGGCTGCGCCTGCGGCGATGGCGTGATTGACTGGGCGCGCGTCATCAAGATCTGCCGCCGGGCCAGACGCGACCTCGTGTTTTCCGTGGAGTGTGGCACCGTCGAACAGGCTGAGCGTTCGATCAAACACCTCAAGCGGTTGCTCCGGTGATCGGGTGGCGATGTCTCCGGCGCTCCGGCATTGACTTTCCGGCGCGGAATTCAGATAACGTCAACATGACAAAATCACACACCGTGTCTCGTCGGGAGTTTCTCCGCGCTTCGCGCAACCTCGCGTTCGGCGTCAGCGCAGGCCTGGCGATGCCCAGCATTTTTCTCAATCACACCAAGGCAGCGTCGGGCCAGAACCCGTCCGAATTCATCCGCGTGGGTTTCATCGCCACGGGCAAGCGCGCGCTGCAAAACATGGTGGGGCTGTCCCGGAACATCGTGGCGGTCTGTGACGTGGACAAAAAGCATCTCGCCGCCGGCAAGGCCAAGGCCGACGAGTTGTCGGGTCGGTCGTGTGCCACCTACAGCGATTATCGAAGGCTGCTGGAAGACAAAACGATTGACGCGGTTTGCATCACAACGCCGGACCACTGGCACGTGCTGGCGGCGGCGGACGCGTGCGAGGCCGGCAAGGACGTGTATTGTGAGAAGCCGCTCACGCTCACGATTGACGAGGGTAAGACGCTGGTGAAGGTCGTGGAGCGCACGAAGCGCGTTCTGCAAACCGGCAGCCAGCAGCGTTCCGATCCCAAGTTTCACAAGGGTTGCGAGTACGTTCGCAACGGTCGTCTGGGCAAAATCAAAACCGTCAAGGTCGGCATTCCGAAGGTGAATTTCGATGGCCCGCCGATGCCGGATTCCGAACCGCCGCCGGAATTGGATTACGATTTCTGGCTGGGCCCGGCCCCGTGGCGGCCCTACAACGAAAAACGCGTTCACTACCTGTTCCGTTTCTTTTGGGACTATTCCGGCGGCCAGATGACGAATTTCGGCGCGCACCATCTCGACATCGCGCAATGGGCGTTGGGCATGGACGACAGCGGGCCGATCTTGATCTCCGCCACGGCCCGTTATCAACCGGAGCATTGGTATGAAGTGCCCGAACAATTCGAGGCCACGTTTCAATACGCCAACGGCACTACCGTCCTGTGCGGCCAGGGTGATGACTACCGCGCCGGATGCCTGTTTGAGGGCGAGAAGGGATCGTTGTTTGTCGGACGTGGCGCGCTGGACCCCGACCCGGAGGACATCCTCTCCGAACCGATCAAGGAGAGTGACATCCACCTCTACAAGAGCACGAACCAATATCAAAACTGGCTCGACTGTATCAAGAGCCGCAAGCCGCCGATCTGCGACGTGAACACCGGCCATCGTTCCGCCACCGTGTGTCATTTGGGCAATATCGCCATCCGCACTGGCCGCAAGATCAAATGGGATCCGCACCGGCAGGAGATCATGGGCGACAAGGAAGCCGCTCAAATGATGAGCCGTCCCTATCGCGCGCCGTGGAAGCTGCCGAAGGCCTAGCCAGGCGTCCGGCGCCTTCAGCGCTCGTCGAACAAAACCAGGTCAACCACCCGCAGCGGCAATTCGTCCAGAACGACGTCGCTGCGGTTGGCGAGAATGATGACGGTGAATTCCCTTTCGGGAAACCGCACTATACGGGTGCGGAAGCCACTCGTTTCACCGCTGTGCGCAATCTCCTTTAACCCGCGATATTCGCCGATGCGCCAGCCGAAACCGTAGCTTTTGCCGGGCTTGTCCGTGCCCGTCGCCGGCGTGAAGGCCTGCTGAAGCGATTTCCGGCTCACCAATTTCGTCGTGTAAAGCGCCTGGTCCCATTTGAACAGGTCGGTGACGGAGGAATAAATCCCGCCGTCGCCCAACACGGAACTGGTCAGGCTTTGGTCGGTGCGCTGGAAGCCGCCGTTCACAACCGAGTGGCCATAGGCGCGATTCGGCACCATGCTCAAACCCGCTTCGTAGGCCAGCGTATTCGTCATCTTCAGCGGTGCGAAAATGTTGTGCTTCAGGAAGTGCGCAAAGGTCTGTCCGCTGCGCTGTTCAACGATCAAGGCCAGCAGCGCGTAGCCCGAGTTGCTGTAACGATACTGCGTGCCGGGCGGAAAGTAGGTCTTGGCTTGCCGCATCAGAATCCGCAACACGTCCTGGTCCAGCACCGGGATTGTTGTGCCTTGGGGAATTTCGTCCTCGTAATCCACCAGACCCGACGTATGCGTGAGCAGATGCCGGACGGTGATCTGGGCGCCGTAAGCGGGAAACTCCGGAAAGAAATCCGTCAGCGACTCGGTGAGGGACAGCTTCTGGCGCTCCGCCAGCATCAACACTGCCATCGCTGTGAATTGCTTCGTGACCGAGGCAAGGCGGAAGTTGGTATTGGTCGCACACGGGGTGCGCGTTTCCAGGTCCGCCAGCCCATAACCCCTGGCAAACACCGGCTGGCCGCGGTGAATCACCAGCACGCTGGCGCCGGGCGCGTCCGGCGCGCTGAATACTGCGAACAACGCGTCAATGCGCGCGATCTGGCCGGGGGTGAGTTCGGTGGCGCCGGAAACTGCAAGGGCTGTCATCAGAGCAAGCACGGTTGGCGTGACTTTGGTCATCGGTTCGATGCGCCCGGCATTCTGGCTGAAGAGCGGCCCGATGCCAAGCCGACCCGTCGCACCCGCTCGATCATCCCGGCGGGCGATCAAAACGCAGCCGGACGGTGGGTTAGATCAAACGCAAACAGCCTGGCGTTCTTCAAATAGAATTCGAGGCGCACGGGTTTTCCATTTAGCGCACTCAATGGCTTTTTCCATCGAACCGGCGCCGCGAGCGCATCCCCGGTGATCGCCGCGCAATCTTTTCGGCTGAATCCGCGGAGCGGTTTGCCGCGCTCGTCGAGGATCTGCACCGCCACCGAACCGTTTGGCGCGTCCACGTTCAAAGTCATGCTTTCGCTGCCGAGAATGACCAGCGGCGTTCTGAAACTTCCGCCTTCAGGTCCGGCTTGCCGTGACACGTAACGGTCGCGCTGCATTTTCACCAGACCGATCTGGCGTTCCTCGAAACGATTGACCTTGTGGCCGCATTTATAACCGCCGTAGTAGAGATAAACTTCGTCGCCGACCGGGAGTTGTTCGTCAATCCAGGCATGCGCGTGATCCCATTCACCTTTGCGCGGATGCCGGTCGAAGAACGTCTCCCGATCGCGCGTCCAGTGTTCGCCGTCACGCGTCCACGCCAGCGTCGTGTAGCCGATGCCATAGGCGTCGGGCGGGTCGGGCGGTTGATCGGCCTTTAAATCATCGCGCAGCACTTTCACCATGCCGATGACCAGATCCCCGCGGGTCAGGTAGCCGTCCATGGCATAAAACTGCGTCTGGCCCTGATCCAGCCGGTCATCCGGCGCGACGACAATCCACGGCTCGCTCCAGTGCATAAGGTCGGTGCTGGCGCTATGCTTGGTCACACGCCGCTGACCCGACCACTTCGGACCGGTGATGTAAAACGAAACGGTCGCCACGTAGCGCTGCCGCGCTGGATCCCAATGAAGTCCGGTGATGTCGTGGTTGTGCGGAATCAGGACGTTGGTTGAAATCGGCGTCCACGCAAAGCCATCGGGCGAGGTGGCGATTCTGAATCCACCGTCGAACCACCAGGCATATTTGAATCGTTCCGCCGGTCTTGGAAAGGCCGGGCCTTCATCGAGTGCGCTGGATCCAAATTGAATCGGCGAAGGGTCGGCCAGGACGCGATGCGGGCGAATCCAGCGAATGCCATCGGCGGATTCCAGGTAACCGATGTGCGAGCGGGCGGGATTGCGATCCTCGCCATAGATGCCATACCAAAGCCGGAAGCGACGTGTCTCCGTGTCCCGGATGACGCTCAAGTAAGGCTGGAAACAGCCGTCCTCCTTGCCCGTCACAACGGGGTTCGGGATCGCGGGGGAGCGTGCGGGGACATTCACCCTGCGCGTAACATTGGAACTGCTCGCGATGAGAAAGTCGTCCAGCAACAAATGGGGTCCCGGTTTCAACCTGATTGGATTTGCGCGCTCCATCCGTGGCGATGACGGCGCGTAGAGAGAGGATTTGTCCTTACTTTCGTCCGCCGCGTTTGCGGGGGCGCTCCACCCGCAAACGAACAGCAGGGCCGCGCAGGGGATGACGTTTCTGGCAACGGTGGTTTTCACAATGATTCCACCACGGTCTATAAAGGCGAGCCGGCAAAGCCGCAAGCCTGCATTTGGATCACGCTCTCAAACCGTGTGAACTTCAGCGCGTGATATCGTTGGCGTCCTGATCCACTGCCGGGTTGGCAGACCGGCTTGCGGGAGCATCCCGTCGCCTTGGAGCGGTGCCGGCTTGGCGCGCCGGTTTCAAACCAGCGAAACAGAAACGCCGGCTGCCGGGCTCAACAATGTCTCACAGCAAACTCCTCAGGCAGCCCAAAAGAAATAGGCGACGCGGAGTGCGCTGTTTTGTATTCTGTCGGCCAGTCGGATGAGTCTCCCGGCAGTCATCCTTTGCGATTCAGAAACGGCAACCCTGCGCGTGGCGGGTTTGACGCTGCTCGACCGTCTCGTCGTTGCGGCGCATCGGGCGGGCGCACCTTCCATTACCGTCGCTTCCGAAGACCTTCTGCCGTCGCTGCCGCGGGCGAACGCACTGGATATCCCGGTGCAATCAACGCGCAGCCGACCTGAACTCAAAGCGCCAACCGTGGTTTTGTCCACGCGGCTGCTGGTGCAGGCCGGCGATTTGAAACGCCTCGCCGAGCGCGGTGGGCGGCTCGTCAAACTCGATGGCACGCTCCTGCCGGCGGGTGTCCTGAGCGAGTGGTCGGCAAGCGACCTGGAAGATCAACTGGCAAAACTTCCCATCGTCGCCACTGCGGGCGTGGCCGAACCGGTCCACGATGCTGCAACCGCAGACCACGCAACCCGGGCGCTTTGGAAATCGCTGACCTCGTCGGCCGATGGCTTCGTGGACAAACACTTCAATCGTCCCGTGGGCCGCGTGCTTTCGAAACTCCTGATCCACACCAACGTCAGCCCGAACCAGGTTTCCGTCGCGGCCACCGTGTTGGGTTTGATTTCCGCCGCGCTGTTCGCGCTCGGTGGACAACGGTCCGCGTTGTGGGCCGCGCTGGTGCTGCAACTTTCAGCCATCGTGGATTGCGTGGACGGCGACCTCGCGCGGGTGCTGTTCAAGGAATCGCCACTGGGCAAATGGCTCGACATCGTCGGCGACCAGATTGTGCACATCGGCGTCTTTGTGTGCATCGGCATCGGGCTTTACCGGACGGGCAGCCCGTCGCCGGTGCTGGCGCTGGCGACCAGCGCGGCCATCGGCGTTGTGATTTCGTTCATCGTCGTCATGCGCGGGCTGATGCAGCCGGAGTCGCAGCGGAATACGCGGTTGCAAAGGCTGATTGATGCGACAACCAACCGCGATTTCTCCGTGCTGTTGATCCTGCTGGCGTTGGCGGGCAAACTCGCCTGGTTCTTGTGGCTGGCGGCCATTGGCGTGCATGTGTTCTGGATGCTCGCGTTGGGAATTCAACTCACCGGCCGGCGCGCGGCGACCGAACGCAATCCATTCCATGAAAGCGGCGCTTAGATGGTTTTTATTGCTGCTGGGTCTGGCTTTGTTCGGCTGGTTCATTTACCGCGCCGGGCCGGCGGAGATTTTTGCCACGGTCAGCCGTTTGGGGTGGCTCGCGCCGGTGGTGGTGATGCCTTATTTCCTCGTTTACGTGCTGGATACCTGGGGATGGTTGCTTGCCTTCGGCAACTACGCCGCGGTGCGACCGAAATATCTCACCCTGTTCCGCGTGCGCTGGGTCGGCGAATCCATCAACAATGTCGTTCCGTCCGGTTACGTCGGCGGCGAGGCCTTGAAGGCGTATCTGCTGCACAAACGCGGCGTGCCGGGTTTGACCTGCGGCACGAGTGTGGTCGCCTCCAAAACCTGCCAGGTGCTGGCGCAGGTTCTGTTTATCGGCATCGGCGCGTTGGCGGCTTTGCCCAATCTGCCGTCGGATTCCGGCGCCCGACGCGGCATGTTGTTCATCACGGTGGCGGCGTTTGCCGTGGTGATCCTGCTCTTCGCCTTGCAGCGTGAAGGCATGTTCAGCACGTTGAACCGCGTCCTGAAGCGTCTCAAGATTCGCATCCCCACGCTCGAAAAACATGAAACCAGTTTGCGCAAACTCGACGACCAGATTTATCAGTTCTACCACCGCGACCGTCGTCGCTTCTTCCAATCCACCGGCGCTTTTCTATTGGGCTGGATGGCCGACGCGTTGGAGATTTACGTCGTTTGCCACCTGCTGGGCCTGCCGTTGTCGGTCACCGAAGCCATTGCCATCGAATCTTTCATCAGCGTGGCCAAAGCGCTCGGAATTTTTATTCCCGCCGCCATGGGCGTGCAGGAATCCGGCGTGGTCCTACTCTTTCAGATTTTCGGGCTGCCGGTGACGATGGGCGTTGCCTACGCCATACTTCGGCGCGGACGGGAATTGTTCTACGTTCTCATTGGCGGCTTGTTGCTTTACCTGGAGGAGGCATCGGTGAAAACCACTCTGGAGCGCGCGTCCAAGGAACCAGTTGTCGGATGAAAGCAAAACCGTCAGGACGACGCTGACTCACCAAACTCCATCGAACCATGCAAGCCATCATCTACGCCGCCGGAATTGGGATGCGATTGAAATCCGCTTTCGGTGAACGGCCCAAAATTCTCCTGGAATTCGGCGGGCAATCCCTGCTGGAACGCCACCTGCACCGCTTGCGCGAAGTCGGCGTGGCGAAATTGACCATCGTCTGCGGTTATCAACACCAGATGATCGCCGACGCCCTGCCGCCGTTGCAAAAACGTTACGGCATGGCGATCAACACCCTCATCAATCGGCATTACACGGAAGGCAGCATTCTGAGTCTGGCGACTTCGATCCCCGTGTTGCAAAAACTCGGCCCACGAGAACCGGTGCTGCTCATGGATGGCGACGTGCTTTATCCGCCCCAGTTTTTGCGTCGGCTGGTGGATTCGCCGCATGCCACGGCGCTGCTGATTGACCGCGATTACTCGACCGCCGATGATGATCCGGTGCTCGTGCCCATCGCCAACGGTCGCCCGTTCGACTTCGTGAAGAAGTGGCAGGGCCAAGCCGACCAGATCGGCGAGTCCATTGGTTTCTTCAAAATCTCACCCGCAACACGGACTGAGTTGATTACGCTCACCCAAATCATGAGCGTGGGTGCAGGCCGCTCCGCGTCCTACGACGATGTCTTGCGTCGCCTGGTCCAAGCCGGGCAATTCGGGCATGAAGATGTCACCGGTTTGCCGTGGACGGAAATTGATTTCCCGCCGGACGTCGAGCGCGCCGCCAATGAAGTGCTGCCGGCGATTGAGAAATTGTCGGTGTGACGAGGCCATCGATCCGCCGTCAAGATTTGCTTCGATTCTTGCCGTGTCCGACTCTTTTGCCCGCTACCCGTCATGAATTCCCGTCCTCTCGGTCACCTCGATGCCAATCAACACCCGCACGTCATCCGTCAATTCCCGCTACACCCACTCCGCTCGAAGTGGCAGTGGCCTGTTAGCCGCCAAATATGCTCACTCTGTTGGCAGCACAAATCCCCCAAGGGTGATGAAGTTGTCGAAGAAAACCCCATCGCCGGGATTGACGATGTGACCGCCCGCAAACGCACCGATGCCAATCACAAACCGTGAGCCAGCACTCATCCCCCAGTCCGCACCCAAAGCATCCACGCGTTGGGCAAGCATCTCTGTCCAGGCAACTCCGTTTGCGCTGCCGTCCTCGTCAACCCATGCTGTCAAAGTCTTGTTGGCTGCGCTGAACGTGAATCGAAAGGTGGCTTGAGTGGATGGAGTTTCCATCTCGTTCCAGCCGGTTTCCTCTCCGTTGGCATCGGCCCAGGAGCCGAAAGTGCGATAGAGATTGATTGTTGGATCCAGGGTTAGGTCAAAAGACAATCTCACAGTATCTTCCTCCCACACAGCTTCGCCATCGTTGTGCCCAATGATCATCAACAGGGTGACGCTGGCCCAGTCCTCCGTCAGATTCAGGTTCGGCAGGTTCACATCCGCGAGCACTTCCCAGTCCTGATCGTAGCTGCCCTGACTGCCAATCCATGTTTGTGCGGCAAGTGAATCCGTCCCGACGAATTCGAGGTAACCGTTCGTTTCCACCATCATCGGATATTCACTGCCCCAGGCGATGACGGTCCCCCATAATTGCAGATTGGAGGCGCCATCATCAAAATCATCTCCGTTCGGGATCTCTCCCGATTGAACATAAAGCGGGGCGACCACACTGACCGCGCTGCCTCCCGGCCCGTTGATGACCACCGAATAAGAACCCGCCTGCGCGAGTTGAACATTCGTCAGCAACAGACTTGATCTAGTCGCTCCATCAACATTCGTGCCGTTGACTTTCCATTGGTACTGGAATGGCAAACTGCCGGTGGCAACGACCGAAAAACGAGCCGCTCCGCCGGGCGGCGCGACGACACCGAGCGGTTGTTGCACGATGGTCGGCGGCAGAAGTTGCTGGCTAGAGGCCAGCGCCACGCGGAAAAAAGCACCCGGCGATGTCCGCCAATCCGCATCGAGTTGCTCCAGATTTAACACATCGCCTGCAAGGACACGGCCCGCGTATGTCCAGTGGACGAGGTTGGTGGACTTTTCGATGTCGCAGAAAGTTCCTGGCGTGCCGGTAAATTGTATTTGCGGCAAACCGCCGCTGCCCGGCATCACCATCAGGCCCGGCATGGTGACGACCGTCAAGCGGGCAAAACTGCTGGTGACACTTCCGAAACTGTTGGATAGCACTACGCGATACAGGCCGGCATTTGCAGCCTGGGAATTGGAGATTATCACGGAAGCATTCGTGGCGTTCGGCAGCAAACTGTTCGTGTTGAAATACCATTGGTATGCAATCGGAACGCCGCTGCTGGCTACAACGGTAAAAGCAGCGGGGGAATTGGATGTCACGGTCAAATCATGGGGCTGCTGCAATATGACAGGGCGGCTCGGCTCAACCAGCGCCAGACTATGCCGGAATCCGGCTGCCACCGCGATGGCGTTGGTCAAACTGGCCGGAACACTGGACTGACCGTCAGAGTCCTCTCCCCACGCAATGACATGACCATCCGCACGCAGTGCCAGATTGTGATAATACTTGGTGGTAATGGCCACGACATTGCTTGCTCCAATTGGAGCGTTCGTTAGCCCCAAGTCCGAAGGACCGCCCCAACCAACTACGGTTCCATCCGAGCGCAGGGCCAGGTTGTGATACACCCCCGCCGCAACTGCCACAACGTTGCTCAAACTGGCTGGAACATTTGTCTGTCCAGCCGAGTTATCGCCCCATGCAACGACGGTGCCGTTGGATCGCAATGCCAGACAGTGGGCGTATCCCGCCGCTATGGATTTGATGTTGTTCAGTCCGGCTGGCGTCGTCATGGCCACGAGGTTCACATCATCGGCATAACCACCCCAACAAACAACCGTTCCATTCGTACGCAAAGCCGCACTGAAACTAGCGCCCGCCGCCACTGCTGCCACGTTGCTCAGGCTAGGCGGCACATCTGACTGCCCCGCCCAGTTGTCGCCCCATGCCACAACGGTTCCATTGCCGAGCAACGCAAGACTGTGGTATTCGCCCGCTGCCATATCCACCACATTGGTCAAGTCCATCGGCACCTCCGCCGCATACGGGTCTCCCCACCCGGCCACCGTGCCATTAGCCTGCAAGGCCAAACTGTGATACATCCCAGCAATCACCTTCACCACGCCCGACAGTCCTTCCGGTATGTGCCTTTGGCCGGCGCTGTTGTCTCCCCAAGAAGCAATTGGCGTAAGGTAAATGGAGAGATTGGAAAGAATCGTTGCCCCATAATCATTGGTGACTCGTATCGAGAATGCACTCGATGCATCCGAAGCCTGAACGTTCGTTAACGTCAGCATGGAGTTCGTGCCGCTCATCACCACATTCCCCTCTTTGAGCAACTGGTAAACGAAAGGCGGTGTTCCGCCGGTCGTCGAGGCTTCAAAGGTGGCCGACCCACCGCGCCATGACGGCAGGCGGTCGTATGTGACTTCCACGCCAACGGGCGCGGCTCCGCCGGGCACAAAACTGACTTGATCCAACCATCCAGCATTCCCGTTGGTTGCTGGATTATTATTATAGAACACCCAGTTCAACGCGTTGCTCCCGGCCGGCAAATAGATGACCTGCTGTTGCCAGCCGTAATTCTCGAAATAACCGTAAGTGCCGGCTGCGTAAACCCCATTCAATAAGAAGTTCAGGTAGTTGAAGTAGTTGCCTGATGACGACGCCTTCCACCAGAAACTCAAAGTTCCCGGCCCCGTCACGGTCGTATTCAAAATGGATGACTGGTATCGCCCAACCGGGCCGCTCTGGGCGGCATCCACGCCATCATGCGTCACATTCGTCTGCGCAAACCAGTTGGCAACCCCGCCCGTGGACCAGATGAAGCTGGCGTTGTCGAGGGCATCCAAAAGCGTTGCCGGAGCTTCCCCAAGATTAGCCCGCGCCACGCAGGCCGAAAGTTTTCCGCCCGCCGTCAGAAAATCTCCACCCACGTAAACACTGTCGCTTGTCGCCGCCAGTGCAAAAACCCGCGGGTTGTACACTCCGCCTATTCCCGATCCGAGCGGCGTCCAGTTCGTGCCGTTCCATCTGGCGACGTAGTTGGACCAAGAGAGGGGCGAATTCCATCCGCCCGCGTACAAATCGTTTCCCGAAACGGCCAACGCGTAAATGGGTGAAACCAGCTGGTTGCCAACTGCACTCCAACTGCTTCCGTTCCATCTTGCAACGCCCAATGCACTGACAGCCCCCGCCGACGAAAAATCGCCGCCGACGTAAACATTGCTGCCGGAAACGGCGATGGCGCGTACGTAGTTGTTCACACCGTCGCCAAGCGCGATCCAGTTCGTGCCATTCCACTTCGCAACGTAGCTCGTAAATTCGCCTCCGGCATAAACGTCGTTGCCCGAAACCGCGAGCGCGTGAACCCAACCGTTGAGGCCCGAACCGAGCGCACTCCAAGCGCTGCCGTCCCATTTGGCGATACGGTTCGCAGGAACGCCGCCGGCGGAAGTAAATTGGCCGGCGACGTAAACATTGCTGCCCGAGACCGCCACCGCAGTGGCAAATCCGTTTAGTCCGCTGCCCAACGCACTCCATGTCGTGCCGTTCCATCTCGCGATGTTATTGGCCGGTGTGATGCCGGCGGTTGTGAACGCCCCCGCCGCATAGACATTCGAGCCCGATGCCGCCACGGCTTTCATCTGGACTTGTGCCAGTCCAAACCCGAGTGAATCCCAGTTGACGCCGTTCCAGCGGACGATGTAATCGCTGGAGTACCCGGACAGCGTAGTAAACTGTCCGATGGCATAAACGTTGGTTCCCGAAGCTGTAAGAGCGCGACATGGCAGATCTGCGCCCACGCCGAGCGAACGCCAGCTTGAAACGGTCAGTTCCCATCTCATGATTCCCTTGGCGGGATGCACTCCGATGTTTTGAAAATTACCGCCGGCAAAAATGTTCGAGCTTGAAGCCGCCAGCGCGTAAACCTCTCCGGAGCCGATACCGCCATTTGGCGGACCGAGGCCAAATCCGACGTTGCTCCAACCGTTGGCATGCCAACGCGCAATCTTTCGCGTCGTGACACCAGCCGCGACCTCAAAGTCGCCGGCGACGTAAAGATTCGTGCCGGCCGAGGTCAAAGCGAGTACGACCGAGGCGTCAAAGCTGCTGGTGCCGACACCCCAGTTTAACGCGCTCCAACTGCTGCCATTCCATTTGGCGATGCGATTGGCCGGATTGTAGTCCGCCTGCCAGAATTCTCCACCGGCGTACAATTCGTTTTCCCAAATGTGAAGCGCGTGTACCGTGCTATTCATTCCCTGCCCCAAGGCCGACCAGGAATTGCCGTTCCACCTGGCCGTTCGAAACGCCACCACGCCGCCCGCCACAGTGAATCGTCCGCCTGCATAAACATTCGTCCCCGAGGCCGCCAGCGCCAGAACTTGATTGTTCATTCCCGAACCGAGCGCCACCCAGCCGCTGCCCGTCCATTTCGCGATGTTGGTTGCCGCGTTTCCTCCAGCACTGGTGAATCCGCCGCCGGCGTACAACTCGCCGCCAGCCACGGCGAGCGCGTTCACACTGCCATCCATTCCGCTTCCCAACGCGCTCCAGTTCGTCCCGTTCCATTTGGCCACACGGGCGCTCGGAACTCCGCCAGCCATCGTAAAGTCGCCGCCCACAAAAACTTCGTTCCCGGAAACCGCCAGCGCGGTCACCGCTCCGTTCACACCCGAACCCAGTGCGCTCCAACTGGCGCCATCCCACTTCGCCACATTGGATGCAAACGTTGTCCCCGCGACGGTGAAACTACCGCCGACATACAAATTCCCGGAAGCGTCGGTCGCTGCCGCGAGCACCCAACCGTTCACACCGGAAATTCCTCCTGTGCTGATCCAATTATCATCGGTGAATGTCGGATCAATGCGTATCGGATAGGAAGCGGTCGTGTCGTCAACGAACAAAGCCATCGCCATCGGGCCACACGATTTGGTGCGCGGGAAATTCGAAGCCACCTCGAGGCGCGCGGGGAGATGTCGTCCCTGAGCGTCTGTGACAATCAATCGCGTATACGCAATCTTACGGCCCGATTTCTCCAAGACTAGTTGTGCGCCGTAAACCGTTTGTTCGACCTTCGCTCCCTTCACGGAAAGTTCCACGCGCAACTCACCGTCCGCTGGTGAGGCGAGGCTACTGACGAGCCGACTCGCGGGGACGCTCGCTCCACCCGGCCTCTCAAGCACCACGAAATCCTGTCGCACGCCATCCATGCTCACGCTGTATTCCTCCACCAAGCCCGGGCGGCAGAAGCGCACCGTTTGTCCTGCCACGAAGACTTCTCCCGAGGCAGGCAAAGCCTTCTGCCCTACAGCGGTAGCTTTGACGCGAATCCGGTCATTCGTCTGGTCTGCAACGGTGGAGGTCAGCCACAACCCGTCCTTGGTCGCCTCGCCATCCAAGCGCTGGAATACACAGCGCAAGAATGCTCCACCGCTTGTTGCGGTAATGGATAGCCCGTCGCCGGAATACTGTTTCCCTGCCACAGCGCCGATTTGATCAAGCGGAATGGCGGAGGTTGGTTGGTCTAAAGGCGGGGCCGTATCCGCCACGGCGACCTCAGCCAGAACCAGCATCAGTGCGGACAGGGTCTTGGCAACTTGGAGGGTTCTTTTCATAGGCGTTCTATGATTGTTGAATGACGGGATGCGCGGCCGTTTCACTGTGCCCGGATGCGGTAATAGCGCTTCGGATAATTCGTCCACTGCGGATCGCTGAAATACATCGAGTCGCCCGTGAGCACGTTGGTTTGCAGGCCGATCCAGGTCGTCAGGTTTGAACTCCCCTCAACCACCAGCGTCTGGCCGGACTGGCCGGTGAGTTGGAAGCCAAACACTCCATTGCTGATGCCAAAGCTACCGTTGGTGGTGACGATTTGCGGTGGGGCTTGAGAAACCGTCAGCACCGCCACATGACTGGTTGCGCTGCCATAGGTGTTAGTGATGACCACAGTGTAATTGCCCGCATCGCCCGGCTGGGCGTTTGTCAATGCGAGCGTGGAGGAATTGACCCCGAAAATGTGTTCGGTGTTGAGGAGATTGGTGCCGTCCTTGCGCCATTGATAGTTGAGGGTCGGGCTGCCCAGGGCCGAAACCGTAAAATGTGCCGTCGCGCCCGGAATCCTGGTTTGGTCCTGCGGATGACCGGTAACAATGGGGTATTCCCAAACTTCCTGATTGTTCAACAATTCGTACGGCTGAGCCCATTGCTTGAACTGGGAAACCTGCACCCAGAAGGCCTCACCCGGAGTAATGGGCGGGGAAGCAGCCTGCCATGCACCACCAAGGTACTCGTGGAGGACTGAGGCTTGATTGGTCGCGTTCCACGTCGTGATTTCGTCACCCTGCTGCGCCGGAAAATTCAAAAGTCCGTTCACCGGCAGCATGGAGCCGACCAGCGAAAACCCGGACGGGAGCGCCGTGGGCGAGCCGAACACCACTTCGCCGGCAAACGTGACTTCGAAGGCCACCGCGGGATTCACGAACCCGACGCCCTGCCCCGGTTGCAGATTCAAATTTGGCGAATCCCACGCGCCGCCTGAAAACACGCTGCCCGGGTTCAGCGAGCCATTCGAGTCCGGCAGCCAAATCTCGCTGTTTTGCGGACAACTGGGGAATAGATTCGCGATGGCGTTGCCACCGCACGAACTGAGCGGGTTGGCCACCAGATTCAAGCCCGGCTGCAGGACGCGCCGCACGTAGCCAACGACGTTCAGGGAATAGACCGCAGGGAACGAATCGCCGACCCGCACGCGGAAGAAACGGGTAGGCGAACCAATGCCGACAGCAACAGTTATGGGAGATGTAATCAATGGCAGGAACGGACGCCATGTCACCGGGGGCGTTAGATCGTCCGTGTATTGCAGAATGTAGGTCGGGCCGGGAACGATTGGATAGGACATGGTGAAACTGCCCGCTTGAAGCGAACAGCTAATAGGGAACGGGGTTACAGGCTGCCCCACCGCCGTGTAAAGACCAGTGGCAGTCGCAGTTGAATTGGCGGTTACGAAAATCATCTGGTCCCAAGGGGCATACCAGTTGGCAATATTGCTGAAGTTGACCGAGTGGTAGCCCGGAGACAGTCCGGTGACCACGGCCCCACTGTTCTGCCACAGCCCGCCATCCACCCGCCATTGTGCTCCGGCCATTTCCGCGTCCGACGGAGTTATCGTCACAAGCAAAGCTCCGGTCTGCAGAATGTAGGCCGCATTGGTGATGGTCGTGAGGTTGGGCGAAATCGTGACCGTCTGGTTGCCCGGCGTGTTCCAACCAGAAATGGTTTTGTAGGACACCGTGTGATTGCCGAGGCTCAGCCCGCTCACGACGTTGCTGTGGTTTTGCCAGGCGCCACCGTCCACCTGCCATTGCGCTCCGGCCGTAACCGCCGCCGCTGGAGTAATCGTGACCTGCAACGAGCCGGTTTGCGGCGTGTAAATTCCGTTGGTCAGGCTGGTCGCCCCGGCCGACACGGCGACTGTCTGATTACTTGGGGTGTTCCAGCCGGAGATGGTCTTGTACGAAACCGTGTGGCTGCCGACGCTCAGGCCGCTTACGACGTTGCTGTGGTTCTGCCAAGCGCCACCATCCACCTGCCATTGCGCTCCGGCGCTTACCGCGTTGGTTGGAGAGATCGTCACCTGCAAGGACCCGGAATCGACAATCGTGATTTCCAGGTTGTCGAGATACGCCTGCCCAGCCACGACAACCTGCAAGTCGGACCATCCCGCAAGCAGCACACTCAGCGTGTCCGCTGGCGCCAGATGCAAATTGTAGGAGCCGCTGGCGATGTTGGCCGTCCCCAGCAAAGTCCACCCGGCGCCGCCCGCGCTGCCGTCGCTGTCACAATAGTAGGTAACGGTCTGGCTCGCCGCGTTGTAATCCAACCGCAGCGTGGCGTCGGGCGAAGGGAGGAAGTTGACATTGAACACGCCGGCCACGGAAACGCCGTTGGTTTGGACGTCGTCATTGACGCCGTAGTAATTCGGATCGAACGCATCACGGTCGAATCCGAGAATCAAGTGTGTGCCAAGGTAGTCACCGGTCTTGCCAACGCCCAGGAAAACGCTGACCCCTTGTGCCTCATCGGTGATGACGAACGGGTCCACATGCACGTCCACCTTGATGCTCCAATCCTGCGTGAGGGTCAGGAACGGGGCGGTCCGCGCAGTCCCCGCGCCCCCTCCCACCGTCGTGGACGACGTGAAATTCATGCGCCCGTTCGCGACGACCATATTCTTGCCCGATTCGGCAAACGGCGGTCCCCAGTTCGCGGCATTGGTAAAAGGATCGCTGATCGTCAGCGCCATGACCCGGGCAGATAGCAGAGTGGCAAGGCTTAATGCGGTGATCGTTAGTACGCGTTTCATTCCATTGTGAGTAGTGGATTTCATAACCTTGATTCCTGATTGAATTCGATTTGCCCGGTTTGTCCTAAGCCTTCCATCAACAGCAGCTGACTTGCGCGACGAACCTCGACGGTCCAGAAGCCGTTCTGAATGAGCAGATTGTTATCGCCTAACGGATTTCGGTTCAAGAAGTTTTTCATGCCCGCCGAAAGAAAGTTTGGCTGGCTTTCACCCCGCTTCCTGAACGCGTCCTGCGGCGACTCATTCAGGCCGGCCACATCGCCGCGGACCGAAACTCATCTTCGGCCAAGCGTTGAGCACCCGATCAAGAACGTGCCCGCCAGCTTTGAACTCGGCCCGCCGCTCATGACAATTCTTTTACATCGCCAATCTTGTGGCCGCCGCCGCGCGACCTAAACTGGAAGCGATGAAGATCAATTTGCGTGCAACGAACAGGGCCAAGGTATGCGCAGTGCGATGGCTGTCGCTGCTCGCGGCAAGCTGGCTCGGTGTCACCGGGAGCGCGGTCGCGACGAATAATCCCCCAAC
>CAYWMD010000047.1:0-52807 GCA_964458575.1 uncultured Bifidobacteriaceae bacterium | reverse complement strand
CCATGCAGGACTTTTTACACAGCCTCGCGCTGCAGCGAACCCGGCGGGAGCGTCGCGGTTGCAATCGTTGCGTCCCGTGCGCCGGGTCGCTGAGCTTGGGTCGTTAGACTGCATGAGCCCCACGCCACCAAACCAACTTCATCTCGCACGTAGGCGTCTGGCACGAGCTACCGTTTTGTTTGTTGCTGTTGGCAGCGTTTGCGGGCTCACACTGGCCAAGTTGATCGCAGGAGGTTTTTCTGCGCTTTACTTCTGGCGGCCACCTGTGGTTATTGTAGGATCAGATGGTTCATCAGTTGTGGAAGGGACAACGTTGATACTCGTCGCTAGTGGCTTTGCGAGCGTTTTTTTGGCTTTAGAATTGAGACAGGCTTGGATTGCTTATCGGATTGCACAAAAAGAAAGGGAGAAATGTGATACCACATTCCACCGTACAGTCTAATCTCCGAGCATAGCTTTGACCGGAGCACGCGCGCGGTGGAGGTGGGAAGGGCGTGAGAGGTGATCGCGCGTGCGGAGCGTCGAAGAGAGCCAGACTTTTGCAAAACTTGGCTTGGCTTCCTGACAAAGGCCGTGTAGCTCTATGGCATCATTTCTGGCTATGAAATTCTCGACGATTCTCATCGGTCGCCTTTCAGGCGTGGGCCTCGCCGCCGCCGGGCTGGTTGGCTTGCTGACCGGCGGCCTCGCCGGTCAAGAACTTGACCAACCGCTGCGCCTCAAGCCCGGCCCGCAACTCTTCATTGACGATCACCTGATCGGCGAGAGTTCCTTTCTCACCCGCGTCGTCAACCAGCCGCAAAAGGTGCCGAAACCCGTGGTCACCGGCGGCAAGAACGGCGACGAAAATTTCCAGCCCTACATCAGTGTGGTGCGCGATCCGAAAACCAAACGTTTCCGCATGTGGTACAACACCGGCGAAGACATTAGTGTGTCGCACATCGGTTACATCGAGTCGGAGGACGGGATCAAATGGCTGCGACCCCATCGGGTGCTGAAAGACCCCGGCCCGATCAAGTTCGGCGCGAGCGTCGTGGACCGGGGTGAAGCGTTTTCCGACCCGGCCAAGCGTTACGTGTTGGGGTATTATCACCAGGACGGTTTGATGATCGCGACCTCGGCGGATGGCCTGGACTGGTCGCTGCTCAAGCCGACCTCGGTGCTCCAGCACAACCACGACATTGACTCGCTGCGCTGGGATCCCATTCGCAACCGCTTCCTGGCCATCGTCTCCGTGTGGTTCGTGAACAGCCGCTGGGGCGACCGGCAACGCATTCCGCACGAAAGTGTGAGCGAGGACTTGCTCCACTGGAAAACACTCTGGCCAGTGATCACACCCAAAGTCGGCGCACCGCTGGAACGCGGCGAAACGCAGTTCTACGCCATGGGCGGCGCGATTGCGCGCGGCGATCTCCTGATTGGACTGGTCAAAATCCTGCGCGACGACCTCAATGCGACGCCCGGCAAAACCGGCAAGGAAATGGGCGACCTGGATCGCAAGGCCGCGGGCCTGGGCTACACCGTGCTCGCCTGGAGCCACGACGGCGAAAGCTGGCAGCGCGATTATGAACCGTTCATTCCGCAAAATCCGGTTCCCGGCACCTGGGATCACGCCATCGTGTGGGCTGATGAGCAAATGGTGGTCGGCGACGAAACGTTCGTTTACTACGTGGGCTACGCGCGCGGGCACAAGGTCGCACGTTTCGACGAACGCCAGATCGGCCTCGCCCGGATGCCGCGCGATCGTTATGTCTCCCGCGATGCGGATTTGAACGTGGGGCGCTTGCTGACCAAACCACTTTTGCTCGATGCGTCGTCGCTCACCGTGAACGCAAACGTCGTTGGCTCGATGCAGGTGCGGTTATTGACGGCCGACGGCAAACCGAAAAGCGGCTTCGATTGGGCGCAAATACGCGGTGACGCAGCCGCCCACAAGGTGCGGTGGAAGGGCGACATTGGTTCATTGGGCAACGAACCCGTCCGGCTGGAGTTTGAATTGAAGGACGCCCAGCTTTTTGGCTTCGACCTGCAAAAGTGAAATCCGGAAACCATCTCTTATGAACGCATCAGGCATCGGGCGGCGGGATTTTCTCCGTGTGGCGGTGGCCGGCGCGGCGGCGGCGCCCATGGCGCTCAGTCTGCCGGCGCAAACTGCCGATGCGGGATCATCGCCGTCGGAGGCGAAGACCCAATTCGGCGAGCCTTACGAGTTGCTGGGCAAGCGGCTGTATTTCCAGAACTGGCACTACATCCATCCCGGTGATTTCGAATGGGCGTTGCCGGACGGCAAGAAGGTTGGAACCGGAGATGCCGCTCCCGCGGATGCGGCTCTGTTCAAGCACAAGCACCAGCCCTATGGCATCCGGATCGTTGCCCAACCCGCGAAACGTCTGGGGCCGCTGTTCGAAGCGGAGCAACCGTGGGAGGAAGGCGCGGGCGTGGCGCTGACGACAGTGATCAAAGACGGCGGGATGTTCCGCGGCTGGGGCGCGCCGTTTACGACCTCGGGCGATCCGCCGGGACAAAAGCATTTCGTGTACTTCGAATCCGACGACGGGCTTTCCTGGAAACGACCCAAGCTCGGCATCGTGGAGTTCAATGGCAGCCGCGCCAACAACATCGTCAACATTTTCGGCACCGACGGCGGCACCGTTTTTCTGGACCCGTCCGCGCCGCCGGCTGAACGTTTCAAACTGATTGCCGAGATGTTTTTCCCGAAAGAGGTGATAGACGAATATCTTCGGCGACGGCCACAGGACTGGGACTCGAAGGTTTCGCGCCAGGACGATGGCCGGGCTCGGGGCATGTGCGGCGCGGTTTCGCCGGATGGCACTCACTGGACGCAGTTTCCCAAGCCCCTGGTGATGCAAATCACGGACACGCAGCTCACGGCGTATTACGATGTGCAGTTGCGCAAGTACGTGGCTTACACACGCACGTGGGCGGCTGGCGAACGCTCGGCCCAGTTTTCGGAGATCAAGAAAACCTGGAGCAGTTCGCGCCGTTCCATCGGACGGTCCGAGAGCGCCGACTTCCGGCAGTTTCCGCCGCACGAAATCATCCTCGAACCGGGGCCGGACCTGTTGCCGACCGACACGCTTTACACAAATGGCAAGACCACGATGCCGGGCGCGCCCGACCATCACCTCCTTTTCCCCACCATCTGGCGCACCTTTGGCGATACGACCAACATCGGGCTGGCGTCCAGCCGCAACGGCAAGAACTGGCATTTCCTGCCGGGTTCACCGGTGTTCCAACCCGGGCCGTTCGGTGCGTTCGACGGCGGTTGCATCTTCGCGCATCCGAACCTGCTGGAATTGTCCGATGGCCGCTTCGTCCTGCCGTACACCGGTTACAACGTTCCGCACAAATATCCCCGGCGGCTTTGGAAATATGCGCCGGGTTACATGGTCTGGCCCAAAGGACGGCTCATCGCGCTGGAAGCGCCGGCGTTGGGCGAGTTCACCACCGCGGCCTTCATGCCACCCGGCCGGCGGTTGCGCATCAACGCGCTGATCCGGCGGGGCGGTCGTTTGGAAGTGGAAGTGGCGGGCATGAATGGCGATCCGCTTCCGGGCCGGGCGTTCGCCGACGCGAAACCGCTCTTTGGCGATCTCTTTTGGACACCCGTGGCGTGGAAGGGGCAGGAAGATCTCGGGTTTGCGGAAGGCAGCTCCATCCGGCTGCGGTTCAAACTGGATCAGGCGCAGATTTACGGGCTGGAGTTCGCCTAAGTCCACGGCTTTACCCGGAAATAGAAATACGCCCGTCAATCCGGTATAAAAATGAAAGCGAAGCCTCTCCTGAATCTGTCAGTTATCGCGATTCTCGTTTCATCGCTCTTTGCGCAAGCCGCGCACGCTACCAACGACGAGCACCGGGTTTATTTTGCGACCGGCTTCAAGCTGGGGGAGGTAACGCAGAACAGCGCAATCGTCTGGACACGCCTGTCGGCAAATCCAGACCGGAATTGGGACGGGCTGGTGCCGAACCCGCACGAAAGCAAGACGCGCGTTTTCACGCAATTCCCGGACATCCCGACGGCGATGTGGGAAGGCTCGGTGGCCGGCGCAACCGGCGAAGTGCGATTGGGGCTGTCCACCAATCCATTGCCCGCATCGGTTCAGTGGCTCGACTGGGCCGCGGTAAATCCCGACGCGGACTACACCCACAAATTTCAAGTTAACAATCTGACGCCCGACACCCATTACTACGTCAGACTCGAGGGGCGCAAAGGGCCGGGGAGTCCCGTGACTCAGTCACCGCCGGGTCAGTTCCGCACGCCGGCGCCCGCGGATGTCTGGCAGGACGTGTGGTTCACGGTCAGCAGTTGCCAGATGTATTTTCATCGCGATCACAAGGATGGTTTCCGGATTTACCCGGCCATGACGCACGCCCAACTCAGTCAGCCCGACTTTGCGGTGCGAACGGGCGACGCGGTTTATCTGGATCGCGACAATCCACGCGCCAAGACGGTTGACCTTTGCCGGCTGCACTGGCAACGGATGTTTTCGCTGCCCTGGCTGCGGGAGTTTTATCGCAACGTGCCGTGTTACTTCATGAACGACGACCATGACACGTACTTTGACGATTGTTATCCGACGCTGAAGGCGCCGTGGATCGCGCCGCTGACCTATCAGCAGGGCACGGCCGTGTTTCGCGAACAGACCCCCGTCGGTGCGCGGATGTTCCGGACCTTCCGGTGGGGCAAGGGGCTGCAAGTTTGGGTCACGGAAGGCCGCGATTTTCGTTCACCCAATCCCGAGCCCGACGGCCCCAACAAGACCCTGTGGGGCAAGGAGCAGAAAGAGTGGCTCATGAAAAGCATCCTGGAGAGCGACGCGGTGTTTAAGGTGCTGGTGAACCCCACGGCCATCGTCGGACCCGACAACCGGAATCAGGAGGACAACCAGGCCGACCCGGCGTTTGGAACGGAAGGCCGGGCATTCCGCCGTTGGACGAGGGAAAACCACTTGGATCATCTCTACGTCTGCAATGGCGATCGGCACTGGCAGTACATGTCAACGGACCCGGAAACCGGTCTGCGCGAGTTCTCGGTCGGCCCGTCCTCGGATCGCCATGTTCTCCATGGGCCGCAGGACGAGCCCCGATACCATTCCTTCTATCGCGAGGGCGGTGGATTTCTGAGCGTGTCCATCACGGGCAGCGAAAAGCAGGTGCTGGAGAATCCCCAGCGAGTCGTGTTTGCGACGACGGTACCGACGATCAATTTCCGATTCCACGACGTCAACGGGAAGATTCTCTACGAATATCGCGACACCGCGTTGACCGTCCCGTGAGCAATGGCGGCCGAAGCGGTTTTTGAGGTGGAGCGGTCCCGGACCAACTTGAACGCAAAATGAAAGCCGACCGAATCAAAATCCTGCTGGGCTGCGCGGCGTTCCTGACCTTGGTCGGCTGCTCCGCATCCAAGCGCGGTCAACTCGTGGAGCAGGACGAACCAGCGGGCGAGTATGCTCCGCCGGACGCCTACCTTCCCGGGTCGCGCCATGCTTACTATGGAAGTGAGAATCCCTGGGACCGGCGGTTTTTCAGCAAGGCGCTGAATCTTTACGGGCGGCGCGGACAACGACAGATGCTGGACATCATCGAAGGCCGCGAAGTTGACGCGGCCAAGTATTGCCGGGAATTGCTGGCGAAGGATCCAAATGATCTGGAGTCCCTGTTCAACCTGGCCGTGGCGGAAGCCCGGATGGGAAACCTGAACGTGGCGATGGACACCGTGAAGCAGGCGGTGAATCGCGGTCTGCCCTTCGACCGATTTTTGGTTGGACCGCGCCAAATGCTCGAACCCCTCACGGCATCCGCGGCGTTCAAGGAGTATGCCGCTTCCCGAAAAGTCCAGTTGGTGCACGGCCCGTTGCTGGGCAGCGTGACGCCGCACAGCGCGCGGTTTTGGGTTCGCACGATTGACGAAGTGCCGGTGCAGGTGATCCTCAGCACCTCGCCGCATTTGAGCAATCCCATGCGCTCTGAGGTTGGGCGGACAACCGCCGCCGCGGACTACACGGGCATCGTCGAGGTGCAGGGGTTGCAGCCGGCCACCACCTACCACTACGACGTGCTGATTGACGGCAAGCCGGCGTTGGCTTCCAAGCGCCAGTCCTTCACGACTTATCCCGCTGCGGACAGCAAAGCCCGGATTCAAGTGGCCTTTGGCGGTTGTGCCGGATACAACCCGCCGTGCGAGCGGATGTGGGACGTGATCCTGCGCCATCAACCGGCGGCCTTTCTGACCCTGGGGGACAATGTTTACATGGACTTGCCCGCCAAGCCCAACGGCTTTGTCGAATACACCTACTACCGCCGGCAATCCCGGCCGGAATTTCGCCGGCTCGTTTCCGCCGTCCCGGTTTACGCCATTTGGGACGATCACGACTCCGGGATGGACGACGACTGGCTCGGGCCTTACAAGGACAAGCCGGATTGGAAGCTGCCGTTGTTTCGCAACTTCCAGCAGCAATGGAACAATCCTGCTTACGGCGACCTCGATTGGCCGGGGTGCTGGTTCAACTTTTCCATCGGTCCGGTCGAGTTCTTCATGCTCGAATGCCGGATGTATCGCACCAATCCGTACGACCAGAACCCCACGATGCTCGGCCCCGTGCAGAAGGCCTGGCTGAAGCAGCAACTCCAGCAGTCCACCGCCACGTTCAAGGTCATTGCTTCCTCGGTGCAATGGGCTTTGAACACCAAGGGGGCTGCGCGAGACACCTGGAACGGCTTCCGCGACGAGCGCAAGGAGATCTTTGATTTCCTCGCGGATAACCGAATCAACGGCGTGGTGTTGCTTTCATCAGACCGGCACCGGACTGAAGTGTGGCGAAATGAACGACCCAAGGGTTATCCGCTCTATGAATTTGAAAGCGGTCGGCTGACAAACGAGCACGTTCACGATCTGGTGCCGGGCACGTTGTTTGGCTACAACGCCCGGCAATCGTTTGGGTTGTTGACCTTCGATTTGACGCTCGCCGATCCGCTCCTGATCCTCCAGGGCGTGAGCATTGACGACGAGATTGTGGGGACGGTGAAGGTGAAATTGAGCGAGATGTCACATTGAAGCGCAGTCCGCGTCTTTGGGCTTTTCCCCCGGCGTGGATCTGACCTAATCTGACGCGTGAAATGTGCGCGCCGCGCGGTTGAACAGCGATTGTCGCCACGCGAATTTTGCGTTGGCCAGTAAACGATCCAACGGTTGACCGAGACAAATCCTATGCACCCGCCCAAACTCAAAGGAATCGTAACCGCCCTCGTCACGCCCGTGACTGCCACCGGCGAATTGGATGAAGCGGCGCTGGGGCGCTTGATCAACACGCAGGTGGCCGGCGGCATTCACGCCCTGTTCGCGCTCGGCTCGGTGGGCGAAGGGCCGATGATGCCGGACCGCCTGTACGAGCGTGCCATCCGCTTCGTCAGCCAGGCTCTCGCCGGTCGCATTCCACTTTTGTGCGGGGTGAGTGACAATTCCGTCGCGCGGTGCCTCGACCGCCTGCACCTCGCCGCCGAAGCCGGCGCGCGCTACGGTGTGGCGACACTTCCCTACTACGGCTGGCCCGGGCGACCGGCTGAAGGGCTGCGTTTCTTTCGCGAGGTCGCCGCACGTTCGCCGCTTCCCGTCGTGGCTTACAATCTGCCGAAGAACGTTCACTGGGACATGACGGATGAATTCATCCGCGAGCTCTATCGCATCCCCAACCTCGCCGGACTGAAAGATACGCGCAACGAGACGGAAGCGATGGAGCGTATTGCATCGGACCCGAATCGTCCGCGGGAGTTTTTCTACATGCCGGGCAACTCGTCGTTGGGCGCGCGTCTGTTTGCCGCGGGCGCGGACGGTTTGGTGTCCACACCCTCGAACGTCTGCCCGGAACTTTTCGTCAGGTTGTGGAACGCCTGCCAGGCGGGGCAAAAGGACGAAGCCGCCCGCCTGGGCGAGATCGTCAAAACCTTGTGCGGCATCCTGTCGTTGCCCACCGGGGCGGCGGGCATCAAATGCGCCCTGGAACTGCGCGGAATCGCCCGCCGGCACACATTGAGCCCGTGGCCGGAATCGGCGCGCGAGGAGGAGGAAAAAATCCACCAGCTTCTGGAGCGCGTTGATGCCGAGATGGGGCGGTAAGGTTCCTGTCTCAACGCGGACGCACAATTCAATCTGGCGCTGGCCCTGCGGATGAGCGACCAACGCAAGATGCCCTGACACGGGGCCAATCAGACCGGAAACACAAACAAGCAAAGAAATGCAAATGCAGAAAAGCGCATTCGCCTGGCAGACAATCGGCATCGGGTTTGCCGCCAGTCTGGTGCTTACCACCGCGGTCATCGGTCATGCCGAAGAACCGGGCTGGAAGGCCGGGCTGGCGCGCGTCCGGATAACACCCGATCAGCCCATCGTCCTGTTGGGATATGGCGACCGCCAGGGACCGTTCCAAGCCGTGGCTGAAGACATTTACGCCAAGGCATTGGCGCTGGAGGATGAGCGGGGTCGTCAGGCTGTGATTGTGACAGCAGACCTGGTTGGTTTCCAAGCGGCAGTCGTCACGGACGAGGTTTGCCGCCGAATCAAGAAGAAAACCGGCTTGGACCGCCGGCAACTGCTTTTTAACGCCTCGCACACGCACACGGGGCCGCTCGTGAGCCTCGATCCTGACCCGCAGGCCAATTCGGCGGCGCATGGTCCGCTTGCACCCGACGACGTTCGGTTCACCGTTGCCTATACGCACCAACTTCAAGACAAACTGGCGGAACTGGTGGCCGAGGCGCTGGCCCAGTTACGGCCGGCCCGGCTGGCCTGGGGCACCGGCCACGTGGATTTCCCGATGAATCGCCGGCTGCGGCGCGGCGACCGCATCGCGATGAGCGAGAATCCTCAGGGGCCGGTTGACCGCTCCGTACCGGTGCTGCGAGTCGCGTCCCCTGACGGTACGCTGCGCGCCGTACTTTTCGGCTGCGCGTGCCACAACGCCACCTTGACGGGTCGGGACAACGTCATCGCGGGCGACTACGCCGGATTCGCCCAGCGTGAGCTCGAACAGGAGCACCCGGCAGCACAGGCCATGTTCATGAGCGGCTGTGGGGGAGATGCCAACCCGCATCCGCGCGGCTCATTGGAACTCGCGCAGCGGCACGGGGCCGCGCTCGCCAGCGAGGTGTCGCGCGTGCTGAACACCGGTTTGCAGCCAATCCAAGGCGATCTGGTTGTCAGTTTTGCCAGGGTCAAGCTGCCCTTGCAGAAGCTGTCGCTGAACGAGCTGGCGCAGAAAACAAAACTTCGCTCGGCGGAATCCTTGATGGCCCGCCACATGATGGGTGTGCTTGACCATGGCGGATCGCTGCCACGCTTTTACGAGGCCCCTTTCGCCGTCTGGCAACTCGGCCCGAGCCTGACCCTGGTCGCGTTACCGGGCGAGCCGGTCGCGGACTACGCTTCGATGATCCGTCAGCGGCTCGGAGCGGACCGGCTTTGGGTGGCCGGGTACAACAACGATTGCTTCGGCTATCTGCCGACCGCGCAAATCGTGGGCGAAGGCGGGCACGAAGCAATTGGGGTCACGCTTTGGATCTGGGGAAAGAACCTGTCCCGCAACGCAGGATTCTTTGCGCCCGAAGTGGAGCCGGTTGTGCTCGATGCCGTACAGCGGCTCGCGCGCAAGGTGGGACGACCTGCACCGTGGTCCCCATCAGGCCACGTGAACCGTGAATGAGTTCGCGCTTCCCGCCGGCTCGCTTACAGGCAGTTCAGTTTCAAGCGGTAGAATCGCGCGCCCGGAGCAAACGTATTGGTCGTGTAGTAAGTCCGACCGACGGTCACCACCGGGTCCGGAGAATTGACCCAACCGTTGGGATCGCCAATGGAACTGTCGTTGTACTGCAACGAGTAGCCATCCGCTCCCCAACTCAATACGATCTGATTGGCGCCCAATCGTTGTGCGTTCAGGCTGGTGTATCCCGGCACTTTGTGCTCGATGTTGTCAAACCAAGCACTGGCAGCCTGCGAATCGGAAGTTGGCTGATAAGGTATCAGCCAGCCGATGGCGTTGAATGTGGCCGTGCTGGCGGCGGGATAGCTGTTCGTGGTCACATAGGTGACCCCGTTGCTGACCACCGTGGCGATGGAGGTGCCGGAACCGTCTCCCAGTCCGGAAGGAATCCAATGGAACTCGAATTTCCCTACCGCCTGGTCGGGAGTCAGATTATAGCGCGCGGACGATTGAGTGATGGCAAAATGCCGGTAGCGCCAAATCCCATTGTTTGGATTGAGGATTTTGAATCCCACCCGGGAATCAGGGCTGTTGGTGTCGAAATACCCGAAGAAGAAGTCCGTGTTCCACAGCGTGACATCCGCCAGTCGGAGGCTGGAACGAAACCAGAGTTCGTCGTTCAAACTGACCGGACGCGAAAACGGTTCAGCGACGTAGGCAGTGACGTTGCCAATGCGCGCAAAAGTGCCGCCCAGTTCGCCCGCCGGCCCGCCGGCAAAACTGGTATTGCTCCAGTCGAAATTAATGCCAAAGCCCGGAATGTCCGAGGTCGTGTGGTTGGCCAGCACGGCCGTGAAATCCTCCAAACCGGCATTAAACGTGTTCGTTTGCCAAACCAGCGGAGTCGGGCAGGTGTTGGGGACCGTGATGGCCACATTCACCACGGCGCTGGTGGCGGATGTGCCGCCGGCGGTTACCACGGCCCTGAGCGCATAGTTGCCGACGGTGAGATTGGTCCAACCGGTCTGATACACCAGATTCGTCGCTTCACCGATCTTGTTCGTGTTCCCGGAAGGAAGCAGTTGGGCGAAGAACTCTATTTTGGAAACTGCCGTGTTGTTGGTAAAGGGTTTGGCGGACACGGTTACGACGCTGTTGGACGGGAACGACTTGCCGGGCGCGGGTTGCGTGATTGCCACCGCCAAGGAAGCCGATGGCGCGAGGGTTTCGTCCGGATTATACCCATTGGCGCCTCCTTGCGGCGGGCTGAGCGGATCGAGCAAATTAATGTCGGTGGTCAAGAGGAGCTTGTCCACGTAAACGTTTTGCAGTCGAAAGAAGAGATTAATGGTGTGTTCGCCCGTGCTCGGCACCTCCAGTCGGGCCGGATAAGTAGCCCCGCCTCCGCCCGGGTTGTAGTAGTTGTCCCACAAAAGTTCACCGGCGAGTGGGTAGCCGAAATAGGATCCGATGAATTGAGCCGTGCTCGGCACAACGCCGTCAATTCCTACATGGACGTTGGCGCTGCCGGCATCGCTGCCACTTACCCAGATGTAGTGTGTGCCGGTGCTGGTGAAGTTGACCTTGTAGTCGGCATGCGGGCTCATGCTGGCGCTGGCGCCGCCCACACCCACGGCTTTCAGGTACCCTGAACCGGCGTAGGCTGCACCCGGCCCGCCGAATGCAGCATTCGTCAGCGGTGTGCTGCTATACACCCAAGCCCCGCCGGGCTGCGTGAAGTTCGTGTCGAAATTCTCCGCTTCGATGACGACGGTGCCGCTTTGCTCTTGGAAGGAGGCGGCGGCGGCGGGTGATGAAAACAGTTTCAAACTCAGCACGCCGACCATGCTTGCGACCAGCAATGCACCGCGACGCGTTGTGAGTTTAATCGGATTGCGAACATTTGAATTCATGGTTTTGATATGCTTGGGCTTGATGGACAAAAGTTAGATTCCACGTTGAACATTAACACCAGAAATCGCAGGCTTGCAGACACCGACAGGGTTCGCGGTCACCAGCCGTCGGCGCATGGGCGACAGCAACTAATATTTGTTTGCCGTGTCCTGAGGGTTGAAGAACCGCCAAGGGAGCTTTTCCTTCCTCAGAGGTACGAGCGAGGAGTGGGCGTCCATGAACGCGATGGGCGTGCTTCCCATGTGCCGAGTATCATTGTATGCGATCATTCGAACTTCGCCACGCTGGTTGGGCTTGCCGTCCGGTCCGAAAGTGCCGTGCTTGGGCTTGTGGATATCGGCCCCGCCGAAAGAGAGTACGACCTGCCCGCTGGGATCACCGTACAATTCGACCAGCCACGCAATTTCTGGAAGTTTCGGTGGTAACGCGCTAAGTCTTACTCCTTTGGTAACCTCCCCACTTTGATAGTAATTGTTGTAGTTGGGCGGTGACAGAAGGCCAAAATCAATGGCGTTGATGGTGTACTGACACCCATAATCCTTATCGTCTGTCATGTTCTTGTTGGGCCAGGTAGGGCACCGATATACACCAGAGTTTTTGCACACGCTTGCAATGTAAGCCTCGATCTTTGACTGGTTGGGGTCGAAGGCCACGCCGATGTAGGGAGAAAGCGCGACTGCAAAGAAACTCCCAGATGCGACCTGGCCCAAGGGCAGATAATCTTCGTTGTCATTCAGGTACATCTGTGTTGCCAAAGCAAATTGCTTGGTGTTGCTGAGACACTTGGTCTGTTGCGCTTTTCCTTTGGCGCGGGACAAAGCTGGCAAAAGCATGGCCGCCAGGATGGCGATGATGGCGATGACGACGAGAAGTTCGATGAGCGTGAATGCGCTTGATTGGGTGGCGATGCGGGGGCGAACCACCTGGCTGCGCGTGCTTGTCTCCTCCTGTTTCAACAACGCGGTGGCTTTCATAACGCGACCTTAATACCCGGAAACGAGCTTTGTCAACATTGTTTTTCAACAAGTTACAACGCTCATGACAACGTAAGATATATTCAAATTAAGCGGGCCAGAATTGCTCTTTGTCGCAACCGTTATTGCACGGGACTTATTCATCATTACCGGCCATCGTGTATGTGACATCGTCGAAAAACATCTCGATCCAATGGCCGCCTTTTCGTGTCGTCCCGATTCCGAATGCGTCAAACGTCGTTTTCTCCCCGCGACTACTCCGGGGCACGGTTAATGTCGTCTTCTCCCCGGCAACCGTGACCACCAGGTTGTTGGTAGGCAGCAAAGGGTCATAGTCAATGGCCCAGTTCAGCGGACCCGTTGGCGGTACCAATTTCGGTGAAGACGTTTGCAGGCCGTAAGTTCCGGCCCCCGTTCGGTAACAGGCGTTGATTTTTTGCCCTTCGAGGCTGGGTGACTCGACGACGGCGCCCACAAAGTTTTTTGGCGTGAGAATATTGTGGGTCGTTGGGCTGTCGTAGGTGGCGGTATTGAACCAGCCCAGGTAGAGGCCGGCGTCAACGCAGGTGCGCGTCATGTTGAGTTTGCCATGCGCGGACAATCTATGGTTCAAGTTCAACCTCCCTATCCGCGTGTCGGCATAAAATCCGGCTGTTTCATGAGCCCGACTTTCCGTCCGCCACAGGATGCCTCCCATTTCACCCGGCGCCGCGCCACCAGCGTGGTTGGTGTTTTTGAAACCGAAATTGTGCCGGGGCTCAACTTCGCAATCCGTGTAGGTCCGGCGATTGCCATTACCCTGCCAGCCGGGATCGCTCGAAAAGTCCTGCCGAACTCCATCCAATACGACGTCGTCGAAATAAACCCAGATTGGCGAGTTGGCCTCGGTCTGGCGATTCCACAAGCCGAAGCGATCCAACACGGCGCCGTCCTGTTTGTGACCAGGCTTCAAAACAAGCGGCCAGAAATTGCCATCCAGCTTGAATTCAATCGCGCCACCGCCCTGGTTGCCTTCGGGGTCATAGGCGATTGACCAGGTATGCACCGTGCCGTCATCCCGGTGCTTAATGTTGGTCCTCCGGTCAATGTCTATGGTGCTGGTCAGCTTGCGCTGGGTTCCATATTCGCAGTAAACCCGAAAGAATCCTTTTTCTCCATCCACTCGCATGGCCAGTGAGTTGAGATTCCGCCAACCCGGCGGAGAGGATGAATTGAACCAGCCAACCAGAAATCCCGATGGTCCAGCCGCCTTCGTCACGGCGAATTTTCCCGAGGCGGTCAGTTTGTTCTGGAAAGTTTTCGGCTCGATAATTTTTGCGTAATACGCCTTGCTGGAGGCCCGCCAGATCTTGCCGCCGATCTCGCCGGGGTGGCCACCGGTAAAACTGCTCCTGGGGCTGTAGCCAAAATCCTGATCCACGGTTAGGCAGGGCGGAAACTGCGGTTGATTGTTGACGCTAGTCCAGCCGGGATCCTTGTCGAAGTTTTCCGTCCTGCTTGACTGCCCCGCGGCAGTGATTTGCCCGCCGACGAGGACCAGGAAAGAAAAAACTCTTAAAGACTGCATATCATTACTTTGACAATGACCATGGCTTCGGTCGCCTAAACGGATCAGCCGATGCAACGATCCCGCGTAGATTGCCGATATCACGTACCGCGGCAAGCCGGAAGAATTCGCGGCTGTGTGCCGGCAGCCCGGGTTTCAGAATCCGGGATAATCGGGTATCAGGTGCAACGCCGGGTCGGCATCCGCCGTGGACATGTTGCCCCACACCGTGACGGCATCCGCCTGGCTCGTGGCCACAACCGACCAGTGAGTTCCGCGCCGAACGATGCGACCGGCAAGTTTTCCGGCAGCTTCGGCGGTTTCCCTGACCCGGATGAGGGTCTGGCCAGAGCCGCGATTGAAACTCGCCCCGGTGATGGTCAGGGCGAAGTCATTGGTGGCGGGCGGGCCTTCCTGAACGCGGTTGCCGGTCATTACGGGCAATGGCCCGGCCGTCGTGGCCACCAAAATGGCACGCCCTTCGTTGTTCAGAACCCGGTTGTTTTCGATCTGTGACGGCTGAAAATACTCGAAACCCTGTCGTACACCGATGCCGGCACCTTTCAGAGACGGATCCAGGTTGTCGGCGACCAGATTCGCCTGCGCAATCAAATACCCATCCACGCAAAAAATGCCGCCGCCGGTTTGGTTCCGGACAATCTGATTGTCAATAACACGAGCGCGCCCTTCCTTGCTGACGCGAATGCCGCCGACCCCGCCGTTCTCTGTCCAATTGCCGGCGATGAGATTGTGGCGGATCAAAGGCTCTCCCATCCGCATCGTGTAAATGCCGCCGCCGTCATCGTGGGCTTCATTGCCGACGATCCAGTTGTTCTCAATGGTGGGGCTGGAGTAGAACTCGATGTAAATCCCGCCGGCATCGCTGTTCCCCATCGAGCGGTTGTGCGCCACGACATTGTTGCGGAATATGGATGAGACCTCGTGACTAAAAACAACGGCTCCGCCACTGCTGCTGCGGCTGTTACCGTAATCCTTCGTGCCGGCTCGGTTGTCCACGAACACATTGTTTTCAATCTGGGCGCGGGGGTTGCCGGGCAACCGATTCCAACCGTAAACGGCAAGCGCGCCCCCTTCGCCGATCTCGGTCCAGTTGTTGATGAAGAGGTTGTTGGTGATGACCGGCACCGCCTCGAACAAGCACGCCATCGCCCCGCCGCGGTGGCCTTCCTGATGAATGCGGTCCGAGCGGAAATCAGTGGGCGGCACGGTGGAATTCTCCTCGAAGCGATTGTTGCTGATCGCCGGGGAAGTGCCATCACACAACATGGCTCCGCCGTGGCCGGTCGCCCGACCACGGCACACCACAAAGCCGTCGAGCCGGGCATTGTTGGCCCCGATGATGACCCGCCGCGTGTGCAGACCGTCCAAGACCGTCTCGTGCTTGAGGATTTCACGCTGCCAGGAATTGGTCGAATAGCCGCCAAAGAGATCCACAAACTCGCGCATCTGAATTGTGGCGTCGTCGTAGGTCCCCGCCCCCACGAGAACCGCGATCCGGTGGTTCTCGTCAGCCGGCTCCAAATGTTGCATCGCGGACGCAACGGACGGCCATGGCCTCGCCCGAGTCCCGTCGCTTGTCATCTTGGGATCAGTCGCAGGCGCGACATAGTGGATGGCCGCATAGCCGGACAAATCCACCGCGATCGCGTTTGGCCCGACAATGGAAATGTTCCCGGGATTCCCGGCCAACGTGACGCATTGGAGCAGCATCGAGGCGAGCAACACAACCAGACATGTGCCGCGGAGGTATTCCATCTGGTTCACCGCCGTGGTTTGAGGTGGTGATGACAAATGCAACGTCTGTTTCTTTGAACTTCGGAGCCGGCTTGCGGTCATTGAAAATCAATCTGGACGGCGCTGACGATCGGCGAGGCCGCTCCGTTGAAAGTGTCGAGCACCAGTTTGTACTGAATCCAGTCTTTCTGAGGCACGCCGCGCAAATCGCTGCCGGACTTGGTGAAATACGAATCGGGTCCGGTCGGCCCCTGCCACGGCGCTTCCGCAAGGGTTTCCCGCGTCGCAGCCGAACGAACCTGGAATCGGACCGCGGTCTTGCCGGGCGTGACGGCGTCCCAGTTCAGCTTGCTCCATTTCGCGCCTTGCGAGTCACGGGCGACCGAAATGTAATTCCACGCAAGGGCCCGGTCGTTGATTCGGCCAAGGTCCACGCCCATGTCGTAGTGGATGCCGACCGTGGGAACAGCCAGGTAGCGGTCACGGCCAAAACCGTCCGCGCTGCCCCAATACAGCCGCGAATTGTCTTTGTGATCCGCATATTCACCGGCTACATCGGAACTGCCATCGGTGCGGTGGCAGAAGAAAAAGACATCCGCGTATCCATCGCCGTTAAAATCGCTCACCAAACTGCCGGTGCCGCCATCGGTCGACAAAAGGATGCGCCGCTGGAGACTGAATCCATCCGGTCCGCCGAGCAGGAGGCTCGAATCGCCATAGCGATGGCCATCCACCTTGTAAAGCGGACATACCAGATCGAGCCAGCCGTCCCTGTTGACGTCCGCCACCGTCAGGGTCTTTGCCGAAATGTCCAAGACGGTCCGTTGCGCTTCGTCGTATTTCGCGCCAGCGCCGCCCCAATAAATCAGGACTTTGTTGCCGGCAAATAGGATGTCGAGATAACCGTCCTTGTTGAGGTCGGCCACTTCCGTCTGGTGACTGAACTGCCCCAGCGTGCCCCGGATGGGTTGTCGCCGTTGATCGCTGTAGTTCCGCGTACCGTCGCCAAAAAAAATGGAGGTCTGCGGTCCGGCGAAAACCAGGTCGAGATGTCCGTCGCCATTGACATCGGCGATGGAAGGCGAACGCGTAATGGCAATATTCAGAACGGTGCGTCCCGTTACGATGTAGCCCGCCGGGCCGCCCCAGTAGATGAACGATCCCGGTGAAGCAGGGGTATTCGCATCAACGGATTCCTGGGTGTCCTTGTAGTCGCCATAATAGCCCTTGTCATCACTGTAATTGCGATTGTTGGAAATAAGGACATCCAGATACCCATCGCGATCCAGATCGGCGACTTCCAATCCCACACCCGCGTAGGCGGGCAGGCCGGTCATGTTCCAGGTGTCCAGACGGTTGGACTTGTTCCAGTAAATCCACGCTTCGTTTTCAAATCGAAACGTCTCGCCCTGGTTCATCATCAGCACGTCCACCGCGCCGTCGTCGTTGAGATCAGCCATCGCCTGTTCGTACGGCTCGCGACCCGGCAGTATGATCCGCCGGGCGGTCGAGTATTGGCCCTTGCTGTCGCCCAAATACAGATAGGAATCGTCGTAATCGCCGCGGGACCGGCCCATCATTGAAACAATGAGGATGTCCGGATGCCCATCGCCGTTGAAATCGGCCACGGCGTTGCCCGCGGCGCCGTGTTCATAAAGCGGCGTGCGGCGGGTAACGTCAAAGCCGCCCGGTCCATTCCAGTAAACGAACGATGGGACTTCGAAGGAGAATTGTTCCTGAAAATTGCAGACCAGGAGATCCGGCCAGCCGTCACCGTTGAGATCCATGGCGTTTGCTCCCCACGCGCCAATGGTCTGGATCGCCTGCCGGCGCTCGGAGGAAAAGCCATCCTTGCCGCCCCAATAAAGGTAGGAAGGAATCAAGCGACTGCCGAAGCGTTCCTCGTCCGTCAGCGAGAACATGTGGTTGGCAAAAAAAACATCCGCCAAGCCGTCCCGGTTGAAATCCGCCACGATCACATCCTTGGCATGATGGGTTTCGAAGGCGATGCGATCTTTGGGATCGAATTTACCGCTGCGGTTTAGATAAGCCCAGGAAACCGCGCCTTTCTCGTTGGCGAACAGCGCATCCAACCGACCGTCGTTGTTGATGTCCGCGAGTTTCACGGCATCGGCCTTGGCCGTGGGCAGGTTGACCCGCCGGGCCTGAGCAAAACCGTCGGGGCCGCCAAAAAGAATGCACGATTCTGGTCCGTCGCCGATGGCGAACGCGAGGTCGGGCCAACTGTCGCCGTTGAGGTCCGCGGCGGCGACTGCCGTCGCGGCCACAACGTTGGTCAAGTCCGTGAAATCATCGCGGCCGAATGTTCCTTTTCGATTCCAGTAAACCCGGGCGGGAATCCTTTCGGCCTTCGCGCGGTATTCCCAATAGCCGGTTGAGAAAGCGAAGACGATCTCGGGAAACCCGTCGCGATTCAGATCCGCAATCGTGGCGCCTTGGGCATTCTTGGAGCGCAGCATCGTTTTGCCAAAGAACGGCGGTGCGTTCCATTTGCTGTCCTCGCCGTGGCGGTGCTGGGCATCGCCGCCCCAATAAACTGCGGAATCCATCTTGGTCCACGTTCCGTTGGAATAATTGGGAACAACCAGATCCGTCCGCCCGTCCCCATTCAAATCGCCCGCGGTGACCCACATTGGTCCATCGGCAGGGACGAAACTGTGCCGCGCGATGCTGAAGTCTTTTCCATCGCCCCAATAGATTGACATGTCGAGCCCTTCGAGCAGCGGATGCGAGTTGGGGCAAAGGATGTCAACGTAGCCGTCGCCGTTAAAATCCCAACGGTTCACCGTTTGAATGCGGCCCGCGGCCGAGACGTACGCGTTGGCGCCGGCATCGTCAAAAGTTCCTTGAGAAAAATCAGCGAAACTGGCCTGTCGCCATACGGGTTGAGCGTGAACCGTGCTCCCGCAATGGAAGGCAATGCCGAACACCGCCAAGACGAGTCCACCAGCATTCATTGGATTAACTCCCTCCGGTCATTTTGTTTGTCCATGGTGAAAATCACACGTGCCGACCGCGAGATCACCAAAGGCACGATAAACGAGTGGTTCATCCGGGCCACTTTACTCCGGCGACCCCGGTTGCCAAGCGTTCTTTCCGTTCTTTCCGAGATGTCCGCACGCCCCGTCCCTGCGTCGCGTTGTTGCGTGTTGTTGCGGCTGGTGTCGAAATACCCTTGACGTTCGGAGCAAAGCCGGACAATTCTCGCCTGCACAATTGACCGTGCCGACAACTCTAATACCGACGTTCATGCCGGAGTTGACGTTCGAGGTCTGTGCCGCACGGCTAACCGCATCGGGCGTGAGGCGGGATGAACGGACAAATTAATGGCAACTGACACACTACACGATCTGCCCGGCCAGGTGAGAACGCGCTGTGGAATTCCGGAGTTGCAAACCATCGCGCACGAGCGGCGCAAAGTCATCGTCAGCATGGTGCACAAAGCCGGCTCCGGCCATGTCGGCGGCTCGCTCTCGGTCTGCGACATCTTGACGGTTCTCTATTTCCACGAACTCAACGTGGACCCACAGCGCCCAGACGATCCGGACCGGGATCGGCTCCTTCTCTCGAAAGGCCATACCTGCCCGGGGCTTTACGCCGTCCTCGCCAAGCGGGGATATTTCCCGGAGGAGGAATTGATGACCCTTCGCCAAACCGGCTCGCGTCTTCAGGGTCACCCGGACAAACTCAAAGTTCCCGGAGTTGAACTCTCGGCCGGCTCACTCGGCATGGGTGTGTCCGTTGGCATCGGCATCGCCTTGGGCGCAAAGAAACAGGGCAAAATGTTCCGCGTGTGGGTGGTGACGGGTTGCGGCGAATTGGATGAAGGCCAGAACTGGGAGGCGTTCATGGCCGCAAACAAATACGCCTTGGACAATCTCACCGTGATTGTGGACTACAACCGGATGCAGAACGACGGGTCCAACGATGACATCATGCCGTTGGGCGATGTGCCCACGAAACTGAAGGCGTTCGGTTTGAATGTAATCCAATGCGATGGCCATGATTTTGCGGACCTGCTGCGGGCCATCGAGGCGGCCAAAGCCTTCCGCGGCGGGCCGACGGCCATCGTGGCCAGAACCATCAAGAGCAAGGGTGTTCCCTTCATGGAGAACGACTGGTCCTGGCACGGCAAGTTGATTGACCGCGCGAACTTTGAACGAGCCATGAAAGAGCTGGAGGCAAACGACCCATGCAAGCGATGAACCCTGCTCCTTCTTCGGTGCGTGGGCCGAGTCCATCAGTCGTTCCCCGACCGGACGACCGACCGCTGCGGGAAGTTTTTGGCGAAGCGCTCATCCAACTGGGCAAGGCGAATCCCCGTCTGCTCGTCCTGGACGCGGATCTTTCTGAAGCCACGAAGACGGTGATGTTCAAGAAGGTGTTCCCGGATCGGTTTTTCAATGTCGGCATTGCGGAAGCCAACCTGGTCTGTGTTGCCGCCGGGTTGTCCACGACCGGCTACATCCCGTTTGCCTGCACGTTCGCGTTCCTCCTGTCGCTCCGCGCGGCGGATCAGATTCGCAGCCAGATTTGTTATCCGGAGGTGAACGTGAAGCTGTTTGGCACCAACGCGGGCTTGTCAGGTTTTGGCGACGGTGCAACGCACCAATGCACCAAAGACCTGGCCATTATGCGGGCGATGCCCAACATGACCGTGGTCGTGCCCTCCGACGCTATCACCGTCACCAAGGCCGTCTTCGCCGCAGCCGAGCATGTGGGGCCTTTGTTTGTGCGAATTCCGCGGGTGGCGGGCGATATCTTGCATGAGCCGGATGTGGAGTTCCGCATCGGGAAGGGCTACAAGCTGAGAGAAGGCTCGCACCTGACCATCGTGGCCAACGGCTTGATGGTCAGTCGCGCGCTCGACGCGGCCGCCAGCCTGGCCGCCGAGGGGATTCAGGCTGAGGTTCTGGAAATCCACACCTTGAAACCGTTTGATGAAACCTTGGTGGTCGAAAGCGCGCAGAAAACTGGCGCCGTCGTAACCATCGAGGAACACAGCCGCTACGGCGGGTTGTTCTCGGCGGTGTCGGAAACACTTTCGATGCATCATCCGGTCCCCATCGACTACGTCGCGGTTGAGGATCGTTTCGGCGAATCCGGGGTTTATGAAAAAATCCTGGAGCGCTACGGCCTGACCGCGCAGAAAGTGGTGGAGAAGTCGCGGCGAGTCCTCCAAAGGAAGAAAGGATAGAAACTGTGACCGAGCAATTGTTTGGCGTGCGGGGCAAGATTGTCCTTATCACCGGCGCGGGCCAGGGTTTGGGCTTCACCTTCGCGAAAGGGTTCGCGGCTTGCGGGGCGCGGGTCGTGCTCAATGACGTGGACCAGGCGCGGCTCGACAAAGCCGTGAAGGAATTGCGCGACGCCGGAGGCGCGGCCGAGGCCCTCGTGTTCGACGTATCGCAGGAAAAGGAAGTGGAACGCGCCGTCCAGCAGATCGAGGAGCGCATCGGGCCCATCCATGTATTGGTCAACAACGCGGGCATTCACCGGCGGTCGCCGCTGGAGGACATGCCCTTGGCCGACTGGCAGAAGGTTCTGGACATCAATCTCACCGCCGCGTTCATCGTCGCCCGAGCCGTCGTGAAGCACATGAAGACGCGGCAACGCGGCAAGATCATCAACATCACATCGTTGAACGCTGAAATGGCGCGACCGACCATTGCCAACTACTGCGCGGCGAAAGGTGGCTTGAAGATGTTGACCAAGGCCATGGCGACGGAGTGGGGCAAGTACAACGTCAACGTCAACGCCATTGGTCCGGGTTACTTCATAACTGATTTGACCCGGAAGCTCGTCGAAGATCCGGAGTTTGATGCTTGGGTGAAGAAAGAAGTACCGCTGGCTCGCTGGGGCAATCCCGAGGAGCTGATCGGGACGGCGATTTTCCTGGCCTCGGACGCCTCGAACTACGTGCATGGCTTCACCGTCTATGTGGACGGCGGCTGGCAAGCCTGCCTCTGACGGGATCGGCGGCACTTCTCCCGCTGCCCGCCGTCGCGATGCTCATGGTCGGGCGGTTTTGAAGCGGATTATGGCTCTCCCCTTGAGCGCCGAAATATCCACCGTCCCGCGTTCATCCACCATCAAGTCAACCTTCCCAGCGCGCGCCGAAGTCACGCGCCAGCCGTCGGGCACGCGGATGCGCAGCAGAATTTGTTTCGGCTCGTTGCGCGTCGGCAGCGCGAGGTTGGCAACCACTTCGCCACGAGTCAAATGTGACTGAATCTTGAGCGAAACCTCGCCGAACGCCGTCGGGGCGCGCTCGACCTTGATTGTTTTTCCATCTTCCAGCCAGCGCTTGGGCGTGGCGAAGCCGAGGCGCAGCGTCTCCGGCTCGCCGTCGTCATCCAAGTCCCAGTCTTGCACGAGCAGGTATCGCAGCATCCAGAGGAAATAGGCCTGCGCCGCGCTGTTCGGCGGGCGGAACATCAGGCGGCCAAACTCGTCCATCGGACGCAGACCGGTCGTTTCCGCGCCGACGAAAGTGTCGCGCGTCAGGCCCTGCGCGAGCTTGCCGTAGAAGCTGGTGAGCGCCCGTTCCACCTCGTCCAGTTCCAGCAGCTTGATTGAGTAACGCAGACCGTAGAGATCATCCACGCCGATTTCATAAATCGTATTCTTCGCGTGCGGGTTAAATCGAATCATGCCCATGCTGACGCCGCCGTGCTCATGCAGGTAATCCACGATCGCGCGATCCTGTCTCGCTCCCGGTCCGAACACGCCCGAGCCAAGCACGTAGGGCGACATTAAACACCAGTAACTCCCGAGCTTGGTGTCCGTCAGCCGGTCGCAAGGCTTTTCCTCGCCAAACAACGCCACCGGAATGAAGGCCGGCTGCACGTCGCGCCGCTCGCTCTTTTCGACCGCGGCAAGAATCGCCTGGCGAAACGACACCGCCGCATCGCGGAGGCGGCTGGCGGTCGTTGTATCCCCGCAACGTTCCAGCACGGTCGCCAGATCGCGCACGCCGCGCCAGCCGTTGGCGCTGGAATTGAGCGAATACACCTGCGTGGCAATGTCGCCGCAATAATTCTCGCGCGGCAGCAGGCCGGTGTCCGGCTCGCGTCCGTCCACGATGTAATCCGCCTCGCGCTGCCATTGCGTGCGGGTTGCGGCGATGAAATTCGTGTCGCGCGTGATCCAGAAGTAGTGCGCGAGCATCTGGAGCTTGAACGCGGCGTCGTGGAACCGCAAACCCTCCTGCGTGTAGTCCAGCAGCGGCAGTTGGCAGCGGCGCGCGTCCGGCACAAAGCCCAACACCAGCAACGCGCGAACGGCATCGCCGCACTCGGCCTCGAATAGGCGTTCGTACCGATTGCCGGCGCTATAATTCAAGTCATCGCCTTTGACCAACGTGAATAAGCTGACCAGGAGAGCGCGCCAGGCGTTATTGACCATCGGCTCCGGGACTTCAATTCGCGTTCCGCGTTCCACAAGAGATTGCCAGATTTTCGCGGAGAGCTTGCGTTGCCGTTCATAATCGAACCAAGGAAAAGGATTTATCGCACTTGTCCGCCGCGACTTCGTGACGGTTGGAAGCGGAGCGTTCGCCAAAAGGGGCTGCGTGGCGATGGCCAAATCGGCGGTATCGCCGCGCCTTAATTTCGCCACTAGGGTCTTTTGCTCCGGTTGCCACTGCCAAGCGCCGTTGAAAACTGCCAGCACCAGTCCGTTCGTCGTGCGCAGGGAGTCTTTGGCTTCCACCAACCCGGCGCCCGAATCGAATCCAGCCGCGACGAGGCCGTGAGTTCCTTGCTTCAGGGCGAAGCGGACGAATACGACGCCGTTGCTCGACAGCGCAGGGTCAACGGCGGCAAAGGCCTCCTGGTCGTAAACCACTCCGCCATGCTCATAACGGAGCCGAACCATCGGCAGCCAGCCGTTCTCCAAGTGTGGCCCTTCGAGTCGGTTTAGATCCGCTCCGAATACGGCGACGTCCTCGCCCCGTGGAGTAATCCCGCATGGCAGCCCGTTCCCCACCCCTGGCTCTACTCCATGGGGCGAGCCGACGCGGAAGGTCACGGGCACGGCAAATTCAAACCACGGTTTCGAGCGCGCGCGCGCGTTGAGGCCGCTGCCGTTGGAAACCAGCCGAGCCTTGCCGCCGGCATTGGGCGCGCTCAACACAATGGGATAATGGCGGAAGGCCGTGTCCACGTACCGCAAGGGCGGAAGCAACGTAGTGAAGAATTCGTAGCTCGGCCCGCCCGGCTCACGCATCGCCGCGAGTCCCCAGACATCCTGCTTGGCGGCAAGTACAGCTTCGACCGCTTCCAGCGGAACTGACCCAGATCGGGACCGGCTCTCGAAAACACCCGCCAGCATCGCAAGCAGGCAGAAGACCGGAGCAACTTGTGAAAGGAAACGCCTCCGCGGCATGCCGGTCGCCTCATCCTTGAAGACTTGAAGCAAGCTGCCCAGCTTTCTCAGGGGTGAAACGCGTACAATTGCCTTTCCTGGTCGTCCACGGCCCAGAGATTCAGTGGCCAGACATCCGTGCCAAATTTAAGGTAACGCGCGCTGCCATCGCAGAAGGCGTAGTCGGACCCGCCCGAACGGCTCACGGTTCCGGACTGAAGGGTGGAGTGACAGCCGCGCTCGACCTGGTCCGCGTCGTTGCCGTTCCCGGAAAGCAGGTCCATGAAGTAGTGTTCCGAAACGCGAATTCCGGTTGAGCCCTCGATGTTCTTTTTCTCGCCGAACTCGACCGTGTCGGCCGGCTTGCGGACATTTTGTAGTTTCATTGAGGCGCGCGGATAAACCCCGCCCATGTAATCATTAAATTCGGGGTCACCCAGGTTGTTGCGGAAGTAATCATTCCAGCCGTTCATGATGTAACTACGCGGCGCGCGATCCAGCAACGCGAGTGAACTGGTGGCGGTCAAAGGGGTGCCGCGTTTCAAATCGGTGGGACACACCAGCACGTTGGAACTGACATAGCCCGGCTGGAGCAGGGCTGGCCAGCGCCATTGGTTGGTGCGCGGAGGCAGCTTCCCCTCGCTTTCGTCGGCATACATGGTGGCCGAGAGGGAGAGCTGCTTGAGATTGTTCGTGCATTGGATCCGGTAGGCGGACTCTTTGGCGCGACCCAGGGCCGGCAGCAGCATGGCCGCAAGGATCGCAATGATGGCGATGACCACCAAAAGTTCGATCAAGGTGAAACCCGCGTCCGGTGCCGGGGCACCAGCACCGTGGCGCGCCACTGATACTGGCCGTGTCGAAGATTTTATCATGATTTGATCACCGTCATATTGTAACGGCATTGCCTGAGACGTGCAACGTGCTTGTAAGATTCAGCTTTTCTTTTCTGCGCGCACGTGGCACACATCACCCCGGGTTGGTCCGGCGTCAAACCTGACCGCCGCCAACCCTCATTAGCATGTCAAAAAGCAAGTTGTTTGCCTCGCTGGCGCTTGTGGTCGCCCTCGCCGGACTTTGTCTTTATCTGAACCGGGGCTCGTTTGCGGACAAGCCGATTCAAATCTCCCATCGCATCAGCCCCTGGCTGCAAAGGGGTCAGCCGCGCGAGGCCCGCCCGTTGACCAAAGCCAGTCCGGTGGTTTTCAGCTTCGACCGGTATTACCAGTTCACCGAAATCAAAGTCGTCAAGGCCGACGAGATGGCCACCAACAAATTTGCGCATCCCCTGTGGCACCTGGTTTCAGATTCCAATTCCGTTGCCACCGCCAGTTTCGCCTACGCCGAAGCCGTTCCGGGCATGCAACCCAAAGTTGCCGGCATCGCCGCCGATCCGCTTGTGCCCGGGGTCAAGTATCGGCTGATCGTCATGATTGGCGGCAAGGAAGCGGAACACGAATTCAGCACCACGGCAACCCGTTGATGCCTTCGCCCGCTGGTGCGGGTTGTTTCAATCAACCCGCAAACCCACCCGGAGATTCTTCGGGATGAATACAAACGTCAGGAACGCGCCGATCAACAACGCTCCGGCGATCAGGTAGAGCGCCGCGGAAGGATCGGTGGAGAAACGCCTGGCCCACACGGGTAGATTCGGTCCGACATAGCCGCCCAGATTTCCGACAGAATTGACGATGCCGATGCCGGCTGCGGCGGCCGTGCCCGCCAGGAAGGCCGAAGGCATGGGCCAGAAAATCGGCATCGAACCAATGACTCCGAACGTGGCGACCGAGAGAAAGACAATGGCGAGAACCGGCTGCTTCGCAAAGACGCCGCTCAGAATCAAGCCGATGGCGCCCGCCGTCGCCGTCAGCACGTAATGCAGCCGGCGTTCGCCCGTGCGATCGGAGTGGCGGCTCAAGAGAATCATCCCGACCACGGCCACGGCATACGGAATGGCGGAAATCAAACCCACGCGCAAATAGCCCTCCACGCCGAACGCCTTGACGATGGTTGGCAACCAGAAGGAAATCCCGTACAGACCGATCATCAATGTGAAGTAGATGGCGCACAGGGCGTAAACTTTTCCGCTCTTGAAGGCGTCGCGGAAACGGACCTCGTGTTTGTGCCGGTCTTCGACTTCGAGGTTCCTTGCGAGGAGCGTTTTTTCGTCCGCGTTCAGCCAGCGGGCTTCCGAGATGCCGCTGTCGAGATAAAGAAACACCCAGACGCCCACCAGCACGGAGGGCATGCCTTCAACCAGAAACAACCACTGCCAGCCCGGCATGCCCCAGGCGCCGGATAGCGAGTCCATGATCACGCCGGAGATGGGATTGCCAATCACTCCCGAAACTGGAATGGCCGCGACGAACAGCGCGGTCCGTGTGGACCGAAGGCCCGATGGATACCAGAGTGTCAGATAATAAATGATTCCGGGGAAGAATCCCGCCTCGGCGATGCCAAGCAGGAACCGCATCGCGTAGAAGGCCCACTCGTTTCTCACAAAAATCATTGCGGTGGAAATGATGCCCCAGGAAACCATGATTCGCGCAATCCAGGTGCGCGCCCCGAATTTCTTCAGCAGAATGTTGCTCGGAACTTCAAACAGGAAGTAGCCGGCGAAAAAGATGCCGGCTCCGGCGGCAAAGGCGGCTTCGCTCAAGCCAAGATCGTTGAGCATCTGGAGTTTTGCGAAGCCCACGTTCACCCGGTCGAGATAGGCCAGGATGTAGCACAGAAAAAGAAACGGAATCAAACGCCGGTCCACCTTGGAATAGGTGCGGGCTTCGAAACGGATGTCGTCGTTCATCGCGGACCTGCGCCAGTTGAGCAGCTTCCCGTCGTTGCCACAAGAATGATTCGCGGCGCCGCGGCCTCATTTTTCGGCGGTGGCTGGAGGCGGGGATTCGGTCCGGGGCGACCCCGACGCGTTCAGCCGCTGCCGTTCCGCAGCCTTGGCGAATGGGTAATACACCAGCATTGCAATCACGATCGAAACCGCGCCCCAGACGGCGGCCCGCCAGTCGCCGCCTGAAACAAGGTAATGACCGATGATGGGCGGCGTGGTCCAGGGCACGTTCACAAACGGCTTGTTGATCACGTGCCATTGCATCAGGAGATAAGTCCCGGTGGTCAGGATCAGCGCGTTCAGAATGTACGGAATCATGAAGACGGGATTCAGCACGATGGGGAAACCGAAAAAGATCGGTTCGTTGATCTGAAAAACCTGCGTTGGCAGTGACAGGCGGCTTACTTTCCGATAACCCGGTTCCCTGGAATTGAACATCACCAGCGCCAGCGCAATCGTCGCGCCCGTTCCCCCGACGTTGACAAACGTCGTGAAGAAACCGTAAGCGGTCACGTACGGCAGCGATTGCCCGTGCGTCACCGCCTCGACATTGGCGGCCAGATATTGGAGAAAGATGGGTGCGACGATGGCGTCCATGGCGTTGTCGCCGTTGATGCCCACGGACCAGAGCAACGTGACGACAAACACATAAACCAAAATGCCGGGCAGGGTGTTCAGCGCGAAGATCAGCGGCTTGAAGGCGGTTTGGACGAGATGGTCAATATCCACGCCCAGCACGAAACGAGTCAGCCAGAACACGACCACGAGGACGAACAGCGGTGCGAGCGATAGAAAGGATTCATAGACGATGGCCGGCACGTTCTCCGGCAGCCGGATGACCAGGTTTTTGTCCGTGAAAAACTTCTGCGCGCGCACGCAAACCAGCGCGATCAATACCGCGGTGAACAAACCCTTCGAGCCGAGGTTGTCCATCGTGAAGCTGATGTCGTCCAGCTTTTCGCCCGGCCGCAGTTGGATCAGCAGGAAAATCAGCGTTGCCATGGTCGCGCTCACGATTGCTTCCAGTTTCAGCCGCTTTCCCAGATCGTAGCCAATGGCAAAGCACACGAACACCGAAAGCAAACCAAAGGTGGCCGTCACCGGGATTTGCAACAACTGAAGGTGCGGCGCAATGAACTTGTCCCACCCCGCCACCGGCAGAAACGACACAATGATGAACAGTCCGCCGATGATGGTCAGCGGGACCACCGACACCATGCCGGCGCGGATGGCCGAAAGGTAGGTGTTCTCGCTCAACGCCGTCAGCGTCGGCACGACGTGCCGGTTCAGTAAGCCGGTTGCTTTTTCCACATCGTCTCCTTCACCGTTGCTTCGACCACGCCCTGAGCGCCGCGTGGTTCTCGTAAATCTTTTCGAACGCACGGGCGATGTCGTCCATGTCCCCGCGATTGCCCAGGAACAGGTTTTGTTCGAGCCAGACGCACTGTTCGCGGCAAATCAAATCGCTGTTGGGGCAGTGGACCTTTCGATAATTCAACCGTGCGGAAACCAGTGGCAGGTACGGACCAAATGCCTTGTTGCGGAACATCGGTTGTTGGGGCAGCGAGAAACCGTAGCCGGCCGAGCAGGGAATGCCCTCCGCCTGCAAGGCGCGGATGACCGCGGCGCGCGGCGCGCCAAACTGTTCGTGGTCCAGTCGCAGCATGAAAAGATGGTAACTGTGCCGTGTGCAATCGCGCGTCCGCTTTTGCGGATGGATGCCCGGGATTAGGGAGAGCCGGTCCGCCAGATATTGACCATTGCGGTCGCGCGTCTTCGTCTGCGCGGCCAGCCGGGCCAGTTGTGCATTGAGCACGGCGCCCTGAAATTCTCCGAGGCGGTAGTTGCCGGAGATGACGTGGTGTTCATACCAGACGCCTGTCGGGATGCGGCCGCAGTTCTGGATTGAGCGACAAGCCGCGGCGAGCGCGTCGTCGTTGGTGGTGAGGATGCCGCCTTCGCCGGCGGTCATGTTTTTGCTGGATTGAAATGAAAAGGAGGCGATGTGGCCGAGCGAACCTGCGGGCCGGTTCCGATACGCGGCGCCGTGCGCATGGGCGGCGTCTTCGACGACAACCAACCGATGCTTCCGGGCGATGGCCATGATCGCATTCATGTCCGCAGGTTGGCCGGCAAAATGCACCGGAATGATGGCCCGGGTCCGTCGGGTGACGGCGGCCGGTACCGCTTTCGGGTCGAGGTTGAAAGTATCCCGGTCAATGTCCGCAAAGACCGGAACGGCGTTGGCCTCAATGACGGCCGAGGCCGTGGAGAAAAAGGTGTACGGCGGGATGATGACCTCGTCTCCGGCGCGAATGCCGGCGGCCATCAGGGCGATGCGCAGGGACACCGTGCCATTGACAACGGCAATGCCGTGCCGGCACCCATGTTGGGCGGCAAAACGGTTTTCGAATTGAGCGACTTCCGGTCCGTGGAGCCGCCCCCACTTGCCGCTGTGCAAAACGCGGAGCAGGCGGGTCTCCTCAGGCCTGTCGAAGATGGGCCAAGTGGTGAATGTCCGGGTGCGCACGGGCTTTCCTCCCAGCAGCGCGAGAGTTCTGGTTCTCATCGTTTGAATTTGAAATCGTTCGCCGGCAACGGCGAGGTTGAAGCTTCGTTGTTCATTGGTGATGGGCGCTCACTTCATCCACATAACGATGACCGTCCACCAGTTTCGCTTTCATCGTCACACTGTAACTGGCGTCCGACGACTGGGCGAGCCATTGGCGGGGGCGGACGACAATGTTTTCAGGGGCCGGACCGTTGACGAGGATTTCCTTCAGCACCCGCCCGTCGGATGACGTCATGGGGACGCCGGTCAAAAACGCAATCGTCGGGGCAATGTCCACATTGGAGGTCGGAACGTCGCTCCGCAGGCCGGCCTTGATGTCCGGGCCAAAAGCGGCGAACACGCCGTTGATTTCCCAAGGCGAGGTGCCGCCATGGCCGGCCGGTCCGCGAGCCTGCACAGTGCCGGGATAGCCGGCGGCGTTGGTCCTGGCCGTCCAGTTCGGAAAAACCACGACTTGGGCCGCATGGCGATGAGCGTCACCGGCGAGCGCATGGGACAGCGTGCCTTGCGCAAATCCTTTCCAGTTCCGACGGGTTCTGGCTTCCGTGAAGATCGGGCCGATCGTCGGCTCCGCCTGCAACGTTCGCACCAGCGCGGGAATGTGATTTTCGTACTTTTTAGCCAGGTAGATCGCCCCATCAATCACCACGGGGTGCACGCGCTCCATCCAACCATGAGCCGCAAGCGTGGCGGCCACATCGAATTGTCCGTCATGCGAAACCAACCCGTGGTCCGCCACGATGAAGACGTTCACCTTCATCCCGCGCTCCCGGTGAAAGTCGAAGAGGCGCCCGAGTTGCTGGTCAATGAACCGGATGCTCTCGATAACGGTCGGCGCGCCGACACCCTGAGCGTGGCTGGTGTGGTCCGGTTCGGTGAACCACAGGAAGGTTACGCGTGGATTCAGTTCCGGAACACCGATTTTCACATAGGCATCCGTCATCCACTGCATCAGCGCCGTGGCGGGTTCGGCTTCCTTGGGGGCCGGGCCAAGGGTGCTGCGCACGTGTTCGGCGCGGCTTTCGGGAACGCAAAACTCCGGATGCAAAATCCCCGCGCCCGCGCCGCTGGGGTTGAGCAACGTTGCCGACCCGGAGGAGCCGGAACTGCACGCGAGGAAAACCTGCCCCTGCTTGGCCATCAAATCCGCGAGCGTCGGCGCTCCGAGCAACCGGCCGCCCCACGCCGCACGGATCCGCAATAGTTTCTTTCGGTCGCCCGTCGAGATGCCGGAGGTGGGATTCAATTCGGGAACGTACAGCGAGTTCGCGACGATTCCGTGCCGGGCCGGCAGACAGCCCGTCACCAGCGTTGCGGCGTTGACGCGGGTCACCGTGGGTAGCACCGCATGGTGGGCCGTGCCGATGACCCCACGTTGCGCCTCGGCATAAGCGCGCGGCATCAATTCCGGCGTGAAGTAGTCGCTACGAAATCCGTCGAGCACAACCACGAGGATTTTGGCGTCAGAAACGGCGGCGCGGCCCGCGTTCACACCGCAACACCACACGACCAAGGCAGCGAGCGCCCATGCAGCGCGCCGGGCCTTGCGGTTCGGACGGCAAACTGGTCGTGGGCGGGACGTGGGCGGCATGATGAATCAAGTGTTCAGGGTCTTACCCATATAAATGCAACCGTCGGTTTCCGAGCCGACGCGGATCAATTCCTTGAATCCCAGCCTCTGGTAAAAGCCGACCGCGGGCACGTTCAAGACGCTCACGCCGAGATGTGCGCCCGGAGAACCTTTGCGGCGCAGGATGCTCATGACCTGTTCGAGCATCCGCCGGCCGAAACCGCGCCCGCGCGCCCGTTCCAGCAGATCAATGTGCAGGTGCGACGGGTAGGTGGCGTAAGGCTCGGGCATGAAGTAATCCGGATTGTGATACCAATGATGGACGGTTTGCGCCCGCGTCCATGTCGCAGGATCGCCCGGCGGCGCGGGAAACCGCGCGCACAAATCCGGTCGCCACTCCGTTTCGTAACGGGCGAAAAAATTCCGCGAATCAAACGCTCCCAGTGCGTAGCCACAGATGCCGTACTCATCTTCCAGAATCCAACTCAGTTCCGGTTCAAACGCGAGGTATGGCCCCACAAAGATCCGACCCAGCGCATCCGGGTCCTCGCGATAAAACGGTTCGCCGTCCTTGCCCGAGTCGCCGGTTTTAAGGCAGACGTGATACGCGCCCGGTTCGTCACCTTGTCGGGCGGGACGAAGGTTGAACTGGTTCATGGCGGGTTGAGGGAAATTCCATTCGCCTCCGTCGAATGGCTGGGGCTGAAGTTGCCGTCGGGTTGATTCCGCAGCAGACGTTGCAGTCGGGCCACCATCCCACCGCGATACGTGCCGGGCAGATGAAAATCCGAATCGAACCGGCTGCCAGGCAGGGGATGGAGGCTCTTGAAATCCACGTAGCGTTCGAGCAGATCCAGTTCCTCGCGCAATTCCCAGACGCGCCGGCTTAACGCATGAAACAACGGCCGATCGCGAAGCTCGGTGGTACGGACGCAAAATTCGTGCAGGCGCGTCGCCACTTTCCGGAAGCGTGCCGCCTGCTCGCTCCAATCCGGGGGATTTTCGAGCAGCACATGTTTTACATTTTCGTAAAGGGCGACCGCTTCGGGGCCTTCGCGATGCGGCAGATAGTAGCAATCGCCGAACAGCACCAGGTCTTCCAGGGTCACCGGTTGGCCGATGGTGGCGAATCGGGGCAGCCATTCGGTCATGGCGGCGACGTAGGCCTTGCGCGGATTCCACGCGCCCTGGCCACGAATGAATTCCGCAAAGGTTCGAAAGGGAACGTAGTTCAACGGGAATTCGTTGTTGGGATTGACGAGCAATCCGCTCACCACGTTACGCAATTCCGGTGGTCGCCCGGCATAGGGTCCGCAGTAAAAGCGGCGGCCGTCATAGTCGTTCGCGAACAGATTGTCCCAGATCAGCGGCTTTCGGCGCAGGATCGTCTGCATTTCGCCGGCGTGCGCGGCGGTTAACTCCCGTGAAATGATTTCCGGCCCGGTCCAAAAAACCTGGATCTCCGGCAAGAGTTCGCGGCCAACGGTGCTCAGGTAACCTTCGCCGCCCAGATGGCGTTCGGCCATGCGTCCGCAATACGCCGTCGGACAGAACAGGAACTGGCCGCCGGGACTCTGTTCACGCATCCAGCGAAATACCGCATTCGCGACGTGACACTGCGCTGAGGCCAGCGACCCGTACCGCTCCAGGTCGTCGGCGGCGGCCATACGGTCGGGGATGTCGTCGAAGAGCAAGGCGAAATTCCGGCAGCCCAAGGCGAACAGTTGCTCGAAACGTGCCTGAATTTGCCGCACGTCCCCGGTTGCGGCATAGCGGAAGTCCAACCCCGGACTGAGCGCATAGAGGAACGTCAGCTTGCGCTGCCCACACTCCTGGATCAATGCCCGCAATTGATCGGCTTCGGTCGCCGAATACAACTCCCGCCACAGGGCGCGGTGTTTCAAATCATCCTTGGGCGCGTAGAGATACGTGTTCAAACCCCACGCGGCCATCCAGTCGAAGAGTTCCCGCCGCTCGGCGGGCGACCAGGGCGGGCCGTAAAAGCCCTCGATCACGCCGGCTGGAAAATTGGAAGCCACTGGGTGTGCCATGCGTTCAATTCTACGAATTTCCAACAGCAGCGTGTTGAAAATTGTCCAATGGACAATATCAAAAGACGGCAGCCGGGAGTGGTGATGGCAAGGTCCAGAGTGCGAAGTGATCTTGGTGCAATGGAAGTTCTTGAATGGAAGGTTGAGGTTTGCTTTCGGAGTTGGTGCGGTTAGCCTTTGGCCAGGATGAATGGTAAGAACACCTTTGTCTTTTGCGTCGTCACTTCGTCCGATGCTGCTGCGAGCTTAACCTCAGCATGAAGATCCCGGCCCAGTATTGGTTCCACCTGCTTGAGGAAACAAAGCGTGTGTTTACGTGGCGGGTTGAGCCAGCCGGTCTGAGCGAATCTTCGGAAGCAGAGCATCACCTCCACTTCGTGGTTACGAAGCGATACGCGGCCATGAAGCAATTCTTCACTGATCTCGGATTTGAAGTCCCTGAACAAGACGATGGCTGGCAGGTGGTGCCTGTGTTCAATCACGGAAGAGCCTGCCTCATCAGACGTGGATTGGACCTGTTCTGCCTCGAGGAGAGCACCCACACCGCGTCGTCAGGTCCAATTTATCTTGAGATCGGTGACATCGGAGTCGCACGGTTGCTGAAGCTCAAGCCCAAGTATCACATCACGGATCTGGATGGGGGTTGCTTGCAGATTGAGCCACCTGACGGGGGTGCTGTTGTGTTCACTGCCAGGACTTGAGCGTCTTGAGAAACAAACTCCCAAACTTGGCGTGGGTGCGGTAGAGACGAGTTTCGTCCCGGGTTTGTTCGAGTGGTTCGAGACGGTTGGCTATTGACTCATCATCTGCGGCCATTTCCCCGCCCGGATTTCCGGGTCAGCGGGGAAGTTCATTCAAGTGGACAAACACACCCTTCTTGTTGCCCACGATCACATCCGGGCGACGGTCGGCGTTCAGGTCAGCCACCGTCACCTGGGTTCCGACTCCGGAATCGTCGTCAATCAGGTGCGGGATGAATCGCACCTCGCCGTTGCTGTCGCGCTGAAGTTGAAACCAGCACAAAACCGCGGGCGCATTCGGTTCGACATCGCCGGTGGGACCGTGCGCCCAGAAACGTTTGCCCGTCACGAGGTCCGGCAAGCCGTCGCCGTTCATGTCGGCGAGCACCATGGCGTGAGGCTGACTGAAGCGGAATTGGTTCACGGTCACGTCGGGGTTCGGCGAAAGAATCTCGTGGCGTTGCCATTCGATTTTTCCGTCCGCTCCCCGCTGTTGCCGCCACCAGAGCAAACCGAACAGGTGGCAATGCCAGGCGCAAATCACGTCGCTCCGGCCGTCGCCGTCCACATCCGTTACCAGCATCTGCGAGGCGGCCTCGGCAAATTGCTGCGGATGAAAGGTCCATGCCTTTCCGCTTTGAGCATCGGCCGGCTGCTCCCACCAACCGACGGCCTCAAGCAGGTCCATGCGCCCGTCACCGTTGATATCGCCGGCGCCGACGCCGTGCGTGAAACGTTGATAGCGCTTGTCCTGTGGCGAAACGGCGTGGAACGTCCACTCCGCATCGGGCCTGGTCGGATCGCCGGTCGCGTAGCCGAGATAACCTTCATTGTTGAAAATCAAATCCGGCCGGCCGTCGCCGTTCATGTCCGCCATGCCCGGGGATTCGTTGCCCACCATCGCGTAATAACGATGCGGCGTCCACGGACCGGTCTTATCGCCGGGATTTTCGTACCAGTAACCTTCCTTGCCCGGGAACGGGATGCAAAGGATGTCCGTGCGGCCATCGCCGTTGTAATCGCCGGTGAAGGTCAGGAAATTGTCAGAATACTCGCGCGGATCATAATTCTTCACGGGCCGATACTCATGGCGTTTGGAAAAATCGGGACCTTCCCACCAGAACGGTCCGGCCACGACGTCCAACTTGCCATCCTGGTTGAAATCGCCACCCGCCGCGCCTTCCGCATAGAACAGGTCGGACAGCCGCTGCGTCCGGAAGGCATCGCGCTTCGGCAACAAGGCGGGAACGGGTTCCGGTTTCGACGCCGCGGGTGCGGCGGCGTGCGCCTCGGTCCCGCCTTGCGGCACGACGCTCAGGCCGGGAACGGGCTGCCCGTCGGTGCCGACAATTCGGGCGCAAGCCGACCAACCCCCGGCGCCTTGCGTGATCTTGAGTTGGAGCTCGTTGGTGCCCGGCTTCAGTTCGATCAGCGCCGCGTCCTGGTCGGGGACCATGCCGCGATCCACGTTGGCGCCGTGGACCACCGCCCCGTTCAACCAGGCTTTCACGCCGTCGTCGCTGCCGAGCAAGAGCACCGCGCGGCAATCCCGCGGCGCGACGATTTGCGCCTTGAGATAGGCCGCGCAATTCACTTGATCCGGAAAAATCGTCATCAGGTTCGCGGAATCGGTGCGCGGCAGGGGCTTCCAAGTGACGGTCTTGTCCGGTTTCTCCGGAGCGAACGCGATGTCAAAAAGGGCCGGTGCCCCGATCGCTCCCGCCGCATGGTACGGACCGCAAACCAGCCAGTCCTGGATAAACGGTGCGTTGATCTTTGTCTGTGGCCGTAGCGCCCAGGCGCGTTTGAGGACGTTCGCGGATTGAGAATGGGCCAGCACTTTGGTGGCGGTTTCCGCCGCAAGTTTCGGGTGCGCCGCGGCGAGCTTTTCCGCGATGCTGACCGCTGCCAGGCCAGCCTCATTTGAAAGTTCAGGGTCGGCGATTTCGTCCATCGCAATCTGGAGTGCGGCGGTGGTTGGAATCTGGCCGAGCTGGCCGAGCGCCTGCCGCTTTTCCGCGGGACGTTTCGCGGTGGCCATCGCCTGCTGGAGAATCTCAAAGCGCCGGGTGAGGTTTGTCTCCTGTTCGGCGACCGTGATGCAGCCGCTCAAGGCGAGCAGTTGCAGGGTGGCATCCGTTCCGGTCCGCGCGAGTTCGATCAACACGGGCGCCGCGGTCGCGTTGGGCCACTGCGTCAAAACGCGAATGCCTTCCTTGGCCAGCGCGGGATCGGACGATCGGCTTGCCTCCGCCGTGGCGGCCAGAGCGGCGGGCGTGCCCAGTTCGATCAGTAGCGGCAGCAGATGACGGCGTTCGGCGAGCGGCAAACGGTTTAGCGCGTCCAGAACCCGGCGGGTCGTCTGGTCCTTGTCCGTACTGGCCTGACATAGGGCGGAGAGCGCTTCCAGAACCGGCGCTCGCTCGCGCTCGGACTTCGCCTGACTGGCAAGATCGAGCAGCGGCGCGAGCGTGTTTTCGACCGCGAGGATTCGCAACGATCGCAAGGCGGCCAGCCGCACGCTCTCGTTTGTATTGCCGGCATACTTCAGCAGCACATCGGCTGCATCGCGATCGCCCCGGTCACCCAGCGCGCGCAACAATTCGGCCTGCACCGGCGGATTGCCCTTCTGAATCTGCTTCCGAATCGCTTTTTCCACGCCCGAACCGCGCAAACGGGTCAGCGTTTCACGGGCGGCATCGCGTTCGGCAGGTTCGCCGCTGGCCGCAGCTTGGGCCAGCGCGGGGAGCAGCGAAGAATCTTCCAGATTCGCCAGCGTCTGCCAAGCGGTCACGCGAACCAGGAGGTTGGAACTGCCAATGGCGGCTCGCACCGTGGGCAGGGCCTTTTCACGCAGCTTGAGGCTCGCATCGAGCAACGCCACCTGTGAATCGGCCGGAAGATCCTTCCATCGCTTCACGCAGGCTTTGATGACCTTGTCTTCGCCCAATTCGCGGACCAATTGGAGCGCCGCCGGGTGCGTCACGCGATCGTTACCCACAAGCGCGTCGGTCATCAACTTCACGCGCCGGTCAGGATTCGCGATGACGTAACCGCGCCAGGCTGCGAGGCGGATTTGCGGCGGGACACCCGCATCGAGGCAGCTCTGGTAAATCGCGCTCGCACGGCCGCGCTCGCCCTGCGCCAAAAGCTGCTCGGCGCATTGCAACAAGGCGTTGGCCAACGCCGCTTGCACCGGGGGAGGCGACATCCCCCTTGCTGCAGTCAAAGTGACCACGGCTTTTTCGCCGCCGATCCGGCCCAGGGCGGTGGCAGCAGCGACGGCGATGCTGGGGTCAGCATCGCCCACCAGCGGCTGGAGCATTGGCAGCGATTTCACGTCGCGCCGCCGGCCGAGCGAATCAATCACGCCGGCCTTCGTCAGTCCCGAGGTTTTAGCGAGTGCTTCGCGTAAAGCGTCGCCGGCTTCGGGTTCGCGAATGCCTTCCAAGGCGTAACACGCGGCGTGGGAGATCCGTTCGTCCATGAGCAACGCGGCGAGCGCCGGCACCGATTGCGCCGTGGCCAGGGTTCGCAGTTGCCGGCACGCGTCGCATTTTTTGGTCGCGCTGGCGGTGGATTGCAGAAGCGTGATGAGTTCCTGTTCGCTCTCGGCGTGGAGTGATGCGCCGATGAACGTCAGCAGGCCGGCGATCAGGATGCGTGGCAAGAATTTCGTTCGCATGGAGATATTTGCGGTTGCGACAGAGTTGCAGCGTCGAATCAATAGCGCCACGGCGGGCGCGGGGTGTAGGCCAGAAGACGATTCGCCTCCGCATCGCCGGGAAACTCGCCCTGGGCGGGGTTCCACTTCACCGACCGTTGGAGCGCCATGGCGATGCCGCCGATGAGAATCAGACTGATGGTGTAAACGGCCGTTTCCGGTTCGCAGATCGTCGGACGCCGGGAGCGGATGCATTCCAGAAAGTTGTCCGAGTGCCCGCGGTTGCGTTCGACGCGGGCGTCCGTGGGCCGCAACGGCGCTTTGAGTATGCGATCCGGGTACGAGACGAGGCTGACGCGGTCCACGGCGATGCGGCCTTCCGTGCCGATGAAACATCCGCCACCCACATCGCCCACCGGTTCACCCGGATAGGCGGCGGAATGAAGCACGACGCCGTTCGCGAAGTGGTAATGAACCTGGCCATCCTGTGCCCGGCCGACTGCGCCCGCCGGAAACGCCGAGCCACCGGCGGCGGCGCTTTTGCCCGGCTCGAATTCCACCTCGACGGGTGCACGCGGGTCGGGATTGATCGTCCATTGAATGATGTCGTAATGGTGCGGACTCCAGTTCAAGTCGCCGATGAAAATGCCGGGCAGCGCATGGCCAGCTTCACCGCCGTAGGGACGCCAGGGCAACGGTCCCAGCCAGAGCTCCCAGTCGAATCCCGCGGGAACGGTCACGGACTTGTCCGAAGTCCATTCCGTGGGGAAGAAGCATCCCGGCTGGCGATAGGCATAAACCTCCTGCAACCGGCCGATACGGCCGTTGCGGATCAGTTCGCAGGCCCGGCGGAATTTGCCTTCGTATTCCGAACGTTGCTGCGTGCCGGCCTGGTAGATGCGACCGTAACGCTTGCAGGTTTTGGCGAGCGTGTGGGCCTGATCAATGGTGATGGCGATGGGCTTCTCGCAATAAACATCCTTGCCCGCCTCCGCCGCCAGTGTGGCCATCGGCGCCGCCCAGTGATACGGCAGAGCCAGCAACACCGCGTCAATGTCCGGCCGGGCGAGCACTTCGCGAAAGTCCTCATAGGCACGGACGCCGTTGTAACCTGGCTGCCCCAGTTTGCCGGCGTAAAACTCGTTGCACCGCTGATGCGCGGAATCGCGGCGTTCCTTGCGCACGTCACAAACCGCCTGCACTTGCACGTCGGGCCGGGAAATGTAACCGCCGGCCACGTAAGTCCAGGCACCACCGAGCAGGTGGCCCGTGCCCTGGCCGCCCAGCCCGATGAAGCCCATCGCGATGCGTTCGCTGGGGGCCGATGCCCCGTCACGACCCAGCACCGTGGAGGGAATGATCATGGGTGCGGCGAGCGCGCCACCGAGTGCCGTTGTGGTGCGGCGGAGAAATGCGCGCCGATTGTTCAAAGTGCCATTCATCTTCATATCAAATGGAATACGCCGCAGAGGTTCGAACAATTATCCCCGCTTTGGAGTCGGGACTTGCGATTCATTCACGGTGAAGACACTCGCCATTCGACACCGCGACTTCAAGTCTCGAGTTGGAGGCAGGTAGAGGCAGCCCAAGTCATCAATTTTCATCCGCGAACTTTCATTATGGCCACGACAGGCTGACACAAACCGTTCCGGTGAACGTTCAAGATACTCCAGTGGACAAATTCAAAAAATTACCGGGGGACTTGCCAGCTCTTGTTTTGCCGGCGGTGGGAAGGTGCGAGGGTGGCCCGCCGGCGTGGCCTCCAGGTCCATCGTTTTTCCGAGGGATCATGTTTGAGAAGGCCCTGGGCGATGCCACGATTCCTGCCAGGATGCCGGCCAGAACCCAATCCTGCTGGAGAAAGGGCTGAAAGCCGCCTCGATCTACGGTTCGATGTTTCGCGGAGCAAAGCCCGTGACGGATCAATCCAGGGCCAATGTGCAAATCGGCCTGAACTGGGGTCAGGCGTGAAACAATTCGCTGAATTTTGAGCCGTCCCCGTTCTTCCAAGAGACAGCGATGAAACTCTATCAGGCGTATCAACTGACGCTTTTGGCAGCGCTGGCCCTGTGGGCGACCCGTGCGCTTGCGAACAACGAACTCGCCCCGCCCGGAGGATTTGAGGCCGGCTTTGCAGGATGGACCCGTTGGGGGCGGAACGCCGACCTAATCTCGCTGGAAACCGGACGCACCGCGAAGGGAAAAACATTCGCCCGGATACCGCACGGTCACAACGCACTCTACTTCCAATGCATAATGTCACCGGGGCAGGCGTACGCGATGCGCTTTCGCTACCGGCTCGAAGGCCGTAATCCATCCGGTCAGGTCGCGCTTTCCTTCAACACCAAGGAAGGTGCGTTTCGCAGCGCGGGATTCAAGACGTTGAAAATTGTGCTGCCCGATCCGCACGCAGAATCGTGGGCTGACTTCGAAGAAGTGTTCATGCCCACGCCCGTCACCGCTTCGTGTCAGGTGTCATTCAGTGCCGCCGCGGGTTCCACTTTGTGGCTGGATGACGTTTCGCTGGTGATGGTTGAAAGACCGGCCGACCTGACCGAGCCGCCCAGTCCCTGGCAGGGCATGAGCCATCGAACCGCCCACCCGCTGTTTCGTGAATTGCTCAGTTCCAAGCCGGGCAACTACACCGTGGTGTGCTGGACGCATGATTTGAATCGAAACGACAAGAGCGGCCGCAATCTTCCCGAGTTTGCGGACGATCTCAAATGGGAGCAGGAAGTCCGGAAGATCTTTAAAGAAACCGGCGAGGCCGGCCTCGGCTTCATGGATCTACCCGGTCGCCTGGATGGTGCCGACCCGACACGGACGGTGGAGTTCCACTCGGAGCAGTTTCGCAAGCACGGAGTGAAGTTTGATGTTTGGACGGAAGGCAGCGAGTCGTTGACCGCGGCGGTGAAGAACGGAGCGGAGGTTTTGAATCCTGCCGACCAAAAGCTGGGCAAACGCCCGATGGTTTCGTGGGTGGATCCGAAATACGTTGAGGCGCAGGAGAAAATTCTCCGCAAACTCGGCGCGCGGCTGCGCGACCTGCCGTTCGTGGGTGCGTATTACGGCAAGGATGAGCCGACCGTCCACATACCGGATGGCCGACCGGAAAACTGGGGCAGTTACGGTCAGACAATGGGGAAAGAAGTCCGGGAGAAATACGGCTTCGGAAAATTCGCCGCGCCGCAGCCGGACGAGAAGCAGTTTCAGTCCGATCCAAACCGACCGCTCCGCTGGATCGCCTACAACCGCTGGATGAGCGACAAATTCATCGAGACGCGGAAACGCTTGCATGGCGTATTGCACGAGGTTCATCCCGGAGCGAGATACACGGGCGCGAACTTCTGGTTCATGAGCCGCTTTGTGCCTTATGACTACGCGGCGTTCGCGCCGTGCAGCGACCTGGTGGAACTCGATCCCTACGCCAGCTCGGCTGAGGCGCGCCACTCGGTGGCGATTCCGGGCATGGAGAAAACTCTCGGGCGCGGTGTGTTCAACCACGGCTTTGGCGCCAAGTTCATGAGCGATCTTACCGGCAAACCCGTGCGCATCGTCGCACAGGCTTTCGATTACGCCGGTTATGCGATGCAACCGGACGACCTGCGCGAATGGGTGAGCCAGGCGATTCGGTGCGGCGCGTCGGCGATTGATTACTACACCCTCGACCGGCCGCGGCAAACGCGTCGCGACCGTTGGGAGATGATGCTGCATCTCGCGCGCGAACTGACGCGCATGAATCGCCTCGAACTCCCGGACGATCCCGACACCGCGATCCTTTACTCGCTCTACACCCACATGAGCCACGGCCCGAACACCGGCGGGGATCAGTTGTATGCGGCGCACGCTCTGATTGGCGAAATGGCCGGCTCGTGGTTCAAATTCGTTTCGGATGCGCAACTGGAACGCGGGGAAGCCGGTCTCGATCGTTACAAAGTAGTTTACCTTCCACTGGCGAAATACATGACGCCGGAAGCGACCAGGAAGATCGAAGCCTACGTGCGCGACGGCGGCGTGCTGGTGTGCGGCGACGCCGAGGCTTTCACGTCCGACCTCGCGGGCAACGACACGCGCGCCACACAGGAAAGAATTCTGGGGTTCAAACTGCTTGAACCCAAAAACGCCGTGAGCCTCACCCTGAACACTTCGGACTTCGGACTTGCGGCTGGCACTTCGGTGAGGTTGCTGGAGACCGATCCCTACGACACCGTTGGCCCGCGCTTGATTGGGCTGACGGACGCGACCGCCGTCGTGCTGGCGACTTATCCCGACGGCGCGCCCGCAATCATCTCGCGCAAACTGGGCAAAGGCCGCGTGATTGCGTTTGCGACCAATCCATTTTCGCCGTCAGTAACCGTGGAGAAAGGTTCGTGGCCAACGCTTTTCAAGAACTTGCAGGTGAGCCTCGGTTGCAAGGTGGACCGGCCCATCTGGCGATTCCTGTTCCGCCCCCCGCACACACTGCCAAGAGTAATTCCTCAACAACGAAGTAAGTCAGGGCGAATCCGGCGTCTTTAATTCCCATGTTGCTGTTTCAGCAACCGGACCGCAGCCTCCACCAGCAATTGCCCGCATTCATCCGTTCCAAGATTGCGCGGGCCGCACTCGTAACCGCCGAGGGCTTTTTCGCCGGGCATGCCGACATATTGCACCCCGTAGCCGTTGGCATAGCCGACGACGATCGTGTGAGGAAAGGGCGAGCGCGCTTGAATGGCCATCGCCAGACCGATCATCGGCTCGCCCGGCAACGCCACCAAGGCAAACGTGCCGCAACTGATGACCTGCACCTCCGTCGTTAAATGATCGCGACCGGTGTCCTGGCGGACCATTTCGGTCACCGGCGCCCGCACCAATTCGCGAGCGACCTGGAAACGGTTGGTTGTGGCCAGTGGCAGCGCGCATCCAGCCGCCGCCACCGCACGTTCCACGAGCACTTTGACCATCTGTTCGCGCGCCGCAATGCCACGCCGCGCCGGAACGATGTCACCGGCGCAGCCCTGGAGAAAAATTGCTTCGCCTCCGAGTTCCTGGCTTAGAGCCACGGCCGCGCTGCCGCACCAATCCGACGAGATGCCGTTGTACTTCGGGTAGATGGAAACCGCGTGGCATGGCAGACTGAACACCGTGCCGATGACTTTCTGCTGCGCATCACGCAGCACCAGCACGGACATGGTTGGATCCACCGGGCCGAAGCGCAATCCATCGGGCAGCACGTACGGATTGGTCGGGCCGGAAAGGCCTTGCACCGTGCCATCGGGTTTGCGCGGGCGACGATTAAAAATCTGGTCGCCGGCGTAGGCGCGACCCATGGCCAGGGTCGCTGGCTGGCGCGAGGCATCAGCTTGCTCAACGGCTTTCACCGACACGTCCAGCAGTTTCTCCGTCCAGGCCGGGTAAAGCGGATCGGCCAGAAATGATTCCAGCACCTTTTGTTCGGGTTTGGTCAGCGGCGTATCGAAAACCGGCGACCAGGGCGCCGAATGATTATGCGTGGCGGCCACGAGGATATGAGATTCGGCGATGCCGGTTGCGCGGTTGATTCGCTTCCGCACCTCGGCCACGGCACCTTCCATGGGGTAGAGCAATTCCCAGGAGAGCCAGACGAACTTGTTGGTGTCCTGCGCGAGCACCAGCGCGCGGACGTAAACCGGTTCGAGCATCTCGCTGTAAGGTTTGTGCGTGACCCAGTTGCTGAGCCGCAGATCGGGCGTGATGTCCCGGCGGGCCACGCCGGCGCTCAAGTCCCCGGCCGGCGATGCGGTTCGTCCGTTGACCAAACCCAGCGCGAGCAGAATGAAAACAATCCCGCCGCCAAACCAACGCTGCCACTTCAAGTTCACATCACCAGCATGCGCTGTTTCTGGTCGCCTCGAAACAAAAAACGGTCGGTGTCGCCGGGAACAATCCCCGATAAAAATTTTGCATTTTGAAATGAGGCCCCTGAAAATAGCGCCGATGAAAATTGGTTTTCACACCGATGCTTTCAATTCCGCGTATTGGTCCTTCGAGAAATGCCTCGCTTGGGCGCAGCAGAACCAACTCCACCACATCGAGTGCGGCCTGATTGACGGCGTGAGTTGGATTCATGGCCTGGGCTATCAGCCGCACGTGGCGCTTTATGAAGACCCGGTCCTGCTCCGCCGCAAAATGGATCGTTATGGGGTGCAGTTTTCGCAGGTTGATGCGGCCTATCCGCTCTCGGGCGAGGACGGACCGTTGCGGGGCGTGCCCTACGTGATGAAATCCATCGCCTGGGCGGCGCAGATCGGTTGCAAGTGCGTGGACACCACCGATGGGCTGCATGCGCCCGAAGGGCTTGACCACAAGAGTGCGATGGCCTTGATGAAGCGCAGCTACGAACAGATTCTCAAGGTCGCGGAAGCGCATGAGGTCATCGTCAACATCGAACCGCACGGATACTTCACCACAAACCCGGATGCGATGGCGGAGATGCTGGCCTTTGTGGACAGCCCGTTCCTGCGGATGAACATGGACACGGGCAACACCTTCATCGCCGGGCGCGATCCCGTCGCGTTTTTGAAACAGTTTCTGCCCAAGGTCAGTCACGTTCACGTCAAGGATGTCTCAGAGTCGCTGGCCAGGGCCGTGCGCGGTGGGCAGACCGGCATCGCCGTGAGTCATTGCGCGCTCGGCGAAGGCGTCAACGCCGGCAACATCAAGCAATGCCTGGCGATGCTGCGCGACGCCGGATACGCCGGCGCGTTGAGCATCGAGTGCGAAGGCGCCAGCGGGCCGATGATTGAGAAATCCCTAAGCTGGCTTCGAGCCACGCTCAAGGATTTGAAGATTGCGTACGAGTAACAGCCCCATCGGCTCGTCGCACGAGCGTATGACGGCTGCGATCACCTTCGGAATCCAGAATCCAACGCCATAAGGCCATGCCAAGCGTTCTTCTCAGACCGGTCCGGTGTCTGCTCATATTGTTGGCCGGAGTGCTAAGCGAACCCGCGCCGCTTCCGGCACAAATCCCGGACATGCCCGTGGCGGGTTCAGCCGCGTTAACCAATTCGGCTGTGCCACTACAACCGCGGACCTGGAAAGTCTTCGTGTTTCATGCCTCGCACCTTGATCCCGGCTGGATGGACCTGCCGGAGAAAATCATGGAATTACAGGCCAATTACCTGGATACGATCGTGGCCTTGTGCGACCAGACCCAGCATCTCCCGCCGGAAGCGCGGTTCGTTTACAACTCCGAACATTCGTGGCCGTTCGAATATTACGAACGAACACGCCCGAAAGCACAGTTCAAGAAGTTGATGACGGCCTGCCAGCGGGGACAAATCGAAATCGGCGCGATCTACGCCGGTGTCCACACCGAGTTCTGCGGACACGAGGAGCTGGCCCGGTTGACGGCCTATGCAACCGGCCTGCGTCAGCGCCATGGCATCCGCGTGGACAGCGCGTTCCTTGATGACGTCAGCGAAGGTTACACGAAAGGTCTGCCCCAGGTCCTGGCGCGCAGCGGCATCCACGGTCTGATCCTTGGTCCGGGAGGCAAGACGAATCTCCGTGGCATCGTGCCATTGTTACCGCGCATTTTTTATTGGGGCACACCGGATGGCAGCCGGGTTTTGGTGGGTTGGACTCCCGGTTTTTGGACCTACATGCGGCGATACGCCGGTTTCGAGGGCAACTCCACGCTGCAAGAGTTCGAAGCCTTGGGCGCCGAGTATCCCTACGACGCGTTTTTCCGGCACAACGGCGGCGGCGATAACGCCGGGGTCAATGACAACATGCGGCAGGAAATCTTGAATTTTCGGCGGCAATCAACGAACAGCGATGTCCGCATGGGCCGGGCTGATGATTTCGCCGCCTACATCGAAAAGGAGTTCGGTGACCGGATACCCGCCTTTCAGGGCGACAATCCCAACAGTTGGGCAGACGGCACCATTTCGCTTGCCCGCGAAACCGGCATGCACCGCCGCAATCAGGCGCAAGTGATCGATGTCGAAAAGCTCGCTGCGCTCGGGGTGGCGATGGGGAGCAATGGCAACTACCCCACCGGCGACATAGCAGCGGTTTACCGCGACCTGTTCTTCTATTCGGAACACACGTGGGGATTGGACGTCCCCGGCCATCCCGGCATGAATGTAAACGCGCCGGAATACGCATCCTGGCGTCAGCACTGGGCCGTCAAAGGTGGTTATCCGGTTCATGCGGAGAGGCTGATTCACGAAATGCAACGGCATACCCTGTCTAATCTGACGGCCTGTGTCAGTTCCCATGGACCGGCCGTCGTAGTCTGGAATCTTTGTTCCTGGCCGCGCAGCGATGTGCTGCGCCTGCCGTGGGATGCAGACGTCCCGCCGGGTTTGATTGATGCCCGCACGGGCAAGAAAGTTATTGGGCAGCAAACCACCAACGACCATGGACGCACCGAGATGGTGTTCGTGGCGGAGAACATCCCGCCGCTGGGTTACGCAGTTTATCCGTTGCCCCAAACCCGGAGCGCTTCCCCATCGGGCGGCAGCCTCACGGCCCGCGCCAAAGAAATTGAGAACGAGTTCTATCGCGTCCGCGTGGATGAAACGACCGGATGTGTGGCCTCGATCTGGGACAAGGAATTGAGAAGAGAACTGGTGGACATCAATGCCAGATACCTCATGAACCAATACATCCATGCGCATGTGGACAATGGTTACCATGGGGTGGGTGATTTTCGCGCGGGCACCGTCAATGGTGACGGGGTTCGCTATGTGCCGGATTCGACTGGCGGCATTCGTTCCGTGGCCGGACCCGTGGAAGCGTTTCTGGAAACTGAGGCACGGCTGGAGCGCGGACCCGCACCGGCCAAAATCCGCCGACGGGTGGTGCTTTATCGCGGGTTGAAATTCATCGGCTTTCAGAACCTCGTGGACAAGCAGGCAGCCTCGAGCAAGGAGCAGATTTATTTCGCGTTCCCCTTCGCGCTGACCGGCAAGGTCACCACGCTCGTCGAACTACCCTACGCCATGATGCGATGGGACAAGGATATTTTGCCGGGCTGCTGGCGGGGTTACAGCAGCATTCAGCACTGGGCGGATGTTTCCGGAGACGAATTCGGCATCACTTTCTCACCCCGGGAAGCGCCCGTGGTCAGCCTTGGCGGCATCCACGCCAATCGGATGGATCCCACCTGGCACAAGAGTTACATCCCGGCCAACGGCCATGTCTATTCGTACGTCATGGCGAATATTTGGAACTGCAATTACGCGCTTTGGCAGGGGGGCCCGGTGCAGTTCGATTACCGTGTGACTTCGCATCCCGGCAGAATCAACACCGCCAAGGCCGCACGCTTCGGTTGGGGACATGCCTCGCCCCTGCTGGCTTGGCGCATCGGCAAGCAGGATGGGCCTTTGCCGAAAAAGAGCTTCCAGGCGGTGGGGATTGACGCCGAGAACGTCATGCTGACGGCTCTCAAGCGTGCCGAGGATGGGCGGGGCTGGATTGTTCGGTTGTACGAAACGGCGCAAAGTCCGGCCACAACGACGGTTTTGACGCTCAACTTCGTCAAACCGAAATCGGTGCGGCAGACGAATCTGGCGGAGGAAGACCTGGACGAATTACCTTTGTTCGGGCGCACCGTCAAAGTTTCGCTCAAACCCAACGAACTGCTCACCCTGAGGGTGAACTAAAGGTTGCGCCGGGGGCGGAATTCGGTTCGCTTCCGCCGTCGTTGAGGCCTGCACTCCGCTCGCAATGCGCGTCGCCCGCTTGACTCATTCCACACTTTTGATCCGCTTACCCATGAACTGCAAACCCAGCGGCACACGCTGGCCTTTCAACGGTGACCAGGGTTGAAGGTAAAAACCTTCCGAGCCAAATCCAATGCCGTAGTGGCCGGTGAACACGGCCATCTGCGCGTAATAGGCGTCGGCCAGAAATCCTTCGTAGCCGGAAGGCCGACCGTCCCAATGCCGCCATTCGCCGGCCTTGCCCACGCCGTTCTGAAACCCGCCCTCCGCAAACGTGCGCATCATCGGCCAAAGAATCCGCTCGGCCTCCGCTCGCCGGCCGAGTTGATACAAAGCCTGCACGTAGAAGTAGGCGTAGCACGCACTCGCGCCACCGTTCTCGAAAATGCCGAACGAATCCGAGCCATCCTCCTTCGCCGGAGTTCCCAACGTCGCCTTGCCGTAGTCATCCTTCGCAATGGGCACAAGATTGCCCGGCAGCCCCAAGTCAAAGCGCGTGTAGCCGACTTCGCGCAGCTTGGCTTCGAAGCGATCCACGATTTCGTTCGCGAGCTTGTCAGGTACCAGTCCGTAGGTGATGGCCAGACCGTTCACGAAGACGAACCAGTAATCGTGCAATTCGCCTTTCACATCTTTCCAGCCGGCCAGCACGCCGGTTTTTGGATTAAAAAAGTTCGTCACGTAAGCGGCGCGGATGTTCTGCGCGCGTGCCTCAAACCGCGTTGCCTCCGCGGGCCGGTGGGCAAGGCGCTCCAGATCGGAGAGGCAGTCGAACGCCCGGTAACTCAACGCCGCCGAGTAAGCGTCCTCATGTCCGAAGTTGATCTGATCCCACCAGTTGGCCGTGGGACAAACGGCCGTGCCACGCAATCCCGAGCGCGTGGATTCGGGCAGGCCGTTGCCGTTGCGATCCTGCGCGACAATCTTTTCGCCCATGTCTTCCAGCTTGGGCAGCCAGCGGCGCAACAATTTCAAATCGCCCGTCACCCGAATCACGTCCCACGCGGAGATGAGGAGCGAAGGGTAGGTATCGGTCAGGATGTCCTCCATGCCGGTGCCGTAGCCTTTCGCGCCGCTGAAGTAACGGTCCAGCGATTCGCGCGCGAGTTGAACGGCTTCAATTCCATCCGGCAACGGCGGCGTGAAAACAGCGGGGTCCGTGAACGTGAACATGCAGAAGACCGCGTTGTCGCTGACGACGTTGTTGGCCAGGATGCCGATGTCCGGACGATATTGAAAGGTATTGAGCCAGGAGCGGGGCAGCCCCTTCAGCCGCGCTTCCTTGGCGGTCAATTCCGTCATGGGCGCAATGCTCACCACGGAAAAATCAGCCCGCCATTGTGCCGTGCCGGCGGGCAGCGTGCAGAAGCCATCCAAAGACCTCGCTTCGCAAGTTTGGATGATGGACGCATTCCACTGCGCCGCCGGGCGGACCGGTTCGCCCATCAGGCACAGGTCGCTTCCGGACAATTGTCGCACGAGCAGACTTCCGAAATCCGCAGCGTGCAGCACGCATGGCAACGGCGCGGATTTGCCCGACTTGGGGTTGGCCAATGGGGCCACCGGCGTCTTGCCGACATCAAACGCGAACTTCACGTTCAACGGTTCGCGCACCAGCGCCCTCTCAACGAATGTAGCAGCGATGGCAATCTGAAACGATTTTTCCTCCACGCGGATTTCCCAACGCGCCGGCACGCCACCCGACAAGTGCTGGGTGTAGCGAACCACGTTGCCCACCAACTCGAAGGCTGAGGCCGGTTCGTTGGATTCGGGAAACAGCGCCGCGACATTCAACGTCGCACCGCCAAAGGGTGGTGGTTTCAAAAGATTCTCGTCCACTTTTCCTTCGCCCAGGCTGTCCCAGCAGAGCGCGGTGATTTGCGGCTCACGCTTCGACAACACCATGCGCAGCCACTCCGAACGAAACTCGACGTCGCCGTCCCGCTGGATGATTTGCATTCCTTTCGTCGGCGTGGGCTGAAGGAGCGGCCGGGGGATCGCGTTGACTCGTGTTTTTCGCTTTGAAGCCGGTGCATTCGTGAAATGCCCAAACACTTCCACTTCCGATAACTGGGCAGAGTTGGGGTATTCCCGATGTGAAGACCGCAATATCCTCAGTCGAAAATTGTCCGTCACCACCGGCTCAAAGGTCTTTCTGATCGCAAACTCCGGGGGCGACATGGAACAGTTGGTGACGGCAAAGAGTTCATGGAAGGTGAACCCGCCATCGGGGCTGTACTCGCCCACGAAATCCACCGGATAATCCACGATGTCTGCACGATGAACCACGACTTCGGAAATCTGCGCGGGCTGGCGAAAGCGAATCCAAACCCAATGCGGATGCGGCTTGCCCAACGCCGCGTGCCAGCGGTTCCGGGCGGGGGAGTCGCCCGGGCCGACCCATTGTCCGTCGTTGGCCAGGCTCGCGACGTGCTCGCCGTAATGGGAATCTGAAATGGCCACCGCCCCGGCACTGGCGAGCGCCACATTGAATTCGGAACGGCCAACCGGCCCGTCGCTCCAGCCCAGGTTCGGACTGGCAAGTGCGCCAATGAGAGTCAGGACACGAACCCAGCCGGTATATGTTTGAATGCGCATGGTCCCACGGTAACCGTCAGCGGCGACCCCGCGCTGGCTTCCGTTCTTCCTCCACGTGCGCCTTGATCAACCCGAAGAACGTATAAGGATCAACGATCACCACCGGCGCCTCGGGATGTTTCTCGCGCAGGATGCGGGACACCTCCGCGTGCCAGCCCGGCGATTTCAAGATCGTCCTGGCCCACAAGAAAGCAGGTCCGTTGGTTGCGGCGGCGGCCCGCCCCGCCATGTATTTCGCCGTCGCCTCGGCCGAGTCAGGCATATCCCACTCGCGGATGGTGGGCACACCGGAGATGACTCGCGGTGTCAGGTCAAAATGGTTGCCACAACCGTCCGGGCTGAACCGTTGGTAGGCGGCAAACTCCTCCCCGGTCGAGGCGCCGGCGTCCCCGTCCAGCATGAAGCCGGTGATGCTCATGCCCCATTGCCGGTAATAGCGGGCGCAGTGGTCCGTCCACAGCTTCAATCCCGATGGCAAATTGGAATCCGGCCGCACCGTCAGGGCGCGCGGGTTCAGATAACCCGCGCCCGAGTCGCCGGCGATGAAGAAATCGTTCGTGGTCGCGTGACGATAGGCATAAACGAGCGCCTGGGGAGCACGGTCCGCGAGGTTCGGGTCGAAGGACCAACCCATCGGCACCCGGCCGCGTTGCGGATCGGCAAAGAACGCCGCCACCGCTTTGTAGAGCCACGCGGGCGAGTCGTAGTCGCCGACGTAATAGCCCACGTAGAGCTTCGCCGCGACCTTGTTCCGGGCCGTGAGATGACCGGCCTTTTGCCAGTCTCGCAGCGTTGGTTTCGGATTCGGCTGCGGGTAGCGTGGTTTGAGCGGGTAATGCGTGCAGAAGGAAGCGTTGGCGATGGAGCTGGCCCCAATGGCATCGGCTTCCATGTAACCGTTGAATTGCGAGATCACCCGGGCGAATTCCCATTCCGTGGCGACTCCGCCGTGTTTGCCACCGGCCCCGGGATGATCGGTGTACTTGAACGCCCACGGAGTAAAACCGCCCACCTTGATCATGCTTTTGGGCACGCGCCGATTCAGGGCGGCCAGCACTTGCAGGAACGTCTGCCGATCCAGCCCGGTCGCCTGGTGCGGGTCATCCACCGGCGTTTCGTCGCCCCACGTCGCCAGATCGAAAAAGAACGCGCGCCGGGCGATGAAATAATCATGGTTGGAAAGCGTGTGCAGGTCCCACCGCAACGGCTGCGCGCATTTCAGCCAGAAGGCATCAATGTAGTAGGCGGCGTAGCGCGCGTCACATTTGCCCGAATCAATATACCGCCGGATGGCCCAGCGGTACACGTCGTTCTTGGCGCTGCCCGAGGTGGGTTCGTTCAATTCTGGAATCAACCCTTTGCCGGTGAACTTCGCCGTTCCGTCCGGATTCACCAGCCAGAGTCGCACCGGCAGGCCCAATTTCCCGGTCAACAAGGCGAACAGCGAATTGGTCTCGTGGCTGAAGCGAACGGGCAACAGGTCGTCGCAGCCCGCAGCCGTGGAAGCGACACACGACGTTGCCGGGACGTTCGGATCATACACAACCAGCCCTTTGAAGTGCTGGCTGAATGTGCGGAGGACCGCTTCCGGCGATGTGAGCGTCACCACCTCGGAGTTTTTCAGCCAGCCATCCTCGCCGCGCAGCCAATCGAGCCAGAACTGGTCGGTTTCAACTCCGAAATCGGCACAAAAGATCACGTAAAGCTGCGGCGACTTGCGGTTCACCACCCCTTGCACCGCGGCCAGTGCGTGCATCGTATCCCAAACTTCGGCGGCCGGGCCCGCCTCGCGCAAATCCAGCTTCCGAAGATAACGCGCATCGAAAACGTGTATCCTTTTCGGAGATTTTCCCGTCGCATGCCAGCCGCTCCGGGGAGCGGCGTCTTTATCCTTGGGCAGGCTTTCCCCACCGGTGTTTAAGACGCCAATCCAACTGACCAGGATGAGCCCGGCAATAAGTCGCGGGAAATTCATGCGCCGGTCAGACCGCGATGCCGGCCACATCGTACTTGCGCGCCCAGACTTTCTCGAAGGCCTTGACGATTTGATCCGTCAACTCGACGGAGTCCTCGTAGTAAAGTTTCAGGTGCAAGGCCGAGCGATTGACCTGGGCCGTGCCGGGCAGCGTTTCAGGGATCTTGATGGGATGATGCCACCACTTGGTTTCCGAATAGAATTTGAATTTGTGTTGTTCGGGATAGGTGGCGAACCCGCCGAACTGGACGCCTTCGGCCTCCAGCGCCTTCACCGCCTGGTCGCGGTTGAACCCGGCCTTCTTCTCGTCAATAAAGAGCTGGTTGACGGCATAGTAAACGCGCTTCATGTCCGGACGCCGGTAGGGTTCGCTCAAGCCGGGCAATTGCAGCAATCGTTGATTGAGCGTGCGAATGCGTTTTTCCAGGGCTTCATTCGTGGCGTCAAGCGTGCGGAGTTGAGTGCGACCGATGGCGGCGGCCACGGGGTGCATGCGCAGTTTCTGGCCGAGACCGGTGCCTTCGTAGCGACGATACGGGCTGTTCTCAGGCAACCGGGGCGCGGCTTCATAGTGACCGTAGATGGTGGCGCGCTCGTAATACTCACGGTTCTCGTAAATGCCCATGCCGCCTTCGATCAACGGCATGACCTTCGATGCCTGGAAACTGTAAATGGCCATCGCGCCGAAAGTGCCGACCTTCTTGCCGTTGATGCCCGCGCCGTGGGCATGCGCGCAATCCTCGCAAACGATCAAACCTTTTTCCTTGGCGAACTCCAGAATGGCGTCCATCTCGCAAGGCA
>CAYWMD010000046.1:42025-54485 GCA_964458575.1 uncultured Bifidobacteriaceae bacterium | reverse complement strand
TCTTGGAAGACACCACCTTTATTTCCCGTAGCAGCCGACGTGAGGAGGCTCAAACTAAAGTCAGTCAGAGCCTCCTCACGTCGGCTGCAACGAATCTGATGGATCTGTTTCGCCGTCCGGCGTGGGCGTTTAGTTTTGTCGCCGTCTGTGTTTGCCTCGGTCTGGGCGCGTGGTTCGTGATGCGCGTCAATCACCCGCAGCCGCTTTCATTCGCGTCCGCCATCGAAACTCCTTCGCACGTGGATTTTCCGGTGGATTCGGAAATGTTTCCAAGGCCGGGGACGAAGATTCAGTTTGATCGCAGTGCTGGCTCATTCACGCCGCAACCCGGCGACGGTTTGCGCGTGGGCGATTCCGGTTCGGGCACGGTTCGGTTTGCAGATGGAACGGTGTTACACCTTGAGCCTGGAACGGAAGTTCGTTTTCAATCCGTCACGGAACCGCAACGCAAAGGCGGCAAGCAACTCAAGCTCGTCGTCGGCGCGCTTTCAGCCGAGGTGGCAAAACAACCGGAAGGTTTGCCGTTGCTCATCGAAACGCCGCACGCGCTGGTCACCGTTGTTGGTACGGAGTTCGATTTGAACGTGGCGACGAATCAGACGGAACTCGAAGTCGCCCACGGCCTCGTGAAGCTGGCCCGCACCGGCACGGAGCAACCCGTGAGCGTGGCGGCGGGAGAGTTTGCCGTGGCCGCGCCGAACGCCGCGATGCGTTACGGCAGGTTGCCCCGCAACCCGTATCTCTGGCCGTTCAGCAGCGCGAGTATTTGGAATCGTCCGCTCGGCAGCGGAGCGAAGTTTTCGCCTGTCCCTGGCAGACCATTTCTCGCCGACGGCCCGCTCACAAATGCGATGCGCCCTCGGCGTCCGTTCATTGGTTCGCCTGCGGATCCGTTGCGGCGTCTCTGGGTGAACGGCGAGCCGAGGGCGGACGTGCGATTGGCGGATAACAACCTTCCGGGCGCGCGGACGGCTGATTCGTTTGTAATTCTGCAACACGGTCGTCGCTTTGCGTTTGAACTGCGCGGCGTCACCGTGCGCGCGGACGGCGACCTTGACGCTGGCGATGCAGAGCGGATCTGGCTGAACGGTCCGGGCACAATGGCGCACGCCATTCCCGCCCTGCCTTTCGGGTTGTCAAACCTCGGCGGACTCATCCGCGCCGGTGAAATGGAAAACGGAATCCGTCATGCGCTCTCAGCCCGCGTGAGTCGTGAACGACTGATTGGCCGCGTGTTTGCGCAACCCGGCACGATCTGGCCGGCAAGCGGAAATCCCGCTGCCAATACCGTCGAGCCCAAACTCGCGGTCGGCACCCTGCTGGCGATTCCACGGGACGTGGACCTCAAAATAATCGTCGGCGACTCCGGCCCAGGCTACGAACTCGCGCGCGCGATGCAGGATTACGGCGTTTATGTCACGGGTTTCATTGACGGGACCTTTGTGTTGCTCGCGGGTGAAGTCCGGTTGCCCAACGCGGACGAATTGTTGAACCAGCTTGTCCCACTGCTGCAAGTCGTGACGAACAACACATCTGAAACTCCCGGGGGCGGTGGCACTCCCCGCCGCGAAGCAGCACCGGCGCTGCCCGGTGAATCGGAATAGCGTCAGGCTTCCCGCTGCCGCAAGGTCCATTTGTAACAATTCGTCCGCCTCGCGCTATTCACGATTGATGAAAGCGCCTTTTGCTCTCGGTCTCGGCATCATCCTCATTGTCAACGCCGCCGCGGCCTCGTCCAATCTCGTAGTGAATGCATCCTTCGAGTCCGGGCTGAACGGCTGGAGCAACGCAGGCTCGGCGGTCAGGGCGAATTCGTCGCCGGGTCACACGGGCACAAATGCACTGCGACTATCGGCACGCGGCGGATTTACCGATGGCGTTTTGCAGGACGTGACGACGAACATCAACGCCGCTGGCTCGGGCGTGCAATACACCGCGCGCGCCTGGTTCAAGCTCGACGCACTCGCGAGCGTGCGGCTGCGGTTGCAGACGCTGGATGGCAGCGGACTCAAGAACGTCCTGCTCGCCGAGCGCATGGTCACGGTGACGAATCAATGGATGCTTGTTGAGGGCGTGCAAACGATTGGTTGGACAGGGACGTTGACCGCCGCGAAGCTCAGGTTCGAGGTCGGCTTGATGGTTGAAGGCAATTTCCCAACGTTTTATCTCGACGACGTTTTGCTTGAAGCAGACAGCGACGGCGACGGATTGCCGGACAGCGAAGAAATTGCCGCCGGCACGAATCCAGGTTTCGCGGACACGGACGGGGACACGCTCCCAGACGGCTGGGAGATGGCGCACGACTTGAGTCCGACCAACGCACTCGACGCCGCGAGCGATGCCGATCACGACGCGTTCACTGCGCGACAGGAGTATTGGGCTGCAACCGATCCGGCCGATTCCAATTCCGTTCCCGGTGCGCTGAGCTACACGAACATGAGCGACGCGGCGCAAGGAGTGTTGCGCATGCTCGCGCTTGCGCCCAGCGCCACAAGCAATCGCGTGTTTATCGGACAGACCATTACGTCGTCCACGAGCGTCGGCGGTCCGGGCGCGGAATACACGAATTATGTCGCCAGGATGGCGACGGATTTCGGGCGCTGGCCGGCCCTGCTCTGCGTGCAATACGAAGCCTTCGGTTCGGGCCTTGCCTGGCCCACGATGAATCCATTTGCGCTGGCCTACGCCACGAACGGCGGATTGGTGATGGTGCACTTCGGCCCGCACAATCCGTGGAACGGTGGCAACGCCAACAACACCAACAACGTCATGAGCCTCACCGAATTGCTCACGCCGGGCTCGGCGGCTTACACGAACTGGTTGGCAGAACTTGATGCCGTGGCGGCGGGACTCACGCAGTTTCGCGACGCGGGTTTTCCGGTGTTGTTGAAACCCATTCATGAGCAGAACGGCCGCTGGTTCTGGTGGGGACGCCGGCCGCGCGCGGATTACATCGCGCTCTGGCGGCAGATGCACGACTACTTCACGGTGACGAAGCGTCTCACGAATTTGCTCTGGGTATTCCAAGGCTCGGACATCCCGCACGACGGCGTGCCGGCCGATTATTATTATCCTGGCGATGACGTGGTGGACATCGCCGCGCACGACGTTTACAGCGACACCTGGGTTTATCCGTGGAGCTTCGACGCGCTCTACCGAAATTATCCCAAACCGCACGCGTTCAGCGAAGCCGGCCCGGATTCCGGCACGACCGGGACATGGGACGGCTCGTGGGACACGCGCGTCATCTCCACGAACCTGCACGCCAGCTACCCGCGCTGCTCGTTCTTGTGCGCCTGGTCCACGTTCAACAACGGCACGCAGACCAAGCATCTCGCGCTGATGGACAATCAAAATGTCGCCGCCTTGTTGGCTGACCCATGGATAGCCACACGCGAAGCCGTGAATTGGAAAAATTTCGCGCCGTTGAAACTCCATTCCGCGATGAGCGGCTCGCAGCTCCAGTTGAACTGGCAAGGCGGCACGCTCCTTCGCAGCACGGACCTCGTGAACTGGACCGCACTCACCAACCCTGCGCAGCCGTTCATAGAAGATGTGATGGCGCATCCGGCCGCTTTTTTCCGCGTGCAGCGCGGATATTGAGTGCCGTAACTTTGTAACATCACGCCCGCCTCGCGCTATTCAGAGTTGATGAAAGTTATTTTGTCACTGATTTGCGGGCTCACACTGGCAGGCAATGCGGCGGCCTACACAAACAACCTCATCTCCAACAGCTCGTTCGAGTCGGGAACGAACGGCTGGATTCTCTCCGGCGGCGCGGCGAAGTATTCGCTGACGAACTGGGCTTATCACGGCACGACGGCATTGCTGGTGACCAACCGCGCCAATTTCACCAACGCGCCGCGACAGGACGTGACCGCCGCGCTTGCCGCCGCAGCGGGTTGTACGAACTGGACGACGCGCTTCGCCGTATCCGTCGCCGCGCCGACGACAGTGCGGGCGTGGTTGCAAGTGCTGGCGGACAACGGTTCGGGGTTGCAAACGTACCGCTATCTGCTGGCCGAACGCGTTGTCCGCGCGACGAACCAATGGATACAGGTTGCGGGCACAACAACCACGGACTGGCCGGGCGCGTTGAGCAGCGCGACGTTTTACACCGAGATCGGCATGAGGCAGGAGCCGACGGCGGGTGGGCTGGCGTATCCGAATTGTGTGCTCGATGATTTCAACGTGAAGCCCGACACGGACGCCGACGGCTTGTGGGATGACGAAGAAATCGCGGTCGAACTCGGAGGCGCGGGCACGCATCCGTTGCTGAAAGATTCCGATGGCGACGGTCTGCCAGACGGCTGGGAAGTGGCGCAAGGACTGAACGCGAATTCGACCAATGGAGTTGCGGACGCAAGCGGCGACGTGGACAACGACGGCTTCTCAAACTGGGAGGAATTCTGCGGCGACACGCAGCCGACGAATTCGGTTTCCTTTCCCGGCAAACCCTGTCACAGCAATCTCACCGAGTCCGCACGCGCAGTGCTGACCTATCTCGCACGGTTGCCCTCGCGCGCAACGAACCGTGTTATCGCCGGCCAGCACCTGACCGACATCAATCTCGAATGGACGAATCACATCATCGGCCTACACACGAAAACCGGTTACTGGCCGGGGTTGGTGAGTTTTGCGGCGGAGTTTGGCGCGAATGCGGGGTTGCAGATGAATGTTGTTGAACCGCGCGCCTGGGAAGTGTGGACCAATGGCGGTCTGCCGCTCATCAAATGGCAGATGCCGAATCCCTGGCGCGGCGCGGGTACGCCTCCGACCGGCGGCGAAGACATTCCAGAAATGCTTAATCCCGCGACGGCGCTGGCTACAAATCAGGTGGCACGGTCCAACTATCTCGTCTGGCGCGACCAGATGGCCGACAGCCTCGCGACCTTGCGAGACGCCGGCGTGGTGGTCTTGTTCCGACCTTTCTCCGAAATGAACGGCGCGTGGTTTTGGCATGGCAACAAGCCGCGCAGCCATTACCTCGCGCTCTGGCGCGACCTGCACGATTACTACACGACCACGCGCGGACTCACGAATCTGCTCTGGGTTTTCGAGCCAGACGCGTCGGTTCACCTCGCCAGCGGCGCGACGACTTCCGGCACGCCAATTGACTACTATTATCCCGGCGACGATGTCGTGGATGTGGTGGGTCACAATTTCTACGACAACGACTGGGTATTGCCCTTCAACAGCGACGCGGTCTGGCGCGACCACGGAAAAATCTTCGCGGTTCCCCAGGCCGGTTCTGATGACATTCGAAATGGTTCGTGGGACAACCTGTATTACCTGACCGGGGTAACCAATTCGATTCCACGCCTGGCGTTCTTCTGTGCCTGGAACAGCTTCGTGACTTCCGGCGGCGCCGTGACGAATATCAACGCCATCAACGACAATCTCCATCCAACCGGTTTGATGACGCATCCACTGGTTGTGACCCGTGACGAGATCAACTGGCAATATGAACTGCCGATGGCATTGAGCGTCCAACCGCTCGGCGCGATGCTGCAAGTCAACTGGCAGGGTGGCGTGTTGCAGGCCAGCGAAGATCTAGCGGCTTGGAATGATGTGGCTGGCACGGCGCGACCGTTGATTCACAACCCGACCGGCGCTCCGAATCAATTCTGGCGATTGCGAAAATGAAAAAGGGTGACCGGCATTTGCCAGTCACCCCTGTGAAATCACACCTTGGATCTTATCCCTGCGCCTTGTCCCACTCCATCGTCTTCGCGATGACGTAATCCACTTCCTCCGCCATGAGTTCGGGGAACATCGGCAACGAGACGCAGGTGGCGGCATTGCGCTCGGCGTGTTCAACCGAACCGACGATGCGCGCGCCCTTGCCCCACGGATAGCCCGCCTGCTTGTGAATCGCGATGGAGTAATGCGTCTTGGCGTCAACGTTGTTCTTCACAAGGAAGTCCACGAGTTGGTCGCGATGCTCGGGCTTCTTCGTTTCGATGACGTAGAGATGGAAGACGTGGCGATAGCCGGGCAATTCGGTCGGCAACGTGAAATGCTTCGCGCCCTTCAAACCGGCGGTGTAACGCGCGGCCCATTTGCGGCGGTTGTCGTTCCACGCGTCAATGTGCTTGAGCTTCGCGCTGATGACGCCGGCGTGCAGGTCGTCGAGGCGGCTGTTGAAACCGTAGCTGTGGACGTTGCGGGCGTTCGAGCCGTGATTGCGAAGCACGCGCACTCGCGCGTCAATGTCCGGGTTGTTCGTGACGAGCGCGCCGCCGTCGCCGAACGTGCCGAGGTTTTTCTGGATGATGAAACTGGTCGTGGTTGCATCGCTGAGTTCGGCGATCTTGAATCCCTTGCCCGCGGCGCCGATGCCTTGCGCATTGTCCTCAATGACCTTGAGCTTGTGTTTGTCCGCGATGGCCTTGATGGCGATCATGTCGGCGCACTGGCCGTAGAGGTGGACCGGGATGATGGCCTTGGTCTTGGGCGTGATGGCGGCCTCGATTTTCTTCGGATCAATGCACTTGCTCACGGGGTCGCAATCCACGAACACCGCCGTGGCGCCGGCGATCCAGATCGCTTCCGCCGTGGCGAAGAAAGTGTTCGGATGGGTGATCACTTCATCGCCCGGACCGATGCCCAGCGCCATGAGCGCGAGCCAGATGGCATCCGTGCCGTTGCCGAGGCCGATGGCGTATTTCGTGCCGGAGTATTTGGCAAACTCACCCTCGAAGCGTTTAAGCATCGGGCCCTGGACGTAGTTGCCGCTCAACAGCACTTCCTGCATGTTGGCGTCAATTTCCTTCTGAATATTTTTGTATTGGCGAACGTGACCGTAGAATTCAACTTTCATATTGGCGCGAGAAGCTACCGAAACACGCTGCGAAAACAAGTTTTTTGTCGGTGAACTTTTTTGAGTTTAATCATGGCTGATGGTTATGGCCGAAGATGTCGGCATCAGAGAGTATCCTCACTCCAGCACTCTCCCGACTTTCCGCGAATGTGGCGGTGGAGATTGCCGGATGACGTTCAAGAATCGAGCAACAAACGATTGCTGTCCCCGCTCCTATCGGATGGGAGCGGGTCAGGGTGAGGGGACGCTCTTGTGACCATCGCCGAAAACAATCTTCCGGTGCAAATGACGCGGGCGAACCTGGACGATTTGCCGGAGTTCGCACTGCCGTCGGGTTTCACGTTGCGCCGGTATCAACCCGGGGACGGGGCGCATTGGTTGCGCTTGCATCGGGTCGCCGACCAATTCAACCAGATCACGCCGGAACTCTTTCGGAAACAGTTTGGTTCGGACGGCAGGGTGTTGAGCGAAAGGCAAAGTTACCTTTTCGCGCCGACCGGCGAGGTCATTGGCACAGGCACCGCCTGGTTCAACGACAATTTCGCGGGCGCGCCCTGGGGGCGGGTGCATTGGATGGCCGTGTTGCCTGAATTCCAGGGCCGGGGTCTGGGCAAGGCGCTGCTGTCCGCGATTTGCCGGCGGTTGCGCGAATTGGGCCATGAACGCGCCTGTCTTACCACCGCCACGGCGCGTGCTCCCGCCGTCGGACTGTATTTGCGGTTTGGATTTGAACCGCTGATTCGGAGCGCCGAAGATGAGCGCGCGTGGCACGAGTTGATGCGGGTGGTGAAACCTTGATGCGTGAACAAACTCCCCCGACGATGTCCAATCTGGCAGAATTTGTTCGCGGTGAGGTTATGCTGGCGTCAAAATACAACCATGATCAGCAGCCCGGACAGTTCGACGCCGACGCCGCGCCGGTCGTGGCCGAAACTTCTTCGGCGCGGCGTTGTTACAATTTGCGAAGGAAGTAAATGACGACCACAACCCAGGCCGCCCGCGCGGTCTTTCAAAAAATCAGCGATAACATCGCCCTGGTCATGCAGGGCCAGACCGCCTCCACGCGCAAACTGCTCGCCGCGCTGGCCAGCGGCGGCCACGTGCTGCTCGAGGATTTTCCCGGGACCGGCAAGACCACACTGGCCAAGGCGCTGGCCCGCTCGATTGACGCCCGCTTCAAGCGCGTCCAGTTCACGCCCGACCTGCTGCCCTCCGACATCCTCGGCGTTTCGATTTTCAACCAGAAGGAGCAACAATTCTTTTTCCACGAGGGCCCGATCTTCACGAATATCCTGCTCGCCGACGAAATCAACCGCGCCTCGCCGCGCACGCAATCCGCGTTGCTGGAAGCCATGGGGGAAAACCAGGTGAGCGTGGACGGCGAGCGCCGCGATCTGGCGAACCTGTTCTTCGTGATTGCCACACAGAACCCGGTGGAATTCCGCGGCACGTATCCGCTGCCCGAGGCGCAGATGGACCGGTTCGCGATGCAGTTCACGCTCGGCTACGTGCAACCGGCGGACGAGGTCGCGATCCTCAGCGCGCAAATCAACAACCACCCGCTCGACGATTTGAAGCCGTGCGTCACACTGGCCGATGTCGTCGCGCTCAAACGCGCGGCGCAAAGCGTTCGCATCAGCGACGAGTTGAAGCGGTACGCGGTGGACCTCGTGAATGCGACGCGCGGCGAAAAGGGCGTGCAGCTCGGCGCCAGCCCGCGCGCATCCATCGCGCTGATGAAAGCCGCGCAGGCGCTGGCGTTGTTCGACGGGATCGAGTTTGTCGCGCCGGAGCAGATCCAGGAACTCGCCGTGCCCGTGCTGGCGCATCGCATTTTGATGGATGCGCAGGCGCGGTTCGCCGGCCTGACCTCGCGCGGGGTGGTCGAGGACGCGCTGCGGAAGACCAAAGTGCCGGCGTGACGGGAAGAGGATGAAGGTTGAATTATGCAGGATGAAGCCCAAATCGTGCGAGTGTCACGGTGTCATTTTTCATCCTGCATAATTCATCCTTCATACTTCTCATGAATTTTATTTTCCACGTCTTCTACCGATGCTACCGCGTCGTCTCGTACATGCGGTATCGGGAGGCACGGCGGTTTACGCGCGCCGGCCAGGTGATGCTGATCGGGGCTTCGGTCGCGGCCATGCTGGGCTTCGATCCCGAGAATTCCGTCGGTTACCAGGGGTTCACCTTGTTGCTGGCGATGGTGCTGGTGTCGCTGCTGTTCTGCGTCGGATTCAAGGTTTCGTTCAGCGCCCAGCGGTTGCTGCCGCGTTTTGGCACGGTGGGCCGGCCGTTCACGTATCAGGTCCACGTGCGCAACCTCACCGGGAAGGCGCAGACCGGCCTCACGCTGCTTGACGGCCTGGCGGATGTGCGCCCCGATTTCGCGCAATGGAAGGAACTGCAGTTGGACGACCAGAAACACATTCGCCCGTTCCGCCTCAACCAGCGCCGGCGCGGTAACCCGTTCCGGCTGGCGAAGCTGGACGAAGCCGTCATTCCCCCGTTGCCACCCAGGCAGGCCGGCGACGTGCGCATCGAGATGACGCCGTTGCGGCGCGGGATTGTGCGCTTCGACAAGCTGACGGTCGCCCGGCCGGACCCGATGGGGCTGGTTCGGGCGTTGTGCAATGTCCCGCTGCCGTCGTCGGTGCTGATCCTGCCGAAACGCTACGTGTTGCCTCCTATCGCGCTGCCGGGCGGCATAAAATATCAGCGGGGCGGTGTGGCCATGGCGTCGAATGTCGGACAAAGCGACGAGTTCGTGGCCTTGCGCGATTACCGGCGGGGCGATCCGTTGCGCCACATCCATTGGCGCAGTTGGGCGAAGGCGGGCGTGCCGATCGTGAAGGAATTCGAGGACGAATTTTTTGTCCGGCACGCGCTGATCCTCGACACGTTCACGCCGCGGCCCTGCTCCGACGAATTCGAGGAGGCGGTGTCCGTTGCGGCGTCGTTTGCCTGCACCGTGCTCACGCAGGAATCGTTGCTGGACCTGCTTTTTGTGGAGCGGCAGGCGTATTGTTTTACGGCGGGCCGCGGGTTGGCGCACGCGGACCAGATGCTCGAAGTCCTGGCCTCCGTGCGGCCGTGCAAGGAATCGTTCGACACGCTGGAAAACCTCGTGGTGCGACACGCGGGCGCGGTGAGCGGCTGCATCCTCGTCCTGCTGGCGTGGGATGAACCGCGGCAGCGGCTGGTGGAGAAGTTGAAGGTGCTCGGCCTGCCGGTGTTGGTGCTGGTGATCCGGCCGCCGGGAAAAACCGGACCGCTCGATCCCGGCCCCATGCGCGATGATCCTGAACGACTGGTCGCGCTGGAAACGGGCAAGGTCGAGGAACAATTGTCGTTGTTGAGATGAAAAACATTCAACATTCAACCTTCAACCTCGAACATTCAAGGCAACGCCGATGGGAGTTCCGTTGGGTGTTGAATGTTGAATGTTGGACGTTGAAGGTTTTCCCTGTTCCATGAAACCACCTCCCTTCCTGCTCGGCTCTGCGCTCGTCTTCTGGGGCTGGCAGACGGACTTCCTGATCCCCGGCCTCTTGATGGCGCTGGTCGTCGAGGCCGCGCGGTTCACCAAGGCGCGCTGGGATTTTTCCGACGACGATTTCAACAAGGTCTGGACGTTTTGTGCGCTGACGTTTCTGGCCGCGAGCGTTTACGCGTTCACCAGCAACAACGGCCCGGCCAATTTTGGCGGCTGGGTCCGCGACCCGGGCTTCCGCACGCAGGGCGCCGCGGGGCTGGCCACGGCGCGGACCGCGGCGGCGATGTTCCGCTGGCTGCCGATGATTTTTTTCCCGTTCCTCGCCGCCCAGCTTTACAGCGGGCGCGAAGCCATTCCGCTGACGACGATTTCGTTGATTCTGCGCCGGCGCTGGAAGCAGGCCAAACGCGAGGGCCGGCCGCTGCCGCCGCCGCGCGACGTGAACATCGGTTATCCGTTTCTGGCAGGGACACTATTGGCCGCGAGTGTGCATCAAGCCGACGACACGGATTATTTCTGGGGCCTGGCGGTTTTGGTCACGTGGGCCCTGTGGCCGCAACGCTCGCGCCGCTTCGGCCCGGTCATCTGGCTTGGGGCGCTGACGGCGGGCCTGCTGCTGGGGCACAACGGGCAACGCAGTTTCGGGCTGATGCAGCGCTACCTCGTGAGCCTGAACGCCGAATGGCTTTCACGCTTCATGCGCCGCAACTTCGATCCGGCCGAGACTCGCACCACGTTGGGCCAGGTCGGCAGCGTGAAAACTTCCGGTCGGATTGTCGTCCGTCTCGAACCACAGCATGGCTCGCCCGTGCCGACCTATCTGCGCGAAGCCAGCTACCGGATCTATCGCGCGCCGGCGTGGCTCGCGGGCAACTCCCGCGAGGATTTCGAGCCGGTCACCGAAGTCCCCGTCAACAGCGGCAACTGGACCCTCCTCCCCGACCAGACCAACACCCGCACCCTCCGGATCGCCTGCGAACTCGAAGGCGTCCAAAAAAGCGAACCCGCCGGATTGCTCCCGCTGCCCGCCGGCGTCGGCCGGCTGGAAAACCTCCCCGCCTACCTCCTCAGCCGCAACTCCGCCGGCGCCGTCCTGGCCGTCGGGCCCGGACTGGTCATCTTCGACGCCCACTACCACCCCGACGCCACCCTCGATTCCCCGCCCGGCCACGGCGCCACCAACCGCACCCGCAGCCATTACCACAACGGGACCAACACCGACCCCTTCCGAACCCCCACCAACCGGCCCCGCCACCGCCTCGTCATCACCAACGAAGACCTCCACGTCCCCGAACGCGAAATCCCCGCCCTCGAAACCCTCATCACCGACCTCCAACTCCGCGGCCGACCCCGCGCCGACCTCCTCCGCCAAATCACCGCCCACTTTGCCGACCACTACACCTACCGCACCTGGCAACCCACCGCCCCCCCCAGCACCAACGACACCGCCCTCAGCCACTTCCTCCGCCACACCCGCGCCGGCCACTGCGAATACTTTGCCACCGCCACCACCCTCCTCCTCCGCCAACTCGGCCACCCCACCCGCTACGCCGTCGGCTACGCCGTCCACGAACCCGCCGGCCGCGGCTACGTCGTCCGCGCCCGCGACGCCCACGCCTGGACCCTCGTCTGGAATCCCGACCAAAAAAAGTGGGACGACTTCGACACCACCCCCGCGTCGTGGATTCGCGAAGAAAGCCAACGCGCCTCCGCCTTTCAATGGCTGCAAGACGCCTGGGGGCGCCTCCACTTCGAACTCGCCAAAATCCGCTGGGGCCAAAGCCACCTCCGCCGCTACCTCCTCCTCGGCATCCTCCCCGCCCTCCTCGTCCTCCTCTACCAAATCCTCTTCCGCCGCCGCCGCCGCCACCCCCAACCCACCGCCCCCCCCACCCCCCCCACCCCCCACTGGCCCGGGCTGGACTCCGACTACTACCAACTCGAACCCCACCTCACCGCCCTCGGCCACCCCCGCGCCCCCGGCGAACCCCTCACCCCCTGGCTCGAACGCCTCCTCAAACCAGAAACCCAAGCGTCTGAAGTCTGGAGTCGGGGAAGTCTGGAGTCTGGAGTCTGGAGTCTGGAGTCGGGGAAGTCGGGGAAGTCTGGAGTCTGGAGTCTGGAGTCTGGAGTCGGGG
>CAYWMD010000046.1:0-41925 GCA_964458575.1 uncultured Bifidobacteriaceae bacterium | reverse complement strand
CAAGACCCGAGACTCAAGACCCGAGACTCAAGACCCGAGACTCAAGACCCGAGACCCGAGACCCCTCCGCCCCGCCGCCACCGATTTTTCATTTGACCCCACCGCCCATTTCGCGTAACCAAACTTCTGAAGTTTCGAGTCTGGGAAGTCTGGAGTCTGGAGTCTGGAGTCGAGACCCGAGACCCGAGACTTTAGACCCGAGACCCGAGACTTTAGACGCGAGACATTAGACTCTCGCCGACCGACGGCGGCATGCTCAACGAGAAAACATTTTTGACGGCGGACTTTGGGGCCGGCAGCCTCAAACTCGCCGAATTCGAAGTCAACGAAACCGGCGGCCTGCGCCTCCGCCAATACGCCATCAAAAGCCTCGGCCCCGAAGGCGCGCAAGAAAGCAAACGCGAAGCCCTGATCCTCAAAACCCTCCAGGACACCCTGGCCGAACGCGGCCTCAAAGCCCGCGACCTCAACGTCTGCGCCCCCGGCTTCCACGTCTTCTCCAAATTCGTCAAACTCCCCCCCGTGGACGCCGGGAAAGTCACCCAAATCATCCAATACGAAGCCCAGCAAAACGTCCCCTTCCCGCTGGCCGAAGTTGTATGGGACTATCAAATCCTGAGCACCAGCGCCGGGGGCGAACTCGAAGTCCTCCTCGTGGCCATCAAGGCGGACATTGTCGAAGGCCTGTTCCGCGTGGCCGAGACCGCCGGGCTGCGGCTGCAACTCTGCGACGTCTCCCCCGCCGCCCTCTGCAACGCCTTTCGCTACAACTACGGCGACCTGGAAGATTGCACCATGCTGTTGGACATCGGGGCCAAGACCAGCAACCTGCTGTTCTTCGAGAAAGGCAAAGTTTTCTCGCGCAGCATCAACCTTGGGGCCAACGCCATCACGCAGGACTTTGCCAACGAAGCCAAGCTTAAATTCGAGCCGGCCGACCAGATCAAGATTGCGGAAGGCTTTGTGAGCCTGGGCGGCGCTTACGAAGAGCCGGAGAACGCCCATCAAGCCGCCATCAGCAAAATTGCGCGGCAATTCATGACCCGGCTGCACATCCAGGTCAACCAGACCCTGCAATTCTATCGCGGGCAGCAGGGCGGGTCCGCACCGCAACGGCTGTTCCTCTCCGGCGGGGCCTCCATCATGCCTTACACCGCGCAGTTCTTTGCCGAAAAGCTGAACGTGCCGGTGGAATACTTCAATCCCCTGCGCGCCGTGCAGATTGATCCCTCGGTTAATCTCGAGGAACTGGCGCGGGTGGCGCACTCGCTCGGCGAGGTGGTCGGGTTGGGGCTGCGGAATCTCGCGCATTGCCCGGTGGAGTTGAATCTGATGCCGGAAAGCACGTTGCGCTGGCAGAGTTTCAACCAGAAGAAGCCGTACTTCATCGCCACGCTGGCCAGCCTGGTGTTGATGGCGTTCGCGGTCGGCTACCTGTTCGAGAAACTGGCCACGGTCAACACTCAGCAGGCCGAAAAGATCGACGCGGACAACAAACCCCTCCAGGTGGCCGAGTCCTCCTTCAAAAAGGCGAACGCTGAATTGCAAAGGGCCCTGCAGGACCTGAATCAGGTGACCTCGTGGCTTGGGGCGCGCTACTACTGGGTGGATGTGGCGAAGGAACTCAAGCGGGCCTTGGGCCAGGTCGAGGAAGTCGCCAAGCGCAAGTTGAGCGGCAGCGATGTCAGCGTGTGGATTGAGCGGTTTGATACCCTTCCGGGCGGTGTGCCGGCGGCGCCCACGGACCCGAATGCCCAGCCGCCAGGGATGGCGCCAGCGCCGCCGCCGACCGGGCCGGCGGAAGAAGTGGTGACGCCCGAGCAACAAAGATTGTTACAGATGCGCCTCAGTGGCGGCGTTCCGCCCATGGCGACCGGTGACCCGTATGGCGCGGCTGGCGGGGTCGTGGCGCCGGCCGCCCCACCACCCAATGACATTGCTACGGTCACCGTGATGTTTCGCGCCATCAATTTGTCCTCCGTGCAGCCATCGGCGAACACCGACATTGCTTACGCCTTGCTGGACGAACTGAAAACTTGTCCGTTGTTCGATCCGAACGGCACACAGTTCTCCACCGAGATCATTCCGGACGACACAAGCGGGACGGTGACTTTCGGCATCACGATGACGCTCAAACAACCGCTCAAACTGTGAAATCCCGACCGTCAAGACCAGCCTTGCCCGACCGCCATTGCGGTTGGCCGACTTTCGGACTGACGCTCCGACCTTCCTGACAATGAACTGGATCAAACGAAACCTGTTTTTTGTCATCGGCGCCGTCGTGTCGGTCGGCCTGTTGGCTTTCGCCGGCTTCTACAACTACACCGGCTGGCGGCACAACGTTGAGGCGCGCGACAAGCGCATCGCGGCGTACGAAGAACTCAAGCGGCTGAAGAGCCAGCCCCTCCAGCCCGGTTCCGGCAAGGTGGACAACATCAAGGCCGCGCGTGAACAGCGGAAGGCGGTGCTCGAGGTTTTGGCCAGGGCCAGCAAGAGCTTCCAGTCGCCACCCATGATTCCCGTGCCCACCGATGGCACGAACATCTCGAGCAGTCAGTTCAGCGCCGCGCTGCGGGAAACCATCAACGAATTGACCCGCAATGCCGGCAACGCCAGTGTCGTCCTGCCGCCGGACTTCAAGTTTGCCTTCTCGCAGCAGTTGCGCCTGCTGACCTTCGCGCCGGGCAGCCTCCTGCCGCTCGCTTCGCAACTTGGGGAAGTCAAACTCTTGTGCGACGTGCTGCTCCAAACCAAGGTCAATTCGCTCGACGCCATCCAACGCCCGCGGGTTTCCAACGACGACTACGCGGGGCCGGCGGGGGATTACCTGGATATGACCGCGGTAACAAACGAACTGGCGGTGTTGACACCGTATCGCATCATTTTCCGCTCGTTCACTCCGGAGATTGCGCAGGTACTTGCGGGTTTTGCCAACTGTCCGTATGGCGTCGTGGTGACAACCATCAAGGTCGAACCGGCGGGATCGCTCGCCACCGAAACGATGCCGGGCGCCCCCCCTTACGGCGCGTATCCGGCTGCGGTGCCGCAAATGATGCCGCAACCCCAGCCCCGGGTGATGCGGAACGCCGCGGCCGAAGAAGCGATGGAGCGCGCGATGTTGCGGCCGGATTTGTACGCCATGCCGAAGACCGCCCCCGCCGCGGCTTACGCCCCGCCGGCCGCTTACCCGGCGCCGTCCCCTTACCCGACCCCATCCGCATACCCGGCGGCGCCCGGCGCCCGGCCCGGTTCTCCGTTTACGGTGGATGAACAACCGCTGCGGGTCGAACTGCTGGTTGAAGTGATCAAGCTGCTGCCTCACAAGTAAACCGCGCATGGACTTCCTGAAGAAACATTACGAAAAAGTTTTGCTGGGCGTGGTGCTCGTCGGCCTGGCTGTGGGTGCCGCCCTCCTGCCGTGGATGATTTCTAGCGAACGCGCGGCGCTCCAGGCCCTGGCCGATGAAATCATCAACCGCCCCGCCAAACCGCTCCCTGAAGTTGATTTGTCCAAGCCCTCGGCTGTCCTGCAGCGGGTCGGCACGCCGGCAATCCTGGACTTCTCCACGGGTAACAAGGTGTTCAATCCGGCCAACGCGTGGCAGCGCCGCCCGGATGGCACGATGGCGCAATTGCCCGCCGGTCGGGGCGTCGGTCCCCAGGCGGTGCAGGTTGTAAAAATCACTTCGTTGTACACGACGCTATCGCTCGAGTCGGTGATTGCCAGCGAATCTGGTCCGCGCTACATGATCGGCGTCACCCGGGAAGCCGCGGCGAAACCCGCGGACCGCGGCAAGCGGACAACCGGTGCGTCCCTCAACGAAAAGAACCGGGAAGGCTTCATCATTCGCGAAGTCAAAGGTCCCCGGGACAACCCCACGGAACTGATCCTGGAACTGGCCGATGGCGCGGAACGCGTCGTGGTGAGCAAGACCAAACCCTACCGGCAGGTGGACGGTTACATGGCCGATCTCAAATATTCCCCGGAGAACTGGACGAGAAGCAATCAGCGCGTCGGCGATCGCCTCCGCATCAGCAACGAATATTATAATATAGTTGCCATCGGCAAGAACGAGGTTGTATTGTCCGCTCCGTCGGGTAAGAAAACGTCCAGACCCTTTAATCCCGGACCGTAACGCCATGGCGCAATGATTTATTTTTCGCAAACTGAAGCCTACTCATGACTAAAGCAGCCTCCTACTCCCTAGGTTTGATTCTTCTGGTCGGGACCGCCTCTTTGAGTTGGTCCCAGTCCTCCTCCACGGACGCGGCCATCAACGAAGCCGTGCGGCGCCAGGCCGACACCATCAAGCTTCAGCACACCCTCGTGGATGCGCGCGCGGCCGAGGCGCGCAAGGACTACGTCGTGGCGGCCAATCTGTACGAGGAAGCCTACACGCTCGTGAAGGGCATTGGCGATTTCGCGACGCCGGAGGCCGCGGCCACCATTTCCGGCCTGACCACGGTGAAATTGGAACTGGCCCGCGCCGCCCAAAAGAACGGCGACCTGATCACCGCCAAGAATGACGTCGCCCGCGTGCTGGCGGTGGACCCGCAGAACAAGGCCGGCCTCGAGTTCATGAAAGAAAACGAAAAACTCCTGGCCGAACAGCGCGGGATGATGCCAACCGAGAGCGCCATAAAGCGCGCGACCGAAATCCAGGAGGAAAAGATTGACGCCGCCACCCTGGTTCAGGACGCCAAATTGATGCTCGAAATGGGCAAACTCGACGAGGCGGAGGCCAAGTTGAAGCAGGCCGTGAAACTGGCGCCTGAAAGCAAGGCGGTGTATTACTACGCGTGTCTGGTCAAGGAAGCCCGCTACGCCGAAGCGGACCGCCGGCGCGAGTACAATTCCAAGGAAGCCATCGTTCAGGTCGAGCAGGACTGGTCGCCACCAAAAAAGCGCGACCTCTTGCAAGTCCCCAATCCATACACCCGCAACGACCAGATTTACACCGGCAAAGGCCGCCAGGCCATCGTCGCCAAACTGGACCGCATCCGGCTGGACATGCCCGCGCCCTGGGACAATTTGCCTCTGAACGAAGTCGTCCGCATTCTCAGCGAAGAATCGCGCAAACGTGATCCTGAAAAGAAAGGCATCAATTTCATCATTGACCCGCACGTGGAAGCCGCGCCACCGTCGTTGCTCGGGCCGGGCACGCTCACCGACCCCACCACCGGCCTGCCCATTCCGGCCGCTCCCACCGAACCCACGGTGGAAGACATCGGCCAGATCAGCATCAAAATCAACCCACCGTTGTCAGATGTGCGGCTGGCGGACCTCATTGATGCCATCGTCCAGGTGGCGGCATCGCCCATCAAGTTCTCGATCAAGGATTATGCGATTGTGTTTTCGCACAAGGCGCCGGAAACGCCCCGTTTGGAAACGCGGACTTACAAGGTTGATCCGAACACATTTTATCAGGGGCTGGAGAGTGTGAGCGCATTTTTCGTGGGGGACATTGCCACGAGTTCGGGCGGGGGCAGCGGCGGCGGGGGCGGTCGGAGTGGCGGCGGCGGGAGCAGCGGCGGCCAGGGCGGCGAGAGCTCGGGCGGCGCGTTCGTGCCCCGGGTGAATGTGGCGGGGGGGTCGAGCGGCGGCGGCGGCGGCCGGGGCGGCGCGGGCGGCGGCGGCGGCTCGGGCGGCTCGGGCTTGCGGTATGTGACCACCACGAATAGCACGGATCAGGCGTCGGCGGCGGCGCGGAACTTTTTCTCGGCGTTGGGGGTGGATTTGGGCGGGGGCGGGTTGACGGGTGCGCTGGGCCCGAATGGGTTGCCGGTGTCGGGCGGGAAGAGTGTGTTTTTCAATGATCGCACGGGTTTGTTGCTGGTGCGGGCGACGGCGCAGGAGTTGGATATTATCGAGTCGGCGATCCAGGTGTTGAACGTGACGCCGCCGCAGGTGAACATCAAGGCGAAGTTCGCGGAGATCAGCCAGATTGATCAGAAGGGGATCGGGTTTGATTGGTATCTGGGAAATTGGTTGATGAATAATGGTTCGATCGTGGGGTCGGCGGGGACGCAGCCGTCGTTGGTGGGGCGGGGGTCGTCGGGGAATCCGGAGGGGGTGTTTCCGGGGAGTTCGTTTTTTGGGACGGCGACGCCGCCGTCGGCTTCGGATGGGTTGCTGACGGGGGGGTTGCGGAATGGGTTGCAGCCGTCGATTCCGGCGTCGCCGGCGGTGGCGAGTTTGACGGGGATTTTGACGGATCCGCAGTTCAAGGTGGTGGTGCGGGCGTTGGAGCAGCGGCAGGGGGCGGATTTGTTGAATGCGCCGGAGGTGACGACGCCGAGTGGGCGGCAGGCGCAGATTCAGATTGTGGATATTCAGACGATTGTGACGGGGACGTCGTTGAATCAGCAGAGTAGTGGGGGCGGGGGGGATCAGGGGACGGCGAATAATAATTCGAGCGGGGGGACGGGGGTGGGGACGACGATTGATTATCCGACGTCGTCGTTGCCGTTCGGGACGACGTTGGATGTGATTCCGTATGTGTCGGCGGATGGGTTCACGGTGCAGATGACGGTGATCCCGACGTTGACGGAGTTTGTGGGTTATGATGATCCGGGGAATTTCATTCCGCAGGCGCAGTCGGTGGGCGGGAATAATCTGGGGGTGCCGTTGACGGCGCAGTTGCCGTTGCCGCGGGTGCGGGTGCGGCAGGTGACGACGAGTGCGATTGTGTGGGATGGGCAGACGATTGTGCTGGGGGGGTTGTTGTCGGATAACACGGCGCGGTTGAAGGATAAGGTGCCGGTGTTGGGGGATATGCCGGTGGTGGGCCGGTTGTTCCGGAGTGAGGCGAGTTCGGTGACGAAGAAGAATTTGGTGATTTTTGTGACGCCGACGATCATTGATCCGGCGGGGAATCGGATGCATACGGAGGATGAGATGCCGTTTGCGCAGCATTCGATTCCGTCGCAGGGGTCACTCGCGGCGCCGCGGCCGGTGGAGGTGAGATAGGTTGCCGGAGGGATGTGATGATGGTGTCGCGGTCATTCCAAAGTCGGGAGTCGGGGAAGTCTGGAGTCTGGAGTCTGGAGTCTGGAGTCGGGGGGCGGGACGCAAGACGCGAGACTCAAGACCCGAGACGCGAGACTTCCGTCCCGAGACCCGAGACCCGAGACCCGAGTCGCGAGTCGCGGTTGTTGATCGTGGATGGGCATGCGTTCGCGTATCGGGCGTTTTACGCGATTCGGGAGTTGCGGTCGCCGGCGGGCCAGGCGACGAATGCGATTTTTGGTTTTATCAAGATGTTGTCGAAGATGCGGGGGGCGTTGAGGCCGTCGCATGTGCTGGTGGTGTGGGACGGGGGTTTGGACGCGGGGCGGGTGGCGGCGTGGCCGGCTTACAAGGCGCAGCGGCCGGAGATGCCGGCGGGGCTCGGGTCGCAGATTGATGGGATGGTGGAGTATTTGCGGGCGGCGGGGGTGGCGTCGGTTTGTCGGGCGGGGGTGGAGGCGGATGATTATATCGCGGGGGTGGCGGAGCGGGCGGCGGGGGCGGGTTGGGAAGTGGTGATCGCGAGTGCGGACAAGGATTTCATGCAGTTGGTGTCGGGGCGGATTGGTTTGTTGAATCCGAATGATAAATCGGAGGCGGTTTGGGGCGCGGAGCAGGTGCGGCAGAAGGCGGGGGTCGGGCCGGAGCAGATCGTGGATTGGTTGGCGTTGGTGGGTGACAGTGTGGACAATATCCCGGGGGTGGCGGGCGTGGGGCCGAAGACGGCGGCGGAGTTGCTCAAGCAGTTTGGCTCGGTGACGGAGTTGTATGGGCGGCTGGCGGAGGTGAAGTCGGAGCGGGTGCGGGGGGCGTTGGCGGCGGCGGCGGCGGCGGTGCGGCGGAATGTGGCGTTGGTGCGGTTGAAGGCGGAGTTGCCGTGTGAGTTTTCGCCGGAGGAATTGGCGGCCAAACCGGCGGATCATGAGCGGTTGGCGGAGTTGTTCGGGGACTGGGGTTTCCGGACGTTGCTGGCTGAGGCGCAGGCGGCGCGACAGAGTGTTTTGCTTTAAATCCGACGGCAAATGTCGGCGAAGAAAGTTGAAAGTGAATATGAACCGATCGAGAAAGTGGGAAAGTGGCAGAGTGGGAAGGTGGGCGCGCATGGCCCTGCTCACCGGCGCGCTTTCTCACCTGCCCCTGGTCCCGCTCATGGCCCAGAGCGGCTTTGACGTGCAGGGCGGCGAATACCCGGTGGTCGGGACGCTGCCGGGCGACCAGGTTTTTCCCGACGCGGCCGTGAAGACGTCGGGCGGATTCATTGTGTGGGAGGACAATTTCACCGATGGCGCGGGCCTCGGCATCAGCGCGCAACGTCTGGACAGCAGTTTCTCGGCAACCTTGAGCAGCTTCCGGGTCAACCAGCAGGGCGCCCTCGACCAGGAACGTCCCCGCGTCGCCATGCTGAACAGCGGCGGCGCGGTGTTTGTCTGGCAGGGTGGCAAGCAGGGTTACCAGCGGATTTACGCGCGCTTCCTCTCCTCCAGCAACACGTGGGTCACCGGTGACATCCTCGTGAACACCTACACCAACAATACCCAACTGGCACCCGCGGTGACCGTGCTGCCCAGCGGGAACGTCGTCGTCGCGTGGGCCAGTTTCAACCAGGAGGCGGCGGGCAGTTTGCAAGGCGTGTATGCGCAGATGCTCTCCCCCGCCGGCGCGAAGATCGGTGGGGAATTTCGCGTGAACCAGACCACCGCATTCAACCAGCGCCTGCCCGCGGTCGCGGCGCTGGCCGATGGCCGCTTCGTGGTCGCCTGGGTTTCCGAGCAGCAACGCTTTGAAAACAGCGTGGATATTTACGCGCGCTTCTACAACGGCGCCGGTGCGGCAGTGGGCAACGAGTTCCTCATCAACACTTCCACCAACGTCACCGGCCATCCCAGTATCGCGGCGGCTTCCGACGGTGGCTTCCTCGTCGCTTGGTCCGAGCGCGATTCGCTCAATCGCAGCAACAACTGGGACGTCGTCGCGCGGCCGTACACCGCCGTGGGCACGGGCGGCACGATCCGGCGGGTCAACACGCGGACGTACGGCGACCAGATTGCGCCGCGGGTCAGCGCGATGGGCAGCGATTACCTGATGGTGTGGATGAGCCTCGGCCAGGACGGTTCGCGCGAAGGCGTTTACGGCCAGTTCCTGCGCGGCGACGGCTCACCCGCCGGCGGCGAGTTTCGCGTGAACACCACCACCGTCAGCCAGCAGATGCATCCAGCGGTGGCGTCGGACGGCGTCGGGCGGTTTCTCGCGGTGTGGACGGGTTTCATTGGCGGCGTGGGCAGCTTTGATTTGTTTGCGCAACGGTATGCGTCCACCAACCAGCCGCTCTACGCGCCGGACCCGCCGTTCGTGGCCGTGCTGAGTTCGAATGCATTGAGTGTCACCTGGCCGGCGCTGGCGGGTTTCAGTGTCTCCAATTACGAGGTTTATGCCGATGGCGCGGCGACGCCGACCGCGACGGTGACGAACAACATGTGGAAGCTGACCGGCCTGGCGGCGAACAGCACGCATTACTTCCAACTGGCGTACGTGCTGGTGGATGGCCGCCGTTCGCCGATTTCCGGGGCCACGACCAACACCACCTACGGCGCGTTGACCTACGGGGGCGTGCCGTTCGACTGGATGAGTTACTACTTTGGCGGCGACGTGTTCAACTGGCCTTCGCCGTTCGTGGACAGCGATCACGACGGCATGAGCAACCGCGATGAATTTTTCGCGGGCACGGACCCGACGGATCCCAGCAGCGTGCTGCGCCAGCAACTGCGTCCGAGTCCGCAGGGCATGTTCCTGGATTGGAACACGGAGGCGGGCCTGGTTTACCAGGTGTGGCAGACCGCCGGGGCCAATGGCCCGTGGATCAAACTGGGTGGACCGCGGTTTGCCGCCGGCACGGTGGATTCCGTGTATGTCGGCGGGGGCAACGCGGGCTTCTATCGGATCGAGCGGCTGCGTTAACGTGAGATTTCTATGCTTAGATTCCTAAAGCAATGCGGGTGGGTGGCGATGCTGGCGCTGGGCGCGACGAGCGCGTCCGCATTCACTCTGGGGGGGCCCATCAACGAGCCTTATCAGGTGCCGACCATTGGCTACAACCTGCCTGGCGATATTAACGCGCCAAAGAATCTGGGTGAAGAATATCGTTGGAACAAGCCGACAATCTACTACGCCTTCGACCAGAACTTCCTGGATTACTTTGGTTCGAACGGCGTCTTTGCCGTCAGTCAGGCCTTCGAAGTTTTCAACGCGTTGACGAACGTTTCGCAGTACAGCGCGGACCTATCCGAGTTTCCCCTGGAATCACGCCGGTTCAATTTCCAGGCGCAGGCGCTGACGCTGCATGATCTCAAAAGCGGGACGATGAATCTGATCATCGAGCAGTTGGGCCTGGCCGAGTCGCAGCGTTACACCTGGACGCTTCGCAACCGGATTCATCTCGACAATACCCCCGCTTGTCCCGATGGCATGCAATACCTGGTGATCAAGCGGAATTATGAAATTTACCCCACGGCGCCGGATCAATATCAGGAATCCAGCTACGTCAATGGGACATTATTCTCCTATCAGATTTTTGAAGCTTGCACCGGCGTCACCCCATTGGCTGACGCCGAGGAATTTCCGGTCGATCCGCTGGCGGACACCTATACCCCGGTGTCAGAGATTTTTGGGCAGGTCGGTTACGGTGTGTTTTACAACGGTTTGACCCGCGATGACGTGGGGGGCCTGCGTTATCTGTACCGGACCAATAACATGAACGTCGAAAATGCGGGCATTGGCACCGTGACGGCGGTTACGAATCTGAATGTCAACCAGCTTCTCATTACATCCAACCTCGCGACGTTGATCTACCAGTCACTGACGAATGACGCGGCGGCGCTGACCGCGCTGTATCCGGGATTGGTGGTGACCGATACTACGACCGCGTTTACCAACGTTGTCACCACCAACCTCGTTGCGTATTACACCAACTATCCGTGGTCACCCGCCGGCAGTCCGCCAACCCTCGTCGTTGCCACCAGCTATAGCACCAATGTCGCCACCCGGTACTACCACAATTTCGCCAATGTGGTCACCAATTCCTACTACACCAACGGAATCCTCAGAATCCAGACGACCACGGTGGACCAGTGCCAGTTGGCGCCGCCGGGATTGGTTTGCACTAACGTCACGTTTACGACGGCGGCGACGAACCTGATCACCGGTGACTATTACTTCCTGCCCACCAATTCGGATTGCGGCGTGATGATCGTTTCCACCCAGTTCACGACTGTGCTGACCATCACCAACAGCATCCTGGCGGCCACCAACACGTCCGGTTCAACCACCAACCAGGGGGGCTCGACCAACGTCATCACCCGGACGTATACCCAGGACGCCATCTCCTATTTTACCAATCATTTTTACGTTTACCATCCCGTGCCGTGCGCGAGCAATGCGCTCTCCATCCGACAGGGCGTGGAGAAGGTGCGGTTTGTGCGGCGTGATTTCGACTCGCTGATCGGGCAGTATTATGAGCCGATCACGGATGAGTACACGGCGAACGTCATTACGAACAGCACGCTCTACCGGCAGACGGTCCGGCGGTTGGTGGCGCAGCCGGACATTCGGATCAGCGCCGATAATTTGACCTCCGGGCCGGCGGAGGATCCATGGGTTAATCCGTGGGCGGAACGTAATATCAATTTCAACGAGGATAATGTATTGGTCACGGCCACAGGGACGCTCGCCGGGCCCGGGACCATCGAGCCAAGCGTATGGTTCACGTTTAACAAAGTCGGCCAGGTGTTTGTGAATCAAGCCTTGAATTTCCTGGACGAGGTCGGAGCCGTCAAACTGCAAACGTGGGCGTCCTACGACGGTACGACTAATGCGCCCGTCGTTTATCCCAACGGGACGAGTATTTGGAATGTTGAGAATCAAGTGCTGATTCAGATTTCACCGCCGACGCTGCCCGATGGCCGGGCGGGCGTTGCCTATACCAACGTCTTTGGTGGCTTCACTGTGAACGGTGGGCAGTCGCCGTACGTCTGGAGTTTGGCGCCGGGATCGCCTGGCTTGCCGCCGGGACTGGCGCTTGCGCCGGTTGTGGGGAACAGTTCGGCATGCCGGATTATTGGTACGCCTGCCATGGTCGGGACTTTTGATTTTGTATTGCGATTGAATGAAGCCGGTGGGCGGTATGTGGACCGCAATTATTCCATCACCGTAAACCCCTAACCCGGCCAGCGCCCTGCCGGGCGTGGAGCAGAGAAGATTGAAACAGTTATGAAGCGCAGAATTTTGTCCGGCCTCCTTGGTTTGACGCTCGCGACTTGGGCGCACGGCCAAACGGCCCTGTATTATACAAATGATTTCGTGGTCAACTACCCGCCGGATCCCTATCCGCAAATTGACGCGCTCAATTTCGTCAATAACAATTTTTTCAGCGTAAATTTGTTCAATTTGGGGTTGGTGAACGAATTGTACGACACCTCCAATACCACCAATTTCATCAACAACGGCGAAATGATCGCCAACAACGGCTTCCGGTTCGATAACGCGCCCAGCGGGAATGGCGTGCGGCGTCCGGCGGCCAGTTTTTATAATCCCGGCACGATCAGCGCCGGCTCCATCCTCAACACCAACTCCTTCAGCGGTTTCTTTTTCAATTTGTTTTTCGTGGGCTTTGGCCTGCCCCAAATCCAAATCTCGGCCACCAACATCGTTGACAGTGGTACGAACATCGTGGGCAACAACGGCTTGTTTAAAGCCTCGGGTAATAATCTGGATTTCAATCGTGGCGTCGTGACCATCGAAGGGTTTGAAAACACGCCAGCGACCGGACAGAGCTTTTTCTTTTTGAACAACGAGGGCATCTTCCCCTTGTCCGCCGCGGCGAGCACGAATGTCATGTCGCCCGCAGCGCAATTTGAAAACTTTCCGCCGACCACGCCGACCGGCATCTCGCTGCCGGCCGCGAGCTTTTACGTGCGGCAGGGCTTCTCGGACACCAACCGCTTTGTCTGGGCCGTTTTCCTGAGCGACACCAACGCCGCCATCAGCAACAACGTCTATCTTCCGTCCTTCCTCGGCGGTTCGATCACCGTGGAGTGGCTGACGCGGATCACCAATCTTGCGACCGGCAAGATTTTGACCAACTACCTTTACCTCTTCGACGATTTCCTGTTCAGCGGATCCAACATCGTCAGCGGTGGCGTCCCGGTTAATTACTCCTTCTTCCGCAGCACCGCCCCGCTGAACCTGGGCACTCCAGTGACGCCTAGTGATCCCACGGGCATCTTCAACAGCAACACCGTTACCAACGAATACGCATCGCTCTACGCGCTGGTGTCGCCAACCACCGTCCAGCCGGGCGCCCTGCCAGGCAACCCCTACACCAACATGCCGGGCCGGATTGAATTCATTGCCAACGACGTCCTCAACCTGTCGCGCACGAAAGTCAACGGATTAAATTACACGCGGCTGCAGTCCACGAACCATTTTGCCGGCAGCAAGGGGGCGCAGATCACCTCGCCGTACAGCGACCTTTATCTGGGCACTACCAATGGCTCCCTGACGGTTTCCAACCTGCTTATCCCCACGGTGCCGCGTTTCACGGGGACGGTGGATTTGTGGACTGGTCGCTGGACCAACAACGAAACGTTCTTCCAGTCGGCCTATCAGGTTCTGTTCGTGGACAGCCAGTTGGCGCCCGTGGCGCCGGCCCAAGTCCAGGATTTGTATCTGCGCAGCACGAACATGATCCTGAGCGACTTAATGAACGTGCTCCGCTATTTCCTCTTTGACGGTGAAAACCTGACCATCACCACCAATGGCCCCGGTTCGCAGGCGGCCATTGGCGAAATCAACCTCTTGAATTCTAGCATCGTCTGGTCCACGGCTACGCCACGCTTGAAGAACCTCACAAACAACGGCGCCATCCGGACGCAAAACGGAATTTTCTTTGGCGGCGCGCGGACCACGCCGTATTTCACCACCAACTTCAATGAGCCGTATTTGTCCATGGTCAATCACGGCGAGATCAAGGACCAGAACACCCAGATTTGGGCGAACTACTTTGCCAACTCGGGCTCGATCAACTCCGGCATCGGCTCCCTCAACCTCCAGTCGCTCAATGCCTGGCTGACGAATGGCATCTTCACGGCCGGCGGCGATATTTCGGTCACGAGCAGCAGCCTCACCGTCAGCAACCACTCGTTGCAGGCGGGGCGCAGTTTGAGTTTTGCCGTAACCAACCTGCTGGATGACGGCAGTATTGCGAACAGTGCCTGGGCCGCGACAAACGCGACCACGTTGTTCGCCGACCCGACCAGCGCCATCCTCTACACCAGCGTGGCCGCCATCACCAACAAGAACAACTGGACCTCGGGCGGCTCCTCCACGAAGGGAATTGAACTGCTGACGTTGCCATCGCAGGCGAGTCTGCTGGGCACGACCATTACCGCCACGGCGCCGGCGGGGCGTGATGTGGTCAGCAAGTGGGCCGCGGCGGACAAGGGCTGTGTTCCCGCGGGCTTCAGCAACAACGCCGCGATCGGCCGGCTGATCCTGGACGGCGGTGACGACAGCCTCTTCACCTTCAACGGCACCGGTGCGGCCAACGCGCTCTACGTGGACTACCTCGAATTGCGCAACTTCGCCACCAACCGCGATGCCATGGGCAATTTCATCGGCCTGAACCCGGCGCCGAACATGAAAATTTACTTCGGGCAGGCCGTCGCGAACGGCGCCTCCATTGCCGAGAAACTCGATGGCAAATACGGGTCCGAAGGGACCAGCGGCGGCAGTTTCTGCTGGGTCGTGAACCAGGCCGGTTACTACTCGTCCACCAACTTGGTTTATCCCGACGGCACCACGAACACCTTCAACGCCGCGCTGGTGGGCAGTTGCAACCTGGATTCCGACGGCGACGGCTTCGTCAACTGCTCGGACCCGACGCCCATCCTGCGGCCCGGCGACCTCGCCCTTGCGGTGGCGGTGGTTGGCACCTCGGCGCCCAAGGCGGCGGTGTCGTGGCAGAGCAGCCCCTTCGCGGCCAACTACGTTTACTACAAGGATTCGTTTGGCGCGACGAACTGGCAGACCTTGACCAATTTTGTCTCCGGCCCGCTCGGCGGGCGCGTATCCGTGCAGGATCCGATCAAACCGACCGGGCCGCGGTACTATCGAGTGCGGGTGGACGCGAGCCAGCCGTAAGCGCGGGGCAGAGTGAGAGTGGCGAAGCGAAAGGAGTATTCCGCTTCGGGCTCTCTGGATTGGCTGTGAATGAAGTAAGTGTGTTATGCGAAGATTGCAACATAGACCTTGGCGGAAGGACAAATGGGTTGGTGGATGGACGAGTCATTGGATAATGGCCGTGCTGCTGACCTGGTCCGTTTCGCATCTGCTGGTTTTCTCGTCCCGGGCCTCCACGGCCAACGACAATTTTGCCAATGCCCAGGTCATTGTCGGAAACGAAGGGATGGCCGGCACCGTGAGCGACAACAGTTTCGGCACCGGCACGGAAGGGGGCGAGCCCGACTTTGAAAGTACGTACGGTGAAAACCCCAATCTGGTTGGCCGGACCGTTTGGTACCGTTGGACGGCCCCGACCAACGGCACCGTCGTGTTCGAGACGTTGAACAGCGACTACGACACGGTGCTTTCGGTTTACACGGGATCCAGCGTCAACGCGTTGACGCTCGTGGCGGGGAACAACGACGTGAACACGGGGTTGGGCAATTTCGTGCACCGGGAAGGCTCGACCAGTTTCGTGGAGTTTTATGCGGCGGCGGGGACCACGTATCAGGTTCGGGTGGGCTCTCCCAGCAGCGGCGGTCCCGGCGTGCCGGGCCACATCGTGCTGGACTGGACCCAGAACGGCGTCCAGAGCACCAACTACTTTTCCGGCCAGTTCCGGTTCGCCACGGACTTTCTGGGCGCGGTTAACCCCACGTTGAACCGCTACACCCAGACCATGCCGGACGGCCATGTGTATCCGCTTTATGTGTTCAGCGAAAACGAGACCGCCATTCCCGGCGGTGATCGGTACGCCCGGCTCACGGTGACACGCATGGGCGGCGCGGTCGGTCGGGTATTTGCGGATTACGAGATCGTCCCCCTGACCTACACCAATTTCTTCTTCACGAATTATTTCGGCACCAACTTCAGCTTTCTGGACACCAGCAGCAACCTCATCATTGTTTACTCCACCAATTACATCGTGACCAATGTCTATGGCAACGCCACCTGGTTCCTGCCGGCTCCCGAACGGCGTTGGTATCTGACCAACATTTTCGCGTATAGCGATGTCGTCAGCAACGGGATTTTCTCCACCACGAACCTGATACCGATGCCGACGCCGCCCCGAACCTGCAACAACCAGACCGGTCCGCCGGGTCCGAATGGTGAATTCACCAACTCATTCTGCCGGAAGCTGCCCACGGTCACGACGAACATCCCCTCGTTCATCACGAACAGTTCGCCTTTGGACGTTCGGGACGTGAACCGGTTTGGCTCGACCGCCAACACGGGCCGGATCACCTTCAACGATTTTCAGATGAGCGCCGATATTGCCGTGCGGGTGGACCCCGGCGGTGGCCCGGCCCAGTTTTATCTGGGGCCGGCGGGCAAAGCCGATGCCCCACCGGTCAACCGCATCTTTCAGGTCAACATCACCGCCGTGTCGGTGGACCCGCAGGAGTCCTCGGACGTGCTGGCCCCGTACGTTTTCTACCCCGGCACCATCCCCGCCCTGGGTTCGGCGATTGTCAACGTCATGGAGAACAGCATCGCGGGCTGGGATGGTTACCCGAGTAACGCCATCATCAACCTCTCGCGCGCGACCTGGCTCATCTCCGAAAAAGGTTCCCCGGCGGTCCTCTCCGTCAGCCGTGCGGGCACCAACACCGGCTCCGTGGATGTGAGTTGGCGGCTCAACTACCGCAGTCCCAACCGCCCGTTCTCCGAGGACCGCTATTTCTGCCTGCCCGGGTCGGAATACGCCACCGAACAGCCGTACACCAACTCGTATTACTATTCCATTGCCACGAACGACTTCCTTGCAGTCACGGGCAGTTTGCACTGGGATGCCAACGATTTCGGCGCCAAGGAATTCGAGATTCCGATCATTGATGACGAGTTGCCGGAATTCAACGAGGACATCTTTGTGGACTTGCTCAACCCGCTGCCGTTGCCCTCGGGCTCCGCTGCTGGCGGGGCGATGCTGGGCAACCTCGGCTACTTCAATCTGTCGGACGGCTTCGGGGGATTCGCCAATCTGACGATTCTGTTCGACGACCAACCCGCCGGCGCGGTGGATCGCAACTACAACCCCAACGGCAGCATCTTCCCCAGTGTGCCGTTCCCCGGCGCCAACCTGACCGTGATGGCTGTGGCCGTGCAAACGGATGACAAGGCGATCATCGCGGGTGATTTCACGTCGTACAACGGGATCGCCCGCAACCGCATCGCCCGCGTGAACAACACCGGCTTTCTGGACACCAGTTTCTCGCCGGGTTCGGGCGCCAACGGTTTCATTTCGGCGCTGGCCCTGCAAAGCAGCCAGATTGTCGCCGCCGGCAATTTCACCTCGTTCAATGGGCAGGACCGGCGACGGGTGGTGCGTTTGAACGCCGATGGATCGCTCGACTCGTCCTTCAATCAGCTTGGTTTGGGAGCGAATGACACCGTCTGGGCGGTCGCCGTCCAGTCGGACGGAAAAATCGTGATTGGCGGCAGTTTTACCAATGTTTGCGGGGAAGCGCGCAACCACGTCGCGCGGCTCAATGCCAACGGCTCCCTGGACGCCACCTTCAACCCGCTCGGCGGCGCCGATGGCGTGGTCAATGCCTTGGCGGTGCAGTCCGACGGGAAGGTTATTATTGGCGGCGACTTCGTAACGGTGGCGGGGGTCAGCCGTTCGCGCGTGGCGCGCTTGAATACCGACGGTACCCTGGACAACAGCTATAACCCGGGCGCGGGGGCGAATGATGTGGTCTATGCAGTGACGCTTCAGCCGGACGGCAAAGCCCTGATTGGCGGCGTCTTCACGCAAATGGACTATTTCCCTCGCAATGGTCTGGTTCGGCTTAACACCGATGGTTCCGTTGATTCAACCTTCGACCCGGGAGTCGGCGCCGATGACGCCGTCTATACGATCACCCTCCAGACCGACGGCAAACTTCTGATTGGCGGTTTGTTCAAATCCTTCAACGAAACCCGGCGTGTGGGCCTGGCGCGTTTGTACGACTTTGGTGCCGTGGACACGACGTTCATGGACACGGCCATGAACCAGTACGCCGGAATTCCGAACCGGTTCCATAATGAACTGGTTCAGCCGCGCAACTTTGTCTTCAGCATCGGCGTAGAAACCACGGGTCGGGTGCTGATCGGGGGTTCATTCAGCAGCGTGGGCGGCGGCGGCAGCCGGACGGACATGCGTCCGCGCCGGAACTTTGCGGGCTTGGTCGGCGGGGCAACCCCGGGACCGGGCAACCTCGAACTGATGGAGAATCAGTACTCGGCGGATGAAAACGGGAGCACGACGTACGTTACCATGACGCGCACCAACGGCGATCGTGGCATGATCAACGCGCGCTTTTTGGCCTCCCCGCCTCCGCCCGGTCCCGGGGCCGCCACGTTCACCAACTTCACCCTGTTCCCCCAATACACCCGGCCGTTTTGGAACTCGAGCTGGCCCGGCGACGTGAATCCGGACTGGGGCTTGATTCGCGCGGACGGCAATTTTGCCATGAATTACCAGCCGTTGGCTGCGGATTTCACACTCGGGAACACGCATTGGCTGGTTTTTCCCGGCCACACGGCGGACATTTTGATATCGCTCAACGATAATGCGTCCTTGGACGGGGACCGTGCCCTGCAATACAGCCTGTACCGGCCCGGCGGCACGGACTTTACGCTGTTGGGCGGTGAAAACATCCCGTTTGGCGCGGCGCTCATCCGGCGCGCGTCGGCCATGACGATTTTGGAAGATGACAACTCGCCGGGAGTGTTGGGATTCAGCGCGACCAATTACACGGTCAGCGAAGGCGTAGGTAATGCGGTCCTCACCGTGACGCGCACCAATGGCGGCATTGGCCGGGTGACGGTTCAATACAGTACTTTGAGCGGCACCGCCACCGCCCATTCAGATTTCACTCCCGTCACCGGCACCCTCACGTTTGAGTCCGGCGAAACCGTCAAAACCATCAGCGTGCCAATCATTGATGACAGCCAGGTTGAGTTTGACGAAAGTTTCAACGTGATTTTGACGACCCCGACCGGCGCGACGCTGGGTTTGAACAGCGCCTTTGTGACCATCGTGGACAACGACATTCCCGGCGGCCGCGTAAACTTCACCGCGGCGAGCTACAGTACCAACGAGAGCGCCGGGCTGGCCTCGATTTCCGTCGCCCGCACGGGGGGCAGCGCGGGAACATTGACCGTGCAATGTGCCACCATCCCCGGTGGGACGGCCACGGCCGGCACCGACTATGTCAGCGTGACCAATACCTTCACGTGGAACAATGGCGACGTTGCCATCAAGACCATCCTCGTCCCCATCTTGGAGGACGTTCTGGTCGAGCCGGACAAGACGGTGAATTTGCTGCTGTTCAATCCCACCCTCAACGGCACGCCGACCAACACGCCGCTGTCCTTCAGCACCACGACCAACGCAACCCTCACCATCGTCAATGACGATGCCGTGGGCGCCGTCCGCTTCAGCACCACCGCCTACACGATCAATGAAAACGGCGGCGTGGGCTATGTGACCGTCGTCCGGACGGGCGGCAGTTCCGAGGCGATCTCGGTGAACTTCGCGGCCACCAACGGGACGGCCGTGGCGGGTTATGATTTCACCGCCACCAACGGCACGCTGAATTTCGGGCCCGGCGAGGTCAGCAAGACCTTCACCGTGCCGATCATAGACAACGACTTCACGGATGGCACCCGCTCCATTTCGTTGCTGCTGGGCAACGCCGCGCCGACGAACGCCCTGGGCAATCCCGCCGCCGCCCTGCTCAGCATCGTTGACAATGAATCCGTGAATGAACCGCCGGGCGGACGGGACACCGCCTTCAGCGATGAGGCCGCGATGAACGGAGCGATCCTGGCGATGGCGTTGCAGCCGGATGGAAAAATCGTGACCGCCGGCGAGTTCACCATGGCCAATGGCGTGCCGCGCAATCGCATCGCCCGGCTGGAACCCAATGGCGCCATTGATTCCAAGTTCTCCTACGCCGCCGCGACGGCGGGCGCCAACGACACCATCCGCGCCCTGCTCCGGCAAAATGACGGACGCCTGGTGATCGGCGGGGACTTCACCGTGGTCAATAACGTAAATTTGAACCGCATCGCGCGGCTCAATCTCGACGGGTCGCTGGACACCGGTTTCAACCCCGGCGCCGGCACGGACAATCCGGTCCTGGCGCTGGCGGAAACCTTCGTCAACGAGACGCGCAAGATTCTGGTCGGCGGCAGCTTCACTGTCATCAACGCCGTCAACCGCAACTTCATCGCCCGCCTGAACGACGACGGCACGCCGGATATGACCTTCGATCCGGGCCTGGGCTGCAACGGCAACGTTTATGCCATCGCGGTCCAGGAAGACGGCAAGGTGCTCATCGGCGGTGATTTCACGACCGTCAACGAAACCGGCCGGAATCACGTCGCGCGGCTGAATGTGGACGGTTCGTTGGACCTCAGTTTTGACCCCGGCACGGGCGCGACCGATGCCGTGCGCGCCATCGCTGTTCAATTGGATGGCCGGATTGTCATCGGTGGTTCGTTTACCAACTACGACGGCACGGCGATCAATCGCATCGCCCGGTTGCTGCCTGACGGTTCGCTGGACACCGCCACCTTCAATGTGGGTGAAGGTGCGAACGACACGGTCAATTCGATCACCATCCAACCGGACACGCGCATTGTTCTGGGCGGCCAGTTTTCGCGGTGCAGCGGCGTGTCGCGCAATCACATCACGCGCCTCAACAACGACGGCACCGTGGATTCCGGCATCAATTTTGGCACCGGGGCCAATGATTTCGTCGCGGCCACCCTGGTCCAGCCGGATACCAAGATCGTATTGGGCGGTGGCTTCACCGAATACGACGGCTATCCCCGGCAGTACCTCGCGCGGATTTATGGCGGGTCGGTTGTGGGCTCGGGCCAGTTCGAGTTTCTCAGCGCCACGTTCCAGGTGGACGAAAACGGCACCAACGCGGTGATTACGGTGCGCCGCCGCGGCGGGACCACCAGTCCGGTGGGCCAGCCCATTGTGACGGTGGACGCCGTGACCAGCAATGGCACGGCCACCAATGGCGTGAACTATGTCGGTGGCACCTTCACCCTTTCGTTCCCGCAGGGCGAAGTGCTGCAAACCTTCGTCGTCCCCGTCATCAATGATTTCGAGATCAATGCCGACCGGACGGTGAACCTGAGCCTAGGCAGCATCACGCCGGTGCCCTCGGCGGTGTTGGGCGACCAGCCGACCGCCACGCTCGTCATCATCAACGACGACAGCTCCATCACGTTCTCCTCGGCGACTTACGCGCGCAATGAAAACGCCGTGGACGGCGTCGCCACAATTACCATTGTGCGCAACGGCAGCACGGTGGGCACGGCGACAGCGGTGTTTACCACCACCACCAACGGGACGGCCACCGCCATCGCGGATTACACGCCGACGCTTGTTCCGTTGACCTTCAACGCCGGTGATACGGTCAAGAATATCACCGTGCCGATCGTGAATGATCCCCTGATCGAAAACGATGAAACCGTCACGATGGAATTGACCAATGTCCTTGGCGCTCTGTCGCTGCAGCCGTCTCAGGCCGAGTTGACCATCGTGGACGACGATCTTGGGCCCGGCCGGATTGCGTTTGCCGCGACGGCCTACGTGGTCGCGGAAAACGGGACCAACGCCGTCGTCTCTCTCGTCCGCACGAACGGCCGCACCGGCACCGTGTCCGTGGGCTTCTATACCAGTGACGGAACCGCCACGTCCATCTCGAGTCTGGACTACACGGCCCAAAGCGGGACGGTCACCTTTAACGACGGTGAAACCAACAAGACCCTCTTGGTGCCGATCACGGATGACTCAGTGGTGGAAGGGGCGGAGTTCTTCACGGTAACGCTGACCAACGCGACCGGCGGCGCGACGATCCTGGGTCCGACCAATACGGTTGTGACCATTCTGGACAACGACATGGGTCTGACCTTCTCGGCGCCGTTCTACAACGTGAGCGAGGCCGGGCCAAGTATTGTCGTCACGGTTCTGCGGGTTAATGGCAGCAACGGCGTGGCATCGGTCCATTACGGGACATCCAACATCACGGCGACCGCCGGCCTGGATTTCACCGGTGACAGCGGCACGTTGACGTTTGCCAACGGGGAAACCGTGAAGAACCTTACCATTCCGATTCTCCAGGACACGCTGGTGGAGGGCGACGAAATCTTCGCGGTCACGTTGTCCAATCCCAGCGCCGGATTGCAACTGCTCACGCCTTCGACGCTGGTGGATATTCTGGATGACGATTCCGGGGTGAGTTTTGTGCAGGATGCCTACAGCGTGGCGGAGACGGCCACCAACGTGGTCCTCACCGTCGTTCGCACCGGTTCCTATTCCGGGACCATCACCGTCGCCTACAGCACGATTGACGACACCGCCGTGCTGGGCGCGGATTTCTCCGCACCCATTCCCAATCCGGTACCCAACCAGTTGATCTTCACCAACGGCCAGGGCACGAACACCATCACCATACCCATCGCCAACGATGCATTGCTGGAGGGGGACGAAACGTTCCAGGTCGCGTTGTCCGGTCCGGGCGGCGGGGCGCAACTGCTCGAGCCGAGCCTCGCCACGGTGACCATCGTGGACAACGACGCGGGGATTAGTTTCTCCAGCACGGATTACAGCGTCCAAGAGGGCGGTGTGGCGGCGACGATCACCGTGTTGCGCACGGGCATCACCAACTCGACCGTTCATGTCAATTACGCCACCGGCGGCGGCACGGCCACACCCGGCCTGGCCAGTGATTATATCGCTACCAGCGGCACGCTGACCTTCTCGAACGGCGTGACCACGCGGACGTTCAACGTGCCGATCAATCAGGACAATATCCTCGAAGGCGCGGAAACGGTGCAATTGCAGCTCTCGCTCCAGTCCGGCCCGACCAACCAGGCCCAGTTGCTCAACCCACAGGCTGCCACCCTCGTCATTCTTGACGACGACGGCAGCTTGATTGTGCCCGCCGGCTCCGTGCTGACCTCCGAAAGCGGTCCGGTCAACGGGGGCATTGATCCGGGCGAGACCGTGACCTTGCTGTTCGCCTTGCGGAATGCCGCCGGTGGCAATACCACCAACCTGACCGCGACGCTATTGGCCACCAACGGCGTGACCTTGCCCAGCGGCGCGCAGAATTACGGCACGCTGGTGGAAAACGGCCCGTCCCGTTCGCGCGCGTTCACCTTCACCGCCAGCGGGACCAACGGCGGAGTCGTTTCGGCCACGTTCGCTCTGGACGATGCCTCGACCAACAATCTGGGGGTGGCCATCTTCAATTATCAGTTGGGCAGTGCAACCGTCACGTTTAGCAACACGGCGGCCGTCGTCATCAATGACCGCACCGGGGACACGCCCAAGCCGGCTTCACCTTATCCCTCGACGATCAATGTGACCGGAGTGGGCGGCACCGTCGGCAAGGTGACCGTCACCTTGACGAATCTGGCCCACACCGCTCCGGCGGACGTTGACATGTTGCTGGTCGGGCCCACCGGCACCAGCCTGCTCATGATGTCCGACGCGGGCAGCGGCAACCTCATCACCAACGTGACCCTGACCTTCGACGACGCGGCGGCAAACTCGCTGCCGTTCTCCAGCCAGATCACCAACGGGACATACAAACCGACCAACTATCTGCTGGGCGACCTGTTCACCAACGCCCCCGCGCCGCCGTGGGGGGCCGTGTTGTCCGGTTTCAACGGTCTGGACCCGAACGGCACCTGGTCGCTCTACGTGGTGGACGACACCGCGCTTGACGTGGGCAGCATTGCCCGCGGCTGGTATCTCAACATCACCACTACGGGGGTGATCCCGGGTGCGGCCGACCTCTCGGTGACGGTGACGGACACGCCCGATCCGGTTTTGTTGACCAGCAATTTGACCTACACCATCGTGGTGACGAACTTTGGTCCGTCCACGGCGACGGGCGTAACGGTGACGGACACCCTGCCCGCCGGAGCGGTGCTCCTTTCCAGCAACACGCCGAACGGCGCGCTTTCCGCCGCCGGGGGCGTTGTGACCTGGAACATCGGGACGCTTGCCAAGGATGCCGTGGCCAGTGCGACCCTGGTGGTGAGCCCGACGCTGGTCGGCACGGCTACCAACTTCGCCCTGGTGTCCGCGTCACCGACCGATCCGAACCCGGTGAACAACGCCGCCACCACCACCACGACCGTGAACAGTCTCGTGGCCGACTTGGTGTTGTTCATGTTTGCCTCGCCCAGTCCGGTCACGTTCGGCCAGGATTTGGTGTACACGCTCGCTGTGGCCAACCTCGGCCCGGCCACGGCCACCCGCGTGACGTTGACCAACACGTTGCCTGCAGGAGTGAGCTTCGTTTCCGCCTCGCCGGCCGCGTACGTCGTAACCGGCAACACCGTCGCGTTTACCAACCTTGGCAATCTGGGCAGTGGCTGGGGTACCAACGCCACCATTACCGTTCATCCCAACTCGGGCGGCACCCTCACCGCCAGCGCGTTCTGCCGGCAGGCGGATCCCAACGTCTCCGATCCCAAAGGCAACAACGCCGTGACGATCAAGACGATCGTGGAGGGTTTTGCGCCGTCCTTGGGCATCGCGCTTTCCGGCGCCAACGTGGTCATCACGTGGCCGGCGAGTGCCTCCGGTTTCGTGCTGCAACGCGCCACGAGCCTGACTACGCCGATCACCTGGACGGAAGTGACGGTGCCGGCGCCGACGGTCGTGGGTGATCAGCAGACGGTGACCCTGCCCGTTGGTAGCGGAAACGAATACTTCCGGCTCGGCCCGCCGTGACCCGGAAAAATCGGAAAGTGTTTAAGACCGACATGAAAGTGCCCTCTAATGCGATGGCTTGTGTGACCGCGATGCTCGCGGCATGCGCGCTGACAGCACCCGTTTTCGTACCTGTGGCCCGGGCGCAACTGCGCCCGACGCACCGCGAGGACATTCCCAACTTCGACCGGCGGGCGACCGCGCAAGCAGCCGGCGCTGAAATCACGCAACGCGACCAGGCCGCGGCCCGTTTGCGGGCGCAGCTGACGGGGGCGGACATCAACTTCGACCCGCTGCTCGGCTCGCCCAAGTTCATCCACGTGCGCGGCGGGTTTTTGACCGGACCCAACGGACAGGGCCGGGCGGTGTCCGGGCCGGGGCTTGCCACCGTTTCCGCCGATGACCCTTACCGCGCGGTGAAGGGTTTTCTGAACGAACAATCCGCCTTGTTCGGCCACGATGCCTCTGTGTTGTCCACGGGCAACGCCAGAATCACCCGGGACAGCGTGGGGAAGCATAACGGCCTGCGCACCGTGGTGTGGCAGCAGGAGCTGGACGGAATTCCGGTGTTCGGCGCGGTCGTTGTGGGCAACATTACCAAACGGGGTGAACTGGCGACTCTGTCCAGTCTATTCATTCCGAATCCCGTCCCGAGTGCCGATGCCGGCACGCCGAATCGTGCGGTGAGTCAAAACCAGCCGCCCGTATCCGCCGAACAGGCGATTGCGAATGCGGCGCAGAATCTGGGGGACACGCTCACACCGGGTGAGGTGGCCGCCGATGGCGCCCAGGCGGGCGATGGTTACCACCGGTTTCTGGTACAAGGAAAGCAGGTGCATGCGCGGCTCGTGTGGTTGCCCGTGAACCGCGGCGCCCTGCGCTTGTGCTGGGAGGTCCATCTGTCTAGGCAGACGACGCGCGAGGGTTTTGAAATCCTGATTGACGCTGAATCCGGCGAGCCCTGGTTGCGGCGCGATTTGACGTGTTACATCAGCGACGCCACCTACAACGTTTACACGAGCGACAGCCCTTCGCCGTTCACGCCCAGTTGGCCGACGCCCAATGCCGGCCAACCGCCGTTGACCAACCGGGTTTTGCTGACGTTAAGCGCACTCGACACTACCGCGTCGCCCGACGGGTGGATACCCGACGCGGCCAACGAGACGCGCGGCAACAATGCGGACACTTACATGGACCGGGATTTTGACGGGCAACCGGACGGCGGAGCACGGCCGCAGGGCAATCCGAATCGCGTGTTCGACTTCCCGCTGGACCTGACGCAGGACCCGCTCACCTACAGCAATGCCTCGGTGGTCCAGATGTTTTACTGGGTCAACTACTACCATGACCGGCTCTATCAACTGGGCTTTACTGAAAGTGCCGGGAATTATCAGGAAAACAACTTTGGCCGGGGCGGCCAGGGCAGCGACTCAATCATCGGCTATGTGCAGGCAGGAGCGGATCTGGGCTTTGCCGACAACGCGTTCTTTGTCCCCGCGCCGGACGGCATCAACGGCCAGATTGCGATGTTCGTTTGGGACTTTCCCACGCCGATGCGTGACGGTGATCTTGACGCCGAGGTGATTATCCATGAAGCCACGCACGGGACCAGTTGGCGGTTGGTCGGGGGCGGATTTGCTCTGGGCAATTTACAAGGGGATGGAATGGGTGAAGGCTGGTCGGACTTCTATGCCATGTCGCTGTTGAGCGAGCCTGGAGATGATCCGGATGCCGTTTATGCCAATGGTGGGTACGTGACCTACCAGTTCGCCGGTCTGACGGAAAACTATTATTTTGGGATCCGGCATTACCCCTACACCACCGACATGACGAAGAATCCCCTCACGTTCAAGGACATTGACCCGACGCAGGCCAGCACGCATCCAGGCGTGCCGGGCAGTCCACTGTACGGGGGCACTTGGAATCCCGCCAGTGCGGACGAAGTTCACAATCAGGGTGAAGTCTGGTGCGCGATGCTTTGGGAGGTCCGGGCCAACTTGATTCATAAATACGGCACGTCTGCGGGCAACGACCTCGCGCTGCAACTCGTGACCGACGGCATGAAACTCACCCCGGCTCAGCCTACGTGGATTCAGGCCCGCGACGCGATCATTCTGGCTGACCTCATCAACAACGGTGGGGCGAACGCCAACGAATTGTGGGCAGGCTTTGCCAAACGCGGTCTGGGCTTTAGCGCGCAATGTCCACCCGGAAACACGACGGTGGGCATCGTTGAGGCATACGACCTGCCCGGCGTGAATGTCCAGGCGGTCAACGTCTCCGGCGGCAACGGCAACCGCGTGATTGATGTCAACGAATGCAACGACATCCAAATCGTGCTGGCCAACTTCAACAATTTCCCGCTCACCGGCGTGCGCATCACGCTGTCCACGACCACGCCGGGGGTGGGATTTGGCACGCGAAGCGCCAATTACTCGGACCTCGCGCCGCTTCAACTAGGCACAAATCTGGTGCCGTTTACCCTCAGTACGACACCCGGGTTCCTGTGCGGCCAACCCATCGCGTTGCAAGCGTTGATCAAGTCCGACCAACAAACCCTGACCAATTTCATCACGTTAGACACCGGCGTGGTCGGGGATCCCGTTCGTTTCGACAGCCTTGGCGCGGTGAACATTCCCGATGACAGTGCCACGAATTCCTTTATCACCGTTTCGAACATCACCGGGGCGCTGCGGGATGTGAAGGTGTCGGTGTATCTTACCCATTCCTGGGTCGGCGATCTTCGTCTCCGGTTGATCGCGCCGGATGGCACGGGCATCACGCTTTCGGATTCACACGGCGGCTCCGGTGCCAACTATGGCATCGCGTGTTCCCCGGATTCTTCGCGCACCACGTTTGATGACGATGCCGTCATTCCGATCAGCGGCGGGTTTCCGCCGTACATTGGATCGTTCCGTCCCGATCAGGCCCTCTCCGCCTTCGCCGGAAAGTATGGCAGCAGCGTCAATGGGCAGTGGCGGCTTCGGGTCGTGGATTTGATTCCGGGATTCAGCGGCACGATTCAGTGCTGGTCGTTGTTCCTTTCGCCGGCACACTGTGAAGACGGCGGCGGCACCTGTCCGGGGGTGGATCTCGCCATGAGCATGGTGGGCAACCCCGAACCGGTGTACCTCGGCAGCAACCTGGTGTACACCATCACGGTCACCAATAACGGCCCCAGTGCCGCCACCAACGTTATCGTCAATCACACCCTGCCGCCTTCGGTTGTCTTCGTCTCGGCCACGTCGTCGCAGGGCAGCGCCACGCATTCCGCTGGGACGGTGGTGTGCAACATCGGCAAGATGGAATTCGCGAGTGTCGTAACGATCACTGTTACGGTGACTCCCGCCGCGACCGGAACGATCTCCTCGAGTGCGACGGTGACCTCCAATGAGTCGGATACGGACCTGTTCAACAACACGGCCAACTTCACCTCGCACGTCAATCCGCCCACGGCTGAACTGGCGCTGGGCCTGGCGGACGCGCCCGATCCCACGGCGGTCGGCGGGCCGTTGACCTACACCGTTTCGCTGACCAACAAAGGACCTTCCGCCGCGTCCTTTGTCACCGTAACCAACGTTCTGCCCGTGAGCGTCAGCGTGCAGTCGGCCACCCCGTCGCAGGGAACGGCGAGCATTTTCGGCAACCTCGTGGTGTTCAGCTTTGGCAGCGTGCCCAAGGATGGCCGGGTCACCGGTACCATCGGAGTCATCCCAACCGCCCAAGGCACCATTGTCGCCACCGCAACGGCCGCCGCGCTGCAGGCCGATCCCATCCCGTCCAACAACACCGCCACGGCCGTGACCACCGTCGGGCCGTCGGCCGATCTGGCTGTGACGCTTACTGACCTGCCGGATCCGGTGGTGATTGGCAGCAACTGGACTTACTTCGTGACGGTCACCAACCTTGGCCCCAACACGGCGAGCGGCACAGTGTTGAATGTCACGCTGCCCGCTGGTCTGGCCCTGGTTTCGACCAACACCACGCAGGGAACCCTTGCGCGTTCGGGCAACACCATCACCGGCAACCTTGGCACGCTGAACGTCGGTGCCGGTTCACTGGTGACCATCGTGGTGAACGCCGCCATCAGCAATGTTTACAATGCCACGGCCACGGCCACGGCGGCCCAGACCGACCTGAACCCCGCCAACAACACGGCTTCCGCCTCAACGATCGTGGCGCCGCCGAACGTGACGATTGTGGCCGCCGGGGCCACGTTGACGGCGGAAAGCCTCACGCCGCCCAATGGCACGGTGGACGTTGGCGAAACCGTCACCCTGCAGCTCCGGCTGCGGAATGCGGGCAACATCAACAACACGAACCTGATTGCTACGTTGCTGGCCACGGGTGGGGTGACGTCGCCGAGCGGTGCCCAGGTTTACGGGGTGCTGTCAGGCGGCGGTCTGACGGTTGGACGCGAATTTACTTTTACTGCCGCCGGGACCAATGGTGGAACGGTGGTCGCCACGTTACAGCTCCAGGATGGTCCCAACGACCTCGGCACGGCCACGTTCAGCTTCGCGCTGCCGGTCGTCCGGGTCTTCTCCAACACCAACGTCGTCAACATCCCCGATTCCGGGCAGGGCACGCCGCTGTATCCCTCCACCATCATGGTCTCAGGCGTGACGGGCTTGGTGGGCCGGGTCACGGTCACTTTGTCGAATGTCACGCACACCTTCGTGGACGACCTGGACATTCTGGTGGCGCGGACGAATGGGCCGCAGGTGATTGTGATGTCCGATTCCGGCAACCCGAACGGCGTGGTCAACACCACGATCACGCTGGATGACACCGCGCCGTTGCCGTTGCCGGACGACGGACAGATTCTTTCGACCAGTTACCAGCCGGCCGACTACGAACCGGGCGATTCATTCAACTGGCCTGCGCCGGACGGCCCCTACGGCAGCGCCTTGTCCGCTTTTGCCGGCGCTGATCCCAATGGTCCGTGGTCGCTGTATGTGATGGACGATGCCGGCGGCGACTCCGGGACCATGGCGGGCGGCTGGAGTGTGGCGGTTTATACAATCACGCCTGTGAATCAGTTGGTGGATGTGGCCTTGAGCGCGAGTGCCACGCCCAGTCCGGGCCTGGTCGAGAGCGGCGTCACTTACACCTTCGCGCTCACCAACCAGGGACCAAGCGCGGCCTCGGGTCTGGCCTTCACGAACATTCTGCCGGCCGGGGCGATCCTGCTTTCGGCGGCTTCCTCGCAGGGGGTCACCACCACCAACGGCAACACCGTCGTTTGCAGCATTCCCAACCTCTCAACCGGGGCCGTCGCCACGGTCACGGTTGTGGCCGCCCCCGGCAGCGCAGGCCTGTTGACCAACACGGCCAACGTCGCGGTCAGCGAAACGGATTTGAACCCGGCCAACAACACCGTCTCCGCGATCACCGCCATCGGACTGCCCGCCGCGGACGTGGCGGTGAGCCTGGCGGCGCCCACGAATGGCGTGTTGGGCAGCAATGTGACGTTCACCATCACCGTCACCAACCTCGGCCCGGAAACGGCCCTCAAGGTCACGGTGGCCGATGCGTTGCCCGCCGGGCTGGGTTTTGTTTCCGCGACGCCGAGCGTCGGCGCGGCCACCAATTCGGGAAACACCGTCATGGCGACCTTGGGCAATCTCAACGCCGGTGCGGGGGCCACGCTGACCATCGAGGCCCAGGTCACAAGCATCGGCCTGGTGACCAACACCGCCACGGTGGCGACCACTGCCAGCGACACGAACACGTCGAACAATTCCGCGTCGGCTGTGCTGGCGTTGACGGCCCCGGCCCCGAACCTGGTGGCGGCGGGCGCGGTGCTGGCGACGGAGAGCATCGTGCCGCCCAACTTCGTGGTGGACTTCAACGAAACGGTGACGGTTTCACTGGCCTTGTCCAACAACGGCACGGCCGACACGGCCAATCTGAACGCCACCTTGCTGGCGGGCAACGGGGTGACGGCTCCCAGCGGTCCGCAGAATTACGGTGCCGTGGTGCGCGGCGGCGCGCCGGTTGCGCGCCCATTTACGTTCACGGCCACCGGCCCGAACGGCGGGGTGGTCGCCGCCACGCTGCAATTGCAGGACGGCGCGAACAACCTGGGCACGGTCACCTTCAATTTCTATCTGCCCGCCACGACCTCGTTCACGAATGCCACCGCCATTTCAATTCCTGACCACGGCGGCGCCACGCCTTATCCGGCCACGATCAATGTGTCCGGGTTGGCTGGCACGGTGAGCAAGGTCACGGTGGGCATCAACGGCCTGACGCATGCGTTCCCGGATGACGTGGACGTGTTGCTCGTCGGTCCCGCCGGCCAGAAGCTCATCGTCATGTCCGACACCGGCGGCGGTCATCCGGTGACCAATGTGACCGTTACGCTCGACGACGCAGCGGGCTCACCGTTGCCGGATTCAACCCAGATTGCCTCCGGCGCTTACCAGCCCGCCGATTATGAATCGGGCGATCCCTTCGTGCCGCCCGCCCCGGCGGGTGCCGCCGGCGGTGCGTTGAGTGTGTTCAATGACACCGATCCGAACGGAAGCTGGTCGTTGTATGTCTTGGACGACGCGATCGGTGACGCCGGCATGATCGGCCAGGGCTGGACGCTCACGCTGACCACGGTCGTGGCCGTGAACGCCGCCACGGATGTGGCGGTGAGCGTCAGTGACACTCCGGATCCGGCCTTTATTGGCGGCCTGCTGAGCTACACCGTCGGGGTCACCAACCTCGGCCCGTCTGCGGCCACAGGCGTGATCGTGACCGACACCCTGCCCGCCGGTTTGAACTATGTCGGCAGCGCGGCATCGCAGGGCACCATCGGCGCCGTTGGCAATGTGGTGACGGCCAACGTCGGTGATCTGGCCGCCGGCGCGTCAGCGTTGCTCACCATCAACGTTTCGCCATCCTTGGGTGGCAGTGTCCTCAACTCGGTGAGCGTCACGAATGGCGTGCCCGACTCCAACCTGGTGAACAACACCGCGCAAACCAGCACGTCCGTCAACGTCCCGGTCGCACCGCAGCTCAGCGAAATCGTGGTGACCAGCAGCCAGGTGCAGGGCGTTCTGACCGGTGAACCCACGCTGACCTACGTCATCCAGGCCTCGACGAATTTCGTGAACTGGACGGCGGTATCCACCAACACGCTGCCCGGCGGCGGCTCGGCGGTGTTTACGGACAATACTTCGCCCGTCTCCGGTTACCGGTTCTATCGCGCCGTGCGCCAGCTTCCGTAAGCGACGGCAAAAGTTGGTATTCAGCATCGCACTGCGGCTTGCCGCAGTGCGATTTTTCATGCGAAGCTTCGATCCATGAAACGAATCGGCCTTACCGGCGGCGTGGGCATGGGCAAATCCGCCTGCGCCCAACTATTGCAATGGCGCGGCGCGGTGGTCGTGGATACGGATGAGTTGGCGCGGCAGGTGGTCGCGCCGGGTCAACCGGCTTTGGCGGAGGTCCGGGAAGCTTTCGGTCCGGACGTCATCGCTGCGGACGGCGGGTTGAAACGGGAGACGGTGGCGCAAATCGTTTTTGCTGATGCCGCGGCCCGCCAACGGCTGGAAGCCATCCTGCATCCGCGGATTCAGGACTTGTGGCGCACGCAGGTTGAAAGCTGGCGGCAGGAGGGCAAACCGCTGGCGGTGGTGGTGATTCCCTTGTTGTTCGAAACCCACGCCGAATCGGAATTCGACACGATCCTCTGCGTGGCGTGTTCAGCGGCGACGCAGAAAGAGCGTTTGCTGGCGCGGGGCTGGACCCCGCAGCAGATCGAGCAACGCATCGCCGCGCAAATGCCAATCGAGGAAAAAATGGCGCGCTCCCATCACGTCATCTGGACGGAGGGCGGCATGGATGTGCACGCGCAGCAGGTGTACCGGATCGTTCCGCTGGCGCGGCAGTAAATCTGAATCCCGCAGTTTCGATGGCCACAAAAAGGCTCGAAAGGCTCAAACAGAATTTTCTCCGGTTGCTTTCCCTGGGGACTCATACCAATTACGGTTGAAGGTCGGTAAAACCTGGAATAGCCCCTCATCCCGTCCCTCTCCCCATCCGATGGGGAGAGGATTGCCCAACCAAGGTTCGCACCTTGAGCCCCTGAACCGACAAGCGCCCCCTCTCCCTGCCCTCTCCCCCGCTCTGAGCGGAAGAGGGGGAGGTTTATGGGAGGGTGGCCGAAGGTCGGGTGAGGGGTTGCGTCGGTTCTGCTGTTTTCTATCACGGTGTCACATAATGAACCCGATAATAGCGCTGGCCGTTGGTGGCGGTGTTGTCGGTCTGGGAATCGCTCATGGACACGCACCGTTTGACGCCCACCGTGAACCAGTTCGTGGTGCTGAGATTCGTCCGGTACGACAACACGTAGTTCGTGCCGTATTGCACGTTGGTATAAGTGACCGTCACCGCTTCGGCACCGGCGCGGCTGATGGTGGAAATGAGCGCCGGCACGGGCTGAAACACGGCGTTTGGGGCGTAGTTCAGCCAGACACCGTTGGCGTCAACCGAGGTGGTAAATTCGCCGGCGGTATGACTGCCGTTCTCGATCACGGCGAAGTTGCCGGCCACGTTGGTTGCCGCAACGATGAGCCAGGTCCGTAGCTCCTGCCAGAACGGATCGCCGGCATCCGGCGCCGTCGCCGTGCCGACGAACCGGAGGCTCAACGTGGACGCGCCGCCCAGGGTCAAAGTGCTCCCCAGCAGGATCAGCCGGTCGAAGTTGGTGCCCGCCCCGGTTTCCGAGTTGGCCGCCAGTTCCCAAACATTTGTGCCGCCGGCGCTCAGGTCCAATCCGCCGGGCTGCGCCGGATGCACGGCCACCGTCAAGGTTCCGGCACTGGCCCCCGGGCTGACGCATCCGCCCGCGGCAACGGTCACGGCACCGGTGACGCTGCCGCTGCCCATGAGGGTCTGGTGGCTGTTTAACACGAAGCCCGCGTACAAGCCCGGAACGCGAAGGTTGGCGCCGGAGGCGACCAAGATCACGGGACTGTTGCTGATCGAACCGCCGCCCGACAGCTCCAGCGTGCCCCCGTTGATGATGGTGTCGCCGGTGTACGGGTTGACCCCGGCCAGCGTTTGTTTGCGCGGGCCTTCCTTCTTGAGAGTGGTGCCACCGCTGATGACGCCGGAGAAATAGGGCAACGGCACCTGCGTATAACCGAGCACCGCGTTGGTCCCGATGACCAGGGTGCTGGTCCCGGCGTTGATGATCGAACCGCCGCCATGCACGCCGTTCACCACGTTGTGGAAACCGTTCAGGTCAAATACGCCGCTCAACAGCAGGTCCGGATACACCGGGCCGGGGTTGCCGAACCGATAGTCATTGCCCATCCGGATCGTGCCGCCCAGGATTTTCACCGTCCCGCGGCTGGTGACCAAGCCGCTGATGGTCAGCGTTCCCGCGCCGTCCTTGGTCACGCCGCCGCCTTCGCCGCCCCAAATCAGACCATACGACGGGCTATCGCCGCTGATGATGACGTCCGCGTCACCCCCGAAGTACAACTCGAACTTGTTGCCCGCGTCCACCCGCCCGAGCTGGAGAATGCCGGCGTCCGAGTTGATGCGACCCGACTTGTCAACGCCCGGATCCAATTGAACGGCCGCCACCCAATTGCTTCCGGCCAGATTGCGCAGGGCCCCGGCCCCGCCGACGCCCAGGCCGTAAACGGTCAGCAGCTTGGTTACCGCAATGCCACCGGTGATCGCCAGGCCGGCGCCGGTGCTGACGGTGGCGCCCGCGGGGCCGCTGCCCAGGGCGCTGGAATGGCCCATGGCGAGCGCACCTTCGCTGACCGTGGTCACGCCGGTGTAAGTGTTGGTACCATTCAAGGTCAGGGTACCGGGGCCGGCTTTCGTGAGCGCGCGCGAGCCGGTCAGGGTCGAGTTGATGGTGGCATTGACGTTGGCCACGATGGGAAAAGGCGACACGCTCAACAGAATGCTGCCGCCCGAGAGCGACACCGTGCCTTCCTCGAAGGTGATGCCGGTGGCGGGCTGGACTCCTGAAACGGTGACGTTGAAGAGATTGGCCGCATCCGCACCGGCGGAAAAGACCGCCGTGTTCCCGAGCGTCCAGGCGGCCGTGGCCGCCGTCCCATCGGCGTTCGTGCTCCAGTAATTGTCCGCGCCCCAGGTGCCGACCGGGGTCGCGCCGGCCCCGGGCGTGCTGCCATTGGCGTCCCAATAATTGGTGGCCGCCCGCGCCGGGCCGGCGAGCAGCAGGCAAAGCATTGGTCCGAGGAGACGCATCACCGGGCGGGTGAAATCCGAGGCAGGATGGACGCCTGGGACGCGACCGGCGCTAAAGAATGAAGTGGTTTGCTTCATGGCATGGGCCCTGGTTCAGGTTGTCGGCTGACCCTAGGAGCTTTCGAAAGCGTGTCAAGGCGCATGTTGGCTGCCCCGTGTTCTCCGTGTGGCCTGCACCATTTCAGCGTTTTCAGCATTGGCGCTGTTTGATAGAACTCGGTCATGTCTAGCAGGGAAAAACTGGCGATACTAGTCGGGCCGGGCGCGAAGAACATGGCTGGCGAAAGGGCGGATGCGCCGGCCCGAATTTTCCTGGACCGCCCCTTTTCACCGATCGCTGAATTCCTGAAGCGCGTGGCGTGCGGGCTGTTGGTGGTGTTCCTGTTGGTGGACGGCGCGCGGACGGTGTGGGGCGCGGAAACAAACCACAACTTTGCCCGATGGGAGAAGGAAATCGCCGCCTTCGAGCAGATGGACCGCACCAACCCGCCACCCAAGGGCGCGGTTTTTTTCATCGGCTCCTCGACCATCCGCCGGTGGCAGACGCTGGCGCGGGATTTTCCCCGGCATCGCGTCCTCAACCGCGGATTCGGCGGATCGGAAATTCCCGATGCCACGCATTTTGCGGACCGGATCATTTTTCCGTACGCCCCCCGCATGATTGTGCTCCGCTCCGGCGGCAATGACCTGGTCCGCGGCAAGTCGCCGGCGCAGGTCTTCGCCGATTTCCGTGCATTCGTGGCCACGATCCACGCGAAGCTGCCGGAGACGGAGATCGTGTTCATTTCGGTCAATCCGAGTCCCAAATACTGGGAGCGGCGCCAGACCTTCCAGGCGCTGAACGCCCTGATTGCAGCCTTTGTTCGCGGCCAACCCCGGCTGAAGTACATCGAGACGTATCCCATGGTGCTCGGTGACGACGGCCAACCGCGCGCGGAACTTTTTGTGGCGGACCAGCTTCATTTCAGCGCCGCCGGGTACGTTCTGCTGGCGGACAAAGTGCGCCCCTTTCTCCCGGCCCCGCTAGCGCCGCCGCCCTAAGTCACAAACCCGGTATATGCCCGAAGGCAAACAAACGGCGGAGACGGCCCGCCTTTTTCTGCAACTCGTTGTGTGAAAGCTGCGGCGTGTGCCCAGCGGAGTGGCGGCGGGCTTCCGGCCTGTCGTAGCGGGCGCCTGCCGCGCGAACCTCGCAGCGGAAATTCGAACGCCAAATCCGCCGGGCAGGATGCCCACATTATGGTTTGCATTTATCACGCATCGTGATGTGAGCGATGGCTGCAGCCGGCGGGGTTTGCGTTCCCAACGCCGGCGCGGTATGGTTGCCCGGGTAAGAGTTCTGCGGTCCGCGCACCTTGGGCCGGCGACGGTCTTTGACCGGGGATGGCAGACAGGGTCGCACGCAGCACGCAATAAACCGCATCAACCAGAAAGGACACCCAATGGCCTTGTTCAGTCGAAAACCCGAACTCCAAGACGGGGCGCTCAGCGACTTGGGGCAGATGTTTGCTTCACCAGAGGTGGTTGCCGACGACCCGACGCCGGGCACGGAGTTGCTCGACGCCGCCCGATTGGATTTCACGGTCGAGAGTCTTGGATTGGTGGACGATTATCTCGATGAGATGCGGACGCGGCATTTGGACGAGAGTGGCGACGATTACTACAAGCTCGTGCTGCGATGCGGCGCATACGTTGGCGAGGTCATCCGCCGGAACGCAGAAGGCAGGACGTATCATTGGGTGGATTACAAGGGCGCGGTGAGAATCAACGAGAGCATTGCAGATTTCGGCGAGAGCCTCGGTGGTGCAGCCGTGTTGTGGAACGGTGAGGGCGGTTTGACTTTCCCGCTGGCGAAGGTGCAGAAGTTTCTCGACAACGGACGAGAGGACAGCGTGCGTTTTTTTGCCCAGGCGATACTTGCGAAGGGACTGTAACGAAGCCTCAGCGGGGCGCGGCGAAGCGCCGATAAACCCTGCGATTTACGATGCCGGACAACTTGAAGATACTCAGTGCGATTCACGTTCACGGCCCAGCCGTCGTTGAGCTTGAGCGTCTAGGCGGCTTTGACTCTCGTGAGCAAGCGACGTAAGATCATTCTGCTCCTGTTGATCGGCTATGTTCTTGGTTTGCTCTGGGGACAGGTGCGGCTTCCCTTTGCGGCTGTGAAGAGCTTGGCTGACTACCGACTGCTCAGAGAGAAGCCGGCCCTCTCGGCTTCCGACGAGCAGTTGCAGATGTGGCCGATACAGAGGAGATACCTGCGCCATGCCACGAAGGCTGAAGATGGCACCGCGCCGCCGCGGATTTCTGCAGAAGTCAGATGGAATTACGGAATCGTTGCGCGAGTGCGTTCAGGCCATTACATCTCTCCGCAGGGTGCGGAGTGGTTGGATGGACTCTACATCTGTGTGTTCGGAAGTTGGCTGCGAGTTTACAGTTTCAGTCACGCTATGGCATAGTGACTTGTGTGAGTAGTCCAACCAAAGCGCGAGGCTGTGTGAAAGGCCGGAAAAAATGGTGAGCCGACGAACTGCCACCCCCAGCATCGGCCGGATTGACCAACCGGAGAAGCGCGACCACGGCTTTTTTGTGTGGGGACAACGCGCCAGTTCCGTTCTTTTCACGCTGGCGATCGGCCTCAACTTCCTGCTCGCGCCGTTTTCCCGGGCAGAGGCCGACGGGGAGCAAGTTGCCGAGCGGGGGCCGCGCCCGACGTTGATCGCCCCGCCGCCCGCCTCCGTGTCGCGTTATGCAAAGTATGAAGCCGCGTTTCAACTGAACCGTGGTTATCAGAACCCATTTGATCCGCAAGTGATCGATGTGCAGGTGGAGTTCATCGCGCCGTCGGGCCGGCACGTCCAGACGCCCGCCTTTTATTTTCAGGATTACCCGGAACAAAGCGTACGCCGGAACAACACATTCGATGGCGCACTAGGAGCGGCCGAATGGCGGGTCCGATTCACGCCAGCCGAGACCGGGCGGTATCGGGCAAGAATATTAGCGATCGACCAAGCCGGCCGCGCCGAGGTCGAGCTGCCTCCGTTCGAGGTGACCCCATCGAGCAACCCCGGCTTTATCCACGCCACGCAGGGGCTCCACGCCCGCACGGTATTCGACAACGGCCAGATGTTTTTGCCCCTGGGCGAATGCCTGTGGGAGCCCCGCTCGCTGGCGGCCTTCGAGGCGGAATTTGACCGCTACGCCCAAAACGGGATGAATTATTTCCGGTTCTTCACCGCGCATGACTCGATGTTCTGGTTCGAGCATGCCCGACAACCGGCCGGGCAATACGACCTCTTCATCTTGCGCAAGCTGGATCTGCTGTTCGACACGCTGGCGGCCCGCGGACTTTATGCCATGCCCTGCCTGGAAATGTTCTCCGACTTCCGCACCACGCAGCCCTATCCCTACTGGGACGACAATGCCTACAACCGGAAGAACCGCGGGCCGTGCCGGGAAGTCGCCGATTTCTTCACCGATCCCGAAGCGCGGCGGCTTTACAAGAACCGGCTGCGTTATTTCGTGGCGCGTTATGGTTATTCCCCCAACCTCTTCTGCCTGCAATTGTTCGCCGAGGTCAATTATGTCGAGCAATACCGGCCGGAACCGGTCCGGGAGTGGCACCGGGAAATGGCGGACTACATTCATTCCCTCGACCCCTACAGGCATCCGGTGTCCACGAGCATGGCCGCGTGGGACGCGCAGGACCGGGAGCTGTTCGCGCTGCCCGGGCTCGACCTGGTGCTGAACGAGCTTTACAACGCGCGTGACTTTGCGGGAGAGCTGGCCCAGGACAACCGGGACATCCTGACGCGCTATCGCAAGCCGGCGTTCCTGGCTGAATGCGGCATCACTTTCGAGTATTTCGGCGTCACCGATGCCATCGGTGTTCACATCCACAACTCGATCTGGGCCAATCCTCTCTCCGGCGGCTGCGGCGCCCCCAGTTTTTGGTGGGTCTCCTACATCCGCGAAAAGAACCTGCTCTCGCATTTCAAGGCCTTCGCTGAATTCGTGAAGGGGGAGGATTTTGTGGGGCTCACGGCGCCCGAGGTCCAAACTTCCGCCACCGGGCAACCGGCGATTCATCCCGACCTGATCGTTCCTTACCCCTACCTCGATCCGCCGGCCGCCGCGGGCCCCCAGACCATCGCTCTACCCAATGACCGGTTTCTCGATGGCGAACTGCCCACCATGCCGCATATCTTTAACCCGCGGGCCGATGCGGTGGGAGTGACCAACCCCGCGTACAACCCGATCACGTTCGAGACCGAGTTTGAGGCCGACGGGGCGATCACGATTTTCCCCCGCTGGGTGGAGGGTCCGACCAACGCCGCCGTGATCCTGCGCGTCTTCATTGACGGCCGGCCAGCCGGGGAAATCCAATACCACGGCTGTCCCAAGAACGAATGGCCCAAATATCTCAAACACTCCCAGGCGACCTGCGTGCCCACCACGTTCGCCGTGCCCCGGGGCCGGCACCGGATCGAGCTGGCGAACCACGGCACGCTGGTCATGAGCGCGGCAGTGGATTTCCAAAATTATCTGTCCAGCAAGCTGGCCAATCTGCGCGTCTTGGGGCTGGGCGACCAGGAGCGAGCTTACCTCTGGATACAAAACCGGGACAACACCTGGTGGCGCCACTGCCTGAAGCAATCGCCGCGCGTCGTTCGCCGTGCGACGGCCTCGCTGCCGAGGATGCGGGAAGGGACCTACGCAATTGAGTGGTGGAACACGGTCGAAGGCCGTTGCGTGAAGCGTGAACAACTCCGCGCCCGCGGTGGTATCCTGACGGTGCGAGTGCCCGATTTGGAGAACGACATTGCCTGCAAGATCAAACACGTGACGCGGCGTTAAATCCGCTCAGCAACCAAAGTGGCGCTGCCTGCCGGGCGCGGATGGCGGATGGCGGATGGCGCAACTGGAGGGTTTGCAGCGGATGCGCAAGGGGGAGACGTTGCGGACGCCCGTGGCGGTCATTTCGGACCGGTTATGAATGTCGCTTTTGCCAAACGAACCCATTTCAAACACGAGATGGTCAAAGTGAATCCAACCAAACCAAACCGGGCAGAGGAAATGTTTCCTTCACGGTCAACGTTTGATAACGTCGTCATGGCATGATTTTGTCCGCGCACGAATTAAAAAGTCTCGTTGACCTGAAGCACCGTTCGCCGCACGAGTTGCTGGGTATGCATCCGTTGGGCGATGGTTCGGGGGTGGTCGCGCGCGCCTTCGTGCCGGAGGCCGCCGAAGTGGAAGTCCGGCCCGTGCTCGACCAGAGCCAGCCGGCTTTCAAGTTGAAACGGCTGCGCGACGCCGGATTGTTCGAGGGGGTGACGACGAAGGCCCACCGGGTTTACCAGTATGAACTCGTCGTCACCGATCGCGCCGGCAAAGTGCGGCGGATGCGGGATCCGTATTCGTTCCTGCCAACGTTGAGCGAGGCGGATTTGTTTCTGTTCAACAAGGGCGATGAGCGGCGGTTGTATGACAAGCTGGGCGCGCAGATGCGCGAGTGGGACGGGGTGGCGGGCGTGAGTTTCGCCGTGTGGGCGCCCAACGCCCGCCGCGTGAGCGTGGTGGGCGATTTCAACGGTTGGGATGGCCGGCGCCATCCGATGCGGCTGCTCGGACTTTCGGGGGTGTGGGAAATCTTCATTCCGGGCGTGAGCGAGGGGGCGCACTACAAGTTTGAACTGGAAAATGCGCATGGCCGCGTCGTTTTGAAGACCGACCCGTTCGGTTTTTTCTTCGAAGTCGCGCCGAAGAACGCCGCCATCGTCTGGAACACCCGCAAGCAGGCATGGACGGACGCCGGGTGGCTGGCGCGCCGGCGGGAGCGCGATCCGTTACGGTCGCCCATGAGCATCTACGAGGTGCACCTGGGTTCGTGGCGGAAGAAGTCGGCCACGGAGTCCTTCACCTATCGCGAACTGGCCGGGCCGCTGATCGAATACCTCAAACGGACGGGTTTTACGCACGTGGAATTTTTGCCGGTGGCGGAACATGCGTTTTATCCCTCGTGGGGTTACCAGGTCACGGGTTTTTACGCGCCGACGAGCCGTTACGGGACGCCGGACGATTTCCAGTTTCTGGTGAACGCCCTGCACACGGCGGGCATCGGGGTGATCGTGGACTGGGTGCCGGCACATTTTCCGCGCGACGACTGGGCGCTGGCGCGTTTCGACGGGACGGCGCTTTACGAACATGAGGACCCGCGCAAGGGCGCGCACCAGGATTGGGGCACGTTGATTTTCAATTTTGGACGGCACGAGGTTGCGAATTTCCTCATCGCCAACGCGCTGTACTGGTGTGACCGGTTCCACGTGGATGGTTTGCGGGTGGACGCGGTGGCTTCGATGCTCTACCTGGATTACTCGCGCAAGGCGGGCGAATGGATTCCCAACGAGCATGGCGGGCGGGAGAACCTCGAGGCGATTGATTTTCTGAAGAGCTTCAATTATCTGGCGCACACGGAATTTCCCGGCGTGGTGACGATTGCCGAGGAATCCACCGCGTGGCCGCTGGTGACACGGCCGCCCTACGTGGGCGGGCTGGGGTTTTCGTTCAAATGGAACATGGGCTGGATGCACGACACGCTCGGCTATTTCAAACGCGATCCGATTTATCGGAAGTATCATCAGAACGACCTGACCTTCGCGATGCTGTA
>CAYWMD010000045.1:0-54586 GCA_964458575.1 uncultured Bifidobacteriaceae bacterium | reverse complement strand
CTGCCGTAGAGGGCGGCAGCTTGCCGCCTGGATTGGCGTCCGAATTGATGGTGGCTTCCGCACTTGCCAACGCTTGGGTGCTTGCGACGCCATTTCCGCCGGGCTGGAAGCCCGGCTCTACGGCAGGCAAGATGCCTGCCGCTACGGGCCACTCCACTTTCTTGCCCCAGCGCGCGAAGACGTCGGCGATGAGATTGCGGATGAAGGGCTCGCCGCGTTTTTCCAAGGCCATGTTCGGTCCGATGTAATGTGGGTTGCGGAACAGCGCGAGCACCTGCTTGTGGCCGTAACCCATCCGCATGAACTCCTCGGTGAACGTCTCGGCCATGCTGTCGGTCGTGTCCTCGTGTGTCATGAACGCCATGCCGTTCAGTTCAAACGGGTCTTCAAAATCGAATTCGTCTTTGGGCATAATTTCAAAGCTCCAAATTCCAAGCACCAAACTCCAGAGAAACACTAAATCCCAAGCTCCAAACCCGCGCGTTGCTCCGCCCGCTCTTGAAGTTTGGAGCTTGGAGCTTCTCTGGAGCTTGGATGTTGGTGCTTGGTGCTTTCATGTTCACTCAAAGGTCGCTCCACCGCCGCCTTCACCCTTGCCGCTGAATTCACCGGCAAGGTATTTCTTCATCGGCTTGCCTTCGGCGTCCGGCGACATGCCGTTCAAACCAGGTTTCCACGGGCCTTTGCCGCCGAGGCCACCGTCTTCCGCCTTCGTGATTCGGATCAGACATTCCTTCGGCACGGTGTTGACGGCGTGGTTGTCCGCCTCGCCGCCGAAGAGGAAACTCATGAACGCTTTCGATTTGTGGAACAACGTGTCGGTCTGGTGCATGGGCATGTGCCAGTTGCGTGTGACCGACTGCTGCGAGCCGAAGCGGAAGTTCGAGATGTAGCCTTCCTCGGTGAGCGATAGGCCGTCCGGGCGCGTCTGCTGCGCTTTCACCGTCTTCTCCGTCGCGATGAACGAGCCGTGCTTCATCATGACGACGTTGTAGGGATACGCGGTGTTGTAAGTCAGGCGCAGCATGAGGCGGCTCACCTTGTAGAACGGATCGCTAGGGGTCGCGCCGAGATACGGACGGTCGGCGGGGTTGGCGTCCACATAGACGTAGTCCCCGTCGGCAATGCCCAGATCACGCGCGGCCTGCGGGTTCATGTGAATTTGATGCTCGCCGACGTTCGGCAGGCGCTTGTCCACGCGATACGGGTCGCCGAAATTCGAGTTCCAGATGAGATGCCAGTCCACGTTGGCCCATGAGGAGTGGACGCTGTGGCGCGACTTGGGCGTAAGGCAGTAGAACTGGAAGCCTTTTTCCCAAAGGAAATTCTTCGAGTTCTTGGTGTCGGCCCAGGACAGCTTCACATTGCGCACGGTGCGCTCGTCCCAATGCTCGGCGTCGAGCGGGATGCCGTAATCGTTCGGACGCACGAGCGGATTCGAGCTTACGATGACGTTCGGCAAATACGGCGTCGCCTCCGGGCCTTCGCGGTGGACGATGAAATTCTCGCCGCACGCCAGCGCGGTCGGGTCGTCACTGTAGGAATGCAGGCGGCCCGTGTCGGTGTAGAACGGATAGTTGTCGTGGATTTGCTCGTAGAACGGAATGCGCGGGTAGCTCCGGAACAGCATCAGCGCGCCGCCCGGCGGGCCGTATTTGCCAGCCATGATGTCGGCAAGCTGGTAGCCCGCCGTCGTGGTGCAGGTGTCGAGCAGGCGCTGGATGTAAATGCTTCGCTTGCCCTCGTGCTCAAACTTGAAGTGTGTGTAGAACCGTTTGTCGCCCGTGAGTTTTCCCAGCGCCGCACCGATGCCGGCGAGAATGGTGAGGTCGTCCTTGGAATCGTAGAGCCGTTTGATGCCGCCCTTCCAGATTTGCAGGAATGGGTTCGAGCAGCTCGCGGTGATTTCCAAATCCTCGAACTCCACCCACGAATTCGCGGGCAACCCGAAATCGGAATACTCCACGCTGGCCGTCATCTGCGTGTCCATCGTCACGATCAACTCCACATTCGGGTTCACGTTCTTGATCATGCCGTAGGCCCACTTGGCGTTGTTGATCAGGTTGACGTTCGTGGTGAAGATGGCCTTCGTCGGCGACGGCATGTGCGATTTTCCGGTGAACACTTTGCGGCCTTCCTTGGGCGTGTTGACGATCAGAGGGCGGTCGCCGTGATTCCAGTAAGCCGGCTCTTCGTCCTTGGTGTAACCGTGCGCGTGGACTTCCTTGCCATGCGCCTTGGGATCGAGGTTCTGCTCGAACGGATCTTCCATGACCCAGCCCTTGAAGCCCGGGCCAGTGAGTTTGCTGCCCTGGAAGAGCGCGGCCTTGTAATTGCCCGCCCAGCCATGACAACCCGCGCCGGGCTTGCCGATGTTGCCGGTGAGCATCAGCGGCAGATACGCGGCGCGATTTGCTTCGGTGGCGTGAAACCAATGGTTGATGCCCTCGCCTTGGTGCAGCGAGGTCGGCGTGGTGGTCGCGATGTCCTTGGCCAGCCGCTCGATCAACTCCTTCGGCGCACTGGTGATTTCGGAAACGTTGTCGAGGTCGTAATCCTTGAGATGAACATGGTAAAGATTCCACGCTGTGGCGACCTCCACTTCGCTGCCGTCGGTGAGCTTGATCTTTCCTTTCCAATCGAGCGCCGGATCAATGCCGCTCTTGGTCAGCGTCTCGCCGACCATGTCGCGCGTGATAGCTTTGGGTGAACTGGACTTTCCATCCCACACCACGAAATCGCCGAGCTTCTGGTGTTGTTCGTCCGTGATGCCCTGCACCTTCTTACTGGGGCTGTCGGCGGACAGAGTGTTGGAGTAGTTTGGAAATACTTCGGCGGCGCGCAGGCGTTTGCCGTTGTCGGTGCGGACGAGCAGCGGGAAATCCGTGAACTGCTTCACGAACTTTTCGTCATACCACTTGTTGTCAATCATCAGCCGTGTGACACCGAGCCAGAGCGCGGCGTCGGTGGAGGGGCGCACGGGAATCCAGTAATCAGCCTTGGTCGAAGGCGCGCCGTATTCCGGCGCGATGACGACGATCTTGCAACCGCGCTCCATCGCCTCGACGAACCAATGGGCATCCGCCATTTTGTTTTCGACGAGGTTTTTGCCGTTCATGATGATGAGTTTGGAATTGCGGAGATCGTTGAAGTCCGATTCCGAATTCTGCAAGCCATGCACCCACGGATGGCCGGGCGCTTGATCGCCATGCCAGGTGTAATTCGACCAGATGCGACCCGCTTTGGCGTCCTCCGGCTTCACGCCACGGATGTTGACGTCCAGCAAGGCGAGGGAATTGCACAGGCGATACATGCCGTATTTGCCGAGCACGCCGAGCAGGCCCATACCGCCGCGCATCTTGATGGTACGCGTGCCCGCGCCGCCCATGTCGTCAATCATCTCCTTCGGATAGCCCTGTGTTTCCAGGAGCTTCGCGCCCTCGTCACCGCTGTAACGAGTGGCAATGGCTTTCGTCGCCTTGGCGATGTAGGCGAACGCGTCGTCCCACGAAATGCGCTCGAACTTGTCCGTGCCGCGCGTGTCGAATTTGTATTTTGCTTTGACCTCGGAAGTGAGCGTGGGAAAGCCGTCGTCGGCCCAGCGTTTCCAGCCGCGCCGCACAATCGGATGCTTCAACCGATACGGGCCGTAGAGAATCCGGTGGAACGTGTAGCCCTTGGCGCAATGTCGGTTGCCCCAGGCAGCGGAGGCGTGTTTGCCGTAAAGATCGGTGTAGGTGTGAACGTCGTATTGCTCGCCGAGCCGGACGATGACGCCGTTGCGGACGTGCGCGGTGATGCGGCAATTGTGCGTGTCGTTCGGCGCGCAGACCCAGGAGAACTCGCGGTCGTAAGCGTATTGGTTGCGGTAAAGCTGCTCCCAGTTGCGATTCGGATAATGCGCGAGCGGATTGAGAACATCGTCGGTGGGCTGCGCCTGGAGGAAACGAAGCGGGAGAAATTGCGCGGCAGTAATACCTGCGCCAACTAGGCCGCTGCGTTGCAGGAAGGACCGGCGGGAAAGATTGTCGTTCATGGCGTTGTTGATTGAATCGTCGTTTAGCGTTTCGTGGCGCTGGCCTTGCCGTCGTCGAGAATGAGTTGATACCAGTTGCTGACCATCTTGCGACCATTGCGGTCGTGCTGCTCACCGTTCCAGATGGCGAACGCGATTGGCACGGGCTTGCCGGCGACGAATTTCACGTCATCGGCATCCTTTGATTTCAGATCGCGGATGAAAACCACGTTCCAAAAGCCGTCATGCCACACGCCTTTGCCCTCAACATTCTGCTGGGCGACGGGCTGTGATTTGAACGAGCCAAAACCCGCGGCATTCGCATCCTCAACGGGCGACTTGTGCAACTGCGAGATCACGTTGCCAGCATCGCGAGCGGTGGCAAAGTGACGATCCTCCTGAAAATAGGTATCCACGTGCATCGAGTTGTAGGAATCATGCACATCGGGCGCGTGGCCTCCGACCTCCGCTTCCCAGCCGGCTTTCCACGACCAGAGGTTGACCGGATTGTCCTTGTCGCCCATGCCAAGAAAGCCGTACTTGCCGGAGAGCGAGAATTGGAGCGCCGCGCCATCCTGAAAATCCTGCACGCGGATGGCGGTATTCTGCGGTAATTCGTCGCGCCATTGGAGCAGCACGGCAAGCTGTTTGCCATCCGTAACCGCGGAAACTGCGACCGCATAAACTTGGTTCGGCTCGGGCCAGAGCGGATTCAATGGCACGCGCACGGGGTCAAGTGACTCCCACGATTGATCCAACGGATCGGTCGGGAGGAGTTTTGCCACTCGCTGCACAGAAATGTTGCTGTGCTCTGGCGCGAGCAGGTCATTGACCGCAACGTCCGTCCGCCGGAGCGATTGCACGTAATGCACCAGTGCCCAGCGTTCTTCAGGTTTCAACACATCACTGCCATAAGGAATCATAGGCGTGCCGGGCAGGCCGTTGTGGATGCGCAGATAGAGATCGCGCCCCGTATGGCCGCCACGGAAAAGGCCTGTGTTGAAATCACGCGGGCGCACGGGCAAACCGGCGGCATCCTTGAGCGTGGGCACTTGCGGACCATCGCCCGCGCCGGTTTCGCCGTGGCAAAGGTTGCACTGCATCCTTTTGTAAACCTCACGACCCAGCGCCAGTTCCTGCACGCCCGCAGCGGGTTCGACGGGGACTTCCACCGGTGTGGCCGGCGCGCCTTTGGCGGCGGCTTCCTCGAAGAGGTTCACGCGTTTACCAGCGGCGTCGGCCTTCGCGGTGAGGAACTTGATGTATTGCACCACGTCGCGCCGCTCCTGCTCGGTCAGGTAGGAAAAGCTCGGCATGGAACTGCCCGGCAGGCCGCGCGTTACCGAAGCGAGCAGATCCTGGTCGGTCGGCAGCGCCAGGCCAGGCGTGGATTTGATCTTGAATAATCCGGCACTGAAATCGCGCGGCTTGGGATAGAGCCACACCGACGCCGGACCATTACCATCACCCGCTTGCCCATGGCAGGCGGCGCAGTGTCGTTCATAAACCGCTTTGCCGGTCGTTGGAGCAGCAGAAGCTAGTTGCGCGTGAATCTTGAGCGCGCCCAGAACCAGTGCTGCCAGACCCAAATGGAAAGTGGAGACATTCTTCATGAGTATCTGATGTGAAACATTACCCCCCCCTCCCCCAAAGTGCCATTGACCTAAGTCAAGCCATACCCAAAACGCGCGAATAATTTCTCCCACGCCGTGTTGGTCGCCCCATCAGCAGCCACAGAAGTCCGCAGTTGTCCTCGCGGCTGATGGCCCTCCGCAAGGAGCACTCGCAGCCAAGCGTACGACGGTGGTTCTTACCTCATCGGACTCACGAAGTTAATGCGGGCTTTTGCAGACATTGCTTGGGGCACGAATACCATGCTCGCTGAATCCAGGCGCACCTTCTCCTCACACAATCTTGCGCCAGCCATTCTCGAGCCGTTGCGAGATGTCGACGTGCCGGAGTACTTGCCGGACTGACAGCAAGTGCGAAGCCGAGAAAGCAGCGACGATGCGCGTCAGTGTCGTTATTCCTGCATTCAACGAGGCCAAACAGCTCGCAACCACGTTGCATTTAGCGCAAAAGGCTCGGCCGCATGAAATGTTTGTGGTGGATGGCAGCAGCGCGGATGAGCTTGTACCGTCGCGCTGAACAGTGGGGCAACGGTGATTCACCCGAAACCCAGCCGCGCCCGGCGGATTAACGACGGGGCAGAGCAGGCGACGGACAATGTTCTACTTTTATTGCACGACGACACTGTTTTGCCGGAAACTGGATGCGCGCCGTGACGGACATGTTGGGAAGGCTGGGAGGCGTGGTCGGCTCATTTGTCCTTCGCATCGCCGAAAGCTTCTCCCGCCGCCGGCTGGTGAAATGGATTACAAACTGCGCTCGCGCTGGTTTCAAACTCCCTACGGCCACCAGACCGGTTTCCGGCGATTCTTCAGGCGAGTTCCACCAGTAAAACCACCACAACACTTGGCTCACCGAATCGCTCACGCTCAACGCCAATGTCATCAGCACGCTGTTCTCACCGCTCTGACGTGGTTCAATTGCGCCCGTTGATTCACCCACCCGCTTCGACGAGACAGCCTGGATTATGGCGAACCGCAAAACGGTTGCGCGGGAAACTTGACCTAAGTCAAGGTTTCTCAAGGTAAAGGAGGTTCATACTTCACGTTAGAAACCCTGTGCTGAAACCGTTTGGTAGCGCGACTCGATGCAAGCGAAAGCCGGCAACGTGAATAGACCGGCCGCCAAGCACACCGGCGGTCATTCGGGGCACATTCGAGGAATGAAGCTATGAAAAACATGCCAGTAAAATCGTTACTGAAAGTTCTCCCCCAATCGGCACGGCTGCTGGTCCTCATGGCCGCTGCTCACTTCTTATGTTCAACGGCTGCAGCTCATGAACTCGCCTTCGTCTCCGACGGCACGAACCGTTATGCCAACTGGGACATCTTCGTGCGCGACATGGATACCGGCGTCAGCACCCGCCTGACGACGCACCCGGCGATTGACAATCATCCCGAAATCAGCCCGGACGGCGAGCGCCTGGTGTTCAGTTCCAATCGCGGCGCTTCCGGCGAGTTCGATATTTACCTGGGCTGGGTGACCAATGTCGAGGCGACGGCCGTGCAGTTGACCTCCGACCTCTACCCCAACGGCCCGCAAACCAGCTACCCCGACCGGCATCCGCATTGGCATCCCGACGGCAAGAGCATCCTCTTTTCGAGCAAGAACCGTCCGTTGAGCCAGCCCATCGAAGTGGCGAGCGAATGTAGTTCGCCGATCATCATCTCGCCGCCGCGATTCTACGAAGGCATGAACGTCATTCAGGTGGACGAGAACGGGACGCCCACCAACTACGTGGAGTTGGACATCCGCTCCTGCTGGGACAGCAACAGCTTTCCGAACATCTGGGTGCCGCACACCGGCACATACGTCGGCCATCCGTCGTTCAATCACGCGGGCGACAAGATTGTGTTCAGCGCGGCGACAGACGGCAACGGCACGGTCTGGGAGGTCTATACTGCCGGCTATGACAGCAACGCGGTGGCGCTGGTGTCGAATTCCCTGCGGCGCGTGACGTCCGGCCCGGTGGTCGGGGCGAATCCCATCCAGATGAGCGCGGGCGCGCATTTCAGCCCCGACGATTCGCAAATCCTTTTTTCCTCCACGCGCACGCCCGCGGGCAACTCGCAGATTTTCTCCGTACCCGCCGGCAGCACCGACGTGCCCGTCACCAGCGCCACCCAGTTGACCAGTCACGCCGGGAATGATTACGTGCCCGAACCGAACAGCAACGGCTTGTTCGTCGTCGTGTCCGATCTCGGCACCAATACCATTTGCGGCCCGCCGAACGTGCCGGGGCCGACGGCGGATTTGGATTTGGTGCTGATAGACCCGGCAGGCCCCACCCGGTTGAATCTGACCGACAACGATTCCGCCGATGAGATGTTGCTGATTGGCGATGAGGTGAGTTGGTTCTGCGGTTTGAAGCCGAACCTGAGCGCCTGCACTTACCAGCCGCGCATCATGCGGGGCGAGGCGCTCTGGCTGGAAGCCACGGCCTGGATGAAACTGATGGGTTACATACCCGACACACCGCTTCCGCCCGACCTGTTGCAGCGTTTCAACTACACCCACGAAGCCCACCGCCTCTACACGCTCGGCTGGCTCAACATGCAGAACTACCTGACGGAGCACGCGCCCTTGATCTGGCAAAGCGTGCAAGGCTGCGTGCAAGCACTTCAAGGTTCAGGCTTCCCCGGATTGGACAATCAACCGGCGCTCCTCAACTGGCTGCAAGCGACGGCCCCGCTCCGCAACTCGAAATTTGTCGTTCCCTCCATTATGTACGACCGCGGCGTCGGTGCGCCGTATTCCGACACCATCGTCATGCGTTCGGGCCGCGCGCCCAGCGGCGGACTGGAAATTTCCATTCCGGTGGAACTGGTGGAAATGAGCCTCCACAGCAGCACCAATCTGCTGCCGGCTGGTCCCTGGCTGCCGGTGTCCCAGCCGCCGATCTTTAATAAAGGCAACAACGTCTTCAACCTCGCGATTGATCCCGGCATTCCGGCGCAATTCTTCCGGTTGGAAGGGCCGATGTAAACGGGACCCTGAAAACCGTCCCCGGTTTAATTCATGAAAGTGCCGCCCCATTGATCCTGCCGTTTGGAGCTGCTACCCCATGTCACCCGGCTCGCCAACATTTCTGTTTCCTAAGCTGCGACCCAACCATCGGCCAGCCTCACCAAGTGATTTCATTGTCGCTGATAACAACACTCCGACCACCGCACACATTCGTAGAACCAACATGAAAACTCATCCCCATTGTCCGCCAGCAAATCAAACCCTGTCCTCCGATGGCCGGCGACCGGCACGGCTCGCGCGTTTCTGCTGGCGCGTTCCACGCTCGTGGGCCGCGCGAGTGGTCTGCGCCCTTCTGGTTTCTTCCCTGTCGGCCGCCGCCCAAACCATCATCCTGTCCGACGGCTTCGAAGCTTCGTGGCCGGGCCTCTGGACGGCGGGCAATGCCGGCAGCGGACCGACCTGGCGCGACGTCAACTCGCTCTTCGGCGGCGAGGGCACGCACAGCGGCGGTTGGAAAGCCTACTGCGCCGCCACGGGTTATCCCTTTGGCAGCACCGAGCCGAGTCCCGCGTACACGAACAGCATGGCGGCCTACATGGAAACCGAGTTCAGCCTGCGCGGTTGCGAGAACCTCGTCCTCCTGCGGTTCTGGTCGAAGATTCCTTCCATCGAATCCTGTTGCGACGCGGCGAAGGTGTTCGCCAACGGCATCCTCGTCTGGTCCAACGCCATACCCCAGGCGGCGTGGACCGAAGTCACGGTGGACCTCAGCGGCTTCGTCGGCGGGCTGTGCATGCTGCGCTTCGAGTTCGATTCGGATTCCTCGGTCACGGCGGAAGGCTGGTATCTGGACGACATCAGCGTGATGGGTTACGACACGATCCCGCCGTCCATCACCTGCCCGCCCAGCCTCGTGCTGAACACGGACCCCGGCCAGTGTTCCAGGAGCAACGTGACCTTCGCCGCCACGCCCTCGGACAATTGTCCCGGCGTCACCGTCTCGTGCGATCCGCCCAGCGGTTCAACCTTCCCGGCGGGCGTGACGACCGTGACCTGCAAGGCCACGGACGCCGCGGGCAACACCAATCAATGCACCTTCACCGTGACTGTGGCGGACGTCCCCGTCATCGTTTGCCCGTCGAACATCGTCGCGTTCACTTGCTCAAACAGCGCGCGGGTGGAGTTCACGGTGACGGCGACCAACCAATGTCCTTATCCCGATGCGTGCGTCGTGCCGGACAACGGCGGCACGGCGGACCTGCCGCCGCCGGGCTGTCGCTACATCGCCCCGGACGACGTGATGCGCATCATTGACGGACTGCCATTGGGGACGACCGTCGAAATGCCGCCGGTGCTCAAGGATTTCACCTGCGGCACGGGCGCGGTCAGCGTGTGTTCGTTCCCGGAAACGCCGGGCGTCTGCATGGTGCCGGGCGGGACGCTCGGCGGCGAGCGCGGTTGCAGCGGCGCGACGTTGCAACTCCACCTGGCGGGCACCGGCACGCTGTTGGGCTTCAATCGCGTCATCAATCTGCCGGTCGGATTTGAAACGCACATGGCCCCGCGCACCAACGGCGCGCCGGTGCAAAGCTTCGCCACCGACCTGTTCCGTTTCTTCGGCCAGATCACCGGCGACCCGGACTTCGATTTGTTGCGCATCACGGGGGGAACGGATTTCGGGCTGCCGAGTCCCGGCCACACGACGTTGACGCAACAGCCGGGCGGCACCTGGGCCGTGGACAGTTTCTTCGACATCACCTACCGGATTGATTTCATCGGCAAACCCGGCGGCGCGCTCAGTGGAATGTCCGGCTCGACCACGGCGACGATCCGGCTGGATAACGGCCACCGGCCGCCGGTCGTGACCTGCACGCCGCCTTCCGGCAGCAACTTCCCGCCGGGCACGAATCTGGTGACGTGCGTGGCGAGCAACGTCTGGGGACGCACAAGCAGTTGCGAGTTCTTCGTGACGGTGTTGCCGGACACGCGTCCCCCCATGCTCACGTGTCCGTCGAACCTCGTCGTGCAGACTTGTTCCAACAGTTTCCCCGTCGAGTTCTTTGTCATCGCCAGCAACCATTGTCCGTACGCCGCGAACTGCGCGTTGCCCGACAACGGCGGCGGCACGGCCAACCTGCCGCCCGCGGGGTGCCAATACATCGCCCCGGACGATGTGATGTACATCATTGACGGCCTGCCGTCCGGCACGACGGTCAAGATGCCGCCCGTCCTCGGCAATTTCATCTGCAATCCCAGCGGCGGAGTGTGTTCCTTCCCGACCTCGCCCGGCGACTGCGCCGACCCCGGCGGCACGCTCGGCGGCGGAAAGGCGTGCAACGATGCGACCCTCGCCCTCAACCTGATCGGCACCGGCACGCTCTCGAACTTCAATCGCGCCATCAACGTGCCCGTCGGCCTCGAAATCCACCTGGCCCCGCGGACGCCCTACGCGCCGGTGCAAAGTTTCAATACCGACCTGTTCCGTTTCTTCGGCCAGATTTACTCGGGCGATCCCGACTTCGACTTGTTGCGCATCACCGCCGGCACGGACTTCGGCCTGCCCAGTCCCGGCCACACCACCTTGGTCCAGCAACCCGGCGGCACGTGGGCGGTGGACAGCTTCTTCGACATCACCTACCGCGTGGATTTCGTCGGCAAACCTGGCGGCGCGCTCAGTGGGATGTCCGGCTCGACCACGGCGACGATCCGGCTGCGAACCGGCGCGGGATTGTATCCGCCGGTGCAATGCACGCCCGCCTCCGGCAGCCAGTTTCCGCTGGGGACGAACTGGGTGACGTGCGTGGCCAGCAACGAATGGGGGAGCAGCGCCTGCTATTTTCTGGTGACGGTGAACGCGATGCGACCCGCGCTCCAAGTGGACCGGCAAGGCACGAACGTCCTCCTCCACTGGCCGGAAGTCTGCTCGACCTACCAACTGCAAGCCACACCGCACCTGACGCCGCCCGTGCCGTGGACCAACTTGCCTACGCCACCGGCCCACGTGGGCGCGGAGTGGCAGGTTCTCGTCTCCCCACCGCCGAGCAACCAGTTCTTCCGGCTGGTTCAATAATAAGAGCGGCGCGGACGCCGAGGGCCGCCGGATCAATCCCGCCAGCGCACCAGCGTGACTTCTGCCTGCGCCCGCGCGTCGGCAGACGGCTCGCGCAACGGAACGAGAATGAACGTCTCCTTTGCCGCTTGCGCGGGAACGTCGGTCACGCCCGCCAGCGGGTTGGCGGCGAGGCGTGCGCCGTGAGCATCGTTCAGCGTCACGTTCAACACCACTTGCGCGGCGGCGCGCGCAGTCGCATTGCTGACCCGGCAGGTGACTTTGACGCCTTGCGCCGCGTTGGACATGGAAATCACTTCGGCGCTCAGGCCGCTGGTCTGGCGCAGCGCGGTTTCCGTCGGCACGCCAGCTGGCCAGAAACGCCAACCCCACACGACCGCCGCCACAATCAGCACGAACACGGCTGCGAGCTTTTTCATGGTGGCGGTTCAGTAGTAAGGATTCGACTCGCAGGGCGTGGCCTGCACGCCGCCGTATTCCGCATCGTAAGCGAACACGTTCACGAATTCCACGTGGCCGTCGAGGAACGATGCATTGGCCCACAGCTTCTCCGCGTCCGGTTTATACCATTGTGCCCGGCGGCTGATGGCGACCACGCCGCTCAAGGTGCGGTGAATGGGGATGCTGCCGACGACGACTTTCTTGGACGGCAAACGGTAAAAGCTCGACCGCAGCGACGCGCCGAGTGGCAGCGGGTTCGCGGCAAATGTGTCGAACGCGAAATCCACGCCCACGAACTTCGCGATGCCCATCGGCGACACGACGCCGCTCATGCGGTTGTAGCCGGAAGCGTAGAAATAACTGCTGCCGTAAAGTTCGTAGCAGGTGGACTTCGCCTGATAGTCCGCCGTGTCGAACCACCAGAGCGGCTCGCCTTTGTCGGCGGGCGAGTGGAACACTTCGCGCGAGGCCAAATATTCGTTGAGCGGGCGCTGCTCAGCCGGGAGCGCGCCGCCGAACATTCGCGCGGGCAGCCAAGGATCAGACGCCGGGACGATGCCTTGCGGCCCGCCCAATTCATGCGGCGCGGCCACGGGCATCCGCTCCGCATGATCGTCCGCATACAGAGACACGCCGACATTGATCTGCCGCAGATTGCTCAGACACTGAATCCGGCGGGCTTTGCCCTTGGCCTGCGCCAGCGCGGGCAACAACATCCCCGCGAAAATGGCAATGATGCCAATCACAATGAGGAGTTCGACGAGCGTGAAGCCTTGCTGGCGTGCCGCAGACTTCCAAGTCTGCTGTGTCGCGGGTTTCCAAACCCGCGGACCGCTCGCCCTTTCACGCGCTGCCGATTCGGAAATCGGCGATACAACAGGTTTGGAAACCTGCGCCACGCCGAATTGCTTCCACCGCGCTTTCATGGCGTGACAGCCAGCACACGATAGAATTGCAGTTCATTTGCCGGATTCGCGTCAGTCCATTCAACAACTCCGGCTTCGGGATAAGTCAGCGTGGGATTGGCGATGGTTTCCCAGTCCGCCAGATCGTCGGAGCGCAGGATTTCATACGTCTGCCCCGCGCTGCCGGGGAAGCGGAGAACGGGCAGTCCGTTGGTGAAATGCAGCGCGAGGATTTGCGGCGCGGCGGCGAGCGTTTGGGTGGTGTAGGCGATGGTGGTGTTGCCGATCAACGAGTTGGTCGTGATGGGCAATCCGAGTTCCGCGTAGCCGGGGTTTGACTTGCCCATCTGCGTGATGAGCAAATAGGTCGCGTTGGCAGGCAGGCGCGGCTTGATTTGTTCCAGCAGATATTGCTCGAAGTCTCCGGCGTGGAATCCCAGCGGATCATCAAGGCTTACCGACGCGAGGGCGTTGGTGGTGATCTGGCCGACGGGAATTAGAAAGCCCGCCTGCGCCCGGTCGCTAAACGTCGCGTCAATGTCCGCTGCGCTGGGATCGCCATCGGCGCTGGTGGCGAAGTAGGAATCCAGCGCGTATTGAATCGCCCAGTTGTTCGATGCGCTGGCCGTCCACTGACCAAAGTTGTCCGCGCCATCCACGTTGAAGGCGCTGTTCGTCGTCGCCGGACTTCCGGGCGTGACCAGGAACTGATTCATCGCTTGCGCGGCATTGGCCTGCCCCGTGTAGGCCAGCGCGGTCACGGACGCCGACCAGTTCGAGCCGCCGGCTGAATCAAGATTCAGTGTCAATGCGCCCGAGAGTGATGGCGCGAGGTTGTAGCCCGGCCCGCCCGCGCCGGTGATGTCCACAAGGTTATGGCTGACCGCGCCGGCGGGATTGTTGCCCGCCGCGAGCAGCGCGTCGTCGGCAGTGAACACCAGCCAGTCGCCCGCCGTGGGCATGGTGGCGGATGGCTTGCGCCCGACGGCAGACGGCAGTTCCGCAGTGGCGCTGGCGTCATTCCAGGTCAGCAGTTGGAAGTTCAGTGTCGCGCCACGCGCCGGGTGAGCGGACAGCAGCACCGACACACAGAGTCCGGCGAGAATAGGAGTGATCGTTTTATGGCTCATAGTTGGAAACGCTCGCTTTGTGATGGCTCAAGGTTTGACGGCCACAAACGTGATGGCCGCCAGATGGCGGCGGTGCTTGCGGAACATGCAGCGCATGGAGAACACCCGCTTCCGCGCCTCGGGCGTGCGGATGACGTTGAACACAAACCGCAGCGCGCGGAAGAAGCCTTCGTCGCGAATCAGGCGGCGCGGTTCGAGCAGGTGCATCGGCGCGGTGGCTTCGGATTCAATTTTGAAACCTGCGCCCGTGAGCAACTCATGCCATTCGCGCGCGGAGAGCGGGCGCGCGCCGACGTGGATGTTGCGCGACATCTTGCGACTGATGTCTTCCTGCACCGCCTCGGACAAATCATCCGGCGTGAGACTCAATTCGTGAATGCCGTAACGCCCGCCGGGTTTGAGCAGCCGGAACGCCTCGCCCACGATGCGGCGCTTCTGCTCCGGCCCTTGCATGGTCAGCATCGCTTCGCCATAGACGACCGTGGCGGATTGCTCCGGCAAACCGGTTTGCTCCGCGCTGCCCAACTGACAATGTTGCCGCGGGCCGGTGAGATAACCTTGCACTTCCTTCGCCGCCGCTTCGTCGCGCTCGACAGCGGTGTAGCTCGTGGGTTGACGGTTCAACGTCATGCGCGCGGTGACGCCGAGACCGGGCGCAAACTCCACCACGGCATCGCGCGACTGAATGTTCAGCCGCTCCAGCATAACGCGGGTGAGTTCCAGTCCGCCGGGGCGCAACACGCGCTTGCCCATTTTGGCGAGCAGCCAATGACCGGGCATTTTGTGCGTGTGGTCCTGTGGCGAACCGTGAGTTTCCGAAACGGCAGTGCAAACCGTGCAGTTCATGGTAATTCAGAGTTGTGGGTTGATTTCAGCAGTGACCGTCACCCGTGCCGGACTTGGTTTCATGCGCGGGTTTGACAAAAGTGAGCAGCAACGAGAACGCCTGTTTGGCGCGGACGGAGTGTCGGAGATTCGGCGGCATGTGCAGCAGCACGCCCGCCTTGAGCGCGTGCCATTTTCCGTCAAGATTGAAATCACACTCGCCGGAGAGAATCTGAATCAGCGCGTGCTGCGTGGAGGTGTGTTCGCTCAACTCCTGCCCCTCGGCGAAGCCGAACAGGATGACGCGCGAATGCGCGGTGTTGAGAATGGTGCGGCTGACGATTCCGTTTGCGGCAAACTTGGTTTCGTCGGCGAGGTTGACGACTTTTGTTTGGTCCGGCGCGATAAGCGGCAGTTCTTTCATGCGCCCAGCATACCTGTCCATCCCCGCGCTCGGCTGTCGGTAGCTTGCGATTCTTTGTCGGCAGCTTGCGGTGGCCAGCGGATTCCTGACGTGGAACAAAGCCTATGGGGAGAATCTCACGCGGAAAGAGCGACGGCGCTACCACTGCCACTGCGATGGAAAAGCGTTACGACCGGGACTTTGGTGTCAGCACAAAGCTCATCACCATATTCAGGAGGAACAACCCCACCGCCACACCGTTGCCCGATGCGCCCCACATCCGGCCCGTCGGCCAGGCCATCAGGTCGCCCAGCAACCGCAGCAGCAGCGCGGCGTGCAGGACTGCCAACGGCACGTAGGCCATCCGACGAAATTGGACCGGCAGGCCGAGCACCGCCGGGAAGATCACCGGCGCGTGGCCGAAGATCATCGCAAAGACGAAGCCGACGAAGAACGCGTGCAACGCGGCGTCGTAGATCACACCGGTGCTTTGCGGCCACTTCAACCCCACAAGCGCGGCGGTCACCAGTAGCCATGCGTAACCGCTCAACAAACATGCCGCCATGAAGCGAGGCAGGCCCGGATGCCGGATCGTGCGCCAAGCGAGATCGAAGCGCGTTAGCCACGCGGCGAGTGCCAACAACGCCACGCCGGTTAACACTCCGCCCGCACGAGGATTGCCCCAGCCCGTCACCAAACCTGCGACCAGCACGCCGAGCGCCGCCACCAGCCACGGTCGCGATAAGCGATGCGACTTTTGAAAGCGCCTCAGCTCAATGCGTTCGCCCACGATGGTCAGCAACAGGAATGTCAGTCACCACAACACCACTTGGGGAATTTCGTGGCCGCGTGCCCAGAGGAAGTTGCCGCCGACCCACGCCACTGCGCCGAGACCCATCACGCTGTTGGACAGGTTGGGTTGAATGAACAGGATGCGCGCGGAAACCACGACGAACAGCGCGCCGCCGGCGGTCAACGTCCAGCGCGGCCACGGATGAAGCATCCCCCGCCGCGATGGCGACGGCACTGACGCCAGTCAGCAGCGGCACGAGGTAAGTCCAGAGCGACCGCAAGCCCGCAACGCGTTCCAGGCTAATCAATGTGCCGAGAAATCCGCAGACCATCAGCGTTCCGTGAAAGCTGATCCAGTTGGCATGGTTCCCCGGCAGCGGCAGGGCGATGGGCACGCGCAGCAGTCCGCCCCAGATGCCGGTGATAAGACAGCTCATACCCAGCAGCAACAGGACGATCCGCCCGAGGCGATGCTGGAGTTTCAGCGGGGCAATGGCTGTGTCTTGGTCATGGACACGTTTCGTTGATTTCAACCGCCGTCCGGGAAAGTCCAAAGATCATCCTTCCCAAACTCCGGACAGCAGGAACAAGCACCCTGGTAACAGTCCACACACAACTTACGTCCGCCAATTTCCAACGCGCCGAACCGACCGCATTCGTCGCACACGACAGTTTCCTCAAAGCGAAGCGATTCGCTTTTGAGCGACAGAGCGGACGGCTCGTTTTGCATGACGATGGATCAATGGGGAATTCCGATGCCTCGGGCGTGGGCCAGGTAAGTCGCGATTTCGTTTGCGCCTTCGACGAACTGGCGGCCCTTCGCCTGTTGAATTGGCAGCGATGAAGGCAGGCCGGTCGGCGCAGCTCGCAGCACAAGTACGGGGCAGCTTTGGTTTTCCTCGCCAAGCAGTGAGATCAATTCCGGGCGGGGGTGGAGAAAATCGAGCCAGCGGACTTCCAAGTGCGGTTTGAGTGCGGGATAGAATTCCATCAACCCACCATCTGCGCGCATCCCGGACAGAAATACGGTCCCTTTCCCTGGTCCATGAAATCGGGCTTCAAGAGATACAATCGGTCACGATTTGGAATCATGTCAGTTCTGATTGAAAGCAAGTCACGGGTTCGGTGGTCAGCCTTTGTTTTCAGCGCTTTTCGCCGCCACGCTTTCCGGAAATTGTTGGGCGACCTCGTCGGGTTGATCAGTCAGCGACCAACCGGTCTTGACGCCCAGCACAAACCAGCCGAGCACCACGACCCCCACGCCGAAGATCGTGTCGCCGATGACGCGTAACCAGCGCAGCGTGTTCATCAGGTCCGTCTGTAAAAACTCCGCCGAACGCGCCCACCACATGCCCTCGTTGACGCTGGCCACGGTTTGCATCAGGCCCCGCGGGAGGTCGGAGAGCAGCACCATCAGCGCCAGACCGATGTTGATGGACCAGAACGCGAACGAGAGCGGTCGCGTCCGCCAGGTGCGGCGGATCGTGAGTCCTTTGAGGCAGAAGAGCATCAGGCCGATGCCCAACATGCCGTAAACACCAAACAACGCCGTGTGCCCGTGGACGGCCGTGGTGTTCAGCCCCTGCATGTAATACAGTGCAATTGGTGGATTGATGAGAAAGCCAAACAACCCGGCGCCAACCAGATTCCAGAACGCCACGGCGACGAAGCAGTAGATCGGCCAGCGATAGGCCGATACCCACTTTCGTGCGCGCGAAAGGGTGAGATTTTCGTAAGCCTCAAAACCAATGAGCACCAATGGCACGACTTCCAAAGCGCTGAATGTCGCTCCCAATGCCATCACTGCGACCGGCGTGCCGCTGAAATACAGGTGATGGAAGGTCCCAAGGATTCCGCCCGAGAGAAAGATGGTGGTTGAAAACAAAACCGCCGCCGTGGCGGTGACGGTGCGCAACAACCCCATGCGGGTGAAGAGAAAGGCGATGACGACGGTGGCGAACACTTCAAAAAAACCTTCCACCCACAAATGCACGACCCACCACCGCCAATACTCGGCCAACGCGTAGTGCGTTTGCCGTCCCCACATCAGGCCGGCACCGTAGAACAGCGCAATGGCGGTCGAGGCAATCAGGAACAACGCCAGCAAATGCCGATGCTCGCCGGGTTTCTTAAACGCCGGCCACATCGCGCGGCCCATGAGCAGCAGCCAGACCCACAAGCCCACAAACAGGAAGAGTTGCCAGAATCTTCCGAGGTCCACATATTCATAGCCTTGGTGGCCGAACCAGAAGTTCATTTCGTACCCCATCCGCTGACGCGTTCCGTACCACGTGCCAAACATCGAGCCGACCACGATGACCAACAGGCAAACAAATAGGAAATTGACTCCCGCACGCTGCCACTTGGGCTCGTGTCCGGACACAGCGGGAGCAATGAACAATCCGGTTGCGAGCCAGGCGGTGGCAATCCAGAACACCGCCAATTGCGTATGCCACGTTCGCGTCACCGAATAGGGCAACCATTCTGCCAGCGGGATGCCGTAGAAGCCGCTGCCTTCCACACCGTAGTGCGCGGTCACTATACCCATGATGATCTGGGCCAGGATCAATGCTGCCACAACCCAGAAGTATTTCAGGGTCGCGCGCATTGAGGGCGTTGGTTGAAGTCCCAACAAAGGATCTTTCGCGGGCAGATCGTGAGGTTGTTCCTCCTTGCTCTTGAGCACGGCATGATACCAGGCGAGCGCGCCGATGCCAGCCAGGAGCAGTACAAAACTGACGACCGACCATAAAATGCTGGCACCGGTCGGCACATTGGCAACGAGCGGCTCGGGCGGCCAGTTCTGGGTGTAACTGATGTTCTCACCAGGACGATTCGCGGCACAGGCCCAAGCGGCCCAGAAGAAGAATCCGGTCATCTGATGCCGCCGCTCGGCATCGCGCAGCACATTCCCAGGAATTGCGTAAGCCTCGCGCAGCTTGGCCAGCGCTGGCGTGTCGCTGAAGAGTTGCTTGTAATGCTCCGCCACCGCGCGAATCGCCGCGGCGCGATCGGCGGATACGATCAACTCACCGGTTTCCAATTTGTACGTGTTAGTGCGAAGCTCGATCTGCAACTTTGCCCGCAATGCCGCCTGATCCGTTACCGGGATTTCCTGGTAAGGCTTGCCAAACTGCTTATTAGCCCAATGATCGAGCAGCCAAACCGCTTCGCGATGCAACCAATCTGCAGACCAATCTGGCGCGACATACGCTCCGTGGCCCCAGACGGAACCCATTTGCTGCCCACCAGCAGACTGCCAAACATTCTGCCCATCCAGAATTCCCTGCTTGGTGAACAGCACCGAGCCGTCCAGCGTAACCACCTTCGACGGAATCGGCGGCATTTTGTGGTAAATATCGTTACCGTAATAAATCAGCACGGCGAACGACGCGGCGATGACGACAAACAAACTGGTCCAGAGCTTTCGATAGTTCATAAAGTCAATTGTTGTGCTAAGTTTCGATTCCCAACGCGGCACGCATTTTGCCGGGCTGCTTGAGCAGGTCGGCCAGCGAGTAATCATCCAACACGGCAAAGAATGCCGCCGCGGCCTCGTCCAGTACGTTCCTCAAATGGCAGGCCAGGAAGAGCCGGCACTGGCGGTTTTCCCTGTCCGCACATTCGATGACGTGGTCGGTTTCCTCTCCCAGGCGGACGATATCCCCGATCCGGATCGCCTTTGCCGGCCGGCCCAGCGTGAAGCCGCCGCCAATCCCGCGGTGTGTTTCGAGATAACCGCTGCGACCAAGATCATGCACAACCTTGACGAGATGATGACGCGAAATGCCGAACGTGTCGGCGACTTCGTTCACCGTGGTCCGCTCTGCGCCGCGCAAGGCAGCGTGCATCAGGACGCGGAGCGAGTAATCCGAGTAGGCGCTGAGTTGCATCAGCCCGCAACATGGCTTCCGGGAGACCTGCAATCAAGTTAAATATGTATTTGTAATACAGCTTTAGCTCGGGTAGAGTCACGGCAATGAATTTGGCAATCGTGAAAGCGAAAGCTTGTCCGCTCGCGGCGTCGCCCGTTGATGTGCCCATATTGGCGCACGACCCTCAGCGGGGCGACCGATTGCCGCTGCCCGAATAGAAACACCATGACAAACATCACACCTGAAACCACTGTTGCAGAAATCGTCCGCGCCGTGCCGGCCCGGGCACGTATCTTTGAGAACCTCGGTATTGACTATTGCTGCGGCGGCAAGAAGCCGCTGGCTGAAGTCTGCCGCGCGAAGAACCTCGATCCCGCCACCGTCGTCGCCATGCTCGCCGCGCTCGACGGCGCAGCGGACGCGCCCAGCGCCAATCCCGACGCGATGAGCCTGACCGAACTGTGCGACCACATCGAGCGCGTGCATCACGACTGGCTGCGCGAGGAACTGCCACGGTTGGATTTCATGACGCGCAAGGTGGCGATGGTGCATGGCGATCACGAACCGCGCCTGCATGAAATCCGCCGCGTGTTTGAATCCTTCCACTCCGAAATGGTGTCCCACATGCGCGAGGAGGAGGAGCAGGTTTTTCCGGCCATCCGGAAGCTGGAAGCGACCAAAGTCGGCCGGGCCGCCGCCGCGTCCGCGCTCAAGACTACGTTGGCGAAGCTGGAGTCCGAACACGACCGGGCCGGCGAGGCGCTCACACACTTTGCCGATTTGAGCGACCGCCACACGCCGCCGGACTGGGCGTGCAACACGTTCCGGGCGATGTTCGACACACTGGCCCAACTGGAGCGCAACATGCACCAACACGTTCACAAGGAGAACAACGTCCTCTTTGTAAAAGCGCTGGCCGCAGCGTAGGCAGGGGTTGACGCGCGCCGCCGCGCAGGGTGTTCAGGGGAACGCCTGCCATTTTCAAACGACATGATCAGTCCACCGCCGCAATTTGAAACCAAATCGCTGGCGCGTGAGGTTTTCGATCTTAGACGCGAGTTGAACGCGGTGACCCAAATTTGTTCCGCCTCGACCGCGACCAGAGCAGGAATCTCCTCTGGGGCGCAGGCATTCACGCCTGTCCCGGCGCGCCGTTGGCGCGGCTGGAACTGTGCGTGTTCATGGAGGAGTTGCTGTCACGCACTGGCGAAATTGCAATTGTGCCGGAGAAAGTGCCCACGCTCGCCGTTTACCCGGCTAGCGGATTCGCCGTCCTGCCGTTACACATCCGATGAGTTGCGCGGGTTCGTCCACTAAAGCCGAAGGTGGGTGAGCGCCCGTAAACTCCGCGATCCGTCAAAGCTTTGACTCGCGTCAATACCTCACAGGAGCGTCGCGCGCATATTGTGAACATACATTCACAATATGCGCGCCTCGAAGACGAAGACAGAGATTCGGCAGGAACAAATCGCCTGCGCGGCGCTGGGCATCGTTGAACGCCACGGCTTGCGTGGACTGAACGTTGCCCGCGTGGCCAAGGCGGTGGGGGTCGTGCCGTCGGGGCTTTATCGGCATTATCCGGGCAAGGACGGCGTGCTTAACACGGTGCTCGATCTGATCGCCACCCGTATGGAGGCGAATGTTGCGCAGGCGCGGGCGAATGGCGGCAACGCGCTGGATCGGCTGCATGGCTTGCTCACTCGACATGTGGAACTGATCCGCGGAAATTCCGCCATTCCGCGCGTGGTGTTTTCCGAGGAACTCCTTCATGGCCGGCCCGCGCAGCGTCGCCGGATGTACGAAATCATCCGCGGCTACTTGCGGCAGGTGGAGCAGATCATCCGTGACGGCCAGCGCGAAGGAATCATTCGCGCTGATGTTGATCCCGAAACCGCGTCCATGCTCTTCCTTGGCTTGATTCAACCGGGCGTTGTGCTCTGGGCGATGAGCGGCGGCGAGTTTGACATCGCCGCAAACGCCGGGTCCGGCTGGAAACTTTTTGTCGAGGCCATCGGTTGAGCGCGATCAAGCACTGTCGTTTCACTTTGAATACCAATCCAAACACGAAAGGAAAACGAACATGAAAACGTCGCCGCCTATGTCGAGTTCGTCCATTACGTCGAGGCTTTGCACACGGCCGCGCCGCGCCCCGCGATAGCACGCGAGCATAACCGCCGAAACTGACAAACCAAACCACAGCTTCGTCATGAATACCCCGCGCTTTTCTGCCACGCTTCGCAAGTCTATCAAATGGCTGGTTCTCGTCGTCATCGCGGCGGCTGTATTCTACCGCCTGAAGTTCGCGGCCGTGCCGGTTGAGGCGTTTGAAGTTAAACCCGACGTCGTGGTCGGCGAAGTCATGGGCACGGGCACGCTCGAAGCGCGCGTCAAGACGACCATCAGCCCGCGCATCCAGGAACGGCTCGCCGAAGTGCTCGTGGACCAAAACGACTTCGTCAAAGCCGGCCAATTGCTCGCGCGCCTTGATGACGGTGAACTCAAGAGGCAACTGGAAGTTGCAGAAGCCGCGCTCGCCGCTGCCAAGTCCACCGCCGAGCGCGTGCGGGTGGACGAGGCCCGCGCCCACGCCGTTGAACAGCAAGCGCGGCAGGAACACCGGCGCATTTCCGACCTCGTCGCCACCAAGGTCAGTTCAGCATCCGAAATGGACAAGGCCGTGGAGCAACTGCGCATCGCGGAAGCGGATTTGCAGCGCGCGCACGCCGCTACGGCGGAAGCCGAAAAGCAAATCATCACCGCCGAACGAAACCTGGACTATCATCGCGAGCGGCTTGCCTTCGCGCTGATTCGCAGTCCCTACGACGGCCTAGTCACGCGACGCGACCGCGACCCCGGCGGCGTGACCGTTCCGGGCAGCTCCATCCTGCAACTCATCGCCACCAACGAATTGTGGGTTTCCGCGTGGGTGGACGAAACCGCCGCCACCGCGCTGACACCCGGTCAGCCGACACGCATCGTGTTCCGCTCCGAGCCGGACAAAAGTTATCCCGGCGAAGTCGCCCGCCTCGGCCGCGAAACAGACCGCGAGACGCGCGAGTTTCTGGTGGACGTGCGCGTGCGCGAACTCCCGCCCAGCTGGACCATCGGCCAGCGCGCCGAGGTGTTCATCGAAACGGGTCGCAAACCCGACGCGCTCGTGATGCCGCAGCGTTTTGTGCAATGGCAGCGCGGCAAGCCGGGCGTGTGGATGGCGACTCATGGCAAGGTAACCTGGCGCGACGTCACGCTCGGTTTGCGCGGGCGCGAGACGTTGGAAGTCGTGCAAGGGTTGGCCGCCGGAGAAAAGATCGTGGCTCACCTTGATCCAAAGCAGCCGCCGCTAAAAGCCGCTCAACGCATCGCCATGAGATGAACCTTGCCGCCAAAGACATCCGCCACAACCTCGGCCGGTTCGCGTTGACGACGATCGGCATCGGCTTGCTGCTGATGATTGTGCTGGGCATGAGCGGGATTTACCGGGGCATGATTGACGACGCGCTGGTGGTGGTGGACCACATCGGCGCGGATTTGTGGGTCGTGCAACGCGGCACGCGCGGACCGTTCGCCGAGATTTCGCGGCTGCCCGCCAACCTCGAGCATCGCCTGCGCGCCGTACCCGGCGTCGCCAGCGCGCGGACGTTTGTTTCCCACAACGTCCAGCGCGAACATCGCGACCGGCCGCTCCGCATGAACGTTCACGGCCTCGCCTGGCCCGAGGACAAGGGCGAGTGGGTGAAGCTCATCGCGGGTCGTCCGCTCGGACAGGCGCATTACGAAATGATCGCCGATGCGTCGCTGGATCTCGCGCTGGGCGAAAAGCTGGCACTCGGCAAGGACACTTACACCGTGGTGGGCGTGAGCCGGGGCATGGTTTCTTCCGGCGGCGACGGCATCGCGTTCTTCACCACGCAAGATGCGCAGGCGATTCAATTCGACCTGCCCGGCGAAGCGATCCGCCTGGAGCGCGCGGCGCGGGTGCAACGGGCTGTCGGACAAGACCTCGGCCAGGTGCAACCGCTGTTGCTCGAACGAGGCGCTGGATTATCCTCCGGCATCCCGGCGCTCGGCCCCCCCATGGTCAGCGCCATCACCGTGCGCGTTGCCGACGGCGCTGAACCGGCGGCGGTCGCGGCGACGATTTCGGCCTGGCCGGATGTGTCGGTTTACACGCGCGACGGCCAGGAGCAATTGCTGGTTCACGGCATGATTGACAAGGCCCGGCGGCAAATCGGTTTGTTCCGCGTGCTGCTGGTCATCATCTCGACCATCATCATGGCGCTGATTCTCTACACGCTCACCCTCGACAAGATTCACGACATCGCAATGCTCAAGCTCATGGGCGCGCGCAACTCGATGATCGCCGGACTCATTTTGCAGCAGGCGCTGCTCCTGGGCGCGCTGGGTTTCGGGCTGGCGTGGTATCTGGGAGGCTGGGTGTTTCCGCGTTTCCCGCGCCGGGTGCTGGTGACGGCGGACGACCTCTGGGCACTGGCGTTGGTCGTGATCGGGATTTCAGTTTTCGCCAGCCTGCTCGGCATTTGGAAAGCCATGCGCGTCGAGCCAAACAAGGTGTTGTCATGACAGCGACCCGCAACAACACCCCCGCTGTCGAAGCTGTCGGACTGACGAAGGTTTACGGCTCGGGTAACACCGAGGTCGTGGCGATGAAAGACGTTTCCCTCCGTCTGGCGCGCGGCGAAGTGATCGCCTTGCTCGGTCCGAGCGGCGCGGGCAAATCCACCTTTCTCACGGCCATCGGGCTGATCAATCCGCCCACATCGGGCCGCATCGTCATCGGCGGCGAACCAGTGATGGACGGTGAACGAGCCTTGGTAGATGTGCGCGCGTATCGCCGCCAGCATCTGGGCTTTGTTTTCCAGAAGGCCAACCTCATTCCGTTTCTCAACGCCATGGAAAACGTCGCCGTGGCGATGGAGATCAATGACGTCGCCCCGCGCGCCGCTCGCCAGCGCGCACTGGAACTGCTCGACTATCTTGGCGTCGCCGATCGCGCGAACAACCTGCCCGATGCGCTCTCCGGCGGCCAGCAACAGCGTGTGGCCGTGGCCCGCGCGCTCGCAAATCAGCCGAGCCTCATCCTGGCCGACGAACCCACCGCCGCGCTCGACAGCCATCGCGGCCGGCAGGTGATGGAGTTATTCCGCAAAGTCGCGCATGAACGTGGCTCCGCCGTGATCGTGGTCACGCACGACCATCGTTCACTGGATGTCTTTGACCGCACCTACGAGATGGAGGATGGCGAACTGCGTGCCGCCGGAATCGGGACTTGATTTCAGTTTGCTATTTGGCGTGGCTCGCGGCTCTCGATTCAATAACACAGGCTGTAAAGAAGGGTGGCGGCATGCGTCGCAAATGCCGATGACGTCGTTTCTTCGACCGGACAGTGTGCTGGTAGCAGGGGCCGGTGCGCTCAACTGGCTCGGAAAAGCAGTTCCTTTATCCGAGCGAGTTTTGGTGCGACTACCGGGATCGTCAACATGGTGCTGACGATGGCCATCAACAACAGCGCGGTGAAGGTTTCATTGGTGATGATTTGTTTGTCCAACAGGACGTTGGCAAAAATAATCATGATCAAGGCCTTGGTCTGGAGCAGCCACCCGATAATGGAGGCTTCGCCACGCTGCCAACCCAGAATCCCTCCGGCCAAATGCACGCCGACCAGTTTACCCGCCACCGATGCCAACAACAGCAGGCCGGTGACGACAAAAACCATCAGGCCACCCACCTGCCAGTCCGTGCGCAGCCCGGTGCTGAGAAAGAACACCGGCATCACGGTCAGCAGCAAATGTTTTCGCAGCAGGTCCATGTGCTCCTGTTGGAACCAGTCCTCATCCGTGACGGCCCCGGCCAGAAAAGCCCCCACCATATAGTGCAAGCCGGCCCAGTCCGCGGCCAAGCCGCAAACGGCCAGCCAGATGATGCCGACGTAACAGCAGATCTCAACGCTGTTGCACACCGCCATCCGTGGTGCATTCGACCAAGGCAGGCGATGAAGGCGGCCCGCCCGGAATTACTCCAATGCCGGAAAGAAAACGGTGTGCTCCCTGTGATTGTGGGCGGCCAGCAGCTTTTGCAGCGTGGCCTCTTCAGCTTCGGTGGCGGGATTCGCTTGGCTCAACTTCGCCTCGATGGTGTCCAGCAGTTTCGCAATTTCCCGGTGATCTTCGCACAAGGCGTCGCAGGTGCTTCCCAACCCACCGCCAACGCGTTGAAGGAACTCAGGAAACAATTCTTCCTCCTCCCACTGAATGCGTCGGGCGATGGCGGTTTTGAATTTGGCAAAGCTCATTAGCGCCGCGGGAAAGTCGGTGGTCTTGAGAGTTTGAAACCGGTGAAATGGCTCGCCGATTTTTTCATCCTCCGACCAAGGCTCTTCGTGGAAAGTCGGTTTTGCAGTCGATTCACCCATCGGGGCAGTCTAGGAAACGCGCAGTCAACAACCTTGACTTGAGTCAAAGCCGGACGCGGTCGGGTCGTCTAGCATGAAAACACGAATCCATGCGCAAGCGCAGAACACTGCCGTTGGTCTATGCCTGTTCCGGCGCTTCCAGCGCGGCGCAGATGGCCAATCACATCGCGGTGAAGCTGGACCGGCTCAAAATCGCGGAGATGTCCTGCATCGCGGGCGTCGGTGGCGACGTGAAGCCGCTGGTGAAAACGGCGTTGTCGGGCCGGCCTATCATTGCGCTGGACGGCTGCCGGTTGCGGTGCGCGACGAAAATTCTGGCGCGGCACGGTCTCCAAGTCGACAAACATCTGGACTTGAGTGATCTCGGGGTGAAGAAACGCATGCATGAAGATTTTGATCTGCGGGAGGCGGCGCGCGTTCTTGAGCAGTTGCTCGCGGCGCCGGGTTTTCCGGGACGAACGCCGCCCGGTAGAGGAACCCCGGGCGGCGATGTTCCCACCGATGCCTGGGCCGGGGAAATCCAACCGCCTGAGCCAGCCAGTCCGCCCTGTTACCTGACGGAGCTTGATCGCTCGCCGCTGAAACCCAAGCCGGCTGACGGCGTGGCTCGACCATGCGGGTATTAGGCATCGCGTCGGGATCGGTTTTGCCCCGAAGGTGGATTGCGCCTGGTTGGAGGTGCGACCACAAATCGTTTGAATAATGCTCACTGAGAACAAGACGACGCTTCGGTTGACCGGCGCAACGCAGGGTGGTTTGCACGATTGTTCCCGTCTCGCGATCGTGGAGCCCGTGTTGGGCAACTACTTCGTCGCGGCCTATCCGCCGTTCTCAGCGTGGACAGAGGCGCAAGTGCCGGCGTTCCGCGACGCGCTGGAGTGTCGCCTCTCTTCCGAGCCGTTGGGCGTCTATGTCCACCTGCCGTTTTGTCATCACAAGTGTGATTACTGCTACTACCTCTCCTACATCGGGCAGCCAGCCACGGTGATCAACCGTTACTTGGACACGGTGGTGCAGGAGGCGGCGCTCTACGCGGCACACCCGGCGGTAAATGGGCGGCCCGTGAGCTTCGGCTATTTCGGCGGCGGCACGCCGTCGCTCCTGAGCGTCGCCCAACTTAACCGGCTGATGACCGGCTTGCGCGCGGCGTTCCGATGGGAGGAGGCGGAAGAAATTACCTTCGAGTGTGCGCCTCGCTCCGTGTCCCGGGAGTTGCTGTTGGCCCTGCGCGAATCCGGCGTGACGCGGGTGAGCATGGGCGTTCAGAGTTTCGACGACGGGTTGCTCGCGCTGAATGGCCGCGTGCATCGCGCGGCGGACGTGCGGCGGGCGTTTGCGTTGGTCGCGGCGGCGGGATTTCAGCAGGTAAACCTGGATTTGATGTGCGGGCTGTTGGGCGAAACCGATGCGCACTGGCACGCGACGCTCCAGCAAATGCTCGAACTGCAACCGGACGCGGTGACGCTTTACCAGACGGAAATCCCGCGCAACACGCGGCTGGCGCGGGAAATCGAGGCGGACACGCTGCCCACGCCGCCGGTTTCGTGGGAAGAAAAGCGAGCGCGGTTGGACGACGGCTTGCGCGCCTTGGAACAGTCCGGCTACACGGCCATCAGCGCCTACAATGTGGTTCGCGACCCGACGCGCCATCACTTCCGCTATCAGGATTATCTCTGGCGCGGCGCCGACATGATCGGCCTGGGCGTGGCCTCGTTTGGCTACGTGAACGGACTCCATTACCAGAACCGAACCACGCTTGAAGGATACGAGGCGGCGGTGGCCGGCGGCGAACTGCCGGTGCAACGCGCTTTCCACTTGTCCCCGCGCGACCAACTCGTCCGTGAATTCGTCCTGCAACTCAAGTTTGGCCGCTTGCCGCTGGCGTCGCTCCGAGAGCGCTTCGGCGTGGACCCGCTGGAATGCTTCGCCGCGCCGCTCCAAGCGCTGGCCGACGGCGGCTGGTTGAGTTGGAACGAGCACGCCGTGGAACTGACCCGCGCGGGATTGTTGCGCGTGGACCGGCTACTGCCGTGGTTTTACGACGACCAATTTACATCCATTCGCTACTCCTGACTCTGACCCTGACCGCAAGCCTGACATGAACGTCGAACTGAGCTTTAACACGGCATCACCCGGGCCGCCCAGCCTGGCAGCGGACCACCGCGACGTTCGCTTGGCGACGTCGGCGTTTGCAATAGTACGGCGAGCCGCGGGCAAAGTTCATGATCTTATCAGCGACAAGTTGGACACCACTTTCCACGCGGAGCTGTTAGAATGCTCTACTGGTAAACCACCCACGCCGTTCCTTGCCAATCGCCCAAGCGCAAGGGATGTTCCCCGCCTCATTGGTAGCTTCGGCACTCCTGATGCCCTCTCCCCTCGCCCCGAGCGGAGAGGGCTCAGCGTCTTGAGGAACACATTCCGTCGGGCTGGCATTCGAGCGCGGTGTTCACAATTGTCTCATTTGGAAGATTTATGAGTAAAAAAATCCTGTTAACCAGTGTGTGTCGTCCGTTAGGCCCGGAGTATGGCGATGCGCCTTCGGTCGGTTATGAACTCCTTTACCGGCAGGTGCTGCGCGCCCAAGGCATCTTCAGTCCGCGCACGGTCAACATCCACTTTGGCCTGGAATACATCGCCGAAAACCTCGACGCGCCCACCGTGGTGTTGCAATACCCCTCGAAGGACGAACTGATCCGGGAACTCAAGAAAGGCTACGATTATGTGGGCGTTTCCTTCCTGATGGCGGTGATGCACAAGATGAAGGAAACCGTCGCGCTCATCCGCCAGTATTCGCCGCACAGCAAGATTGTGTTGGGCGGTTACGGCACGGTGCTCAAGGATGAGGTGCTCAAGCCCTACGGGGATTACATCTGCCGCGAAGAAGGCGTGGCGTTCTTTCGTCAACTGCTTGGGGAACCGCCCCTCCCGATGCCGTACAAACACCCGTTGATCGTGAGCTGGCTGAAGGTGTTTGGCATCCAAGTCTCCGGCACGGGCAAAATCTTCGCCGGACTCGGCTGCCCGAATGGCTGCGACTTCTGCTGCACCTCGCATTTCTTCTCGCGCAAACACATCAAGCTGCTGCCGGAGGGGAAGGACATTTACGCCGTCGCGGAACGTTACCTCGACCTCGACCCCAGGCTGGTGTTCTTGATTCTGGACGAGGATTTCCTGCTCAACAAAAAGCGGGCGATGGAATTCCGCGACTGCGTGATCAAGGGCGGAAAGAAACCTTCCATCTTCGCGTTCTCCAGCATCAAGGCCATCAGCCAGTACACCGTGGAGGAGATTTTGGAGATGGGTATTGACGGTTTCTGGATTGGCTACGAGGGAACGCGCTCCAACTACGCCAAACAACTGGGCCGACCCGCCAACGAGATTCTCAAGGAGTTTCGCGATCATGGCATCACGGTGCTGGCCTCGATGATCGTGGGTTTCGATTACCAGACCCCGGAAGTCGCGGCACAGGAACTTGACGGTTTGATGCAGGCCAAACCGGCGTTGGCGCAATTCCTGATTTACGGTCCCGTGCCTGGCACGCCGTTCCACGAGCGCGTCATCAAGGAAAACTTGTTGCACGACATCTACACGACCGACAAGGACCTGTTCTATCGGCGGGCGGATGGTTTCCGCACGATGATGAAACATCCGACGCTCTCGCCGGAGCAGATCGAGGACCTCCAGCGCTGGTGCTTCGAGCAGGATTTTCACCGGCTCGGGCCGAGCATCTATCGCGTGCTGGAAGCGCGATTGCTGGGTTATCAAAAGCTCAAACATTCCCCGAATCCCGTTCTCCGCCAAAAGGCGGAATACTACGCTTCGGAACTGCGCACCGCGTATCCGGTGTTTCTCGCCGGGCGATTGCTCGGACCCAACGCCACTGTCCGCCGGTGGATCGGCGATCTGCAACGGCGCATCCATGCCGAGTTGGGCCAGCCCACCCTGCGGGAACACGCCACTTCAATGCTGGCCGTGGGCGCCGCATTGTGGACGGCGCTGACGCTCAAGATGAATTGGTTTCAACATCCCAAGTTGATCCGCACCACCTACCGCCTGCCCGAGGAGCATTGGAACGGCTTTGCCATCTGGGAGGAATTTCAACGCAAGGTGACTTCGCCGGAATTCTCCATTCAGGTCGAGTTGCAGCACGCGAAACAACAGGTCTGGATGCGGTTCGAGGGCGTCCTGTCCAACTTGGAGGCCGAGGGGTTGGGCGAACGGATCAGCCATTCGCTGACTCGCAGCCGCAGCCGCCTGATTCTGGATTTGAACAAACTCCACTGGGACAAAACGACGGACTTGCGTCCGCTCCGGGAGAAACTGGCGGCCCATCGTTCGCGCATCCGGCTGGTGATCCCCAAGCTCGCCGCCGCCCATCCCGAGGTCTTGTTGCTCGCCAGTCTGTTCCCACATTACCAGCACTGACCTTCGATAATCCGCGACTATCAACCCAACCCCAGATTGAATCGTTATGAGCCAGCAACAATCCTCCTGCGATTCGAACCAATACGACGTCGCCGTCATCGGCGGCGGGCCGGGCGGCGCGGCGCTGGCGGCTTTTCTTGCCCGTCGCGGACGCCGCTGTGTAGTCTTCGAGCAGTCCGCGTTTCCCCGCTACCACATCGGCGAATCCCTCGTGCCGCACACTCACGGCATTCTTGACCGGCTGGGATTTCTGCCGCAGTTGAAAGCCTCGCCCTTCCCGGAAAAACACAGCGTCCGGTTCGTCCCGCCCGACGGCAAGGAAGCCACGCCATTTTATTTTTCGGAAACCATTCCCGGAGACGGTTCGCGCACCTGGCAGGTCGAGCGGTCAGCGTTCGATCGCATGTTGCTCGACCATGCGCGCGCTTCGGGCGCGGACGTCCGCGAGGGCGTGCCGGTGAAAAAAGTCTTGTTCGACGGCGACCGAGCCACCGGTGTCGCGTTCGGCGCGGGCGCGCGAACCCGCCGCGTTTCCGCCAAAGTCGTGGTGGACGCTTCGGGTCGTGCGACGGTGATTGGCCGGCAACTCAAACTCAAGGGCGATGTGCCCAGACTCAAGAAAGCCTCGCTCTGGGGCTACTACCGTGGCGGCAAACGCCTGCCGGGCACTGACGCTGGCGAAACGACGATGTTCCTGCTCGGTGGCGGCGGCTGGTTCTGGTACATCCCGCTGCCGGACGACATCGTCAGCGTCGGCATCGTCGCCGACCCGGATTATCTTTTCCGCGTCGGCGGCACGTCGGAGGCCATCTTTGAGCGCGAAGTGTCCCGCTGCGCTCCGTTGGGTGAACGGCTGACAGCGGCGCAACGCGTCGGCCCGGTGCGCGGCCTGCGCCAGCTCGCCTATCTCAACCGCCAGACCTGCGGCGAGGGCTGGGTAATGATCGGCGACGCCCGCGCCTTCCTCGATCCGATTTACTCCTCCGGTCTGTTCCTCGCGCTCGGTTCGGCGGAACTGGCGGCCAACTGCATTGAAGATGCACTCGCTACCAATGATTTTTCCGCCGCGCGGCTGGGCGCGTTTGAACCGGCCTTGTGGGACGGCGTGGATTCGGTGCGCCGGCTGATTCACGCGTTCTACGATCCGAGCTTCAGCTTCCAAACTTTCATCGAGCGCTTTCCCGAACAGCGGCGCAGTCTCATTGATTGCCTCGTGGGCGACGTGATCAAAGACATGTCGGCGTTCAAACGCGCGCTGGCTAAGATGACGCCGCCGCCGCCGCCGCTGACCGATTCCGTGCCGCTGCCGGAGGCCGCCGGCCCAGCGAGTGAAGAACTCTGACACCTCGATGAAATCCAAGCTGCCATTGGTCTATTCCTGCTCCGGCGCGTCGAGCGCGGCGCAGATGGCGAATCACATCGCCGTGAAACTGGATCGGCTCAAGGTCGCGGAGATGTCCTGCATCGCCGGTGTGGGTGGCGACGTGAAGCCGCTGGTCCAGACCGCCAAGTCAGGCCGGCCCATCATCGCCTTGGACGGCTGCCCACTGCGCTGCACGGCGAAGATTCTGGCGCGCCACGGCCTGCGCGCCGACAAGCATTACGATCTCAGCGAACTCAACGTGAAGAAACGCAAGCACGAAGACTTCGATCCAGCGGCAGCCGCGCGCGTGCTCCGGCAGATTCTCGATGATCCTGAATTCCCCGGCCACGCCAAACCGGCTGCCACCGCGCCCGCGCGCGAACACCAGAAAGTCTCATCGCTTTGCCCGCCCGCCGCCGCTGCCGCCGAGGAAATCCCGAAGTCGGCCAGCCCGCCGTGCTATTTGTCGGAACTCAACAACCTGAAAGGACCAAGACCATGAACAAAATCGAAGGTGTTTACCGTGAAGTGATCGAAAAATCCGAATGGCTGGCCATCGCCACCACCGGGCCAGACGGGCCGCACCTGGCCGCCTGCTGGGCGCGCAACATTCTCCCGTTGGACACCAACGGCGACGAAATCCTCATCCCGGCCTGGCGCTTCGAAACCACCGAGAAAAATCTGAAGCTCGATCCGCGCATCGAGTTGCTCTTCGTCGCCCGCGACGTGAAGCGCACCAAGGGCGACGGTCAGGGCTGCACCGTCCTCGGCACCGGCGGACTCCTCACGAGTGGCCCCAAAGCGGAAGCGAACAAAGCCCGTTTTCCATGGTCGCGCGGTGTGCTGGTGGTCAAAGTCACCGGTGTCAAAACCCATCTGCCATGAAGCCACCCGACCAGCCGCTCCGCCTTTCCACGCTTTGCATCCACGCCGGCACTTACCACGACGAGCGCACCGGCGGCGCGTGCAGTCCGGTCTTCCCCTCCACCGCCTTCGCCTTCCCCAATCCCGCCAATGAAAATTTCTACCCGCGCTACTTCAACACGCCCAACCAGCGCGTCATCGAGCAAAAGCTCGCGGCGTTGGAGCAGGGCGAAGCCGCCGTGGTCTTTGGCTCCGGCATGGCGGCAATCACCACGCTGCTGTTCGCGCATCTCAAACCGGGCGACCACGCAGTCTTCCAACCCGACCTCTACGGCGGCACTTTCCAGTTCGTGCAGGAGTTGAAGCAATTTGGCATCGCTGTTTCGTTCGCGCGCACGGCGGACGAATTCGCCGCAAGTCTGCGCCCGGAAACGAAAGTGCTTTACGTCGAGTCGCCCACCAACCCGCTTCTGCGGCTCATTGACCTGGCGGCGATTGGCCGGCTGGGCCGCGAGCGGGGCATCCTTACGGTGGTGGACAACACGTTCGCCACTCCCATCAATCAAAACCCGCTCACCCTCGGCCTCGACGCCGTCATCCACAGCGGCACGAAATATCTCAACGGCCACAGCGACCTGAACGCCGGAGCGGTCGTCGCGTCGTCAGCGATTGTGGCGCGCACGCGAGATTACGCGGTGAACCACGGCGGGATGCTCGACGCGCACGCCTGTTTTTTACTGGAGCGCGGAATAAAAACGCTGGCCCTGCGCGTGAAGCAGCACAACGAAAACGCCCAGCGCCTCGCCGAGTTTCTGTTGAACTATCCGGCGGTGGAGGAAGTGCATTATCCGGGACTGCCTTGCCATCCCGACCACGCGCTGGCCGCGCGACAGATGCGGGGCTTCGGCGGGATGCTCTCCTTCGAACTGCGCGATCCCGCGCAAGTGGACGCGGTGCTCGCGCGCTTTCGCCTAATCATGCCCGCGTTGAGCCTGGGCGGCGTGGAAAGCCTAGTGTGCGTTCCCGCTCGCACGTCGCATCGCAAACTGAGCCCCGAAGAGCGCGCCCGCGCCGGCATCACCGACGGTCTGATCCGCGTCTCGGCGGGCATTGAGGACATCGAAGATTTGTTTGAGGACTTCAGTAGCGCCTTGGAAGTGGTTGGGTGTTGTTGAACAATGAACTTCACGACGTCATTGACTGGAGTGAACTTTGGAGTACCGGCAGTTCCATTGGTGTCCGAGCGTATGAAAACTTTTTCCCAAGCCCTCTGCCAGAGCGTCGGTTGCACCCCCGATGAATACCTTCGCGTCGCCCTCAAGCACTGTCTGTATCCCCGACCCCGTTGTTGCTACCGGTTGTTTGTTCCCTTCCTCCCGGCGGCAGACCTCCAATTGCTCACGGACGCGGGTGCGGCCACCTCAGTGAATCAGTTCAATGAACTCCTGAACGATTACCGCTGTGACTTGCGGGTCCGCAGTGGTTTTCTCCAACGACGCCTCAAACTCCGCATCTCGACCACCCGCCTGGAACATCTCTTCAAACGTGTAATGCCCTCCGAAACCCCGCCACCTTCCACGCCAATTCAACCGTCTCACTAACTCGAACATCTCTTTGCGTTTGAACCGCACACCGCCAGCGTCGGTTGCCGGACTGTTCGATCAAGCCGCAGCCGTAATGGTGAATTACCCGGAAGCGTTGCCAGGAAGCGGACCATGGACTAAAACATCGCCCTGACATGAAAGACCATGTTTCGATTCATCGCCTGCGTATTCAAACAGCCGCCCTGGCCACGGTCATCTCCGCCACGATGGCTTTCATCCGGGCGGCCGAGACTCCGCCCAAGCCGCTCTTTCCCGACATCGCGCCCGTGTGTCCCTGCGAAAGCCTGGTCAAGGTTTCGCTTCCCAACACCACCATTGACTCAGCGGCCCTCGACCCTTCGGACGGGTCGTGCCGCGTCACGGCCACGGTCACCCACCCGCCGTCCGGCGATCGGGTCAGGATTTTCATCGGCCTGCCGGTTACGAACTGGAACGGCCGGTTTCGCGGAAACGGCGGGGGCGGTTTTTTGGGTGGCAGCGCCAGCAGTTTGCGCGGGCCGGTGGCCCAAGGTTACGCCGCGGGCGCAACCGACACCGGCCATGAGGGCGGCAGCGGCCGGTTCGCGCTCGACGCGAAGGGCCGGCTCAACTGGCAGGCGATCCGGGACAACGCCCATCTCGGAATTCATGAAATGACCGTCGTGGGCAAGGCGCTCACGCGGGAGTTCTATGGCAAGGCGCCGCGCTATTCCTATTTTGTGGGTGGCTCGACCGGCGGACGCCAGGGGTTGATGGAGGCGCAGCGTTACCCGGACGATTACGACGGGATCGTGTCCGGTTGTCCCGCCATCAACTGGCATCGCTTTGTTCCCGCCGAACTTTGGCCGCAGGTCGTGATGGTTGCCGCCGGCAATTTCGTCCCCAAATCCAAACTCGAAGCCGCCACGACCGCGGCGGTGGCCGCCTGCGATGCGTTGGATGGAGTGAAGGATGGCGTCATCGCCGACCCCACGCGCTGCGCCTACGATCCGAAGGCGCTCGTCGGCACAAACGTCCGCGGCGACACGTTCACGGAAGCCGACGCCGATGTGATTCGCAAAATGTGGGAAGGCCCGCGCGGACAGGATGGATCGTTCCTGTGGTACGGACTGGCGCGAGGCACCGACCTTTCCGCGCTGGCCAGCACCAAGGGCTCGCCGTTGACGGGGCAACCGTTCGGCATCGCGTTGGACTATTTCAAATACTTCCTGTTGCAAGACCCGGAGTGGGATTGGAAAACGTTGACGCCGGCGGGCTTTGAACTGTTGTGGCGGCAATCCGTGGAACAATACGGCGAGGTCATCGGAACGGACAATCCCGACCTCACGCGTTTCCGCGACCGGGGCGGCAAGCTCATCATCTCTCATGGCCTGGCCGACCAGCTTATCCCGGCGGAAGGCACGATTGACTACTACCGGCGCGTCCAGCAACGGATGGGCGGGGCGCGGAAGACGTCGAAATTTGCGCGCTTGTTTCTGGCGCCCGGCGTGGATCACGGCTTCCGTGGCGCGGGGCCGTCGCCCACCGGCCAGATGGAAGCGATTCTCCGCTGGGTCGAAGAACGTCGTGCGCCGGACATGCTCCTGGCCGAAAAGCGCGATTCCAGCGGCCGGGTCATTCAAACCCGTCCGCTGTTTCCATTTCCCCAAGCCGCCAGATACAAAGGCAGCGGCAGCACCGACGACGCGACGAATTTCACGCGGCGAACGCCTCAATAGGAACTGGCGTGAGTGAAGTGGAAACCTCGAATCTCCAAGTCCGGGGCGTCGCCGATTGTTGACCGCGCCCGCCAGGGCAAGCCGGCATGATTCGCCGGCGGCCAGCGGGAATCCAAAACGATCAGCGGCGCCGGCGCACCTCGGTGTCGAGCCTCAGTGTCGCTTGCGTTTCGCGCGTTTGCACCACGATGCAGGTGTGGGTGTTGTCCTTTGACCCGGGTACTCTCTCCAGCGTGTAATCCGGCAGACGAACTTGCGTGACCTCAACGGGCGCGTCGGCTTTGAGCGTCAGTTTTGCTGCCGGCCAGGCGACCTCGAAACGATTCCCCTTTTCGATGATTTTCACTGGCTGGGTTGTGCCGAGATGCCAGCGGAAAAGAATGATGTCGGTCTTGCCGTTGGACAGCGCCACATCGTCATTCACCGCCAACCAATCCGCGCGCCATTGCACCCGGCGATCCCACCGCGCCAGATTGGTGTAGCCTGATTGGCACGACACCATGACATCGCCGCCTTTGGCATCGATCTGCCGCACGGTGATGGGCGCGATGGCGCCGCGCTGCTGCCAGCCCGGCAGTGGACATTCTTTGCCAGCATGCATCGGATCGGCCGGATACCTTGCGCCGAGTTGAAGAACGTTGTGCCCCACGCCGGACTTGTAATCCACGTTGATGAGCGGGTGGCCGTAGGCGCAGGTATCGGCTTCGATCAGAATGGGCCGACCGTGCCAAATCAGATTCACATGGCCGCGGTCCTGATGATCGTGTTGATCCAGTTTGTGTCCGCCGCGCACCCAAACGCCCGCGGCATCGTCGCGCCAACTGCTGCGCCAATTGACACGCGTGGCGCGCTCGTAGTGGGCGAAGAGCGCCGGAGCGGTACCCTTCTCCTCGCGGAATTGCGGGCGGGCGAGCAGGCCGGGCAAATCGTTCGACGGGCCGTCCGTCAGATTGCGCAACACCCAAATCGCCTCCGGACTGCTGACGCAAGCCACTACCAGCGACAGCAAGGGACGCATCAGCTTCATCGCGTTAAGCGCATGAGCGCCGTCGAAGCAATTGATGGCCGTGTCACCGGGTTGGAGGTTGTGGATGTACCATGTCGGGAATCGCTTGAGATACGGGTGATCAATTGCGCGACGATCCCCGGCCGCCGCCATGGCTTGCGCGGCGTGCAGCATGGACCTTAAGGTCATGCTCGCGTAGGCAAACCCTTCTTCAAACTCGCCGTTGAGGCCGTGCGCGTTCAACGCTTCCAGAAAATTCGCCACGCCAAACTCGTAGGCCGCGCGATGTTTCTCCCGGCCCAACAAGAGACACGCCTCGATCAGTCCCTCCGTCGGCAGCATCCATTGATTCGAAATGGCGTTGCGACGCCGGGCGAACCAAGTCCGTTTCGTTTTCCAATCGTCCACGATCCCGGCAATTTCCTTTTCCGCCAGCGCATGAATTTTTGCGATGAGCGCCGGGTCAAGGCTGCCGTCGGGCATCAGCGTGAGGCAGAGGCAAATTCCCCGCAAGCCCGGGCCGGTCGCCAGCCAATTGCCGTCATTTCCGTCCGGTGGCAGGCGATTGCTGGGCGAATGGAGCGTCCAACCGGAAACCTGAATCGGCGACCAGGCGGACACCTCCTCCAGTTGCGCCGCCACGCGGTCGTGAAAGGCCGTCTCGCCGGTCAACCGGTAGGCCGCCGCCAGCAACGGCAACTGCCCCTCGATGGCATATGCCGTCGAACAGGAATTCAGCGCCAGCGCGTACTGCTCGCGATTCCTGGCTTCGAGATTTTGAACTCGTGAATCGGGCGGCCTTTCTTGCTGGTCTGCGTCGCTGATTTTTTTGGCCCGCCGCACGACGATGGGCTTGGCGAGCAGTTCCCTGGCGGATTGCACCAATTCTTCACGCGCGGTTGTGAGCCGGTGATCTGACTTCGCTCGGTCGAGGAGTTCGACCCAGGACGGCGTCGGCGCGACAGTTTCGCCGGCAAACGCCGGAGTCACCCAGGCGAAGAAAACCATCCAGCAACCACAAAGCCGACACTTGGCAAAGAAGCTCATGGCCGGAGTCTGCTCCATTTCGCGTTCATCAACAATCGCCAAGGTCGCGGGATGCCACCCGCGGGCGCAACTTCACACCACCACCCTGAAACATCCTTTCCATCGGAGCGCGAGTTGTCCTCAACCCGCCGCACCAACACATTTCGGGCGGCTGCGGCTTGGGACAAGCCGCGCTCCGGTGGTGGTGCGAAGTTGCGCCCGGACTCGTTCGCTCAACATCAAGGTGACTTCCGGAGGCCGGTGGCCGGACCGTCGAGTTCGAGTTTCACAATCGTGTCGAGCAAATCGCGTTGCGCCGCCGGCACGGTGACTTCAATGCCGGTGTCGGTTTGCTTGATAGTCGCTTCACCCACCGCCATGGTGGGAAAATGGCACTTGGGCCATGCGAAGCCTGAGTTCCTTCCCACGCGCCGCGGGTTTCAGGAGTATCTGGGCTTTCTTTACAGCAACGACATGCGCCCCGTTCAACTCCGCGATGGCGAACAGGTTGTTGAAGACCCGGTGGTGCAGGCCACCTTGACCCGGCGTTATACCGAACGGGCGCTGAAAATCATCACGCGCAACCAAAACCAGCCTTTCTTCCTCTACTTTGCCCACGCCATGCCGCACAAGCCGCTGGCCGTTACGGAAGACTACTACAAAAAAAGCCGGGCGGGCCTTTACGGAGATGTCATGGCCGAACTGGACGCCAGTGTCGGCCAGGTGCTGGCCACGCTGAAGGAACTGAAATTGGATGACCGGACCCTGGTCGTTTTCACCAGTGACAACGGTCCCTGGTTTGGCGGAAGCACTGGCGGATTGCGCGGCATGAAAAGCACGACTTGGGAGGGCGGCTACCGTGTGCCCTTCATCGCCCGATGGCCGGGCAGGATTCCCGCCGGTCATGTCAGCGCGCAGCCGGCGATCATGATGGATGTGTTCACCACCGCATTGAAGGTTGCGGGGATTGCGCCACCACCGGATCGCAAGTTGGATGGGGCCGATCTCATGCCGTTGCTCGCCTCACAGGCAAAGAGTCCGCATGAGGTGATCTTTGGACAACGCGGAGAGCGGCTGGCCACGGTGCGGGATGAACGGTGGAAGCTGCATCTGCTGGCGGCTAACGACCGGCGTGAGGCCGCAACCTCCACCGAACGCTGGGTTGACCCCCGTGCGCCCGACGGCGTTACGCTGCTGGCCCCCTATGAGCAATGTCAACCCGCGGATTACCCCGGGGTGCGCGGCGGAGACGCCCCCAAAGCCATGGCACTGTTTGATCTCTCTGCCGACCCAGGCGAGCAACATAACGTCGCTGACGCTCACCCCGATGTGGTTCGTCGCCTGAAGGATTCATCCGATCAAATGTCCCGGGAGATGTTGGGGAACTGACTCATTCCTCAACCACCGGGACCGACGGCCTGCAATTGACAATCGAGTGGAACGAATAAGCCGTTCGCAATCCCTTAACAACCATCACCACGTGCCAACCGCTGATCGGCACGGATTCATTTGGTCGTGGCCTGGACTTCCGCCAGCTTCGCCGGCAAAAGCTGCGGATTCCAGCACGGTAGAAAATCCCACACGCCAAGCCTGCCCCAATGATTCACCGCTGTTACCCAACGGCGTGCGCCCTGGTGCTTTGCGTCCGTGTCGTCGTGCGGCTGGCCTTTGATCTCAAGAATCAGCGTCACGCCATTTTTCAGTCGAACAAGAAAATCCGGCTCGTAAACCTGTGGGTTGCCGTAAAGATCGTAGGGAATGTTGAACTCCAACCGCTCGTTCCGGGCGTAGCAAATAACGACGTTCTCCTTCGCCAGCTTTTCGAGTTGAAACATTGCCGCCTGTTCCCATGAGAGCGTGTCACACGCGACGAAATTGATATGGCTCGCGCTGGTCGCTTGCACCGGTTTGACCGTCTTGAAATGAACGCTGGCGGTGCTGCCAATCGGCTTGTAGCGATTCAATCGCGGCAGCAATGGGGCTTCACCTTTGGTGTCGTCCGGTGTGATGCCGGCGATCAACAAGCCGATAATGCGTTGCGCGTATGTTTGTAACCCGATTTCACACTGATGCAGTCCGTTAAACTCGACGCGCTCACGAATGTAGCTCTGCACGATGTCTAGCACTTGGGGAAAGAGCGCGGTGCGGCTTTCGCGCCGCAATTTTTCCTTCCCGGAGTTCGTCGCCTCAGTCAGCGTTCGGACAATTTCCCGCGCAATTTCAAATTGAATCGTCTGCGGATGAACCGATTCGTAGTAGGTTTGCCGGTCAACCAACTCGAAGCCGAAACCGCCGTGGGCGCTCGGATGGCCGATTTGATAACCGACCTGCGGGCGGACAAACGCGGCGGTTGGCGTGGTCCACGGGTCAAGTTTTGTCCGTTCAACTTTGCGGACATTGCACGTCACCAAATTGCGTTTCAACGAAACGACGTAGCCTTCGACGATCGGGAAACGAATCTCGAATTGCTTCCGTTCGGGCAAGGCCATGACTTCGTGTTTGGGCCGGTCTTCGGGCGGCGGGCCTCCGCCTGGTGGGCGACCCTTGAACGGAATCAATGAGAAGGGAACGCCAAAAATGTCCACGTATTCCGCCGTCAGCAATCCGGTCTTGGGGTCGGGGGTGTAATCCATCCTCCGCAAGCCGCGCCCGACAACTTGCTCGCAAAGCAACTGACTTTGAAAGGCCCGCAAGCCGAGAATGTGCGTCACGTTGTTGGCGTCCCATCCTTCACTCAGCATGTTCACGCTAACAACGCACCGGATGCGTTCGCCGGCCTCGCCGGGCTTGCCGATGGAAGAAACCATTTTCCGCAATTCCTCCGCCGCTTCCTTGCGCGTAGCTTTGGGGTCTTCGCTCTCCGCGACTTTCAACAATTCCGAATCAATCCGCAACGTGACTTCCGCGCCCTTGCGATTCCACAACTCGTCGAAGCCCGCGATGCCGCTGCCGTAGTGCTTTTGGGCCTTGGCCTTCTTCTTTCGCTTCGGTGAATCCTCGTCCTCGTCCTCATCGTCTGGCGTGTCGGCCTCGATGGTTTCTTCGCCGGAAATCATCCGGTGAAAATGCTCCGCGATGTCGGTGTTGTCGGAAACGATAATCATCACGGGCGGCGTGCGTTCCTGTCCCGGCTGCGAGGCGTTCAACTGGTCAAACCGTTCCTTCCACTCGCCGGTCAACGTGAGCAACGCATCCTCGGCTTTTCGGTAAACGACCTCCGGTTTGGGTTTTCCGCCGTTCAACTTCTCGCCCGGCTTCAAGTCGCGCGTGATGTGTTCCCAAAGCTTGAAATACTTCGGGTCGGGTCGGCCCGTGTTATCAATCGCGGGCAGGCGCGGAATCTTCGTGATGCCGCTTTCTATAGCGTCCACTAAACTGAAATCGCTGACGATCCAAGGGAACGGCGAGCCTTCGGGGTAGCCGCTGCCGTGAATGTAGAACGGCGTGGCGGACAAATCCACGCACAAGGCGATTCCGCACGCGGCATTGATTTTGTCGAGGCCGGAAACCCAAACCGTGGCTTCTTCAAGTTCTTCCTTTTCTTCCTTCGTGAGTTTTACGTCTTTGGCGAGCGGCGCGGGCCGGTAGGCGTGATGTCCTTCGTCGTTCAACACCATTAACGGCTCGGTATCCCACAATTCGCCCAGCCGGTTCATGGCAAATGCCTCCGGCGTTTCCGCGCCAAGTTTCCCGACTGTTACGCCGCCGACTTTGATGACTTCCGATTCCGGGCTGAACCAATGCCAGTTTGTAACGAGGACGTTTCCTTTTGCCAACTCCGGGCGGAGCGAGAACGGCACGATGTCGAACTTCTCGTAATAGTTATTGGGGTCGCCCGACCGCAATACGCTTAAACGTTCCTTGATCGTGAGATTCGGGCAAACGACAAGCGCCCGGCGGGGAAAGCGCGGATCGCCCGGCTTCGTGCCACGATTGCAAAACGCCCACGAAATGAGCATCGCCATGACAACCGTCTTGCCGCTGCCCGTCGCCATCTTGCAGGCATACCGGGGAATCAGCTTTGCGTCCGCCTCGTTGGGTATGTCGGCAAGCTTGGGATGCTGCGCGACTTTAGTAATCCATTCCTGCGGGCGCGGATTCTGGCCGCGTCCAAGCATGTTGAACTCGTCGAGCGTTAGCTTGGGTGTCCATCGCGGCTTCTTTCCGAGCGCGAGAATTTCGCGCAAGTAGATGATCGTTTCGACGGCTTCAATCTGGCAGAAGAACAAGCGCCGCGTGCGGTCCTCTCGCCACCAGTGGCGCAACAATTTCTTGGTCGTCTCGGAAGCGTTTTCCCAACCGGACTCACGCCAGCGTTTCACGTCCTCTCGCAGCGCGTTGACCAACGGTAAATCGTCGCGTTCTTCTTCGGCCAGCAATGACATTTGCGCGCTGCCGGTGCGTTCCGTCTTGAACCAATAGCTTGCCGGTCTGCGTCCCGGTGTTTTCGTCGGGATGCCGGTCTTGGTGTCGTAAAGCCAATGCTGGTCCGGCTCTTTGTAAGGCGAGCAAAGAATCGGGTTCTCGACCGGCTGAATTGGAATTTGGACTTCCGGCATGGGTCGAATCTCAACGAAGTGAAGTTTGTGGGACGCTCGCCCTCACCCTGACCCTCTCCCCCGGGGAGAGGGAACAGCTATTGTCTATCACGTTTGGTTCGTTTGTCGGTTCGCACTCCGCCGCCACTAGCGACATCGCTTTGTGACACACGACGAATCCAGAGCGCGCGAATCCACCAGCGACTGCGATACGATTCTCCCTCTCCTGGGGGAGAGGGCCGGGGTGAGGGCGGTCGTTAAAACCAACTTTCATTTTCCACCCTCCATCGTCAGCACGCGCAAGCCCTCATTGCCGCGCGAGTCCAGAACTTTGACGGCGATGCGCCACTGCTCGCCTTTGCCCAAACGCGCCGGGCGCGGGAATGGCAGGCTCTTGAATCCGCTCAACGCGGCGAAAGCATCTTCCTCAACCACCCCCTTTTCACCGAGCGCCTTCGCCAGCTTGTCCCATTTGCTCTTGTCCGGGAAAAATGCCTGGCAGATGCAAAACGTCCGCCCGTCGTAATCGCTGTCGAGAAACCATGCGGCCACGCAATCGTTGCCGGTCTTTTCGCTGGGGAACACCGCGTTACTAACCGGGTCGTAAACGTCCATGCCTTCGACTTCGACGGTGAATTGTCCGTCCTTTTGTTTCTCCGGGCCTTTTACGCGCGGGGCACTGAACACGGTGAAAAGCTGGCTGCCCGGTTGCGTTTTAAGCAAGTCGCCCATTGCCACGTCCGGGCGAATTAGCGCCATGTGCAGCCGCAGCTTCGGATGGCTGCCGCCTTCAATCGCGTCTTGCGCCGTGGGGTCAAAGCCAAACGCGGCGAATACAACGTCGTCGTAACCTTTGCGATTCGCGGAGCGAATCACGTCCTCGACCTGCATGGCTGTCATGTTGCCGACTTCCGGGCCGACGCTGACGGCGACACGGCGCTCTTTCTGGTCGCCATTCAGCCATTCGCCCTCGGCGTGAATGAGCGATGCGCCGGTGAGCGGATCGAGGCGGCTGAATTTCATGTTTTTGTTGCCGGGGAAATCCACGCCGCTGGCTTTGAGCAAGCGCAAGATTTTGTCCAGGTGCGCTTCGGCGTTGGCGACGGCGAGTTCAGCAGCCTCGCCGCCGAAAGTTTCCAGTGCTTCTGGTGCGCCGGTGATCGGCGTGTCGAATCCATCCTCCACCGCAATGACGCCTTCCATCGTGAACGGCCCGGCGACGCGGACAACGCCTTTGGCTTCCTCCGGCTTGTCCACCAGTTCTTCCATTTCGGCGTTGGCAGCGATGCACTGGTTTACCTCGTCCATCTTTGCGCGCCATGCGGCGCGGTAGGCGGTGAGCGCGTCTTGCAACGGCTTGGGCCAATCCGGGTCGGTATCGAACGGCACTTCCCATTCACGCCATTCGGACTTCGGCAATTCCCAGCGGCGGCGGTCGGCGGCGGTGATGGATTTCTTTCCGTCGCGCTTTTGTTTGGCGAGAAGCTTGGCAGAAAGTTTTAGGCGCAACTCCGGCGTGGCGCGCTTCAACGCCGCGTTCACTTCCTTTAACCGGGCTGCGAGAATTGGCTCGTGCTTTGCAAAAATGGGATCAAGTGATGTATTGCGGGCGATGCTTTTGAGCGTGATGTGCGGAACTGTTTTGCATTGGAACGTCATCCGCTTGCCCGTGGGTTTGCCGTCTTCGCCAAGTTCGGCAATCCACGTTCCGTCTTTGTTTCGGCTCGAATCCTCGGCTGTCAATTCGCGCAACTGAAAAAAAGGAAAACGCGCGGTCAGCAATCGCTGGCGAGCCAACGCCAGAGCCACCCGGCTTGTATCGCACGTAATCCAGCGCCGCCCCCACTGTTCCGCGACGTATGCCGTCGTGCCGCTGCCGCACGTCGGGTCTAAAACCAAATCGCCGGGATCGGTCGTCATCAGCAGGCAGCGTTCGATGACTTTTTGCGCGGTTTGAACAACGTAAAGTCTATCTTCCGTTTGCGTTCCTGTTCCTGTGTCTTCCCATTGGCTGTTCAAAAGCATTACCGGAAAATCAGCAAAGAATCGTTTGTAGCGAAGCGTTGTGCCGACGATTCCGAGGCGACCTGAATTTCCGAGACGAGTCAAACCTTCGATGGAAGTTGACCAATACCGACCGCCCGGCGTGAAACTCTTTCCCTCAAAATCAAACGCTGGACTTTCGTAAAAGTGCGATGAGGTCAAATCGCCAAGACCAAACAGCCGCCATTCTTTTGCGAGCGTGGCTGGAGATTCTTTCTCCGGTGTAGTCAAGCGCCGCCAGTAGCCTTCGGGAAATTCGCAACAACCGAAACTGTCAGTCGAGACGTTTTGGTAAGTCTTTTCGATGTAAAGCTGGTGGTATTTCATCCGGCTTCTTTCCTTTGAATACCACAGGATGAAATCGCATGAAGTTGGAAGAAATTCGTCCGTGAGATTACTTGTTTTACGAAACGCGATGACAGAAATGAAATTCTCCGGCTTGAAAACTTCATCCATCACGCAGCGCACGCGATGCAAATTTTCATCGCTGATTTGCACGAAGATGCTGCCGGTGTCGGCGAGGAGTTCGCGGGCCATCGCCAGTCGGTCGCGCAAGTAGGCGAGATAGGAATGGATGCCGAGCGTCCAAGTGTCGCGGTAGGCTTTGACCATTTCCGGCTCGCGAGTTAAATCCTGCTCGCGGTCCTTCACGTCGCGCTGGCCGAGTTGAGGCTGAAAGTTGGAGGCGAATTTGATGCCGTAGGGCGGGTCGAGGTAAATCATCTGCACGCGGCCCGCGAGGTCTTCGCGCCGGGCGAGGCTGGCCATCACTTGCAGCGAGTCGCCAAGAATCATCCGGTTCGCCCAATCCACGTCCAGTTGGTAAAACTGGACCGCCTTAGCGTAATCCAATTGCGGGTCGGCGAACATATCGCGTTGCACGTCCTGCCGCGCGAGCACGCGCAGGATGGCCTGCGTGGAAACGCGCTCGTGCATGTGCAACGCGACCGGCTCGACTTCAAACCACGGTTTCTCGCGTTTGCCGCTCCATTCGAGCCACGGCTCGTGCCGGCGTAACGCTGCGGCGAGTTGCTTGGCCTCATCCGCCGAGAGCGCCCGCTTGCGGGCGGTGGCGAGAAGTTCCGGGAGTTTGTCCGCGTTCTTCGCCTCGCTCGCCGAGCGCAACATCGGCGGCAAATGCGGATTGTATTCGTAACGGATTTTCGGCGCGTCCTTGAGAACGCCCTGCGCCTCCAGTCCGGCGGGCGGGATATTCTTCCGCTTGGCCGGATGCTTGTAGCTGGCTATGGCGTCGCCGTTGCCGGCGGACACCCGCGCCCCGCTGCTTCCTTTTTTGCGTGGCATAGGCTGAATCGCTCGCGCGCGAATCAGCCTGCTGTCTGGAACTGTCCTCCGTGGGAACCTCGGTGTCTGAAAAGCAAATGGGGCAACGCTGACCGTCGCCCCAATCCAGGCACCTAGGAGGGCCCACAGAGGAACGCTCGAATCAGCGCGCCCCGGTTGGGGCGCGCATCGAGCGCTGTCCTCTGTACGAAATTCCTAGGTTTCGGATTGGACAGCAGCTAAATGCTGCGCGAATTGTTTTTGTAAAAAGGTTTCTGGTCGTTTTGTTAATTATCTGACGCGGGCAGATTATGCCGGGCAGCAGCGCAGGACAACAAAAAGTGGGGGCAGGTGTCCCGCGCCTGCCGTTCAAGCCCACTCAGGCGGGCGCGCAATCGTTTCCTCTGCATTGACGACAACGATGTTGGCGAACAGATGCCGGGACAGGTCGCCTACTGGCAGGGGTTTGCAGGTCACGCCCATCCGCTGGTAGTTGTCGTTGCGCCGCCGATGCCGCTCGTCTTCCAGCACCGGAATGTAAACCGTGATCTTGATGTGCGCGTAGTTCCGACGCACCCATTCAACGGCGGGCTCAAGGTCGGAATCACCCGAGACGATCACCATTGAATCGGTCAGTCCTTGCAGCGCATCTTCCAGCAGGTTGACGGCGATGTTCACGTCCGTCTTCTTTTCCTCTGGCACGGAATACTCCAGCCGGCGCGGACATTCTCGCGCCCGGCAGGTGACGGTGCGTTCTTGATACTTGCCCAGAATGATTCTGACCTTGGGCAACGTGCCCAGCGCCTTGAGGTATCGTTTGTGGCGATCCCGGCGCGGGCTGACGTGCTTTTGCGGTTCAACCAGCGCGGTAAACATCTTGATGACGACCACCTCCTCATCCGGACGCAAGGCTTCAAAGAACGACTGCACGTTCAGCCATTTCCATGCGGGGCGGTGTTGGAAGACGCCGAAGTACCAGTTGAAGCTGTCCACGTAAATCGTGCAGCGTTTCTGCGGCGGTGTAGGAGCGGGGTCGGCCATGTGATTCGTTGATTTTGAAATGGTTCCGATAAAACGCTTGCTTTTGACCGGGGGATAAACGATCAATATATCAACTTCTCGCAATTGCGATTGGGTGATCCGAAAGGGTTGCCCTTTTTATTTTGTATTGCCACCGTCCTGTTACCGCATGGCTTCCTTTGGCATAAGATTTCCGACAGCAGCCGAAGCTACGCAAAGTTAGTTTGTAAAAAGGTTTCTGGTCGTTTTGATAATTGCCTGACGCGGGGACGATAGCCGCAAAGGCCGGTTCACGACAAGCTCACGATTTGCCAGCGCACGATTTGCCCGGAGCGCGGACAGGCTTGTCCGCGAGCTTCGAGCGGCAAGCCGTGGGAATACGCAACGCCCGGTGAGCTTCCATTACTCCGACAGCGGTTCCGCCAGTCGGGAGTGGAGCAAAGCGGCTTCTGACATAATCGAATAATTATCCGACTACGTTTGGCAAGATAAGCTCAATTCCTGCCGCCCGGACTGGTCAAAAATCGGCGGTAAGTTTTGTCTGTAACTCCGGCCAAGAACAAAGCAGGATTCAACGGGTATTTGCCTGGGTTCAAAGCGTGGGAATTTCCTCTGCCTTGCTCCTGATATGAAACGAATCATGTTGAACCTGCTCGGATTGCTGGCCGTCGGCTCGGCGCTCAATCTTCAACTCTCCACCGCCCTTGCCCAAGGCACTACCTTCAAGTTGCTCAACACTTTTACCAATCCCGCGGCGGCGCGGGGCAGCTCTTTCGGCTATCATGTGGCGGCGGTGGGGAACGACCGGGTGCTGATTGGCGCCTCTACCCGCGACGTGAACGTGAACCTTTTGGGGGCGGCTTATCTGTTCAACACCAACCGCGCATTGCTGGTCACCTTCACCAACCCTGCGCCGCCCAAAAGCGGCGACGACGGCTTCAGCATTTCCATGGTGCCGGTCGGGAGCGACCGGGTGTTGATTGGGGCGTATCACGACGACCGGGGCGCGACCGAAGCCGGGGACGCCTATCTGTTCAACACCAACGGCGCTTTGCTCACCACCTTCACCAATCCCGCGCCAGCCGAGGCGGACTGGTTCGGTGTTTCCGCGACCGCGGTCGGGACGGACCGGGTGCTGATCGGGGCGCACGGCAAAGACACCGGCGCAACCGATGCCGGGGTGGCCTATCTGTTCAATACCAACGGCGCTTTGCTCACCACGTTCACCAATCCCACCCCGGACGTCAGCGACTGGTTTGGCCAAAGTGTGGCGGCCCTGGGGACCGACCGGGTGCTGATTGCAGCGTATCGTGACGACACCGGCGCGGCCGATGCCGGGGCAGCGTACTTATTCAACACCAACGGCACGCTGTTAACCACCTTTACCAATCCCACGCCGGCGGCCAGCGACTGGTTTGGCGTTACGGTGGCGGCATTTGGAGCCGACCGGTTTCTGATCGGGGCATATCGTGACGACACCGGCGCGACTGATGCCGGCGCGGCGTATCTGTTCAGCGCCAACGGCGCGTTGCTCACTACCTTCACCAATCCCACGCCCGCCGCCAGCGACTTCTTCGCTTATTGCGTGGCGACCGTGGGGACGGACCGGGTGTTGATTGGGGCGGTTCAAGACGACACCCGTGCCACCGATGCCGGCGCGGCGTATCTGTTCAGCACCAACGGCACGTTGCTCAATACCTGCACCAATCCCACGCCCGCCGCCACCGACAACTTCGGTTGGTCCGTGGCGGCGCTGGGGGACGACCGGGTGCTGATTGGGTCGCCCAAGGACGACAAGGGTGAGCTTAACACCGGGGTGGCGTATCTTTTCAGTCTCGCCCTGCAAACCTCCGGCGCGCCGAGCCTGACCATTCTCCTGACGACCACCAACACGGTGGCCGTCTCGTGGCCTTTGCCCGCCACCGGCTGGCTGTTGCAGGAAAACACGAACGGCGTGGCCTCGGTCAATTGGAGCAATGCGCCCGGCGCGATTCAAGAGGATGGCACGAACAAAACGCTCGTCATCAATCTCCCGACTGAAAATCGGTTCTATCGGTTGAACAAGCCGTAGGATAGCCCTCGCCGTCGGAGGTGGAGGTCGCATCGCCGAGGCGACCCTGCCGCGTAGCAGCGGCGGAACGAATGCAGCAAGTGACAGGTGGTGGCTCACAATGTTGGCCCACCGCAACCCGTGGCCGTGCGCAAACGTGACCCACCGTAAGGTGCTTCATTTGCTCACCGGCACGCGTCAGTCATACCAGCGCTGCAACTTCGCCAAGACCAAACGCAATGACGGTGTTTGCGAGCCTTCGGGCTATCCGAGGTTCGCGTCTTACGTGGCCACCAGGCGTTGGCATTCACTGGTCGGCGTTCGTCGGTTGCGGTGTGGGATCGAACCTTCCGCTCCTTCCGCCTTCGCGACGACCCGCGGACCATTCAATTCGGTCAGTATGAATTCGCCAAGTTCGGAGACCAGACGCTTTCCGGCATCTTGCAGACGCCACTTAAGCCAGTGCCCCCGCTTGAATCAATAGCTCGCCGTGACCAACGCGCGGTTTGCTGCGCTTCACGGGCTGCCCGTCGCCCTGTTGCCCTTCGACGACGCCCGTTCCACTCCGCAAACCGCGCGCTCGTCACGAGTGGGCATTCGCCGAAATGCCGCCAGCGCGGCAGGCTTCCGTCTGCGGCTCGGCGGCGGGACGTTGCGCTCCGGCTGTGTTCCGCTAGGCGCTTCTCTCCGCCCTCCGCTCCACTTTCCCCGCTCGCCGACCGCAGACCGAAGCTTGATGATCCGCACAAGCGGTCGGCGGGAATTTAGATTTTTCCAATCACCCATTGGAAAATGTGCGAGCCATTCGGCTCATTCCGAGGACAGCGCGATGAGAACCTGTCCTATTGTATGGCGGCGGCGGGCGCGTCAAGGATACTACGGGTCGCTTCGCTTAGACGCTCGCGCTTCCGTTCCTCCTCTGACCCGCCCGCTGCCGCCGGGGACTTTTGCGCTTAGGTTTTCATCGCGAGAGTCTGTCTGCTAGAAAGGGATTTGATTGCGTCACCCCAATTCTAGGCTGTCATTCTAGCGCCTTTGGGCGTTAAAATGAGTTCATTGACGAATAAAGCGATTGTCGGTCTTGTGAAAAAGTTGATTCAAAAAACCTACCATCGTAATGGCCGGCTTCGTGAAGAAGTTCCCCTGCGCAACGGTCGCAGGCATGGTGTGGTCCGGGTCTGGCACAAAAACGGTGAGCTCGCCAATGAAGAACCTTATCGAAACGGTTTGCTGCATGGAGACTGCCGCCAGTGGAGTGAAGCCGGGCGGTTGCTGGGAAAATACCGGATGGTTCGCGGCACGGGCGTTCAACGAGCATGGCACGAGAACGGCAAGTGCCAGATGGAATTCTCCACCGTGCGCGGCGATTTTTCGGGGCGCTATCGGATGTGGCTGCATGATGGAACGTTGCTGTCCGAGGATATTTATTTGCACGGCAAGCCTGTCACCGCCGACGAATATCGTGCCGCCCGCGCCAAGGACAAATCACTTCCAAAACTCATCGGCAAGGTCGGGAAACCTCTGCCGCATACAGTCGTTTCGGAAAAACGAATCCACGAAGTTTTCGTCCGGTCGCTTTTGGCGCAGAAAAACCGCGCCGAAGTGCGGAAGTGGTTGGAGAGTGGCGGCGAGGCAATGCGCTCGCTCGGACGATTCAAGCGCAAGAGCGACGCCTTGAAATTTGTTGGCGCTCTTTACACGTCAGGCGCGACCGAGGTGATCGCGCCTGACATCTACGCTGGCAAAGCTGGTGACCAGTTCGCGGACTGCCTGCTTGTGCGCCTGCCCAAAATTGCAGCGAAGCGGAAGGCCATCCGCAAGGGTTGCGGGCAACTGTCGAAGCGCAAACTTGGTGCGTTCCAGCCGGACAAGGACATCGGCGAGTCGCACCTGTATCTGTTGCTGGCCTGATTCACAGCACCATCAGGCAGTCCCGCGTATCGTCCAACGCCAGGACGCCGCACGCAGGTCGCGAATCCAGCAGACATTCGCTCACTGCGTCACCGACCAATCTTTCAACGGCATCGCGCATCGGGCGAGCGCCGAGTTTCGGATGGAATCCCTTTCGCACGAGGAACGGCAACGCGGTCTTGTCGAGTTCGAGCTTGTGCCCGCGCGCGGCGAGAAATTCGATCTCGCGCGACAAAAACTTCTCCGCGATCTCCAACTGGTGTTCGTAGCTCAGGCGATGGAACACGAGCTTCTCGTTCACACGCGCGAAGATTTCCGGGCGCAGAGTTTGTTGTGCTCGTGTGAGAACGTGGCGCTCCAGCGTCGCGTCGTTCGAGTGTTGGAGGCTCATCAATTCTGCCGAACCGATATTTGACGTGAGCCAGATGTAGAAGCCGCTGAAGTCCAGTGTCTGCCCTGTCGCCACTGTGATTCGCGCCGCGTCCAGCAGTTGCAGGAGAATATCCAGCACGCGCGGATGCGCTTTCTCCGCCTCATCGAACAGGAGCGATCCTTCGGCCGCACGTTCGCGCACGCCACCGAGGTATCCAACTTCACCGAGCCGCGCCCCGAGCAGAAGCCCGAGCGCTTCCTGATTCTGGAATTCGCTCATGTCGAACCGGAACAACTGGCCCGCGCCGAATATCTGGTTTGTCGTCACGACCACCGTTTCCGTTTTTCCCACGCCCGTTGGCCCGAGCAGCAGGAAACTTCCGCGCGGACGACCGGGCTTCGTCAATCCGAGTTCCCCGCGCCGCACTGCGGACATGATGCGCGGCAGCGCGTGGGACTGGCCGCGGATTTCGCGCGGCAACAGGGAGGTCAGTTCGTGGAGTTTGGTGAGCTTCGTCGGGTCTGTTGTTTTGTTCATCCCTGATTTGTAGCCCGGACTGTGCGCGCATGTTGTGTAGGGCATACACCACCACTTCGCGCGCTTGTGAGATTGTCATCGCGTGTTCGGCGGAGACGCCGCTGACGACAGACAACAAAAACACAAACGCGTATGAAGCTCATCAAACAGACCAGTCGAAAAACCCGTTCGCGGCTGCCCGCCATCCTCATGGCCGCTGCCATCCTCACCCTCAACACCCTGTCCGCCTTCGGGCAGGTGTTCAACTCCACCGAACTCAAGACCGGCATCAGCAACAGTCTTGCCGTGATCATGATGTTCGGTTTCGTCCTCGGCATCTCGGCGGTCATCTACGGTGGGTTCGCCATCCGGCGGGGCGACGTTGACCAGGGCAAGATGAGTATCATTGGCGGGGCGATCATCGCGGCTGCGCCCGCCGCTGTGTTCGCCTTTTACAAAATCTTCGGCATTGACGCGAACAGCGCCGTCGGCGTCGGCAACTTCTGATCTTGCCAGAACCCGCCTCACACCCCGCCACCCGCCGCCCCGAGCTGCCATGAAAACAGACCTCCGACTCACCGATACCAACGCCGCCTCCGACTCCAAAGGCCGGACGTGGGGATTGGAGGGAGGGTTGTTCTGGTGGCTCGTGGGCGGCATCGGCGCGGGTATCACGCTGTTCTTCGTGCTGCTTGTCCCGCTGAATCAATCGTTCCTGACTTCGTTCGTCGTCGCCTTGATTCCCGTCGCGCTTTGCCTCGCCTACATCTTCGGGCTGAGGCAGGGCAAGCCGCCCGGCTACGACCGCGACATTTTCGAGCGTTGGTTCACCGGCAGCGGTTTCGCGCCGGAGGCCCAGTGCAACCGCAATTTCCGCCACCCGCTTTCGGAGGAGCAACCATGACCGCCGCCGAATCCAATGCGCCCGACCTGAATCGTCACGCGCTTCATATCCGGCTGCAATCCGCCGACACCGCGTTGCGCGCAGGTTTGAATCAGCCCTGCGGCGAGGCACTGATTCGCTCACACATCGAGCGGGCGCTGGCCCACGTCCGTGAAGCCGAGACCGCCCTCCACAACCTCGCACGCGCCCGCACCGTCGAACAACTCGCCGAACAGCTCGCCCGCATTGACGAGATGCGCGAGGAGCTTCGCTCGCAGGAAGTCGCCGTCACCACTCCATCCATCCGCATCTAACCTATGCTTGAGCGCGCTCCCAATGGCTTCTTTGTCCGCGACATGATGATCTTCAATCATCTTCGGCGCGGCGGCTACGTCGCAAAGGGCTTCATCTTTGAAGCGCCCGACCTCACGAACAGTCCCGCCGCCGACCTGAACGACTTCCAAGATCAACTCTGTCTCCTGCTCGCGTCCCTGCACGAGAACCAACGCCTGCAAGTGCAATACTTCTGCGATTCCGACTACAAGGGGGAGTTGTTGCGTTACCAGCAGGAGACGGAGACGTTTTCCAACGTCTGGACCAAGCGCGCCCGCAATGAACGCTTCTCGCGCTACTGGCAGGCGATGTCCGAACGCAAGCTCCGTCGGCAGCGCGTTGTGTTCTACGTCTCGCGCTCGTTGGAGAACGTGCCCAAGGCGTTCCAATCCGCTGCCGCCCGGCGCGACTACTACAACACGCTGATTGATCAGCTCGAAACCGAGTTCGGCCATGTCCATCGGTTGCTGTTGGAAATCTTCGGTTCGGGCGGCGCACGCATCCTGCCGATGTCCGACCTCGACCATTTCCGGCACTACAAGCGGTTTCTCAACCCTTCGCTCAATGATCGGTTCGATTTCGACCCGGCGGACGGTTTCGCGCCGGAGCTTTCGATTCAGGAAAACTGCTGGCACAGCGAGGGCAACGGCCAGTCCGATTTCGGGTTCTTCCTCGACGGCCATTACCACTCGCTGATTGTTCTGACCCGCTGGCCGCGCACGACCTATCCCGGCATCATCCAGCGCCTCACGAATCTCCGGCTGCTCGACTACACCATCACGGTCAACGTTGATCCGCTCCCGATTTCGCGGGAGATCAGCAAGGAGGAGAAGGAGCACGACCGTGTCGCCGGTGACTACGCCAGCGAAAAGAAAATCTCCTTGCTCACCGTGATGGAGAAGAAGCAGAAGAAGATTCATGCGCTGATGCAGGGGCAGACGATTCCGTTTCACGCGATGTTCGCGATCCGCGTTTGGGACAAGACCCGCGACGGGCTCAACGCCAAGGCCGGGGCGATCAAGAACGCTATCAATTCGATGAACGCGGCGCAGTATTTCGAGAGCAACCTGCCCAGCACGTCGAAGAATCTGTTCTTCCAGACGTGGCCGGGCTGGACATGGGGACGCTACGAGCATCGGAAACTCTACGCCGAGCATCGTTTCCT